>CAYWRK010000015.1:0-61149 GCA_964461065.1 uncultured Nitrospiraceae bacterium
ACTTCCTCTTGATTGACCCCCTCAAACTGGAAAGTATGTTTATGCCTACCTGGATCATGAAGCAATCTTAATTTGACACTCAATTTTTCTTTGCTATAATTTGTTCATGGGATGCAGGACATACGAGGCTGACAAGCATGGACGGATCACCATATATCCCTCACTCAACAGTCCGGCAAGAAAAGGCCCCGGCATTCTCAAATCCCTGATAAAGAAGCTGATGGACATTATCAGCGGAATCAGAAAGAACGATACCGGCATGCCAGAAGCCTAAGCCGACTGTGACAGCTCCCTAACCCTCTCCCTTAGCATATTCGCAAAGTGCTGGTAATCATCAATTCCCTCAGGCTTTTTCGAAAAATCTACATCCTTTATAGAAAGAGGCGCTCCAAAGGTGACGGAGATCTTTCTGAATTTCGGCCACGCTGAATCCCTCGGCAGGGCCTCAAATGCTCCCTTAATATAAACAGGCACAACCGGCATTCCCATCTCAATCGCAAGGATTCCGACACCTTTCTTGAACTCAAGGAGCGAGTTGTCAGGCGACCGTCCGCCCTCAGGAAAAACGCAGAGGGAGCGGCCATGCCGCAGCACATATGCAGATGTCTGGAGCGCTCTGTTAAGGTATGCGGAGGAGTCAATGGGGATTACATGGGCCCTTTTTGCAAACCAACCCTTCAGAGTGCCGGCGAAAAAATCACTAATCCCCAGCAAATAGAGGTTTCTGAATACAGAGAATGGCAATGAAAGCACGACAATAAATCCGTCAAGATAGCTTGCATGATTTGGGGTGATAATGAAATTCCCAGGTGCAGAGATATTCTTAAGCCCTCGCGCTTCGAGACGAAAGAAGAGCTTCATGAGCAGTTTCAAGGCAGCATACACAACCCTTGATGGAAGCATCATCAATTCAGGTTTCTCAAGCATAATCTGTTCTTCAGGTTCTGCTGATATGATCTCTTTCCAGCCGGTCTTTTCAACCCCTGCTGTTTTAGGTCCTTCTGAATACCGTCTTATTTTCTCGACGAGCTCTCGAACCGTATGGATATCGGCCATGAAATCCTCAGAAAGCTTCAGTGAAAGGGCTGTTTCGAGGGCGACAACAAGCTCGATCCTGGAAAGAGAATCGAGCCCGAGGTCGAGCTCAAGATTATCATCTGCCTGTATCTCCTGATCGCTCTTCGACATATCCGTGACAGCCTTTAGCACTTTGCTGCCAACACAATCTGAAAACAAGACCACATCAGCAACAGAAGCATATTGTTTTTCAGCCTCAGGCTGAGGCTTGCCAGCCTTGATCATAAAGCGCCGCAACTTGCCCAGAGCTGTCCGGGGGAGTGGGTCTTTCTGGAGCGTGAACCCTTGGATCCTCATATATGAGGGCAGTCTTCCGGAGAGCGCGTTAATTTCCCACTTGATCGCATCATAGAGGTTGGAGATGGCAGCCTGCTTTGCGTATTCAAAATCAGGGACTATCACTGCATGGAGCGAGTCAGTTATGCCCTGATGCTCTATTCCGGTGATGCAGATCTCCTTGATAAGCCTTGACGAAAGATACATTTTCTCGACATCTTCAGGATAGATGTTCTTGCCTGAACTCAGAACAATAACCTCTTTAGACCGGCCGGTGATGAAAAGGTACCCATCATGGTCAAGCCTGCCGATATCTCCGGTCCTGAACCATCCGTCATGTATCACCTCAGCAGTTGCTGCTGGCTTATTGTAATAGCCCTGCATGACCATGGGCCCGCTAATCTCTATTTCTCCTTCGCTACCATCAGAGGAATGCGCGATCCTGATCGAAACAGAAGGGAGGGGCTTACCTGCTGAGCCCGGCTTTCGCCTTTCTGGAGGATTGAAGGTTACGACTGGAGAGGTTTCAGTGAGGCCGTAGCCTTCTAGGACTGTGAAGCCTAATGCCTCAAGGTCTTCCATGACAACTGGATCGAGCCTGGCGCCGCCGCTCGCAAAGAACCGAAATCGGTTTCCGAAACTCCGGTGCACTGATCTGAATATCAACTTCCCGATGTTGATGCCGAGCCCTTTTCTGATAGCTCCGGAAAGAGCCATAAGCTTTGTCAGAAGAAAGGCGAGCGATTTTGGCCGGGCATTGATCCTGGTCACAATGCCGTTTCTTATCATGCTGAGCAGCTGGGGCACGCCAATCACCACACTGACGCTTTTTTTCTGTATGGCGGCTATCATGTCAGGGCCTTTCATGCTCAGAGGGTAGGTTATGGAAGCCCCGAGAAACAGAGGTACCATTAAGGTGCACATGAATGCATAGGTATGATGAAGAGGAAGGATGGAAAGAACATTATCTTCATGCGAAACAATACGCGCATCAATGAGGGCCTGAGCATCTGAGCAGAAGTTCCTGTGGGTGAGAACAACACCCTTGGGGTTGCCGGTTGTGCCTGACGTATATATTATTGAAGCGATATCATCCTGATCACATGGCTGCAGGAGTTCTGCCTGCGAACCCATTTCTATCTCCCGGTATTCTATACTGTCAAAATTAATAAGAAGGGCGTCCCTGCCTGCAGATTGCCGAAAATGCTCGCTGAAAACAATTAGCTGGCCGGAGGTCTTATTGCTCTGGAGGACAATACCTGCCCCTGCATCTAACAGCAGGGTCCTTACCTCTTCAGGACCATGCTGCATGTCAAGCGGTACAGCTATGCAGCCTGAAGTGAGAATTGCAAGATAGGCAGCAGACCATTCAGGCCGGTTCTCTGAGATTATCGCAATGCAGTCATTTCTTTTGGCCCCTGACCTTATAAGATGAGAGGCAAGATTCATTGCTCTGTTGGCAAGCTCGCCGTATGTAACGGTCTGCCAGCCTTCATGGTCATAATGAAAGGCAATAGTATCAGGATAGGCAGTTGCTGCCTTGCGGAAAAGATCAATTATGGTTTCTGTCATAGGCCATCTTTATTGAAGGTTCGTTCGATCATCTGCTATACTTTTTTGAAACTGCGGAAACCTTCATATAAATAGTAGCATGTTTGCCGCATCACGAGACAGAAGGGGAGGAATATCATGGCATTTACACAGGAAGAGATCAGCAGATACACACGCCAAATGATGATGGAAGGCTGGGGGGAAGAGACCCAACAGAAGATCAAGAACTCAACAGTCTTTATTGCCGGTGCAGGAGGGCTTGGTTCGCCGGTCTCGATTTACCTTACGGTGGCTGGTGTTGGAAATATCCGTATCTGCGATTTTGATTCTCCTGACTGGTCGAACCTCAATCGCCAGATACTGCATAACCATAACCGGATCGGCATGAACAAAGCTGTCTCTGCAAAGAAGACGCTTGAGGAAATGAATCCACACATTACCATAACAGCGTTTACTGACAAGATCGTTGCCGAGAATGTGGATGAACTGGTGGGGAATGCGGACCTTATCCTTGACTGCATGGACAATTTTCCGACCCGCTATCTTCTTAACGAATCCGCTATCCGGAAGAATATCCCTCTCATTCATGGCAGCATCTGGGGGCTCGACGGCAGGCTAACGCACATAAAGTCTCCTGAGACGCCGTGCCTTATGTGCTACTTCCCTGAATCCCCCCCAAAAGAGGTTTTCCCTGTACTCGGAGCCACCCCTGGTGTAATCGGCACCTTACAGGCGATGGAGGCTCTCAAATATCTTGCTAATATCGGCAAGCCTTTGAAGGGTAAGCTGCTTGTCTGGTCAGGCAATGACATGAGCTTCAGGACCTTCAAGGGATTCAAGGATCCTCAGTGTCCGACCTGCGGCAATCAGAAATAAGCAAAACAGTTTAATGATCAGGATGCTGAGGGTTCCCCTACTCTGTGAGGCTAAAGAATAAGGACGCATATGACAGAACTGCTGACTGACCCCCAAACAGCCTATACTCTTTTCATCGCAGGTATAACCGGGATAATTTTTTTCTTTATCGGCAAGGCTTCCGGCGGCATCTTTGAAAAGAAGAGGCTTCTGAATGATCAGAAAGAATTCGAGAAAAGGCTGTCCCTGTCAGAGGCGGGAAAGAACGATATGCGTCGGCAGATCGATGAGCTGAAAAAACAGAATGACAAATATGTGTATTTTGTTGCCCGTATACCTGAAACGGTAAAGCATCTGAACTCAAGCCTCACCTTTGACGAGACGATATCATCGATCATCAGGGTAACGAAAGATCTTGTTAATACTGACTGCATTGAGGTTTATATCTATAATGAAGAAAAGGGAATACTTACGCTTGAGGCTGCGTACGGGTCAAAAAGAAAAGAAGCTATTTCATTAGCTGTCGGAGAAGGCCTAATGGGCAGGGCAGCTGAGCTGAAAATGATGTTTTCTCAGGAAAGCAATACACCCGGGACAAGGGCACTTGACGGCCAAATTATGCATGCAGCGCCGATGCTCTTCAGGGGGCGGCTGATCGGCGTGCTTGGCCTCGGCAGGCTCATCAATGCCACTGGCGACGAGAAACGGCTTATTGCGATGGTGACTGACCTTGCAGCAGTATCACTGCAGAACTGTGAAAGGATATCGACTGCGCAAGAGGAGGCGAATACTGATCCCCTGACCAAACTCTACAATAGAAAATTTTTCGCAGAGCGTTCGTTAGAGGAAGCACAGAAGGCGCTCAGCTATAACTTTCTCATATCAATCTTCATGTTCGACATTGACCATTTTAAAAAATACAATGACCAGAATGGCCATACCGAAGGGGATTATCTTCTGAGGGAGCTTAGCAGTCTTCTTAAGAAGAATACCCGGAGCCGTGATGTTGTGGCCAGGTATGGCGGCGAAGAATTCATTGTCATGCTTCCCAACACAGACAAGCAGGGAGCGGCCATCTATGCAGAAAAGATCAGGAATATGATCGAGACTACGCTCTTCAGGCATAGGGAAAAGCAACCTCTCGGCTTTGTTTCAATCAGCGGAGGTGTAGCATCTTTTCCTGCGGATGGTGATACAATAGAGGCGACTGTGAAGCTGGCAGATATGGCTTTGTATAAATCCAAGGAAACAGGCAGGAACAGAGTAACGCTCTATGAGCATTCCCGTTTAACATGAGAGAAAAAACAATATGAATTTTTCCTTGCGGCAGAAGATATTCCTCGGATATATCGTGATGATATCCTTTACGCTGCTTGTTGGCATGTATGCTATTTTCAGCCTCAAGGAACTGAACGCCATTACGAGGACCATTGTCTTTAACTCAATTGCGATCAATGAAAAACTGACACGCCTGAATGACAGCATCCTTGCCCAGGACCTGTATGAGAAAAGGTCTCTCATGCTCAGGCAGCATGAAGCAGAGAACCTGTTCTGGACGCGGAGCAAGGAGTTCAGGAACCTTTTGGGTGATATCAGCAGGACAGAAACGTACCTGGGCGCCAACGTCGAATCGCTCATTTCCCTGCATGAAAAATACAATACTTTATTTACCAGAGAGATACAGCTCATTAAGGATCATAAGAACCAGGAAGCGGAAGAGATATCAGGCCATGACCTGAAATCGCATTTCAATAAAATTCTCCTTGCTCTCAAAGACATAGACCTTAGGATCAAAGCCCAGCAGAGCCTGCATGTTGGTAAGTCGAATGACCTGAGTGAGCGGGCACTGCTCATTATGATCGTTCTGAGCGCAATATCCTTTGTTTTTGGTCTTCTTTTTGCCACACTCTTGACGAATCATCTTAATGCTGCTATCGAAAGGCTGAAAGAGGCGACGAACCTCATCAGGAGTGGAGACTTTGACACTATACCAGAGATAAAGGGAGCGGATGAACTTGCAGATTTGGCCATATCTTTCCGGGAGATGTCCTCACGCCTCAAGGAACTCGAGGTTATAAATCTTGATGCTAATCCCCTGACAAAACTGCCCGGAAATCTGGCAATAGAAAAGGAACTTCTCACCAGACTGAATGAGTCCCAAAGCTTTTCCTTCTGCCTTGTAGACCTGGATAATTTTAAGGCATACAATGACCGTTACAGCTATGCCCGGGGAAGCGATCTGATCAAATGGATGTCTGAAATGCTGACCGCCATCAAGAAGGAATATGGCGCTCCGGATGATTTTCTCGGCCATATCGGCGGCGATGATTTTGTGATTATCTGCGGGCCTGAGAGGATCCAGAAAATATGCACCCAAATAATCGAGGAGTTCGATAAAGGCATTCCCGCTCACTATGACCCTGAGGATGCGAAGAAGGGATTTATTATTTCCATAGATAGAAATGACAAGCCTGCCATGTTCGGTATCATGACCGTCTCACTGGCAGTGGTCAACACAGACCGTACTCTTGTAAGGGATCCAATGGAGATATCCCAGAAGGTGGCAGAGCTTAAGCAGTATGCAAAGTCATTTGCAAAGAGCATCTATATCATGGACCGCAGAAGAATCCGATAAGCGCTTTCCGCATCTGCCCTTTTTTGTCCGTCTGTTTTGACTTGCTGCTTTTGTGATATAATCCACAAATCATGGACATACGAAGTCTTGTGAAAAAAGAGGTCGCATCCCTCAGCGCATACCAGGCAAAAGAGATCCCCTGCAGAATAAAGCTCGATGCAAATGAAAGCCCTTATGGTTTTCAGGAGGCACTGAAGGCTGTCAGGAAGATAAAGACAAACCGCTATCCTGACCCTGAGGCAAAAGCGCTGAAGACGATCCTTGCAAAGGATCTTGGCGTAAGGCCCCAGAACATACTCCAGGGCAATGGGTCGGATGAACTCATCTATTATCTTGTTGCCACCTTTGGAGGGCCGGTTATGTACCCCGTTCCGACTTTTTCCATGTACGGGATCATCAGCCAGACCCTTGGCGAGAAGAAAAAAGAAATCCTCCTTGACAAGGATTTTGATATCGACATTGACCGTATGATGGCAGCCATCAGAAAAGAAAGGCCGAAGATCGTTTTTCTGAGCACCCCGAACAATCCGACAGGCAACTGCTTTTCTTCTGAAAAGGTCCTGAGGATCATCGGAGAATCAAAAGGCATTGTTGTCGTTGATGAGGCATACCAGCCGTTTTCGAGCGCAAAGGGTTTTGTGCCCCTGCTCAGGGACTATAAGAACCTCGTGATCATGAGGACGCTTTCCAAGGTCGGCCTTGCAGCCCTCAGGTTCGGCTTTCTCATTGCGGATGAGGAGATTGTAGAAGAGGTGAACAAGGTGCGGCTGCCTTTTAATGTAAATGCCCTATCGCAGGCTGTTGCCATCGAGGCGCTCAAAAAGAAGAAAATGCTGAAAGCTGCGATTCGAGTAATAGCAGATGAGCGTGACAGGATGATCTCTGTAATGGAGAATATCAGGGGGGTAAAACCCTATCCTTCAGAGGCAAACTTTATCCTTTTCAGGGTAAAAGACCCTCATAAGGTTTATGATCGGCTCCTTGAAAAAGGGATACTTGTTAGAAATATTAGCGATGCGGTTGCAGGCTGCCTCAGGGTGACAATCGGCACGCCGAAAGAGAATGTCCTGTTTCTCATGGCGCTCGAAAAGAGCGTATAGCAGAGGACCTGGGCAAGGGAGAAAAATGAGAAAAGCCAGGATGGAGAGAAAGACAAAAGAGACGCAGATCGCGGTTGAGATGAATCTTGATGGAAAAGGGTCATATGCGATAAAAACACCTATACCCTTTTTTGATCATATGCTGACCCTCATGTGCAAACACGGCCTCTTTGACATCAAGCTTAAGGCAAAGGGTGATGTTGAGATCGATGATCACCATACGGTCGAAGATACTGGCATTGTCCTTGGCAAGGTCCTCAAAGAGGCGCTTGGTGATATGAAGGGTATTTCCCGTTACGGCCAGGCATCTGTGCCGATGGACGAGGCATTAGCCCAGGTGAGCCTTGATATCAGCGGCAGGCAATATCTTGTGTACAATGTCGCTTTTCCGAAGAAGAGCAAACTCAGGGAATTCGATCCTGACCTAATTGAGGACTTTCTTCAGGCCTTTGCAGGCAGCGCTGGCATAACCCTTCATGTCAATGTATTCTATGGCAGGAACACACACCACATCATTGAGGCGATTTTCAAAGCCCTGGGAAGGGCATTAAAACAGGCTGTGGCTGTTGATCCACGAGTCAACGGTGTTCCCTCAACAAAGGGATCGCTCTAAGCAGCGGGCAATAAACTGCTATTTTGTGGACCCTATTGATATTCTGAATCTTCAGCAGGAGTTTTCTCGCTACTGCAAGTTATTCGTTTCTGATAACAAAGAAGAAGTAAAAAATTACCTCCTTAAAGAGCAGCACTCCCTGAATGTGTCTGCAAATATGCTTTTGATTGCGCAGTCAGCACTGCAGAACAGAAACAAAGTGCTCATTGCCGAGGCTATCGGTTTGCTGCACGACATAGGAAGGTTCCCTCAGTATGCGCAATACCGGACATTCAGGGACAGTGACTCTGTCAATCACGGCAGGCTCGGTGCAGAGGTGATAACGGAAAAGAAGCTTATGACAAAGATTCCGCTTGATGAGCAGGAGCTTATTCTTGATGCTGTCAGATTCCATAATGCCTATACCATTCCCCAGATACTCGATCCTGAAAAGAAGTTCTTCCTCAAGATGATCCGTGACGCTGACAAACTCGATATCTGGCGCATCTTTGCTGAATATTACGAAAAAGAGCCATTAGAGAGGGAGTCAGCTGCCGGCCTCGGTCTACTTGACAGACCGGAATATTCTGAAAACGTTCTGGCGTGCCTTGCGGGAAGAAGGCTTTCCCGCATCTCTGATCTGAAAACGCTAAATGACTTTCGCATTATGCAGCTCACCTGGGCATATGATCTCAATTTTCCGATTTCATTCAGACTTGCTGCAGAACGTGGCCATATTGACAGGATTGTTTCAAGTCTGCCCCGAACAGGGGACATCACAAGGGCAGTTTCAATACTGAAACAGCATATCATTAACAGGGCTTCTCAGTGAAGATCTTATGGATAAATAGATTAAATTGTATGCCACAGATGGCAAGCAACAAGCCTCCTATCTTTTTCTTCCAGTTCAGGAATGATCTTGTCGCAGGGACCAAAGCGTTTCGGACAGCGCGGATGAAAGGGACAACCTGAAGGGACGTTGACAGGACTTGGTACATCGCCAAGGTCAACAACCCGTAAGGCGTAAGGCGTGAGGCGCAAAGAGTCTTTGTCCTGGATCATTTCACTCTTCACGACCAACTCTTCACGCTTTACGATCTGCGGTGCAGATGCCAGCAGCACCTCTGTATAAGGATGATAGGGCTTGTTAAAAAGTTCTTCTGTTGTCGCATGTTCTACGATCTTCCCGAGATACATGACATTGACCTCGTCGCTGAAATACCGGACGACCCTCAGATCGTGACTGATAAAAAGAAACGCAATCTTTGACGTCCGCTTGAGGTCATGAAGCAGGTTTAATATCTGGGCCTGTATAGAAACATCAAGAGCGGAAAGGGGTTCGTCTGCAATGATCAGCTCAGGAGAAACGGCAAGTGCTCGTGCTATACATATCCTCTGCCTCTGGCCACCGCTGAACTCATGGGGATAGCGGTTCATGGTCTCAGGCCCCATGCCGACTTTATTGAGAATCCCGGCTACCCTGTCCCTCATTTCAGCGCGTGCTGCGAGTTTATGGATCACCAGAGGTTCTGAGACCGTATCATAAACGGTTCTTCTGGGGTTCAGTGATGCAAAGGGATCCTGGAAGATAATCTGCGCAGACCTTCTGAATGCCTTGAGCTCTTTATTATCAAAACTGAAAAGATCCCTGCCCTTGAAAAGAACAGTTCCGGATGTCGGAGCGATAAGTCTGAGCACGAGGCGGGCAACTGTTGATTTTCCGCAGCCGCTCTCGCCGACAATGGCTACGACACTGTCTTCGTTGATCGAAAAGCTGACGCCGTCAACAGCCTTGAGAACCTGTTTGGCCTTGCCAAAGGTGCTGGCCATCGCAAAATGCTTTGTCAGCCCCTGGACATTCAGAAGTTCCATGATATCTCGTTTGCCCTGATGCAGCGCGAAAAGTGGCTCAGTGCGAGTTCAGTCAGTTCCGGTTCCTGCTGTCTGCAATAGTCTCGCACATGGCTGCATCGGTCAGAGAATTTGCAGCCAGGAGGAAGGGCCTCTGGCCTCGGCACAAAACCGGGGATCGGCTTCAGGACCTTGCCCTTTTGCTGGGGCAGGGAATCAAGCAGGCCCATGGTATAGGGATGGCGCGGATTGCTGAAGATATCGCTTGTCTTGGCAAGCTCCATAATCCTTCCTGCATACATGATCGCAACCCTCGCAGCATTCTCCGAGATGATCGCAAGGTCATGGGTAATGAACAGGATCGACATCTTCTTTTCCTCCCTGAGCCCCTGGATCAGCTCAAGGATCTGTGCCTGTATCGTTACATCAAGTGCTGTTGTCGGTTCATCAGCGATGAGCAGGGCAGGATTACAGGCGATTGCCATAGCGATCATGACGCGCTGCCTCATGCCGCCTGACATCTGGTGAGGATATTCCTTTGCACGTAGTTCGGGCGACGGGATCTTCACTGACCTGAGGAGTTCGACAGCCCTGTCCATGGCATCTTTCTTGTTCATGGCCTTATGGGTTATCAGCACCTCTGCTATCTGGTACCCAATGGTAAGCACCGGGTTCAGAGAGGTCATCGGCTCCTGGAAGATCATGGAGATGTCATTGCCGCGTATCCGCCTGAGCGATTCCCCGTCAAGTGAAAGGAGGTTCTTGCCCCAGAATGATATCTCTCCTTCAGCACGGGCAGATGAAGGAAGAATCCCGAGAATAGAGAGGGCGGTAATGCTCTTGCCGCAGCCGCTCTCGCCGGCCAGGCCGAATATCTCAGATTCTTTAATATTGAAATTGAGGTTTGATACGACGTTTACAGGTTCTGTTGCAGACCGGAAGAAGATGTTGAGATCCCTAACACCGAGCAGGGACACGGCAGGTTATTTTTCCTCTTTTTTCAAGAGCTTGAGATAGTTCTCTGCTTCCTTCAGATTGGGGTTGTTTTCAAGGGCTTTCTGCCATTCTTCAAAGGCAAGACCGGTGAGGCCTTCCATATAATAGCTCAGGCCCAACTGAACCCAGGCAGGGCCATAGTTCTGATTGATCACCTTTGCCTTTACAAAATGCACAATCGCCTCTTCTGATTTGCCCTTATTCCGGAGAGCAATGCCCAGCTTAGTATGAACGTCAGCAAGCTTCGGATGGAGTTTGACCGCCTTTTGGTATTCCTCTATCGCCTCGTCGTTCATGTTGAATTCGAGGTACATATTGCCAATCTTGAAATGTTCGTTTGCAAGTTTTCCCGCGATGTAAGGATCGATCATGTTCGGGTCAGGATGCGCGATCTGCGCAGCAACCGTAAAGACCTCCTGGGCCCTCTTGAATTCGCCGAGGTCATTATACGTTACTGCAAGATTAAGGGACGCCTCTGTGTACCGGGGATTCAGTTCAAGGGCTTTCTCAAAGTGCCCTGCTGCAGCCTTTAGATCGCCGTTAAGATTACAGATGACACCGAGCTTATTGTGCACATCAGCATAGCGGGGACTTATCCTGATAACTTCACGGAGAATCGGCTCGGCTTCGCCGTATTTATCCTCTTCGAAGAGTTTTTTGCCCAGTTCGTAGAGTTCCTGTAAGTGCTCATCCATAATGGTTAAGATTATAGGTAGTACAGAGAAAGTTTGTCAATCCTTAGAAACGCGGAGTTTTCTGAGTTATCATCTAAGGTCGAATGGGAACTCGAAATCGTTCATCCCGGCAGGGGACAATCTTCGTAGTGATGATATGTTGACGAACAGAAGATTGAAAATCCCCTCTGCCAGGCATGGTTGAAAAACCCGGCATACCGAAGAACCCTTGATATTAAAAAGACCTTTTCTGCGGAGGGCAAACCCGCCAATTCTTGATAAATATAACCTAAAGAGGGTATATTATCAAACTAATTTTCTTACGGAGGTTTCTCATGTTTACAGACTTGGCGTATGCAATGGGCGCGAACCCGCAGGCAGGACAGGGACAGGGCGGGGGACTAATGGGATTCCTTCCTCTTATACTTATTTTTGTCATTTTTTATTTTATGCTCATCAGACCGCAGCAGAAAAGAGCAAAAGAGACAAAAGCCATGATAGAGAACCTGAAAAAGGGGGACAAGGTCATTACCTCTGGCGGGGAATATGGCGTTGTTGAAGAGGTCAAGCCTAACACAGTCATTGTCAAGATTGCTGAAAACGTAAGGGTAAAATACGGTAAAGGTTTTATAGCTACGGTCAGGACAGAAGAGGACGAGTAGTCCTTACAGCAGACCGACTCTTCATTTGCCGGCATAAGAAAAATTATTTGAGTTTATACCGCGGAGGTTATTAGATGAATAAGAGCATTTTCTGGAGATTCCTGTTTATCGGGATAGCTATTGTGGCAGCAGTTGTCTTCTCCCTGCCCAACACACCCATCTTTAAGAGCATGCCGGAGTGGTGGCAGAAGAATATGCCGAACAAAGGCATAGTTCTTGGCCTTGATCTTCAGGGTGGCCTGCATCTTGTCTATGAGGTGGAAGCGGACAAGGCTGTAGAAACCACGGTTAATGGGTATACCGACAGCATAAAGTTGATGCTTCAGAAGAAGAAACTCCAGGCAGAGGCGAAAAGGAACGGCCTCAGTGTTGAGGTAACACCTGCTTCTCCGGAGATCATAAAAGCGCTCAAGGAAGGGTATAACAATTTAGATATTTCCGAGTCCGGACAGATGGTCAACCTCAAACTGAACGAAAAAGAAAGATCGTTTATTAAAGACAATGCTGCGAACCAGGCGCTTGAGACGATCAGGAACAGGATTGACCAGTTTGGCGTTGCAGAGCCTACAATTCACAGACAGGGGCTTAACGAAATCGTGGTGCAGTTGCCCGGAGTAAAAGACCCTCAAAGGGCAAGAGATCTGATCGGCAGAACGGCGTTACTGGAGTTTAAAATTGTGAATGACGAATCTCCGCTTGCTTCGCAGCTTCCGTCCTCCATAACTCCGGGCGACGAGGAGAAGATACTGAGCCAGTTTGCAGACAGGGTTCCTGCTGACAGCCAGATCCTTTTTGAGAAGAAGGTGAACAAAGAAACCGGCGCTGTAACCAAATTTCCGATCTTGGTGAAGAAGGAAGCCATGCTGACCGGCGCGCTCCTGAGCGAGGCAAAGGTAACCCTTGACACCCAGTTCAGCACACCCCATGTATCAATAACCTTTAATCCTGAAGGCGCTAAAAGGTTCGAGGAAGTGACCGGTGCAAATGTGAAGAAGCGCCTCGCAATTGTCCTAGATAACACGGTCTATTCAGCACCGGTAATTCAGGAAAAGATCGGAGGCGGTAGTGCCCAGATAACCGGAAGTTATGGCATGGAAGAGGCTAAGGACCTGAGTATTGTTCTCAAGGCCGGCGCGCTTCCTGCACCGCTCAAGATGCTCCAAAACGTAACTGTCGGCCCTTCATTAGGCAGCGATTCGATCGAGGCAGGTAAAATGGCAGGCCTTGCAGGGACCATTGCTGTTGCCATCTTCATGATCCTGTATTACAGGCTGTCGGGCGTTATCGCTGATTTTGCTCTTATTCTGAACATAATCCTGCTCTTTGGAGCAATGGCGTCCATGAATGCGACGCTCAGCCTGCCCGGCATCGCTGGTATCATCCTTGCAATCGGTATGGCTGTTGACTCCAACGTGCTGATGTTTGAGCGAATGAGGGACGAACTGCGGTCAGGCAAAACTCCCCGGTCAGCAGTTGATTCAGGGTACAAGAAGGCATTCTGGACAATCTTTGACTCTCACATTACAACGTTGATTACCGCTGCTGTTCTTTTCCAGTTCGGCACCGGGCCGATTAAGGGCTTTGCGGTCACGCTGAGCCTTGGCGTTACTATCAACCTTTATACTGCGCTGATTGGGACTAAGTCCGTGTTTGATCTTATTAATTCCAGACGTGAAGTCAAGAAGCTGAGCATATAGGAGAGACCATGTTAGAACTCGTTAAGAATACAAAAATAGATTTTATGGGCAAAAGGAATATTGCCTTCATTGTCTCGGGCATCATCTCCCTTATCGGCCTGTTTGCCATGTTCCAGATTGCCCATGGAAAGGCAAACCTCGGTATTGACTTTGCGGGTGGTACTTCAGTACAGCTCAAGTTCGAAAAACCGGCAAAGGTGCATGATATCAGAAAGGCGCTGGAGGAAGGCGGTATTAAGGACTTTGACCTTCAGGAACTGACAGGCGAGAACAAGATGCTGATCAGGGCAAAAAATATCGAGATTCAGCTAGGCAAGGTGTCTGAGCAGATAACAGGCGTTATAAGCCAGAAACTCCCCGACAATAAGTTTGTTGTAGATTCGACAACAGAGATCGGACCAAAGGTCGGGGGCAAACTCCGCGCAGATGCAGGCATGGCAATTGTCGTATCAACGATAGGTATTCTTATCTATATTGCAATCAGGTTTAAACTTAACTTTGCGGTCGGCGCAACAGTGGCAACGTTTCATGATGTCACAGCTGTACTCGCCATATTCTTTCTCCTCGGCAAGGAGATCAATCTTATTCTCGTAACTGCGCTGCTGACAATTGCGGGCTATTCGCTGACTGACACAGTCGTTGTTTTTGACCGGATCAGGGAAAACCTTCGCACAAGGCTTAAAGACCCGGTTGAAAGCGTGATGAACCTGAGCATTAATGAGGTGCTGTCAAGGACCATCGTCACATCGTTTACGGTTCTCCTTACATCGATTGCCCTCTTCTTTTTCGGCGGCGAAGTTCTCCACGACTTCAGTCTTGCGATGATCCTGGGCGTCCTGGTCGGCACCTATTCATCGATCTTTGTTGCAAGCCCAATCGTGCTCCTCTGGGGCGGCAACAAAGCCTTTGCAAAGAAATAGCTTAGAGCAGAGAGCCGTGAGCAGAGAGTTTTGGAAGTATACGTTCTTTTCTCTTTGCTCTGCGCTCTCAGCTTATAGCTGACATGCACCGTCGCTGGTTCCTTAACAGAACAAATGCAGAATTTGTTTCTTTTCTATCACGGTCAGCATCCATTTCCCTTGTCTTCTCCCAGATCCTTATCAATCGAGGCATAAAGACTGCCGCTGAGGTGCAGGACTTTATGAACCCTGGGATAACTGGCCTTTCAGATCCCTTTGATCTTCAAGGCGTAAAAGAAGCTGTCGAGCGGATAAAAGTTGCGCTCAAGCAGGGGGAGAGGATATTCATTCATGGTGACTATGATGCAGACGGGCTGACAGCCACTGCTATTATGGTGAGCGCGCTCAGGACAGCAGGTCTGGATGTCCACTACTTTATTCCCAATAGGATGATACATGGATACGGGTTTAACATCACTGGAGTGGAAGCGGCTCATAAAGCCGGCGCAAAACTAATTATAACCGTTGACTGCGGCATCAGTTCTTTTGAAGCTGCAGCGCACGCGCAGAGCCTGGGCATCGACCTGATCATCACCGACCACCATGAGCCAGAGAGAAAAGAAAGTTCAAAGTTTAAGGTCCAAGGTTCAGGGGATGCGACAGAAAACCATGAACTCGTTACTGAGTTTATAGTTCCACATGCCGTTGCCATAATCAATCCGAAATTAAACCTTAAACATTCAACCTTAAACATTCTTTGTGGCGCCGGCATTGCCTTTAAGCTTGCCCAGGCAATGGCAAGGGATAGCAACATCGCTTTTTCTGATGATGATCTTCTTCTGCTCACAGACCTTGCTGCTTTAGGCACAATCGCAGATGTTGTTCCTCTTATCGGTGAAAACAGGATCATTATCCATCAGGCCATGCAGCATCTTCAGGATGGGAGCAGGCTTGGATTGCGGGCACTGAAGCAGGCTGCGAGGCTCGATAATAAACAGCTGAAGGCCGGTCTTCTTGCCTTTACCATGGTACCCAGGATCAATGCAGCCGGCAGGATGGGAGATGCTCAGGATGTGGTGAGGCTATTTCTTTCTGATTCAGAACAGGAGGCAAATGATCTTGCAACATGGCTCGACAGGACAAACGGCGAACGCAAAAAGATCGAGGAGATCGTTTATCAGGATGCGCTTTCACAGCTCAAAGACGTTGGTCATGATGCAGTCGTCATGCTTGCCAAAGAAGGATGGCATCCAGGAGTTTTGGGCATTGTAGCCTCAAAGATAGCAGAGTCCCTTAATCTTCCTGCCTTTATTTTCGCCATAGAAAAAGGCATTGCAAAAGGCTCCAGTCGCAGCATTCCGGCATTTGATATCTGTGCAGGGCTTTCACAATGCAGGGATCTTCTTATCAGCTTTGGCGGCCACAAACAGGCTGCAGGGGTAAAACTCAGGGCAGATGATCTTCCTGTCTTGCAGCAAAGGCTGCGTCAGATCATCCGGAGAGACATATCCAGGGAGGACCTAATCCCCACCCTTGAGATACATGCCTCTGTTCTGCTCAACCAACTGGATGCCCAATTGATGCGCGAACTTGAACTCCTCGAACCTTTCGGATTCGGCAACCCGGAGCCCCTCCTTGGCGCCAGGGATCTGGAGATGATGTACCCCAAGGTGCTTAAAGATCGACATCTGAAAATGAAACTCAGAAAAGGTGCATCATATCTTGATGCCATAGGATGGGATATGGGCCACCTCCTTGAAGATCTCAGCCAGGCAGAGAACTTTGATGCTGTGTTTACGCCCTCATATAATGACTGGAATGGCAACAGGAATATCCAGCTCATCCTGAAAGGGCTGCGCCCCTCGGCGTGATCTGTAATTCGAAATTCGTTATCACCAAGCACCGTTAAGACAGAATGGCTGTGGTTCGCAAAGAATAGATAGCTGTCTTTCTCAACCAATTACGAATCCCGAATCACTCATCACAGCCTGTTATTTAGTAGTATAATAAGCTATGTCTGAGACATTATCCTTAACCGGGCTGATCGAAAAGGTCCGCTCCTATAGCCAGGATGCTGATTTTAATGCTGTTCAGCGGGCATATCATTTTTCGCGCGAGGCCCATTGCAGCCAGAAAAGAAGCGAGGGCTCACCGTACATCAACCATCCCCTTGCCGTTGCCTATATCCTTGCTGACATGAAGATGGACACTCTTTCGATTGCGTCCGGTCTGCTCCACGATACAGTCGAAGATGCTGATGTTGCGATGGATGACATTAAGGTCATCTTTGGCAAAGAAGTAGCCTTTATCGTAAAAGGTCTCACAAAACTGGCAAAAGTTGAGTTCAGAACCAAGCAGGAGGTGCAGGCCGAAAACTTCAGAAAAATGCTTCTTGCCATGTCAGAGGACATCCGCATCATGCTCATCAAGTTCGCTGACAGGCTCCACAATATGCGGACACTCCAGTTTTTACCAGAGGCCAAGCAGCAACGTATAGCAGCTGAGACACTCGAGATCTACGCGCCGATAGCAAACAGGCTTGGTATCGGATGGCTTAAAACAGAACTTGAAGACCTGAGCTTTAAATATCTCATGCCCCAGCTTTACGATGATCTGGTCAAGAAAGTCGCAAAGCGCAGGGAGGAACAGGAAGGATACATAAAAGAAGTTGTTGCCCTCATCGAGCAGCAACTGAAAGAGGAAAATCTGCCCGGCAAGGTCAAGGGACGTGTAAAACACTTTTACGGCATCTACCAGAAGATGCAGAAGCAGAGGATCACCTTTGATGAGATTCATGATGTCATAGGCGTCAGGATCATTACAGACACCAATGCCAATTGCTATGCAATCCTTGGCATCATTCACTCTCTCTGGACGCCGATCCCCGGAAAATTCAAGGACTATATCGGCGTGCCCAAGTCGAACATGTATCAGTCACTTCATACAACGGTCATCGCCCCTAAAGGGGAGCGGGTAGAGTTTCAGATACGAACCAACGAGATGAACAGGGTGGCTGAACAGGGCATTGCCTCTCACTGGAAATATAAGGAAAAGGGAACCATTGACGAGAACAACAATAAGTATATTACCTGGCTCAGGGAATTGGTGCAGGTGCAGAAAGATGAACCGAATGCGGTCGATTTTCTCGAAGCTCTCAAGGGAGAAGTCGTGCCTGAAGTGGTCTATGTTTTCACGCCAAAAGGTGAGGTGAAAGAGATGCCACTGGGCTCAACGCCGGTGGATCTTGCCTACGGAATTCATACCCAGATTGGCCACAAATGCGTCGGCGCTAGGATCAACGGAAAGATCGTCCCTCTGAAATACAAAATGAGAAACGGCGATACGGTCGAGATCATCACGTCGCCGACACATGGCCCGAGCAGGGACTGGCTCAAGTTCGTCGTAACCCAGAGGGCAAAGGCACGAATAAAGCAGTGGATCAAGGCAGAAGAACGCACACAGAGCGTGGAACTCGGCATCAAGCTTCTCGAAAATGACTTCAGAAAACATGGCATGAGCCATGCACTGATGAAATCAGACGAGATACTGGATGTCGCAAAGGCACTCGGCGTGGGCAATCTCGAGGAGCTTTTTGTGGCTGTCGGTTTTGGCAAGATCACTCCGCACCAGGTGATCAACCGGCTCAGACCGGAAAAAGAGGCGACTGAAGAAGAAGCGGTAAAGATCAGGCGACCGGCAAAAGAACATAAAGGCATCAGCATAAAGGGTATTGACGATATCCTCTATCATACAGGCAAGTGCTGCTTCCCTGTTCCTGGCGATAGTCTTGTCGGCTTTGTCACAATCGGCAAAGGTGTTACGATCCACCGGAAAGACTGTCTGAATCTTGAAAGACTTGCTATCGAAAACGCCCGGCTCGTCGATGTTGAGTGGCAGCCGTCTGCACAAAGTTCTGCAAACACCAAGCTTTACGTCGAGACTGTTGACAAGCCCGGCATCCTCGCAAATCTCAGTGTCCTCATCTCCTCACTCAATATCAATATTGTCCATCTTGAGGCCTCATCGACGCAGGACAAGAAAGGTCATATAACCCTCGTGATTGAGGTAAAGGACCTCGCCCAGCTCAAGTCGCTTATGCACAAGATCAGTCAGATGGAAGGCATTCTCAGGATTAGGAGATAGATTTTCCTCCCATAGGACTGGATTATACTGCCACAAATACATCCTGCCATAATACAGGCGGCTCGCTATTTGCCACCTCAAATCATCCTTTCGGTTTGTCAAAACTTGCCGGATGTTCAGCTTGTAAGTAAGGCAGCAACAATCTCTCAGGGCTCAATGGGCTCTTCCTGTCTGATCTTCAGGAAAAGAAGCGTGACCATGCCGAGTATGAAGAGGATGCCGCCGACAAGGGCCCAGGGCGCTCCCGGCTCTCTGCTTACCTCGATCATTGCAACCGGGAAGGGGTCAAACTTCAAGGTCTTGATATAGATGCCAAGGCCCTCTTTAAATGACGGGCTGTTTGGAAGGATCCTGTCCAGAGAAAGCGTTTTGCCATCTTTAAAATACTCGATCTCAGCTGACCAGTCCTTCACATATTCCATTGCATCAACATTAGCATTCAGTTTGTTGAATCTCACCTCAAGGTTGTTCGGCAGCTGAAAGACCGAATTCTGATATGCATAGGTAATCGCCTTAAAGCTTCCATATGAACTGAGCAGATGAGCAAGAAGGATAAAAAGAAATCCGATATGCATGACCTGGGGCGAGATGATAAGCAGCCACTGCCGTGATTCCCTTTTTCTTACAAGTGACTCGATACTGCAGACGAGCGTATTGGCAGTAAGCAGGGAAAGAACTGCGATACAGGTCCAAAGCCACCAGGTTATGCTCGTCGGCATCTCCTGCATCCAGTCAAAAAGCGCAACCGTGTGCAGGGCAAGGAATTCCTCATTGTTCGGCATGACCAGAGACCCGAAGAGAAGAAGGCAGATAAGCGCTATCAGGAGCCAGATGGCTGTCCTGAGCGAGATGAATAACCCCAGTATTTTTCTTATTAATTGCATCGTTATGTCTTACCGTTACTCATTATGCATCATCCATTACTCATTACTCATTACTCATTACTCATTACGAACTCAGAAACTATGCGAGCTCTTCATAAAGAGACTTACCCCAAGATACGTGAATATAACAATAATGAAACCAACAACAGACATCACGGATACAGGCCTTCCAGACCACCAGGGCCTCAGTCGCGCATGCAGATAGAGGCTGTAATAGAGCCAGAGGATGACAGTCCAGAGCTCCTTAGGCGTCCAGAGCCAATACGTCCCCCAGGCAAGATATGCCCAGATACCGCCGAAGATCATTGCTGCGGAAAAGAAACAGTATCCGACAAGGTTGATCTTGTACTGGACCAAGTCGAACTCGTGTTCCCTGGTCATCATGAACATGATGCCCAGGATTGCGGCAATGCCGAAAAGCGCGTATGAAAAAAAAGAAAATGCAACATGCGTCTCGAACCAGAATGTCCTGAGCACCGGCGGCAACGGACTGTTATGCGGTTTGTACAAAAACGACATAGCCACGAAGAAAACAGCCATCCCAACAGCTGCATTCAGAACCAGCTTTCGTGCCTTCATTCTCCAGGCAACGGGCAGAGCAAAAAACACGATAGATGCAGACATGAAGAAGAGCGTATCATGCGGCCCAACCAGCGGCATGCGGTCAAGCGAGATCCCCCGGACAAAAAGATAGGCGATCTGAAGAATAAGACCTGCAAAAACAAAGGGCATGCGATAATAGCCAAAGACATACAAGGCTGCGGAGACAATGGCCAGGGCAAAAAGGATGTTGTCCATGATTGCCGATCTATTATGGGAAGATCTTGCCCGGATTTAGCATGTTTTTCGGGTCAAAGGCCAGTTTGATCTTTTTCATGAGCTCGAGCTCTGCAGGGTGGATCTCCATGGCAATGTGCTTCTGCTTGGTCAGCCCCACTCCATGCTCGCCCGAGATCGTGCCGCCCAGTTCAAGAGTTATTCTGAATATCTCCTCAACAAGCTTCTGTGCCTTTTCATACTCTTCCTTGTTTGCCTTGTCCACCATAAGATTAACGTGTATGTTGCCATCACCTGCATGGCCGAAATTCACGATCTTTATCCCGGTCGTTTCAGAAAGCATCTTCAGTCTTTTCAGCATTTCTGACAGTCTGGACCGCGGCACAACAATATCCTCGTTGATCTTTGAAGGGCTGATATGGAACAGCGCTGGAGAGATGGCCCTGCGCGCTTCCCAAAGCTTCAGGCGGGCAAGCTCATTCTCTGCCATAATGACTTCTCCATGAAGCTTCCTGCAGAGGGCAGTTATCTTTTCAGCATCGCGCGTGATAACCGGCGGTGCTCCATCGAGCTCGATCAGAAGCATTGCCTCGGTTCCCTGAGGAAGGCCTATGGTCTTGTAGTTCTCAACTGCCCGTATGGTCTCAGCATCCAGAAATTCAAGAGTCCTCGGCACAATACCTGCTGAGATGATCTGCTGTACAGCATCGCCAGCCTGTTCAAGCTCGCTGAAGAGTGCAAGAAGGGTTATGACATCCTCAGGCAGGGGAAGAACCTTAAGCCTGATCTTGGTTACAAAAGCGAGCGTTCCTTCAGAACCGACAAGGAGCCTCGTAAGATCATAACCGACAACCCCTTTGGCGGTCTTAACACCCGTGGTGATGATCCTTCCATCCGGGAGTACTGCCTCAAGCCCCAAGACATAATCCCTGGTAACGCCATACTTTAAAGCGCGCGGACCGCCTGCATTCTCAGCAACATTGCCGCCGACTGTGCAGAAGTTCATGCTCGAGGGGTCTGGGGGGAAAAAAAGATGATGGCGCTCAAGTTCCCGCTGCAGTTTGCCGTTGATCACGCCTGGCTCAACAAGAACAGTAAGGTTTTCTCTGTCTATCTCAAGGATCTTGTTCATCCTCTCAGTGCTTAGAATAATAGCTCCCTCGCTGGGGATTGATCCTCCGGTCATGCCTGAGCCAGCTCCCCGGGGGATGACTGCAATGTCATGCTCATACGAATAATGCATGACCTTGACCACATCAAGCACATCCTCTGCCCAGACAACGGCTGCCGGAGATGCTTCAAGGCCGGAAGCATCAAAACCGTAACAGAGCAGGTCTTCAGGTGCTATGGATGTTTTTCCGGGAAGGAGTTCTGAAAGGTTATTCATGGAAGAGAATGGCAATAAGCTTTTCGAGGCCCTGTTTGTCTTCCTCGGTCAAATGGTCGAAATGCATCGCCACTTCATAAATGGGCAGACTTTTTTCTGCTATCTGCTGCAGCCCCCTAAAGGACGCCCGGACAATGGTGCCCTTGAGGTTCACTAAAATATCGTTTTTTTCTATCTTGATCCTGTGCGGGCTGTTCATGTCGACCCGCCTCATGCAATTGAATCTGATGCCGGTCATGCTGATATCCAAAATTTCGAGGCTCTCCACCAGAATCATCTTGCCACAGATCTGACCGTTCACTTCAACGCGAAGCGCAGTTCTATGGTCCATCTCAGACCTCGGCAAACTGCATTGAGATTACCTTTGAAACTCCTGCTTCCTCCATGGTTATACCGTAAAGATGCTGGGCAACGCTCATGGTGGTCCTATTGTGCGTAACAACGATGAACTGCGTTTCCTGCGAAAGGCTCTGGAGCATCTTTGCATACCGCTCGGTGTTCGACTCATCAAGAGGAGCATCTGCCTCGTCAAGGATGCAGAGCGGCGTAGGCTTGATAAGGAAACTGGCGAACTGGAGTGACAGTGCTGTAAGCGCCTGTTCTCCGCCTGAAAGAAGGTGAATATTCTGGACTCTTTTCCCTGGAGGCTGGGCTATGATGTCAATGCCCGTCTCAAGGATATTGCTCTCATCCGTAAGCACAAGCTCTGCCCTTCCGCCGCCGAACAGTATTGTAAAGACCTCGGCGAATTTTGTCCTGAGAGCTTCAAAGGCATCTCTCAGTTTTTTCCGCGTGGTACCATTTATTTTCGTTATTGCTTCTTCAAGTTCCGTAATAGACTTGTTCAGGTCATCCTGCTGTTTTGTCATGAACTCGTAGCGCGTACGAAGCTCTTCATATTCGTCAAGGGTTCCCAGATTCACCGGCCCAATCTCCTGGATCTTGCTCCTCAGCTCAACAGCCTTCTCCTCTTCTTCAGGAGTAATCTCCATGAGCTCTTCATTGGCTATCTCCATTCCATAATTTGTCATGACATGCTCAGATATATTTTCTATACGCATTTTGTGTTCTGCACGAGCAACATCGAGTTCTCCGATCCTTGCTGTGGTTGCAGAGGCATTCTGCCTCAGAGACTTGAGTTCCTGGTCAACAGCAAACAGTTCATCATTCTCAATGGCTATCTCCTCTTTCCGTTTGGCAATGTCCTGGCCCAGGCCGTCTGCCTCAGTGACCCTTATTTTCAGCCTTTCCTCATGGTCCCTGATCTCGGTCTTTCGCTGAGATACTCTGGCATGATTTGATTCGATCTCACTCTGGACCTCGCCCTGCTTCCTGCTGAGCTCTTCCCGCATCCTGACAGATGCCTCCATCTCGTTTCTGACAGACTCAAGCTTTTCTCGGTTTGTTGCTGTCTGCATCCTCAGTTCTGTGACCTCTGCCCTGAATAGTTCCATTTCTTCTTTCTTCTGAGATATGCCTTCCTGAAGCCCCCGCATATCCTGCTCCATGCCGATCTTCCTCGCTTCCTGCGCAGCAGCCTCTTCCTCAGCGCGGGCCATGAAGCCCTTCAGGGACTCCTTTTCGCGGATGATCTGTTCCAGTTCCATCATGAGGTACGAGAGCTTTTTCCCGATTCTCTCTTTATCAGCAAAATAGTTCTCAACGGTCATGCGTGCAAGAGAGATCTCCTTCTCAAAGCTGTGAAGTGCATTCTCAACCGATCTTATCTCTTCCTCTTTCTGCTGTATGGACTCCTGAACAAGGCGCATCTCGCTGTTCATCGCCTCTATGACAGACTTCTTTTCTTCTATCTGCTGCTCGAGTTCCCGTATCTCGCGCTTCCTGCGGAATATGCCTCTTTCACCGCCGACAATAACAGCTCCTGACGGTTCTATTACCTCGCCGGAAACTGTCACCAGAAGGAACTGGTCTGTGCTCTGCCTCAGTTCAAGCGCAGCCCGCACATCCCGCATGACCATAATATTGCCGAGCAGGTTCTCTGCGACTTTGGTGTAACCGTCCTTTATCCGGACAAAATCTAACGCCTTGCCGACAATGCCGGACGGGACCTCAGACGGCAGGCTGAAGGGAGGAGGCGTTATAGTGATAAATGATGCCTTATCGAGGGATTTTCCCTTCAGGTCATCGATAGCATGTTCAATGTCCTCAGAAGCCTCGACAACAAATGAATCCGCCTTTTCAGACAGGGCATTCTCTATTGCTTTCTCATATTCTGCCTGGACCTCAAAAACATCAGAAACGGAAGCAAGGAGCCGCACATTGCCGCTTGAGGCAAGCAGTTCTCTTGTCGGCTTATCGAGCACAATCTCTTTGAGCGAATCCAGCCTTGAAGAAAAAGAAGCAAACTCTTCCCGTGCCTCGGCAAGCGTCCTGGTGAAATTTTCCAGTTTTGCCTTTTGGGAAGCGAGTTCCTGACCGACAATCTCTCTCTTTTCCTTCAGCATAAGAGCCTCGTTGTTTCTGCCGAGGATCTCGGACTCTGCTGCTGCTATGGCTGATTCAACCTCAGTAAGAACTTTTCGGGACTCTTCCGATTCAGTGATCGCAAGCGTTTCCTTTTTCTCAAGAGAATCAAAAGAGATCTGATGTCTGGCCTTCTCATTTCTGGTCCTGCTGATCTGCTCGGATATGGCGAAGATCTGACGCCTCTTCTCCTCTATTGATTCTTCTTTTTCTGACAGCTCCTGTTCGATTGCCTTGAACGTATCGGTCTTTTCCCTGAGCACTGAAGTGGCAGCCTCGATCTCCTCAGAGATCCGTGCGCCGTTACCCTCAAGCTCACTATACCGGGCAGTCAATCCGGCGATCCTCTGCACGATCTCTTCTGCCTGCTGAAGAAACTTTGTATGGAACTCCTCATAATTGATAATGTCCTGCCCGCTGACCGAGATAAGCCGGTTGATCTCGGCAATATCCTTCTCAACCGCCTGAAAATCCCGCTGGACAAGATCAAGGGCCTTCTCTTTTTCGACAAGGTTGATTCTCCTTGTCTGCGTCCTGTTCTCTATCTCTGTTATCCCGGCCCTGAGAACTGCTTCCTTCTCTTTAAGAATGCCGTATTCCTCGTTTATTGCAAATAAGGAGTCGGTTATCTGCTGGTATTCTCTTCGGGCGATCTTCAGCTCGATCGTGTTGAGCTCAGCCTTGAGCCTCTTGTACCGCTCAGCCTTTTTGGCGAGCCGGTCAAGAATATTGATCTGCTTCTTCACCTCTGAGATGATATCGCTGATCCTGGCAAGATTAAGACGAGAAGACTCAAGCTTTGAAAGTGCTTCTGCCTTCCTCACTTTATATTTCATGACCCCGGCAACTTCCTCAATGATAAATCTTCTCTCCAGGGGTTTGGAGTTCAGAATTGCGCTGATCCTTCCCTGCTCCAAAATGGAATAACTCTTGAAGTCAAGACCGGTGTCGAGGAAGACGTCTTTGAGATCCTTCAGTCTGCAGGGCTGTTTGTTGATAAGGTATTCGCTCTCACCTGAGCGATAGAGTCTGCGGGTAACCGATACCAGGTCAGTCGGACTGTTGCCGTTATCCGGTGAAGGCACACTGCTCAGTCCGGAAATGATCAGCGTCACCTCTGACATACCCTTCTGTTTCTTTGAAGAAGAACCGTTGAAGATGACCTCTTCCATCTTCTCGCCTCTGAGGCTTTTTGCGCTCTGCTCGCCCAACACCCATCTGAAGGCGTCAACGATATTGCTTTTGCCGCATCCGTTTGGGCCGACAATACAGGTTATGCCCGGGTGCAGGCTGAACACGGTTTTGTCCGCAAAGGATTTAAAGCCTATGAGTTCGATTTTTTCGACGCGCATGTTTTTGTCTTAGTAATTTAGTAATAGAAATGAATGCAAACCACTGTCTTTAGGCTTGTTAGTATACCTTATCTCAAAATTCAGTGACAAGCAATTTAACCCTGCAAAAACAGGGTTGCTTTATCCCGGAAAAATCCTTTAATATCAAGCACGGGAGTGCATAGGGTTCTGGTGTCCCTCCTGGACTTCAAATCCAGTGTTGCCTGCCAAAAGCGGGCAGGGTGGGTTCGATTCCCACACGCTCCCGCCAGAACTTCCTTGGTAATAGAATTGTAGCAGCTCTCTTGGGTAGCAAACAGCTGATTATGTTTTCCCCAAATCAACGCTTCGAAGTTGTTCGGCTGCATCTTCAGGGCAAAGGGTATTGACAAAGAGACCTGAACCCAGCTCAAATCCGCTTGGAATGCTGGTGCGGGGACATATTTCAATGTGCCAGTGAAATGAAGGGATGCAGTCGGAATATGACTGACCGTGCGGCAGAGAATGGATGAAGAAGTTATACTGAATTCCGCTAACCACGCTATTGAGCCTGGCCATTGTCCTTCTAAACAGCCTTGCAAGATCAGCATGATCCTTAGGTCCCATATCTATAAAGTCTGCTCCATGCTGAATCGGAAGGATATGCACCTCCCACTCAAAGCGGCTGGCAAAAGGTTTTATCGCAACAAATCTCTTGCTTCTTTCGATCACAAACTGGCCCAAATTGATTTTGCGCCGCATCTCCCCTGACTCTCTGTCGTATATAGTCGCCTCGAATGTCAGGGCCTCATCAATAAGGCTGCAGAATATGCATTTATGGGACTTCTGATAAAAATCCCGGCTATTTCTGACTTCAGCCTGCACATTGTCAGGAACAACAGGCATCGCGATTATCTGGCTATGCGTATGCGCAATGCTCGCACCTGCAGCGGAACCGAAATTCTTGAATATGAGCACATACTGCAGTCTATCGTCAGAATGATACAGCTGTTCCATCCTCCGGCGGTATGTCGAAAAAAGGAGAATAAGATGCGACTCATCCATTTCATGGATTCTGATGCCGTGTGAAGAATGATCGATAACTACTTCATGTCTACCGTAGCCGTCTATTGCCTGCTGCAGACCAAAAGCGAAATCTGCTTTTTCATGATCATCCCCGAGTATCGGATATTTGTTTTCTACGATGCGGAGCTGCCACGGTCCATCATCCGGAATCTGGACAATAGACGGCGGCGTCATTCTCTCATTACCGCTGCAGAAAGGACAGGCATCAACATGCGGGCGAGCATCATGAGCAGCCTGAGGCTCATCTCTTTTTGGTCTCATGCTTCGGGCTGTGGCCACCAGAACTGATTCGGTCGGTACAACCGGATTAATCCTTATCTCCCTAACAGCCCCAGCATCCCCCTGAGCAGAACAACCCTGTTTGTTCAATGTAAGGTTCCAGCGCGTCTGAAGTTCAATCTATTACTTCTTTGCAAGCACTGGCTCCTGATAAAGCGTTCTCATGCAATATGCCTCTTCGATCAGTTCTATAAGGTGAATAACAGGTCTGTCTGTGATCGTCCTGCCAAGCTGGAGCATGCAGCCCGGACATGAAGTGACAACGGTTGCGGCTTTTGTTGCCATTATGCCTGCTGTTGACTTGAAGAGCAGGTTTTCGGATACGTCCTTATAAGAGATGCAGAATGTTCCCCCAAACCCGCAGCAGGTCTGAGAGGCAGGTTCAATAAGGGCAAGTCCTGCTTTGCTAATAATATCACGGGGTTCTTTCTTCACGCCGAGGCCATGCTGCAGATGGCATGGGTCGTGATACGTTACGGTCCGGTCAATGGCTTCAACCCGTTCGAGTTTATCCTGCAGAAAAACAGAGATGTCAGTCGCTTTTTCAAGTCCCTTGCCGATCAGAGAGACATATTCGTGTCTTAGTGTCAGGGTGCAGGTGGGGCAGAGGCTTAGTATGGCATCTACTTTAAGTCTGCTAAAGACGCGGTGGTTCTTCCGTGCGAGCTCTGCAGCCTCTTCTTCCATGCCGAGAGCACGAAGAGGTGCTCCGCAGCAAACCTCATCTTTCGGCAGCACGACCTCATAACCCAGGGATTGAAGCACGTTGATAAGTGATTCTCCGAGATGAGGGAAAAGATAATTGACGCTGCAACCGGTGAAAATTGCTACCCTGCCTTTCTTTTTCGGCACTTTATGTACCTGTTCTATGGTATGAAAAGGCTGATCAGGAATCTCTGGACTGAAGGGTATGATCTTTCGCTTTGACAGAAACGGCATAATAAAGTCCTGGCCCATCGAAAGGATCCTGAAGCTCAGATCTGGCCACGTTGTGAAGATTTTAAGGAGATATCTCAGTATTCTTCTTCGCCTGTCTCGATTTCTGAGCATGGTTCGTCCATGGTGGATCAATTCCGGAATGTCAATCCCGAGAGGGCATATGCTTGAACATGCACCGCAGAGGATGCAGCTGTAAAGACGCTCACAGAGAAGAGCGGAAGGTTCCAGCCCGTCGGTCATAAGGCCCTTGACCAGCTTAAGTCGTCCGCGTGCCCCCATGCCCTCTGTCAAACTGTCTTCATAGGTTGGACAAGAGGCCTTGCAGCTGCCGCAGAGGGTGCATCGTGAAAGGTCAGGAACGTCTTGTTTATGCATGGGGTATTATAAACAATTATTCATGAGTTCATAAGGCATGAAGATATTTATTATGGAGATAAAACACCAAGCATTATTCGCGGCGGCTCAACTGCCTCATTATTAACAGGGGGACCAAACATCAGAGTTGTTGTGATCTCTCTGAGTTTTACGCAGAATCCTGAGGCAGAACGCGGTTCAGGCTTCCACTCTGAAAGCCCTCGAGATCAAGAGAGACAAAGTTGAACCCGAAAGTCTTTAGCCTGTCAGCAACAGCCTGCCGGTTATTGAGCAGCAGAGCCATTTCATGCTCTGGTACTTCAATGCGGGCAACATCATTATGGATCCTGACACGCACGATCTTGATGCCAATTGATCTTAGGAATTCCTCTGCCTTCTCAACCCTGGCAAGGAGGGGAAGTGTTATCCTTTGTCCATAGGGGAAACGCGAAGAGAGGCAGGGAGAAGAGGGTCTGTTCCAGGTATTGAGCCCTAATTTCCTTGAAAGCTGCCTGATCTCATCCTTAGAAAGCCCTGCTTCTGCAAGCGGGCTCTGCACACCACACAACTGAGCGGCTTTTCTTCCTGGCCTGAAATCCTTCAGATCATCTGCATTGCTTCCGTCAAAGACCGCTTCAAACGATCCTTCTTCTGCGATCTGCCTCATTCTCTGGAAAAGATCCTGCTTGCAGAAGAAGCATCGGTCAGGAGGGTTGCTTATAAACGATTCGTTCTGCAGTTCTCCCGTCATGATCACCCGATGTTGAACGCCTTCGTGCAGAGCAAAGGAGACCGCCTGCTGAAGATCTCTTCCCGGAACTGTTTGCGATTTTCCTGTTATTGCAAGAAACGGGATGCCTGAAATCTTCAATGCCCTGAGCAGGAATGAACTGTCAACACCTCCGGAAAAAGCGAGCAGGGCAGAAGAAGTATCTTTCAGTCTGGTTATGAGGGAAGATAATTTTTGGTCGAGGATTTCAGGATCCTCAGAGCTCACAGGGAGCTGACCTCGTAGTTTTCCTGATGCATCTTGTTGTCAGACCTGATGATCACCTTTGCGCCGTACTGTTTCTCGACATCCTCAATGCCCAACATCTCTTCATCAGAGAGCAGTTCGGCAACGAGCGGATGGGCAGTTATGATGATCTTGGTGCTGCCGTGGCGTGCCATCTTTTTTATCGTACGCAGGATTTCATAGGAGAGCGTATCCGGCGATTTTATGAATCCTTTCCCCTCACAGTATGGGCAGGTGGTGCAGAGCGTTCTTCCCAGGCTTTCCCGCACACGCTTTCTGGTCATCTGGATAAGGCCGAGCTCTGAAACATGAAGGATCGTATTTTTCGCCCGGTCCTTCTTCATCGCCTCAGAAAAGGCATTGAAGAGCTTTTCCCTGTTCTCGATAATGTCCATGTCAATAAAATCTATGATGATGATACCGCCAAGATTCCTGAGCCGGATCTGGTACGCAATCTCCTTCACTGCCTCGAGATTCGTCTTTAGAATTGTATCCTCAAGCCCTTCCTTGCCGACGAATTTGCCGGTATTAACATCTATGACCGTCATTGCTTCAGTCTGATCAACAACGATATAGCCCCCTGATTTCAGCCAGACCCTGCGCCCGAGAGCACGTGATATATCGAGCTCAATGCCGAAGGCGTCAAAGATCGGCTCTGCCTCCTCATAGAGCTCGATCTTGTTGAGCAGTTTGGGGAAATAGGTCTTCACAAACTCGATCACCCGGCTATATTCCTCACGGGAATCTATGACAAGACGCTCAACTTCCTGACTCATAAGGTCACGGACCGATCTGATCACCAGATCAAGATCGCTGTAGAGCAGACCGCGGGCAGGCACGCGATCCTTTTTCCGCTGGAGGTTTTCCCAGAGCAGCACCAGGAATTCAAGGTCTTTTCTCAGATCCTCTTCCGGGGAGCCCTCGCTTGCAGTGCGGATGATAAGTCCGTACCCTTCGGGCTTTATGCGGTCAACGATTGCGCTGAGCCGGGCACGCTCCTCTTCGCTCATGATCCTTCGGGAGATGCCGACATGTTCTACATCCGGCATGAGCACCAGATATCTTCCAGGGAGCGTGATATAGGAAGTCGCCCTCGCACCTTTGCTGCCTATGGGATCTTTCGAAACCTGGACCAGAAGTTCCTGACCGTCCTGAAGAACTTCATCAATCGGTGTCTCGGCACGGGACCTTCTGGGGAAGAGATCTGTTGAGGAATCCTTCTCCTCGAACATGGGTGCATATTCATCTGCATCTGTCTGTATGTCAGCCACATAGAGAAAAGCAGCCTTTTCAAGGCCGATGTCAACAAAAGCCGACTGCATGCCGGGCAGGATCTTGACAACCTTTCCCTTGTAGATGTTGCCGACAAAGCTTGTATCACGTCTGCGTTCGACATAGAACTCAATGACCTGACCGCTTTCCAAAAGGGCGACCCGCGTCTCGCCATGCGTTATATTGATCAGAAGCTCCATGCTCATGGTCTAATCCTCCAGCGGCTCTTTCCAGCCATTGTCCCAGCCGTACATAGCAAGTCTGGTTATCTCAAGGTCATCAGCAGGCTGGCCGAAGATCAGCGGGAGGAGTTCATCAAGCCGAACCTTTATATCTCCAAGATCCTTTACCGTGATGCGGGAAGATCGGTCCCCGGTCATAACAGCCTCCTCCACCATATCGGATATACGGAACGAGTTCTGCTTTCTCTGCACGAGCATATCTCTGTTTTCAAGAAAGGTGTCAAGAGAAAGATCATTATTGCCAATGATTTCATAGGTATATCTTACTACAAACCCTGTCAGGGATTTGTCACCCTTTTCGACCGCTCTCATGGCTGCAGCCTGAAGGCCGGCGGGAAGATTTCCCTGCAGTAAGAGAAGCCCTGCCTGTATATCGAAAGGCGGGATCAGCTCCATGTCAAGATATTCTTTCAGGCCAGCAGTTCCGACGCTCAGAGCAGGGCCAAAAGATGTCTTTGGTCCGGGGTGAAAGCCCTCGGAATATTTGAAGGGAAATCCTGCCCGTCTCATGCCACGGATCAGGGCTGTTGTGGTCTCAAGATGTGAAAGATATCGCAGCCTTCCGGTCTTGGTATACTGGAGCCTCACTTTCGTTGACACGCCTGCAACCGGAAACGACTTATTTGTTTCTTGAGCTGCTGTTCTGGATAGGTCAACAGCGGTCTGCTGTGCCAAATCGTCAGGCCGGCATTTCAGACCGCAGGCATGGCAGATTTTTCTGCAGTCAGAGGTGAACTGTGCGGCTAAAGCCGTCTGATATTCCTTCCAGAGGAATGTATTGGTGACGCCGATATTGATATTGTTCCAGGGAAGTGCAACATCACCGCCAAATGTGCGTTCAGCGTATTCACTAGCATTGATACCGGTATTATCCATTGCCTGTTTCCACTTGGTCATATCAAAGTATTCTGTCCAGGCATCAAGCCTGCATCCGAGACGCCAGGCTTCCTCAATAAGGCCTGAAAGGTTTTCGTCGCCGCGCGCGAACGCTGCCTCAAGCATGGACATTTCCGGATTATGTCCCCTGAACTGGACACCCTTCCTCAGAAGAGCTCCCTTCAGATACCGGTTTTTTTCGATGATAAGTTCAAGGCTGTTCTGTCCATACCATTGAAACGGCGTATGCGGCTTTGGCACAAAGGGCGAAATACCGACGCTGAGCGTGGCGCGTCTTCCGGTCAGCCTTTTTGATGTATTGATCGCCTGCAGGACCATTTCAGGGATAGCGGTGATGTCCACATCGGTTTCGGTCGGAAGCCCTATCATAAAGTAGAGTTTGAGGCTCTGCCACCCTGCCTTGAACAGTGTTTCGAGCGCCAGCGCATAGGTTTCACTCGTAAAATCCTTATTGATGACAGAGCGCAGCCTGTCAGTGCCGGCCTCAGGGGCAATCGTGAATCCGGACTTACGAACTGCTTTGAGCTCCCTGAGCATCTCAGTATTGACCGAACCGACGCGGAGTGACGGCAGGGAGAGGGAAACGCGCTCAGAAGAGAACCGCCTGTTGAATTCCTTCATAAGTGGGCCGAGGCATGAATAATCGCCTGAGCTCAGGGAGGTAAAGGAGACTGTGTCATATCCTGTTGACTTCAGGGACTGCTCAGCGATCGCGAGCACCTTTTCGGGTGATCGCTCGCGCACAGGTCTGTAGATCATGCCTGCCTGGCAGAATCTGCAGCCCATGGGGCAGCCGCGGGAGATCTCGATGTTGATCCTGTCATGAATAATGTTGGTAAAAGGCACAACCGGCTCAGTCGGAAAAGGGGCGCTATCAAGAGAATCAATGTATCGGCGGTTCACCATTCTGTCCCTGCCAAGAAGGGGCACAAAGACGCCTTCTATTTCAGCAAGGGCTTTCAGCAGGCTGAGTTTTTCGCCTGAACCGTTGGTCTTCCACTGTTGAAAAACCGAGAGGATTTCCTTGACCGCTTCTTCGCCGTCACCGATAAGAAAGGCATCAATAAAAGGAGACATAGGATAGGGATTGACTGTGCAGGGACCGCCTGCGATGATGAGAGGAAGATCCTTGCGTGTCAATCGCTCTTCAGTTCTCAAGGGAATGCTTCCCAGATCGAGCATATTCAGGACCGTGGTATAGGCAAGTTCATACTGAAGGCTGAACCCGACGATATCAAAAGCATGCAGAGGTTTTCCTGACTCAAGGGATGAGAGAGGTTCTTTCTGTTCTCTCATGGCAGTTTCAAGGTCAGGCCAGGGAGAAAAGACCCGCTCGGCAGAAGCAAAGGGAAGCTTATTGATTACAGAGTAAAGGATCCTGAGCCCGAGGTGGGACATGCCCACATCATAGATATCCGGAAACGCCAGGGCAACGGATAGGGTGGCTTTTTTATGTACCGAGTTGTACTCGCTGTTTATGTATCTACCCGGTTTTAGAAAGTGCAAAAGATTCACCCATAACGATAGCACTCGTGCAACGGCTTTGGCAAGGAAGGGTATCCCGCTTCTTCTTGACATCGCTTTATGGTTACAGCTTTAATAACTGCATGAAATTGATAAGAATGCTTTCAGCTCTATCTATCCTTCTGATTCTATTCGCCTGCTCGAAGTCTGCGGTGAAGCCTGCTACTATTGAGGAATTTAATGCTGAACGTTCGTTTGAACAGGCGAATAAACTTATTGATAATAAGGACTATGAGGCGGCCAGGGCACTGCTTCTCGAAATAAAAAACAGGGATCTTACCAAAAAATATGCCCCGCTTGCTCAGCTCAGGATAGCAGATGCATATGCAAAGGATAGCGAGCCTGAGCTGGCAATTGCCGAGTACCGCCGATTTCTCGAGATCTATCCTGACCACCAGCATGCAGCCTATGCCCAATACCAGGTTGCCATGGTCTATTTCGGCCAGATTGAAGGCCCTGAAAGAGGGTATGGCGGTGCTGCAAAAGCCCTTGCTGAATTTGAGAAACTGAAAAAGGATTTTCCGCGGAATCCTTATAAGGATCTTATAGACATAAGGATCGAGAAGTGCAGAACAGTAATGGCTGACTATGAGTATCTGGTGGGTGATTTCTATCTTAGCAAGAAATCCTATGGCGCTGCCATTGACCGTTTTGAAACCCTTATGAAGAAATTTCCTGATTACAAAAAAGAAGATACTGTCCTGCTGAAACTCGGCATGGCATACAGAGGCGCGGGTCAGAAAGAGAAAGCCGAGTTATTTCTGAACCGACTGATTGAGAAATATCCGAGCAGTCCCTTGTCAAAGGAAGCAAAGAAAGAACTCGTCTCTCTGACAAAAGACGAGAAGAAGAAGTAGCTGCATTCTTTTTTCTTGTGAACTACTATCCTGCATTTCTCAATCTCTATGGGAAGAAAGCAGTTGTCGTGGGCGGCGGCACTATAGCGGAAAGAAAGATCCTCTCGCTTCTAAAGGCTGGCGCTGCAGTAACCATTGTCAGTCCTTCAATAACCTCCAGACTCAGTAAAGAAAAAGAGAAGAAAAGCCTGACGCATATTGCACGTATGTACCGGAAGGGCGATCTCAAAGGATGCTTTCTCGTTGTTGCTGCAACAGATGTTCCTTCAGTGAACACTAGGGTGGCAAAAGATTCTCCATGTCTGGTCAATGTCGTAGATGTTCCAAAAGAGTGTTCTTTTATCGCCCCATCGGTCATTAAACGGGGACCTTTGACGATTGCAATCTCTACAGGAGGGATAAGTCCGGCTTTTTCGAAGACTGTACGACAGGAACTGGAAAAGATCTATGGCCCGGAGATCGGCAAATATCTCGACTTTGTGAGGGAGGCAAGAAAAAAGGTATTAGCCGGGATCAACGACAAAAAGAAAAGAGAACGTTTTCTGAAGGATCTTGCCTCAGGCAAGACCTTGCAGCGCTTGCGTACAGAAGGCTTTCTGGTGGTAAAAAAAGTCGTTGAAGAAAGACTTGCAAGATCAACCTAACGCTCCTTCTATAATGTTTCGACCACCACATTAAGGAAAGCTGGATTTGAAGTTTCATATTCCCCTCCACGAGATCAAATACGTCCTCCTTGATATGGACGGAACCATCCTTGACAAGTATTTCGACGACTATTTTTGGGAGCATCTCCTGCCGGGAATATATGCAGAGAAAAAGAAGATCACCTTTGGCAGGGCAAGGGAAGAACTCCTCGCCAGATACAAGATACATGAAGGCACCCTGAACTGGACCGATATAGACTTCTGGTCAAGGGAAGTGGATATAGATATCCCGACGCTCAAAGAGCAGATGCGCCATCTGATCGAGGTGCATCCGCATGTAGAAGAATTTCTGGAGATGCTGAGGCAGCAGAAGAAGGAAGTATTTCTGGTGACCAATGCCCATTACAAGGTGCTTGAGATCAAGCTGAAAAAGACAGAGATAGGGAAGTATTTCGATGCAGCGGTCACCTCGTTTGAGATGGGGTACGCCAAGGAGGAGATCGGGTTCTGGGAAAAGGTTCAGAAGCGGCTCAAATTCGACAAGGAAAAGACCCTATTCATTGATGATACCGAGGCAGTACTGAAAACGGCAAAACAGTTCGGCATCAAATACATTCTCTATAAGGCTTATGCCAGTTCAAAGGCAGAGAAAGGCCATTCCCCGCATTTCCCTGCGATACATGATTTCAGGGAACTGATGCTTCCCGAGAAAAAATAAGACAATCCCGGGAAACTTAGGTAGGCTTGGGAGAAAAGTAAACTAATGTTTTTCTTAATTTACTTTGACTTGGCAATCTAAACTAACCTGCCCATTGGCTTTAATCTGCCCAGAGGCCATGGAGACAACCTGCGAGGAAGTTGTTATTATTGGCGACATGGTTTAGTTATGCCAATAAAAGTAAATCTAAATATTGACAAGATTACTTAGTTATATTAAAGTAATCTTAATGTTGCTAGGCTTACTTTTTACTTAGGGGGTCCTCTGATGGAGATAGAGACATATAAATCAGGTCGTTTCGAAAAAGGATTCAATTATAGCTACTTTGTGCCGGAACTGATCAACCAGCAATGGGAATGGAAGGACCCTCAGCTTGGCACGCTGCTTGAAAAGGCATCCATCAGTCTGGGGGAGCTTAACTCCTTCGCACGGCTTGTCCCGAATATCGATCTTTTTATTCAACTGCACGTCACCAAAGAGGCTGTTATATCGAGCAGGATCGAGGGCACTCAAACCAATATAGATGAAGCCTTGATGCCTGAAGAGGAGATCAGTCCTGAGAGGCGGAATGACTGGCTGGAGGTGCGCAACTATTCCGAAGCCATGAAAAGCGCGATAATCGAATTGGAACAACTCCCGCTGTCATCAAGACTGTTATGCAAGACCCATGAAAGGCTGCTCTCCGGGGTAAGAGGAGAACATAAAATGCCGGGCGAATTTCGCCGCAGTCAAAACTGGATCGGTGGAGTAAGTTTGAGTGATGCGACATTTATTCCGCCGGCAGATTCCTATGTAAATGATTTGATGGGCGACCTTGAGAATTTTTTGCATAACGAAAGCATTCATGTGCCTGCGCTGGTGCGCATCGCCATTGCGCACTACCAGTTTGAAACCATACATCCGTTCCTGGACGGAAACGGCAGAATAGGCCGGCTTCTGATTACGCTTTACCTTGTCAGTCAGAAAATATTGCATCAGCCGCTGCTTTATCTTTCAGCTTTCTTTGAGAGGAATAAAAGTCTGTATTACGACAATCTGACGCGTGTGCGTGAAAAAAACGACCTGATGCACTGGCTGAAATATTTTCTAATCGGGATGGACGAAACAGCCCGGCAGTCCTCCAATACACTTACTGAAATACTGAAACTGAAGGAGCGGCTTGAAACTGCGCTGCGCAATTCAGCAGGCAGGCGCACACATTCTGCGCTGGCATTGCTTGCACATCTCTTTAAAGGGCCTGTCATTACCGTAAAACAGGCGACAGGAATTTGCGATCTCAGTACAAAGGCTGCCAATGATTTGGTAAGCCTGTTTGTACAGCAGGGCATACTTAAAGAAATAAGCGGCAAGACCCGCTACCGACTTTTTGTCTTTGCCCCCTATATGGACCTGTTTAAATGAGAAAAGAAACAGAGCCTAAGTTCTTACATTTGTCGTATGCATTGTTCTTGTAAAATGGGCAGAGGCTCACTACAATAGTGCTGGACCAGGACAAAATAAAACCTATTGGCAAGAGACGGCCTGCGATGGCAGAAAATAGTGGGACGATGAATAAGACCAATTTCGATCTCTACCTCGAAGAGCAGCTGCAGGACCCAGCCATTGCGGCACGTCTGAAACCTGCAGGCGTGGCCTGGGACGTAGCACTGCAGATCCGCGAACAGGCCGGACTTTCACAAAAAGACCTCGCAAAACTCCTGAAGACCTCAACTGGGCAGACAGCGTATTGCCCACGGTGTCGAGTTGTCACCAACCTGTACGAATCTGTCACGTTGAGGTTTATTACTGGCCCCGGCGGGGATCAGAAAATAATTGAATCACGTGCGCATCATTGCGAAGCATGTCTTATCTTTGTTCACGGTGATGAGGGTTGACGGGTAAGATGGGGGAAAATGGGGTGTTACTGAAAACAGGGAGGCGTCCCTTATTTGTTTACAAAAAAGCGGAAGCTCGGGTTTCGCAGGGAAGGATAAAGGGTGTAACATGAGTGTGATCGTCAAGAACGATGAGGACGCCACCTGCAAGCAGCTGAAGAAATTCGGCGATACGCTTGTCCTGCATCCTCTCAATTCCAGGTATGAGGACATTGAACTGAAGAAGAGCGTCAACTACCGTATCGTCGGGAAAGTAGTTAAGAAGGAGAAGAGGTATTAGGGCTGAATCATGAAATATGATCCACAAAAACCATATAATCAGCTTCCTCTGCTGCCGCCCAAAAAGGACCTTGAGACAAAGGCCATACTGAAGAAGGCAATTGCGGCCGGCAGGGCCCTTGCCGAACTTAAGGGTATCGCCTCAACCATCCCGAACCAGACCATACTGATCAACACGATAGCGCTGCAGGAAGCAAAGTCGAGCTCCGAGATAGAAAATATCGTTACAACCAACGATGCCCTGTTTAAGGCCTTTTCTTCGCAGTCTTCTCACGTCGATACTGCAACAAAAGAGGTCCTGCGCTACCGTGAAGCACTCTGGGAAGGGTTTAACTCATTCAAGAAACGGCCTGTCATCACGACCAATCTTCTTGTTAAATTGGTCCAGACAATCAAGGAGAACCAGGCAGGTGTGAGGAACGCACCCGGGACCGCGATAGCCAACGCATCAACAGGTGAAGTCCTCTATACGCCGCCTGAAGGCGAATCCATCATCCGGGACAAGCTGAAGAACCTCGAAGACTACATTCACGCGGAAGACGCGACAGACCCTTTGGTGAGGCTGGCTGTCATGCATTACCAGTTTGAGGCGATTCATCCGTTCTTTGACGGCAATGGAAGGACAGGCAGGATTCTCTGCATCCTGTTCCTCATTCACAGGGAGCTGCTGGACCTGCCGATCCTTTATCTGAGCAAGGCCATCATCGAAACAAAGTCTGACTATTACAAGCTCCTGCGTCAGGTCACAGCATCGGATGCATGGGAGGCTTGGGTTCTCTATATGTTGGACGTAATAGAAAAAACAGCTGTTGATACACGCAATAAAATTGTGGCGATCAGGGAACTGCTCGAAAAGACTCTTGACAATGCCAGAAAGAAACTGCCTGCCAGGGTATATTCCAAGGAGTTGATCGAACTGCTCTTTCATCAGCCTTATACAAAAGGTCAGTTCCTCGTTGATGCCGGCATTGCAGAGAGACAAACGGCTGCCGAGTATTTGAAAGAACTGGAAAAGACCGGCATTCTCAAGGCCCACAAGATAGGCAGGGAGAATCTATATCTGAACGTAAAGCTCTACAGGTTGCTTTCGCAGTGACATGTCGATGTCATCGACATGATATATAAACGTGTCGATATTTGAGCGATATTTCGACATATAGCAGGAATGTGTCGATGCCATCGACATGTCCATAAAACAGGCTTATTTGGACACGTTATTGGGATATGTCCATGATCGGGACATGAGAAGAGAAAATGAAAGAACTACGGGCCATACAAAAGAAGATTATTGATTTTAGGAATGCACGTGACTGGGCCCAGTTCCATGACCCAAAGAATCTCGCGGAAGCACTTTCAATTGAGGCCGGCGAACTACTTGAAAACTTCCTTTGGAAGACTACGGAACAATCGAAGAATCTCACAGACAAAGAGCTAGCAAATGTTAAGCATGAAATAGCAGATATATTTATCTTTCTGACCTATCTATGCGAGGCATATAAAATAGATCTACTGAAAGAAGTCGAAGCCAAGATCGCGCACAACGATTCAAAGTATCCAGTTGAAAAGGCAAAAGGGTCCAGCCGTAAATATACAAGTCTATGACTAGTTTTTCAGAAATTCATTTTGGGGGTGAACATTGGATCAGAACGCTAGCGGTGAAACAATACAAGAGCCCGAGGAAGCTGTCATCCACTATTGGATAGAGAAAACAATTGTATCAGGGCGGCCTGATCGTCAAGATGGAGAGCATGCATTAGGAAAAGCACTTTGGTCTCCCCAACGAGCAAAAGATGGCAAAGATATTTACAAGGCAATGAGAGCGGTAAAACCAAACGACGTTATCTTGCATTTGGTTGATAATAAGGGCATTTCTGCAGTATCAACTGTCGGTAGTTCCTTGGATGATTCATTTGTAGGATTGGAAAGTACAGACTGGGCAGGGCAAAAAGGGTATCGCATACAGCTGAACAACTATACTCGTTTGGACCCTTTATTAGATCGGTCATGGTTTCTAGGAAATCAAAAATATGCAGCAAGATTACTAGCTTTGTTGGAAAGAGGTCACAGTCTTTTTTATTCGAGAGAGCTAGTATTGAATCAGGGGGGATACTTGACTGAAGCCCCTCCAGAACTTATAAATATATTGAACGAGGTATACACGGATCGTACTGGCAAAAATCTGCCACATATTGCCCAGCAACAAGTCATACTTAATGCCAAAGACGTACAATTAGATAATATATTACCTGCATTTGTATCAGCTCTGAGCGACGCAGGGATTCGCGTAGCATTTGATACCGTAATAAGGCTTCTGTCCGGGCTTCTTGCTAAGCCATTTTTGATAATGACGGGTCTGTCAGGCTCCGGAAAAAAAAGATTGCTCATGCGGTGGCTTCGTGGATGAGCCGCATGCCTCACCAGTATCGCATAATTGCAGTTGGTGCTGACTGGACGTCCAATGAAAATGTTCTCGGCTTTCAGGACGCGCTTCAACCGGCAATATACCGCAAGCCTGCCAGCGGCGCCCTTGATCTTATCTTGCGTGCCGAAAAGAATCCCGAATACCCGTATTTCCTTATTCTCGACGAAATGAATCTTTCCCATGTGGAGAGGTATTTTGCTGATATCCTATCAACCATAGAAACTGGCCAGGAAATAGCTCTCCATTCTTCAGACAAGCCGCTCGAGTCATTTGCTGGAGATCCCCTGCCTGTACCGCCGCGGCTTCGTTTGCCTAACAACCTGTTTATCATAGGTACGGTCAACATAGATGAAACAACGTATATGTTTTCTCCAAAGGTACTGGACCGCGCCAATGTTATCGAATTTCGTGCCACAGTTGATGAGATTGCTGCATTTCTTGAGTCACCCGGACGAGTGGACATGGAAGCGCTGGCCGGCAAGGGTGCCGGCTACGGGAGTGCCTTTGTTAGTGCATCGCAGGATGAAGTTTCGTTAGTTAATCTACCGCCTGAGATCGGTGACGGTGCAGCAACGGCTGCCGAGCTAAAACAGAAGCTGACCACGTTGTTTACAGAACTGGCACCGATTGGAGCTGAATTCGGTTTCCGCACTGCCTTTGAGGTATCTCGGTTCTTTTATCATCATGCAGTACTTTCGGGCACTGGCTGGCAGTTCAAGGATGCTCTTGATGCTCAGATCCTCCAGAAGCTTATGCCAAAATTGCATGGATCGGACCGCAAACTGCGGCCGACTTTGGGAAAGTTGAAAACCTTCTGTGAAGCGCACGATTTGAAGCTAAGTCTCGCCAAGACAGAACGAATGCTTGAGCGCTTAACCCAAGACGGTTTTACCAGTTTTGCCGAGGCATAAATGACTCTAAGGCTGGCGGCAGAAAAGCTCGCCTTTACCCAGGGCGGAAACGTAGTCGCCCAAATGTTCGTCTATCCGTATAGTCCATTATTACGAATTTCAGACGCCGAGGCTGTCGAGTTTGGCGAAGAGTCTCTTCAACTGCAGGAAAATGGTCGTTATGAATATGAACTGGACAGCCCTGATTTAACCCTTTTGGCAGAAACTGGCAATAGTGCCATTAAGCCAAGTATTAATCCGACGCGGGCTCACTGCGGCATAATTGAACCGGGCCTCAACACTGGCCGATTAGGGCTTATTGTTCAGGACAGCAGCGGAATGATTGTCGGCAAGGCAGCTGTTGAAGTCAGGTCTTTGAAGGTCGATTACCGCGAACACTATCGCCAGATGATGGAAGACATCACAGAACAGTGCGTTTCCCTGCTTATGGACTTACGGTCACCGTCGGTGTTGCGCTATGTCCCCAATCCAGGCAGCACTGCAGAAACGATCCACCAGCAGTTTGCCTTCCTTCGCTCTTTGATCAATACTCGACATTTCCGTGATGCCCTGCACCGCATAACAACCCATCCCCACCGGAGCTGGGAACCGGAAGAAACGGTCTGTGACATGAGACGAAGTTTCCGCCCTGATTCACGAAGTCAGCGTCAGCTTGCCAGAGGAGCGCGGCGCAGTCCACTGCCTAATGGACATCCTCTTATAGCGGCGATTCCTTCACTGCCTGAACGGATCACTGTATTTCGCAATGTCCAGTCTGATGATACTCCGGAGAACCGCTTTGTGAAATTTGCCCTTCAATCTTTTTCCAGTTTTCTCAACAAAATGAGGCACAAGCTGGAAAATATCGACAATGGCACGGATGTCCGCTTGCGCATCGAAATCAAATCTCTCGAAAGTGAACTGGAAGCGGTTCTTAACGCTGAAGTATTCAGAGGCGTTTCAGATCCGGACATGTTGCCATTGGGTAGTCCGGTGTTGCAGCGTAAGGAGGGCTATCGCGAGGTGCTGCAGGCATGGTTCAAGTTCGATATGGCCGCTCGTCTGGTATGGCACGGTGGCGACGACGTTTACGGCGCCGGTCAGCGGGATATCGCAGCACTTTATGAATACTGGGTATTCTTCCAGCTTCTCGACATCGTGTCAAAGATTTTCAGGTTGGACAAGCCAGCAGTTCAGGAGTTGATCGAAGAAACCGGGGATGGGTTTGGACTCAAACTCAAGTCGGGTAAATACCTCGCCATGAGAGGATGCTTCGAATCGGGCGGGCGCAAACTTTCTATCGAGTTCAGCTATAACCGAACGTTTACTGCCGGAGACAGTCATGTCAAACAAGGCTCCTGGACGAAAAACATGCGGCCTGACTACACCCTTAGTTTATGGCCTGCTGAGTTTAGCCCCAAGGAAGCAGAAGCCCAAGAGCTCATGGTGCATGTTCATTTTGATGCAAAGTACCGCGTAGATCGCATTACGGAATTGTTTGGAGGAGATGACGCAGGGGAAGAAGAAAAACAGGAGCGCCTCGGAACATATAAGAGGGCAGATCTCTTGAAAATGCATGCGTATCGAGATGCAATTCGCCGGACTCATGGGGCTTACATCTTGTATCCCGGCGATGACATTCCGGCCAAGTTTGCAGGTTTCCGCGAGATTCTGCCAGGGCTGGGGGCCTTTGTTCTTAAGCCCGGGTGCGGTGATGCCGATCTTGCCAGCTTCATCCGTGATGTCGTTGCGCATGTTTGCGACCGGGCCACCGCGCGTGAGCGCCAGAGCTATCATATATATAAATCACAAGAGTCGCCGCCTCCCTGTGAAATATCAGATGCGTTTCCTGAGCGTGCCTATGGACTGTCCGAGCGGCATCTGCCGCCCGCAGAAACCTTTGTGCTTGTGGGTTGGTATCGTGGAGAAGATCACTACAGATGGATTATTAGGGAAGGGTTATACAATTGCCGTATGGATACTGCAGCCGGTTCGCTGCGTCTCAAGCCTGAAATTGCAGGAGCGCGCTACCTGCTTCTTCATAGTGATGGAGCAAAGGCGGTTCCCGGTCTGCTCCGCATTTCCTCGAAGGGACCGCGTGTAATCTCGAAAGATGCGCTCAAAAAGAAAGGGTATCCCGGCGAACCTCGGCATGACAATTATCTGATATTCGACGTTGAGCCGGCTTCCGAATTTGAAGTTTTCAAGTGGGACTTCGACAAAATTGAAAGTCGAAACAAAGGTCGTCAGTCAGCTGCGCCTTACGCAGTAACTCTTGATGAATTACTCATAGCGAGAAAACAGAGTAATATCCAAAGTTACGTAAATGGAGCAGACTCGGCGATCTGAGATATAGCGAATATATATGGCACTGAAAATTATAGGCGTTGAAATCGAGAATCTGAGGGGCTATCTTTATGCCCACTTAACCCTTGATCGGAGTATTTCTTTTATACGTTGGTCCAAATAACGCTGGCAAGACCTCCGTTATTCGATTGCTTGACTGGTTTCTCAATAATTGTGATCTTGATAGAGACTATGTTGACTTGATAAGATCAGAATAGACCTTGTTGGTTGCTGACGAGCAGCAGACGATCTTTGTCTCTGGCAACGACTGCCATTTCCTTGACCGGCAAAGGACGTTCGCCTTCATTGATGACAGTAACCCCGATTTTATCGCCCAATTTGATCAGAAAGTCCGCAAGAAGATAACGATGACAGTGTTTATCGTCGTCGGCCCTGCAGTAACAAAGGATTGTTAAAACGCCTTTCTCAAGGATCTCGCGCCATGCCCCTTGGTTACGCTTATAGCTGCTCAGCATTAATTCACGGTAGCGCTGGGTATAGGTATCCCAGTTTATCTCTCCAGCCTTCCATGCCTGCACGATATCCCAGGTAGGCGCAAAATTGATATCACCGCTTTTTACCTTTACATCATAGGCATCCGGGCCTTTATATTTACCAATCTGGGCAGTGTAAAGATGCAGTTCCATGACTGACTATAGTATAGCGACTGTCAAGCATATTTGTAATCGATCTTTTTGCTATTTCTTCGGGCGCTTGGCCGAGCTTTGCTGAAGCGCTCATCCCCTGCAAGACAAAGTCACACCGTCTGGGGCCTTGTTCCTAGCATCTCCCGAAAACTGGATAGAATAATAACCATATCTCTCCCTGAACGGTTCTTCCAGCCTTCTGAACTGCAGATGTTAATTGGCGAACGCCAGCACAATGAAATATACTATCCGCAATGGAGATAGTGAGGGCAGGTCTACACCTTTACAGACAGAACCCTGCAGGCCGACCGATTGCCCTGAGGACATAGGATGAAAAAATCTGACAAGTATGCAACAGCGCATTCAATTGAAGGCCAGTATGAGCCGGGTTCGCACGGCCGGGTGCTCAGGAATCGCCTTCATATCAAACGCAAGCGGGAGATGGACGTTATTGAGGCTGAACTTTACGCCCTCGTGCTCCCGAAGCTTATGAACATGTTCACGAAGGATCACTGCTTTACCGCTGCTGACATTTGCACTGTTCATCGTGCATGGCTGGGAGATGTCTATGAGTGGGCTGGCCAATACCGACAGGTGAACGTATCAAAAAGCGATTTTTCTTTTGCGATGGCGCGGCATATCCCTCAACTCATGCAGGACTTTGAAAAGGAATTGCTCAAGGTATTTACTCCCTGCCTGTTTACAACGGAGGAAGAGATTGTCGCAGCGCTTGCTGTCGTGCATACGGAACTTATGCTGATACACCCTTTCCGGGAAGGTAATGGCAGAGTGGGGAGATTGATTGCCGTTCTGATGGCATTACAGGCAGGTCTTCGAGGTCTTGATTTTACGGATATACGCGGGAAGAAGAGAGATGAGTATTTTTTAGCTGCTCAGTCAGGGTTGGATAAAAATTACGGACCGATGAAGAAGATCTTTACTTCTGTTCTTTCCCGGACGAGACGCACGCATGCGCAGCGCTGAAGGCAGTCTTATGTTTGGTAACATTTTTCATGGCCTCTTTGGCAGCTGCACTGACCCCTTCGATAGCTGAAGAAGAAACCGTTACCGTTTCGACGATCTGTCTCCGGGTCTCAGGATCTTTAAGAAAAGGATTGGTTTCAAGTAATGATTTTTTGGACATAAATTATTATAACACATGGTATTGGTCGGGCTTACAGGAAACTGTCTTGAAAGCAGTTAGGAAAGCAGCCTGATTAATGCATTGTTGATTCAAATAGACTTTATTGTCAATTATTCGATGTAATGAATTTTACCTCTGCGATAAAGACCATAAACAGTCTTCTAATGGTGATTCAACCTCCTGCGTTTAACAGTTCATGGATACTGCACCACGCTCCGCAGGTTTACCGCTTTATTCAGAAGAATATCAGAACAGAAATAGGCAGCGTAGATTGGGACAGAATTACCAGGGCCCTGGACCGTAAATTACAACGACGATGGCAGGCATCACGCAGGGGCAGGCGTCCGCAATGTTTCAGGGACAAAAGGGCGGTTGAGATCATTCTGAAAAAATATCAGGACAAACTTTATACCTTTCTCTCTCCCGCAGATAAACAGGATAAAGAGGTTCGGGATATCATCAGCATTGCGCTGGTCAGAATTGCCCAGGCAGGAAATTCAGATGCCAAAGAGGAGCTTATCAGGCTGCTCAGGTTCACTGTCGACGAATGGATTGAGAAGTGCCCAAGATTATTATGCTGGCAAGGGCTTGATGAAATTATTCAGACGCGGATCGAAGGCTGTATCCGTTGCTACCGTTATTCGGGATCATTTACCTGGTATCTGTTCAGAACGTTGGAATATGCAGGTAGAGGTCTTAGACCCATAGTCGCCTATTCACTGGATGATTTTCAATACTCTGGCGAAAAAAGAAGAAGCGATAGGATTGCGCAGGATGCCGAAACCGGAGAGATCGTGATATATCGCTGAAAAATGAAATATACTATCCGCAATTAATGCCTTGAGAAAATAAGTGAGGAGTATCGCGAACCATGAACCAGAATAAAAAATGCCCTGCCTGCGGGGATGAGTATCAGCCGCATATCGAGAAATGCGCGGACTGCGGCGTGCTCCTGCTTTTGCCCGAAGAATTTGTAAAGGCGCTGGAGGAGCAGGAGCGAACAGAGGAGGAGGCTGTCGATAACTCGGTGAAGGTCATGGAGGGTGACTTGAACTGGGTGAGCGAACTCAGGACTGTCCTTCTGGATGCCGGCATCCCGTGCAGCCTCTATTCCGATAGCTGCAGGAAGGGCTGCTGCGGTGATATGTTGCAGCTGAAGGTCTCGCCCGAGGATCTCGAAAGGTCTCAGCAGGTGATCGAAGAATACCTTATGGAACTGGACCCTGACCTGAGGATGGTAAAGGAAATGTTAGGGAAAGGGAAATGCCCTGCCTGCGGGGCCTCTATCGGGCCTGATAGCCGCGAATGCCAGGATTGCGGGCTGCCCCTTATCATCGTTGGGGAAGAAGACTGAGAAAGGTCTGCAACCTTTACAGATGAACCTAAAGGGGAAGGTTGGTGGCGGTGCAGGGATTCGAACCCCGGACACTGCGAATATGAGTCGCATGCTCTACCACCTGAGCTACACCGCCTCAGAAGCTGTAAGCTGACAGCTAATAGCTCTCAGCAGAATAAGAAGTATACCAAAATCAGCTGTTTAATAAAAGAGGCTGAAGCGCCGAGTCCTGATATTGATCAGAACACCCGCTGAGATGAAGTTCGAAAGCAGGGCTGTGCCTCCGTAGCTCATGAATGGCAGGGGGATGCCGACAACCGGCATGATGCCAAGGGTCATGCCGATGTTGACGAAAAAATAGATAGCAAACATGAAGGTGATGCCGAGCGCCAGCAGCCGCCCAAAGTCGTCTTTTGCCTTTCTTGCGGTATCGAGGCCTCGTACGAGCAGGATAAAGTAAAGGATCAGAAGAAAGAACGAGCCTATGAAACCCCATTCCTCTGCAAACACGGCAAAGATGAAGTCAGTATGTTTTTCCGGCAGGAATCGAAACGGGCCCTGGGTTCCCTTCAGAAATCCTTTCCCGGAGAACTCCCCTGATCCAATGGCGATCTTTGACTGGTTTATATGATAACCAATGCCGGTAGGGTCAGCCTGGGGATCGATAAATGCAATAAGGCGGTTCTTTTGGTAGTCCTTCAATCCTGTCCAGACAATATTGCCTACAAAAGGAAGCGACACAAGCCCAATGACCACGAGCGTTACCAGAAGTTTTTTCTGGAATCCCTTTGCGAGGGATACGGATGAAAAAATCAGAAAAACGACAATGGCAGTGCCGAGGTCAGGCTGCTTGAAAAGGAGCAGAAAAGGCAGGAACACGATCATGAAGAAGACCCGCAGAAGGGACATAGCATGCAGTGTTTCCCGTGACAGACTATAATAGCCTGCAAGCATGATGATAAATATGAGCTTGAAGAATTCAGAGGGCTGAAACGAGAAGAAGCCGAGGCTGAGCCATCGCTGCGCGCCCATGCCGGTTCTGCCGGCAACAAGTACAATGACCAAAAGAAGAAGGCCAATCACATAGAGGGGTAAGGCTATTCTCCCGAGCCAGATATAGTCAAAGCTGACAATGACGATGAGCGCGCAGAGACTGATCAAAAGCCATACAATCTGCTTTATATAAAAAGACGCCTGTGGAGCATCTCCCGGCTGTCGTGTGGCACTGAAGATGGTCATGATCCCCACGATCGAAATGACGATGATCGTGAAAAAGGTCACCCAGTCAAAGTTCTGTATGAACCTCCGGTCAATTCTGAACATTGAGCAGTTCCTTCTTCTTTTCTGCGGGCAGGAGGTAGGCTTCGAGAGCTTTTTTTGCTATAGGTGCGGCAGCACTGCCGCCGTGGCCGCCGTGTTCCACGAAGACCGACATGGCGATTTCAGGATTTTCGACGGGGGCAAAGGCAACAAACCATGCGTGATCCCTGAATTTCTCTGACAGATATTTCGAGTCTTTCCTGATACCAACGACCTGGGCAGTTCCTGTCTTGCCACCAACGGTTGCCATGGACGATCTTGCGGCAGCTCCAGTGCCCCCAGGTTCATTGACAACACCCTTTAGCGCGTCTTTCACAATTTCAAGGGTTTCCTGCCTGAGTTCCACTTTTCGAACAAGCGCCGGAGCAGCATCTTTAAGAATAAGTGGCTGATACACAGAGCCTCCATTTGCTACTGCGCTCATCATGACCGCAAGCTGCAAGGGGGTTGTTGAAACATAGCCCTGCCCTATTGAATTGATAAAGGTTTCGCCAAGAAACCAGGCTGCTTTTTTTGTTGTGAGTTTCCAGTCTGAATTCGGGATCAGGCCTTTCCTCTCCTTACCAAGAGCAATACCGGTCTCTTCGCCGAGGCCCAGCTTTACTGCATAGTCGTGGATTTTATCAAAGCCAACACGCTTTCCGGTTTCATAGAAAAAAACATCGCAGGATTCAACAAGGGCGCGGTGAATGGATACGACGCCATGGCCTGTTTTTTTCCAGCATCCGAAACGCCATTTCCCATAATTTAATCCTCCCCTGCAGTCGGCCTTTGTGCTGGTATCAATTGAGCCTTCTTCAAGGGCAGCGATAGCGGTCAGAATCTTGAATGTTGAGCCAGGGGGATACTGGCTCTGGATTGCCCTGTTCAGCATAGGTTTTTTTTGGTCTTCCATAAGGGCTTTCCAGTCATTGTAGCTTACGCCTTTTGCGAACCTGTTCGGGTCGAACGAAGGGGAGCTGACAAGACCGAGGACCTCCCCTGTATCAGTTTTGAGGGCAACAAGTGCACCAGTCCTTCCCTCAAATGCCCTTTCAGCCTCTCTCTGCAAAGCAATGTCAATGCTCAGATCCAGGTCAGAGCCCTTAATGGGTGCCGTCTCATAGAGAAGTCGTATCTCCCTGCCAACAGCATCAACTTCTATGATCCGTTGGCCTGCTGTCCCACGGAGAGTTTTGTCATAGAGCTTTTCGACGCCCCATTGCCCGATGAATGCCTCAGGAGGAACATCCTTGAAGTTAGGATCGTTTGACTGGGCCGGATTCAGTTTTCCGAGATATCCGATCAGATGAGAACCAACGCTACCATACATATATTCTCTGCTCGTTTCGACCTCGATAAGAAGGCCGGGAAAATCAGAACGCCGCGCTTCGATAACGCTTATTTCGCCAAAGTTGAGCCCTTCCTTTACTCGGACAGGCGTAAAAGGGCTTGCAGCTTTACGCGTGATCCGGTCATAGAGCTCAGCTTCCGAAACGTTCAGCAGCTGAGACAATGCAGTGATGTTGCCTTTGTTGAATTCCTGCGGTATCACAGAGGCGCAGAAATAAGGGGTGTTCTTTACCAGCGGGATTCGGTTTCTGTCAAAAATAATACCCCGGGGCGCAGGCACGCCGATGACCCGAAGCCTGTTCGACTCTGATATTTTTCTTAATTCGTTTCCCTGCAGGACCTGCAGCTGCCAAAGCCTGAGCAGGACTATCACGAACCCTGCAATAAGCAGGTAGCTGATGAGTATGATCTTCTCAGTGCCTGTTTTTTCAGTCTGCATGAGCCGGTTTTATGAACATTCCTGCTGCTGAGTTTAGGAGAGCTTGCATGATAGTGATGAAAAGGGCAGAACCAGGATTTGTCGGCGGCTTGTCAAAAATGCTGAGCGAAAGGAAGACGACTGAATTGTCGACAAAGGTGAGAAGAGCAAGACCGAGGACGCCTAACAGTGGCGTCCATACAAAGATACCACCGGAAATGAAAAAAGAGGAAGAATAACCCACCAGACTTTTGCCGAGCATGTTTGGGCCGAGAATAGGCGATGAGAGGCTGTCCTCGATAGCGCCGATCAACAGCCCGAAGATCACGCCTTTGTTCTGTCCGTATTTTATTCCGGCATAATAGGCAAGGATGGCAGTGATGTTAGGCGCTATGGAGAGAAGCGAGATCTTTGCCTGAAGGAGAAATGCGACAAAAAAGATAAATGCCCAGAGCAGGTAGCTCATTTTATGATCAGGACTTCTTCGATGCTTGCATTATCAACAAAAGGAATGACCTCGATATATTGGAACTGGCCGCTACCCTGCCTGTTGACCTTTGATACATATCCTGCAGGAATGCCCGGAGGGAAGAGCTGATCCAGCCCAGAGGTCACCACAATGTCCCCCTCTTTAACTTCATGTTCAGGCGGCAGGTATTTAAGTATTGTCTTGCCGGTTCCGGTCCCGGACAGGATTCCTTCTTTTCTGCTTTCCTGCAACCTGACTGCTGCTGCAAAGTTGATGTCTGTGAGGAGCAGGACGCTTGCGAACGAGTCAGAGACATTGAATATTTTGCCTGCGAGTCCTTTAGGCGTGATGGCAGTCGAGTCTTTTGTTATGCTTTCCTGCAGCCCCTTATCCAGGACAAAGGTATGTGTCCAGTGACTCGTGCCTCTGCCGATTATCCTGGCTGAGGTTATGGTGTTCTTATGATCTTCTTTAAGCTTGAGAAGATCCTTTAGACGCTTATTTTCCAGCAGGGCTTCCTGGTATCTCATTCGTTCGAGCATAAGCTCGTCCACTTTACTCTGTAACGATCTATTGTCTTCATCCCTTACCGCTATCACCTGGAAGGGGCGTTTGAGAGCATCGCTCACCGATGTTATTACTGAGGAGGCTTCGTTGAGAAGGAAAGATGCAGGATTATCCATGAGGGAATATCCCTTTCTGCTCTGGTAGGTCATGAAAGAAAAAAGGACAATGACAATAATAAGGAAAAAAATGGCCTTCTTTCTGAACATTACATTTCTGACAATCAGTTTATTGCAATTCTTCTGAGCAATTCCAACTCGTCGAGCATCTTGCCGACTCCCTGAACAACTGCGGTGAGCGCATTCTCAGCCACAATGACGGGCAGATTTGTCTCTTGCTTGATAAGCATATCAAGGCCTCTCAGGAGCGCGCCGCCTCCGGCAAGAACAATGCCCCTGTCAACAATGTCAGCTGCCAGTTCAGGCGGCGTATTCTCAAGTGCTGCCTTGATCGTTTCGAGGATAATGTTGGTCGGTTCAGATAATGCCTCGCGAATCTCATCTTCATTTATAGTGATCGTCTTTGGAATGCCTGAGATCAGATCTCTGCCCTTGATGTCCATAACACGCTTATCAGGACCTCCAGAACTGAATGCAGATCCGATATTTATCTTGATCTGTTCTGTTGTTGTTTCGCCGATCATGAGATTGTATCGTCTCTTTATGTACGCCATGATCGCCTCGTCCATCTTGTCGCCACCCACACGAACAGCCTTACTGTACACAACGCCGTCCAGGGAGATGACCGCCACATCAGTTGTACCGCCGCCGATATCAACGATCATATTGCCTGAAGGTTCTCCAACAGGAAGGCCGACGCCGATAGCTGCAGCCATCGGTTCTTCAATAAGGTAAACCTCTCGGGCCCCGGATGCCTCTGCTGCATCCTTGACAGCTCTCTGTTCAACCTGCGTAATGCCGGAAGGAACGCCGATGATAACCCGTGGTGAGACAAAACTCCGCCTGTTATGGACCTTCTTAATGAAGTATTTCAGCATTTCGCCGGTGGCATCAAAGTCAGCAATAACACCGTCTTTCATCGGCCTGATCGCCATTATGTTTGCAGGAGTTTTGCCCAACATTTTTTTTGCCTCTGCCCCGACTGCAATGGTCTTACGGTTGTCTTTCCTGATAACGACAACAGAGGGTTCATCACAGACAATGCCCCGTCCTTTAACGTAAACCAGGGTGTTTGCTGTACCCAAATCAATGGCAAGGTCATTTGAAAACATTCCAAGTATATTATGAAAAAACATGTCAGCTCCTCGATGTTAGGGTTAACTTTCGATTACGGTTGTCCTGGCGATCTCATCGCCCAGGCGCCTGCTCTCTTTATTGCCGAGGATTAGGATAAACTCTACTGCAGTTATCACAGGAAGAGAAATCCATCCAATCCATGGCACAAGCCATAAAACATATCCCAGACCAAGCGTGCTGTTTCTCAGCAGAGACTCCCTGAAGGTGCACGGCTGCAGGGCATCGACAGAAACTACCTTCAACCTGATCAGCTTCTTCCCAAGGCTTCTGCCGTCGAACAGACCATCGCCTAATAGAAGATAGGCTAAACCGGCAAAAAAACCGGCCCTCGGAATAATTTCGATTACTGCTGCAATGAGAATGAAATCAAGGATTTTTGCGGCTGCTCTCAGAAGGAGCCCAGCCCTTCTTGGTTCCTCGGACATTGAGAATACTAACAAAACCCTTTAATATTTTTCAATAATTAACATACAATAGCATGCTCTCTCAATCCAGAAAGGGGATAACTTCTTATGAATATCGTGCTTGCGACCAGGAACAGAAAAAAAGTCGAGGAGATGAAAAGAATGTTCCCCGGCCATAAGATCACGTTTAAAACCCTTGATGCCTTTCCCGAATGTCCTGAGGTCGAGGAGGATGGGCAGACATTCCAGGCAAATGCCAGGAAAAAGGCCCTTGCCGTAGCACGCTTTACCGGCTGTCCGGCCCTTGCCGATGATTCTGGCCTTGAGGTGAATGCCCTTGACATGGCTCCTGGGGTTTTCTCTGCCCGGTATGCCGGGGAGCATGCTGATGACAAGAGAAATGTCAGAAAAGTGCTCAGGGGACTGCGAACGGTAATAGATAAGAAGGAGCGAAAGGCCAGGTTTGTCTGCTGTATGGTATTCGCCCTTCCTGATGGAAAGTGCAGGACCTTTACCGGATATGTTAACGGAATAATCGCTGAGAAGCCGAAAGGTTATAATGGGTTCGGGTACGATCCTATATTTTACCCGGCGGGGCATGACAGGACTTTTGCCGAAATGGCTGATGCTGAGAAGGATGCGCTAAGCCATAGGGGAAGGGCAATGAAGAAGCTCTATACGTATCTAAAAACAATCCTTTAATGGCCAGCAGCGACCTTTATACAGTCTTTTCTTTCTTAACCTGGCCAGAAAATAAATAATTCTTATCTGCGTATCAGAAATATGAATTTGACTAAAAAAAATGCCGGCCTATATAGTTATATGGTTTCAAAAGGTTCAACCTGCTGTCTGTAGTATGTCTACACGCGGTTGTGGTTTTTCTGGAAGCAAATACAGTTAATTCATGAGGAGGCTGCATGAGGTTAGTACTGCTTGGAGCGCCTGGCGCCGGTAAGGGAACGCAGGCAAAGAAGATCATAGAGAAGCATGCTGTGCCGCAGATATCCACGGGTGATCTGTTGAGGGCAGCTGTTGCTGCCGGGACAGCACTTGGTAAAGAAGCTAAGGCTGTAATGGACAAGGGAGAGCTTGTTCCTGACAGCGTTGTTCTTGGCATGGTTGAGGAGAGGCTGAAGCAGGATGACTGCAAAAACGGTTACATTCTTGACGGCTTCCCGAGAAACACGAAGCAGGCAGAGGCCCTTGATGCAATGTTAGGCAAGCTGAATATGTCGCTTACCGCAGCGCTCAGTGTTGATGTGCCTCTTGAGAATCTGATGAAGAGGCTCACCGGCAGGCGGACCTGCAAGGGCTGCGGCCAGATGTTTAATGTATTTTTCGGTGCGCCGAAAAAAGAGGGCACCTGTGACAAGTGCGGCGGCGAGCTCTTTCAGAGGGATGACGACAAGGAAGAGACGATCAAGAAGAGACTCGATGTTTACACTGCCCAGACAGCGCCTCTGATCGATTATTATGGCAAGAAGAATATCCTGAAGTCAGTTGACGGCGGCACTGGGACGATCGACGAGATCTTTGTCAAGGTCTGCAATGCCCTTGGTCTGAAATAACGTTTCATTAACCTTATAAAACTTAAACAGGAGGAAGTATTTAATGATTAAGCCGCATGGTTCAGACGAACTAAATCCGCTTTTTGTCTATGACACAACAAAAAATGAAGCCCTGCAGAAGGAAGCGAAAGGCCTTGCCTCAATCGTTGTGAGTTCAGCAACTGCAGCCAATGCAGTTATGCTGGGTTCCGGTTATTTTAATCCGTTGACGGGGTACATGAATAAGACAGATGCCCTCTCTGTTGCTAAAGATATGAAGACAACATCCGGGTTGTTCTGGCCGACCCCGGTTTTAAATCTGGTGAAGGATGCCGGTTCAATCAAGGCTGGCGATCGCATTGCGCTGAAAGACCCGAATGTCGAAGGTAATCCGGTCCTTGCGGTCATGGATGTCAAGGCAGTGGAAGAGTTCAGCGATGCGGATGTCGAGTTGATTTGCAAGAATGTATACCGCCCCAGCGACAAAGAGGCTCATCCAGGGGTTGATGCATTCAAAGCCCAGGGTAAGGTCATGCTGTCCGGTCCGATCCAGGTGCTGAATTTCTCATACTTCCAGACCGAGTTCCCGGACACGTTCCGCACCGCAGTAGAAATCCGCGACGAGATTAAGGAGCGTGGCTGGAAGAAGGTCGTTGCCTTCCAGACCCGTAACCCGATGCATCTGGCCCACGAAGAGCTCTGCCATATGGCGATGGATCGCCTCGGTTGCGACGGCCTCGTTATCCATATGTTGCTTGGAAAGCTGAAAAAAGGTGATATCCCTGCCCCTGTGCGCGATGCTGCGATCCGCAAGATGGTAGAGCTTTACTTCCCGCCGAATAGCGCCATGGTCACCGGCTATGGTTTTGATATGCTGTATGCCGGACCGAAGGAAGGCGTTCTGCATGCAATCTTCCGTCAGAACATGGGTGCAACTCACTTTATCGTTGGCCGTGACCACGCAGGTGTTGGCGATCACTATGGTGCATTTGATGCTCAGACCATCTTTGATAAAGAAGTGCCAGCGGGTGCTCTCAAGATTGAGATCTTCAAGGCTGACCACACTGCATACTCCAAGAAACTGGACAGGGTCGTGATGATGTGTGAAGCGCCTGATCATACAAAAGAAGATTTTGTTCTGCTTTCAGGCACAAAAGTCCGTGAAATGCTGGGCAATGGTATTGCTCCGCCCAAAGAGTTCTCTCGTCCTGAAGTGGCTGAAATACTGATTAAATACTATCAGAGCATTGGAAAATAAATTAACCTGAGGGGTTATCGAGTAGGGGTTGACAAAATAGTCAATCCCTATTCAGAATTCAAGGCCCCATTATTGTGAGAGGGGGTGGAACCCGGTTTGGTTTGCAAAGCCTGTTTTTCAGGCTCAATATAAGTCTCAAAAATTTTACAGGAGGATCACGCAATGCCAAGTTTTGTTATTACTGAGAAGTGTGACGGTTGCAAAGCGCAGGACAAGACAGCCTGCCAGTATATTTGCCCTCATGATCTGATGGCCCTTAACAGGGACCTGATGAAGGCATACAACCAGGAGCCAGAGCAGTGCTGGGAGTGTTTTAACTGTGTAAAGATCTGCCCTCAGCAGGCGATCGAGACCAGGGGTTATTCAGATTTTGTTCCACTTGGATCCAGTAATATGCCCATGAGGGGCACTGACTCCATAATGTGGACGATCAAGTTCAGGAACGGTATCCTTAAGAGGTTCAAGTTCCCAATCAGAACAACCTCAGAAGGTTCGATAGATCCGTATGCAGGCAAGCCGGCACCGGATTTTGCAGATCTGAAAAAGCCAGGATTCTTCAACGGTCCGGCAAGAACAGAATAGGAGGATATTTAATAATGGAAAAAGAAACTTGTACGTTTTCATACTGTCAGAAGCCTGCTGTAACAGAGGTTGAGTGCGACTTCCTTATTATGGGCGGCGGTATGGCAGGATGCGGAGCAGCTTTTGAAGCAACCCGTTGGGCTAATGAAAAAGGTCTGAAAGTTGTCCTTGTTGACAAGGCTGCAACAGACAGAAGCGGCGCAGTCGCGATGGGCCTTTCAGCTATCAACACCTATGTGGGCGAAAACAAGGTTGCCGATTATGTCAAATACGTCAGAAACGATCTGATGGGCATCATCAGGGAAGACCTCGTATTCGACCTTGGCAGACACGTTGACAATTCAGTCGAGCTCTTTGAAGAATGGGGACTTCCTATCTGGAAGAAGGGCGATGACGGTTTCTCCCTTGACGGTTTCCAGGCAAGAGATGCAGGGAAGGCGAGCCTCAAGGATGGCGGAACGCCAGTCAGGTCCGGAAAATGGCAGATCATGATCAACGGTGAATCCTACAAGGTCATTGTTGCAGAGGCTGCCAAGAAGGCACTTGCGCTTAACCGCGAAAAGACCGGCATGGACCAGAACCATTTTGAAAGAGTCTTCATCGTGAAGGCTGTTATGGACACCAACGGCAAGAATGTGGCTGCTGCCATAGGCTTCAGCACCAGAGAGAACAAGATTTACTCCTTCAAGGCAAAGGCAATGCTCTGTGCAACAGCCGGTGCCGTTAACTGCTTCAGGCCAAGGTCTGTCGGTGAAGGAATGGGAAGGACCTGGTATCCCGTATTCAGCTGCGGTTCTGGCTATGCCTTTGGTATGCAGGCAGGTGCTGAGCTTACGCTTATGGAGAACAGGTTCGTGCCTGCACGGTTTAAGGACGGTTATGGTCCTGTCGGCGCATGGTTCCTCTTCTTCAAGGCAAAGGCTACTGACAGCTTTGGTGAAGACTATTGCACAAACAAGGAATATTTTGATGATGCGGTAGCAAGATACGGAGACTATGCAAAAGGCATGGGCACTGCTATCAGAAACCACCTGATGATGAGGGCTATGAAGGACGGCAAGGGTCCTATCCTGATGAATACCCACACAGCTATGGCTGAACTGGGTGCTGCCTTCAAAGAGAAGCTTGGCGAGAAAGAAGGCGCCAAGAAGATGAAGCACCTTGAGGCAGAGGCATGGGAAGACTTCCTTGATATGGCTATCGGTCAGGCATCCATCTGGGCTGCCAACAACATCGAGCCTGACAAGACCCCTTCTGAGATCATGCCTACAGAGCCGTATCTTCTTGGTTCACATGCCGGCTGCGCAGGCTTCTGGGTAAGTGGCCCTGGCGATCTGCCGGGCGCTCCTGAGCACTACAGCTGGGGATATAACAGGATGTCAACTGTTCCCGGCCTCTTCATGGCAGGCGACGTTGTCGGCGCATCAGGCCACAAGTTCTCCTCAGGCTCCCATGCCGAGGGCAGGATTGTTGCGAAGTCGGCAATAGCATACATCCTTGATAATCCTGACTACAAGCCGTCTCCGAAGATGAGCCTAGACGAGATTGCAGCTGAGCTCTATCTGCCATTTGAGATCTATGAAAAGTACAAGACCTACTCGACAGATCCTGTAGTCAATCCTCACTACATTGGACCGAAGGCTCTTCAGCTCAGACTTCAGAAGATTGCTGACGAGTATTTTGGCGGCGTAGCAACTTGGTATATGACCTCCAGGACCATGCTCGAAACTGGTCTTGCGAAGCTTGAGATGCTCAAAGAGGATGCTGCAAAGATGGCAGCAAAAGACCTTCACGAGCTCCTCAGGTGCTTCGAAAACTACCACAGAATCCTGTCGGTTGAGGCACATGCCCGTCACATACTCTTCAGGGAAGAGTCCAGGTATCCTGGCTACTACTACAGAGGCGATTTCAACAAGATTGATGACGAAAACTGGAAGTGCTTTACCAATTCAAAGTACAACAGCGAAAATCACACCTGGGAATTCAAGAAGGTTCCCTATGTGCAGATGTATCCTTAGTTAATGACTATTCGGGGAGGGCTTTGCCCTCCCCGCTTTCTTCTCTCAGACAAGACTGCATATTGCAGGGCGCAAAATAATCATCATCTTGTTCGTTGCAATATACAGTTTTCGAGAAACAGCAGAGAATTACTGCCTCAAGGAGGAGAGACATGGCAGAACATAAAAAAGTCCTGGTGATCGGCGGAGGCTTTAGCGGCCTGACAGCAGCAGTTGAGACTGCTGAGGCCGGTTTCGAGGTTATCATTGTAGAGAAGACACCGTTCTTTGGCGGAAGAGTTACACAACTGAACAAATACTTCCCAAAGCTCTGCCCCCCTAACTGCGGTCTTGAGATGAACTATAAGCGGGTCAAGAACAGCGGTGACATAACGTTCTATACGCTTGCTGAGGTCGAGAAGATTTCCGGTCAGGAAGGCAATTATGATGTAACGATCAAGCTGAGCCCGCGGTTCATCAACGATAAGTGTGTGGGATGCAATGCCTGCGCTGAGGCCTGCCCCGTGGAGATGTCCAATGAATTCAACTTTGGCCTGAATAAGACAAAGGCGGCTTATATAACCCATAACCAGGCATTTCCTTTCCTCTATGCAATTGACGAAAAGAACTGCAAGGGTTCATCCTGCGCCAAATGTGTTGCAGCCTGCAAGTATGATGCAATAGATCTGAATATGAAGGCTCAGACTATCAATATAAATGTGGGAGCCGTAGTAATGGCGACGGGCTGGGATATTTATGATATCTCGAAGCTCGACAATCTTGGCGGCGGCAAGATCGCCAATGTCATTTCCAATATGCAGATGGAGAGGCTCGCATCACCGAACGGTCCGACCAATGGAAAGATACTCAGGCCTTCTGACAACAAGCCGGCAAAGAACATAGCGTTCGTGCAGTGTGCAGGCTCCCGGGACGAGAACCACCTGCCATATTGCTCCTATATCTGCTGCATGGCATCGATGAAGCAGGCAACGTACCTCAGGGAGCAGTATAAGGATTCCAAGGCCAGTATCTTTTACATAGATCTGAGGACGCCCGGAAGATACGAGCAGTTTTACTGGAAGGTGAAGGAAGATCCTAATGTTTCGTTCACAAAGGGCAAGGTCGCGAGGATCACAGAAGATCCTGAGACAAAGGATGTGATCGTCGAGGCTGAAGATATCATGGCGGGCAAGAAGATAAAAGTTAAGTTCGACATGGTCGTGCTTGCCGCAGGCATGGTCCCCTCTACAAAGACAGCAAAGATACCGGGAGAGATCTCATACACGCCTGATGGTTTTGTTGCAGCAGCTTCGCTGAAAAGGGGCATTTACGCCGTCGGAACGCTCAAAAGTCCTGTTGACGTTGCCCGGTCGGTGCAGGATGCAACAGGAGTTGCGATAAAAAGCATTCAGAGCGCAAGGAGGTAGGTTTAAATAATGGAAAAGAAATTCGGTGTTTATATCTGTAAAGGCTGCGGTATTGGTGAAGCTCTCAAGGTCGATGACCTGAAGAAGGCCACAGCCGGCGGCGCGAGGATTGCCGCTGAAATTATCAAGGACCACGACATACTCTGCAGCCCGGCAGGTCTTGAAATGATAAAGAACGACGTCAAGGAGGGGACGAACTGCATTGTTGTCGGCGCCTGCTCCCCCCGTGTTAAGTTTGAGGAGTTCGACTTCCCTGGCACGATCACGGAACGAGTGAACCTTAGAGAGTTCATTGCCTGGACCATGGAACCGAACAACGAGGATACTCAGGCTGTTGCTGAAGATTATATGAAGATGGGTATTATCAAGGTGCAGAGGGGCGATGTACCAACGCCAAATATCCTTGAGGATCTGAGCAATACCATCATGGTGGTCGGCGGCGGTATTACTGGCATAACAGCAGCACTCGAGGCTGCCAACGCCGGGTATAAAGTTATTCTCGTAGAAAAAGAGGCCGAGCTCGGTGGATGGTCAGCAAAGCTGTACAAGGAAACGCCAAGGCTCTATCCCTATGAAAAACTTGATGAGCCGAGGATCTTTGACAAAATTAAGGAAATCGAAGCACACCCTGACGTTACGATATATAAGTCTACAATAGTCGAAAAGACAGATGGTCAGCCAGGTCTCTTTGATGTGACGCTGAATACAAAGGGCAGCAGCCAGACGATCAAGGTTGGGGCGTTTGTAATGGCGGCTGGCTGGAAGCCCTATGATGCATCAAAACTTGGCCATCTGGGATACGGCCATCCGAACGTTATTACTAACGTACAGATGGAAGAGATTGCAAAGAAGGGTAAGATCATCAGGCCGTCTGATGGCAAAGAGGCCAAGAATGTTGCCTTTATCCAGTGCGCAGGGTCAAGAGATGCAAACCATCTGCCGTACTGTTCCTCCTTCTGCTGCGGCACATCGCTCAAGCAGGCAAAATATGTGAGAGAGAAGAGCAGCGATGCCGTTGCCATGATCTTCTACAAGGATATCCGGACCCCTGGTCAGACTGAGCTTTTCTATAAGAATATGCAGAACGACCTTGGAGTTCTCCTGACCAAGGGAGATGTAACCGCTATTACAGATGCTGGAAACGGCAACCTCTACGTGGAGGCTGAGAATACGCTCCTCGGCGAAAAAATAAAGGTCGAGGCCGATCTTGTTGTGCTGGCAACCGGCATTGTGCCTGCAACACGGGCTACGCAGGAATATTATGACGCTCTTACTGAAGTAGGTAAGAAGGGTGATGATGCGAAGAAGGCATTTCTTGAAGAAACAGTTAAGCCTGATTCGATATTGAACCTTACGTACCGCCAGGGGCCGGAAATCCCATCGCTTGAAGGCGCATACGGTTTTGCAGATTCAAACTTTATCTGCTTCCAGTATGAGACCAGAAGAACCGGAATCTATACTGCAGGATGCGTTAAACAGCCCATGAACATGTCAGATGCAGCTGATGACGCAGCAGGTGCTGCGCTTAAGGCTATCCAGTGCGTTGAGCATGTGGCAAAAGGTATGGCTGTTCACCCCAGGGCATGGGATACCACATACCCTGATCCGATGATGATAAAGTGTACATCCTGCAAGCGTTGCACCGAGGAATGTCCGTTCGGCGCAATAGACGAGGACGAGAAAGGGACGCCTTTTTATAGGCTTAACCGCTGCAGGCGCTGCGGCACCTGTATGGGCGCCTGCCCTGAAAGGATTGTTTCCTTCAAGGACTTCAGTGTTGATATTGTCGGATCGATGATAAAAGGTATTGATGTTCCTGATGAAGGTTATCGGGTTATTGTGCTTGCATGTGAAAACGATGCTTACCCGGCGCTCGACAGCGCAGCAATAAAGAAAATAAAACTGCATCCTGCAGTGAGAATTATTCCGGTCAGGTGTCTTGGCTCCACAAACCTCGTCT
>CAYWRK010000016.1:0-58493 GCA_964461065.1 uncultured Nitrospiraceae bacterium
AGGATCTGCTTTATTACAACTACCTCGGCCATCACGATGATGTCCTGCAGGCAGTTCTGAAGGGCGATTTTGACGCCGGGGGTGTCAAAGAGAGTGCTGCTATCAAACACAGGGATATGGGTATCAAGATTCTCAGAGTTTCGGAAGATATTCCTGAGTTCAATTTTACCGTTGCTGCTGATCTTGATCCGCAGATCCTGAGGGATCTCAAGGCTGCGCTGCTGGCGCTGAAGGAAGATGATCCGGAGACCAAGCCTGTGCTCAAGGCGATCTATGAAAACTATACCGGATTTGTTGTTGCAGAGGATGAGGATTACAGCACCGTACGCGTTATGATGGAAAAAATAGGTTTATAACATAAAACCAACAAGGAGACAGGAATATGAAAACGAATGTATTGAGAACTGCGCTTGAGGGAATGATGAACAAGATTGCGGTATTCACGGTTGTGGCGCTTTTGATGGTTGCAGGTTCTGCTTCTGCCGCTGAGAAGATCACGATTGGCGGGGCTGGAGGCATGATCTCCCTGGTCACAGAATTAGCCAAGGCCTTTATGGCTGAGCACAAGGACACGGTGATTGAAGTGAACCAGAAATCGATCGAGACGAAGGGCGGCATCATGTCTGCTGCTGAGGGCAAGGTGGACATAGGCATGGCTTCTCGTCCGCTTAAGGACGAGGAGAAGAAGCTGGGTATCAGTACAGTCGAGATTGCGCGCGTAGCCAATGTGTTTGGTGTCAATAAGAGCGTAACTATTACGGATATTTCCTCAGAAAACGTCTGTAAAATATATTCCGGCAAGGCAGTGAAGTGGAGTGACGTGGGAGGGCCTGCAGAGCCGATCTTGGCATTGACGCGGCCGGATGCTGATGCAACGAAGGAGGTCGCAAGAAAGCACATTGCCTGTTTTAAGGACCTCAAAGAGCCTTCTACAGTGGTGCAGGTGCCTACCCATCCTGAAATGACCAAGATCCTGACCAGCCGGCCGTTTACAATCGGTTTTACTGATACCATAGCTGTTGACGATACTGCCGGTTCGATCGTATCACTGAAGCTCGACGGGGTTGCACCAACAACTGAGAATGTCAGAAACGGCAAATACAAGATGATCAAGAATATGAACCTTGTGGTAAAGGGAGAGCCGAAAGGTGTGGCAAAGGCATTCATAGACTTTGTTAAAGGACCGAAGGGTGCGAAGATCATCGAGGCGAACAAGGCTGTCGCAGTCAAATGATTTTCAGAAAATCCATAACAGCAAAGTTTATTACTGCGGTCTTTATCGTGCTGCTGGCTGTCCAGTCTGCCGGGACCATAGCGTTCATTCTCTATATCCGCTCGTCCTTTCTGGAAGAGATTCAGATGCGCATGAACAGGGCAGCAGCGATCATGGCCGGCGTGAGCATGGCACCGCTCCTGAGCTATGATTTTGCGCTCATAGATACGTATCTTGATGAGGTGGCGAAGGACGAAGAGATAACTTCTATCCATATCTTTGACAGCCAGGGCAAAGTGGCGCGAGAGAAGCTCAAGGGTGATGATGCTGACATTAGTTCGGTCAACCCTTTCTATTTCAAGAAGGCCATGATCGTCAGCGTGCCTGTCAATTCCGGCGCTAACAAACTCGGAGAGGTGGCGATACACTTTACCGGCAAGAGCATTAATGACAATATCAAAAAAAGCATGATTATTATTATCATTTACCAGGGCATTGCACTGGCGCTTCTCGGGTTTTTCATGGTCTATTTTTTCAGTAAGAATATCAAGCGGCCGGTGCTGACGATAAATAGTGTTATTGAAAAGATAACGAATGGCGATCTCACTGCTGTAATACCTGATCTTGGCGAAAATGAGATTGGGAGTATTGCAAAGGGCGTCGGGGTTCTTGAACAGAGCCTTAAACAGATGATTGCGAGGATCAGCGAAACTGCGGTTAATGTAGGTATGGCCATCAAGCAGGTTGACCATACGTATCGGATCGCAAGCGAAGGAATCGGCAGTCAGGCATCAGCGTTGAAAAATGGCATCCGCTCGATCCAGCTGGCGAACAAGTCCCAGCGAGAGGTGAGCGACAGCATCGAGAAGCTTCTGAACTTCTCAACAGAGAATGTGACATCTCTTCTTGAGATGAAGGCAACGGCTGAGGAGATGTCTTCCCAGACACAGCGTCTTTTCCGCTCAACTGAGGATTCCTATTCCGTGGTGCTCGAGATGTCTCAGACCTCGAAGTCCATATCAGCCAATTCAGGCCAGGCACTGTCAGCGGTGGAGGATACCTCAGCTTCTGTTGAAGAGGTGGGCGCCTCAGTAAGGGAGGTTGAAGAGCACGCGATCGAATCTTCCAAGATCGCGGATAAGGTAAAGGAGATCACCTCCGGGGATGGCATGATGGCTGTGGTGAATGCTGTTGAAGGCATGGAGAGTATTTCCGACCAGGTGCAGAAATCTGCAGAGATCATCCAGCGGCTTGGAGCCAGGTCTGTCGATATCGAGAAGGTGCTTTCGGTCATCCGGGATGTTACTGAACAGACCAACCTGCTCAGCCTTAACGCTGCTATTCTTGCTGCCCAGGCAGGGGAGTATGGAAAAAGCTTCTCGGTCGTAGCAGATGAGATCCGCGCCCTTTCCGAACGAACCGCAAGTTCAACGCGTGAGATCGGCGGCATTGTAAAAACTATCCAGAAGGATATCAAAGATGCTGTATATGCTGTGGATAATGCAAAGCTGAAAGTGGATGACGGCAATATCCTTGTAGTAAAGGTCGGCGAGGCGCTGCGGGAAATACTGAATGCGTCTATTCAGTCCTCAGACATGACCAAGGCGATCGAGCGGGCAACCGGCGAGCAGTCGCTCGGCCTGTCGCAGATCACTAATGCAGTGGACGACATCAGGAAGGTGATCGTCAGCGTTACCAAATCTACCAAGGAGCAGGAAAATGCGCTGAGTTATCTCCTTGAGGGAGTGGGGGACGTGAAAGAGGTTGCTGAGCTTTCGAAGCGCGGCGCTACCGAGCAGGCAGAGGGCACGAGGATCATATCAAGGAACATTGAAATGGCCAATGAGAGGATAAACCAGATCAACAATAATGAGTTGAATCAGAAGAAGGTGAACGCTGAAGTTATTGTTTCCATGGAGAACATCAGCGGCATCGGAACGGTTACCATGCAGAACATGGAAGATGTGTCGAATTCCCTCAAAACGCTCTTTAAGGAGATCGAAGCCCTGAAGCAGGAGATGGAGGCCTTTAAGGTCAGCTGATGTCCAAGTATACGATATTTAACATAGGCGAGGATGTATTTGGCCTGGATATTTCCCGTGTGTTCGAGATCCTGCGGGTACAGAAGATCTTCTCCATTCCCGGGCTTCCGGGCTTCCTGACCGGCGTTATGAGCGTGCGCGGGGCTGTCATACCGGTCATGGATCTCAGGCTGAGATTTGGAACGAAGCCTGCCGGCAAGAAGGAGAGGATCATTTTGGTCAGATATGGGGAGGAGAAAATTGGGTTTCTTGTTGATGAGATCAGGGAGATACTGCGGCTGAACCCGGAAGAGATAAGACCGTCCCCTTCTCTTTTCAAGGGTTTCAAGACAGAGTATCTGACTGGCCTGGGCAAGAAAGGGGATCAGATCATCCTGCTGCTCAATATCGATAATCTGCTTACGTCGGAAGAGAAGATATGGCTGAAAGAATCAAAAGAACTGCTGGAGGAAAACGGTGCAGGAACTCGAAAAACAGCTCAATAGCGACAATAATATTGAGGTCAGGCGCCGGGCAGTCGAGCAGTTGCGCGGTATGAAAGATCCTCAATACATACGGCTGCTCATCAAGGCCATGACCGATGTGAGCTGGCGTGTCAGAAAATCGGCTGTTGATATCCTTTTCGAGGAATACAGTGTGGATCACTATATCCAGGGCATAATCGACCTCCTGTATATTGAGGAGAATGCTGGCGCCAGGAATTCTGCCATCGAAGCCCTTATCAAGCTTGGCAGGAAGGCAACGCCCTTTCTTATGGAGGGCTTCAAGACCTCTAACCGGGATGTGAGAAAATTCATCATTGATGTGCTGGGAGAGGAGATGGACAGCCGCTCCCTGCCGCTTATCCTTGATGCACTGAAGGATGAGGATGAAAATGTCAGGGCAACTGCTGTTGAACATCTCGGCAAAGCAGGAGAGGTTTCAGTCGTTGATGCTCTGATAGAGATCCTCGACAGTGGAGACCTCTGGACCGCTTATCCGGCAGCAGATGCACTCGGCAGGATCGGCAATAAAAAGGCAGTTCCCCATCTCCTTGAGGCCATGAAACGGAAGCCGCTTCGTGAACCTGTGCTCAAGGCGCTGGGCATGCTTGCTGACCCTGCAACGCTCGAAACGGTGATCTTACTGCTTCAGGATCCTTCAAAGAATATCCAGGAACAGGCCTTACGGACCATCGAGAAGATGTATCACCACGGGATCAGCGCAGAGGTCATTACTGGCGAATTCAGGCGGATACTTGGCGAAAAGGCGATAGAGCTTCTCATTGCCCATGCCTGGTCAAATAAAAATGAAGTGAGAGTCTCGGCCATCCTGATGCTCGGGCTGATGAAGGACGAGGCTGCATACGCTCCCCTCCTTGATATATCCCACGAGGAAGAGTATGCAGAGGACGTGAAGGGAGCGTTTGTATTTATCGGCAAAGACCGGCCGGAATCGCTTCTGAAGCTCTTTGATACGGGCAATCCGCATCAGCTCAGGTTTATAGCCGAAGTGGCGGGTGAGGTTGTCTCTCCGGTGTACTATGACATGTTCGCAAAACTTCTGGATAATGACGATGGTCATGTGCGGTCCATAGCTGCACGGAGCATCTCCAGGCTGAACATGTCCGATGCAGTCTCCCTGCTCATGAAACGTCTTGCTGATCCGTATGAGGATGTGCAGGAAGCTGCGGTGGATGCGCTTGGCATGCTGCAGCAGTATCTTCATATTCAGGAACTGCTTGTGATGCTCAGATCAGACTCAGCCGTTCTGAGGAGGAACGTTGCGCGTCTTCTTGGAAAAATGAAGGCTGATCGCGCGGTAAAGGACCTCGGCTTTGCCTTAAAGGACGAGAAGATGGCTGTAAGGAAGGCTGTTGTGGGCGCACTTTCCCAGATCGGCACAGAAGAGGCAGTGCGGTATCTCAAATATGCGCTTACTGATGAGGATCCTGATATCAGGATCTCTGCAACGTTGAGCCTGGGTGCGATCGGCGGTGAGGATATTCTTGACTCCCTGACCATTCTGACCGTTGACCCGGATAATTTTGTGCGGGTCTCTGCTGCCCGGGCGCTCGGTATGCTCAAAGACAGAAATTCAATAATTATCCTTGTGCCCCTGCTGCATGACGAAAGCGGCTTTGTGGTAACAACCGCGATAGAGGCGCTGAAGGCAGTGGGCGGGGATGAGGCATGCAAGGCTATTGCCGGTATGCTTGCCTCAACGGATGATGAAGTAAAGCGGACGGCCATAGCAGCTCTTGGAGAATTTGAGGGCGTGAAAGATCTGCTTGTCCCCTTTCTGCGCGATCCTGACTGGGCAGCGAGAATTGCAGCGGTAAAAGCCCTGGGCAGACACAGCGGGACTGAGGTTCGGATGGAACTGGAAAAACTTCTTGATACCGAGGAAGATCAGACGGTAGTCAAGGCGGTGGAGGAGATCCTGAGTGTTTGAACAAGAAGAGATCATTCCTCTTCCAGAAGATGTCTTCCGACTGATTCGGGACATTATTAAGGAATATTGCGGCCTGTTCTTTGACGATACTTCCCGCTATCTCCTTGAAAAAAGGCTTTCGCGCCGCGTGAAAAATCATCATCTGAATGACTTCCGCGATTACTACCGCTTTATTCGCTATGACAAAAGGGCAGAGGAAGAGCTCACCGCGATCATGGACGTTCTTACGGTAAATGAGACCTATTTTTTCAGGGAACAGAACCAGCTCAAGGCCTTCAGTGATGAGATCCTCGAAGAGCTGAAGACTGTCAACAGAGACAGAAAAACGCTCAGGGTCTGGTCAGCAGGCTGCTCAACCGGAGAGGAGCCCTATACGATTGCCATGCTCATCAATGAACGAGGCCATTTTAATGGATGGGATATCGAGATCCACGGCAGTGATATAAACCAGCGGGTGCTCCAGACAGCCCGCCGCGGTGTGTACCGCAGGAATTCTTTCCGGACAACAGAGCCATATTACATGAGCAAATACTTTATTGAGGAAGATGGTTCTTTCAAGATCAGTGATGCAGCCAAGAAGCATGTGAACTTCAGTTATCTCAATCTGCTTGATCCTTTTAAATCAAAGTTCCTCGGCAAGATGGATGTCATCTTCTGCAGAAACGTGCTGATCTATTTCGATAATGCTTCCCGGCGGCGGGTGATCGAGAACTTCCATGACAGGCTGGTGGGCGGCGGGTACCTGCTGCTCGGTCACGCAGAGTCCCTGATAAATATCTCGACTGCCTTTACCCTGAAGCACCTGAAGAATGACATGGTGTACCAGAAACCTGATGGAAATACGGTGATGAAATGAAGACGAAGGTCCTTATTGTAGACGATTCAGCATACACGCGTCAGACCATGAAGAAGATTCTCGAGGAAGACAAATCCCTTGAGGTCGTGGGCATTGCCACTGACGGTATCGATGCTATGGCAAAGGTCCTGCGGCTTCAGCCGGACATCATCACCCTGGATTTCGAGATGCCCGGCATGGACGGGTTCAGTTTTCTCCGCTGGCTGATGCGGGAGCGGCCAACGCCGGTTATCATGGTCACGTCCCATGCTGATTCAAAAACAGTCTTCAAGGCCCTTGAGCTTGGTGCTGTTGACTTCATTGCAAAGCCGACACGCCGCGCCTCGGTCGAACTCGAGACGATTGAGAGGGACCTGCTCAGGAAGATCAAAGGCCTCAAGAATATTAGACTTGATATTCTGAGCAAGAACCTCGAAATGCTTGATCAGGAAGAGGAAGAAGACGTTGCTGAAACAGGGAAGGGCAAGGCGTCCAGGAATGCTGTCGAGATCGTTGCGGTCGGATCCTCTACTGGCGGCCCTGCAGCGCTGCAGATAATCCTTACCAGGCTCCCTGCTGATTTCAAGGCTGCCGTGGTAATCAGCCAGCATATGCCGAAGGGCTTTACCGCTCCGCTTGCAGAGAGACTTGATCGGATGTCCCAGATCAGGATCAAGGAAGCAGCTGAAGGTGATATCATCGAAGTCGGAACGGTCTATATCTGCCCGGGCGGTCAGCACCTCAGCCTGAAGAACCGGGGGAACAGAAAGCAGGTTGCGCTCAAAGAGGGCAGGTTTGAAGATAAATACATTCCGTCTGTTGACCATATGATGTCATCAGTTGCCGAACAGTATGGTGCTGCTGCCATGGGCGTGATCCTTACCGGTATGGGCAATGACGGCAAGCACGGGATGCTGGATATTAAAACGCAGGGTGGTTATACTATAGCGGAATCTGAAGCAACGGCAGTGGTGTTCGGTATGCCTGCTGAGGCGATCAAGAACGGCGGTGTGGAGACGATCCTTCCCCTTTCCGATATCCCGCAGGCGATCGTCAGATATGTAAATAACCCGAATATTCGAGGGAGAGCATAAGTGGTAGAGAAAGAATCCAGCTATCTGAATAAGGCTGAAGAATTCATCCAGATGTTCAAGAAGGGTGAAGAATTCACCAAAGATATTCTCAGGGAAAATGAAAAACTGAGGTTCAGGGTTGCCCAGCTTGAGGAGTCGGTCGAGCGTTCCGGTGATGAGGCCAGGACCAAGCTCTACGACGAGCGCATAAGACTGCTTGAGCTTGAACTGAATTCTCTGAAGGATAAGTTCATCGAGGTTGAAGAGGAGAACAAGGATTTCGCATCAAAGTACCTCGGCGTGGAGGAGGAGAACAATAATCTTGCTAACCTCTATGTAGCCAGCTACCAGCTTCATTCGACCCTTGATTTTTCTGAGGTGCTGAGGATCGTTGTCGAGATCGTGATCAACCTCATCGGTGCGGAGAAATTTGCGGTGATGCTGATTGATGACAAAACGAATGATCTTATTGCCGTTGCAACCGAAGGCATACAGGATTCTGAATCTTTGCGGATAAAGATCGGTGAAGGTATTATCGGCAGAGTGACCAAGGAAGGCGAAAGCTATTTTGCGGAAGACCTGAGTGCGATGCATGAGTTCAACTCGTTTGAGCCGATCGTCTGCATTCCGCTGAAGATAAAGGAACATGTTATCGGCGTCATTTCCATCTATAAGCTGCTTATGCAGAAGGCGGGATTCAATAATGTTGATTATGAGCTCTTCAATCTTCTGGCAGGTCATGCTGCAACAGCGATCTTCTCGTCCCGGCTGTACACCCAGTCTGAGAGGAAGCTGACGACCATTCAGGGGTTCCTTGACCTTCTGAAAGATAAGCCGAAGAGATAGGGGGAGCGTGAGATGCCGAACATTCTTGTTGTAGAAGATTCACCGACCATGCGGCAGCTGATCAGTTTTGCCATGAAGCGTATTGCCAATTCCCATGTCATAGAGGCAACGGATGGCGTTGATGCATTGAAGAAGCTCTCGTCTGACAAGATCGACCTCATACTCTGTGATATTAATATGCCGGTGATGGATGGACTCAAGCTGGTGAGCCTTGTGCGCGGCAATGCGTCATTTAAAGATATACCGATCATTATGGTCACGACCGAGGGAGCAGAAGAGGACCGGAAGAGAGCTATTGCGATTGGCGCCAATGCCTATCTCCCCAAGCCTATCCAGACACAGGAACTGATCAGGCTCGTAAATACCTTCCTTGGCGGAGGGACTTAATCACTGAGCACAAGTAGTAATGCCCATCAGGCCAGGAGAGAATAAAGCCGTTAGAATCATAAACGATCTGACGGGCTTCATGAAGAGAGCAGAAAAGCCTATTTATTGAGTTCAGGGCTTCTTTGATTGCTTTGCAGACCTCGGAATAGATCATCTTTATTGCCGCGATTGAGCCGTTTAACTTGTTATTATTGCGGGAGCGTCAGCCAGACCGGCATAGAAAGACAGGTCGATTTTCCTGCTCTTTTTATTCCGATCAGGCTGCCGGACGAATCATAGGGGCAAAGAAACTTCCATCAGTAGATTGAGAGGCCCGCTTTCTTTCGTGAAGAGTTCCAGATGCTCCGGCTTCCGCACGAGAAGGCAGCCTGCAAATCCGAGGGAATTTACCGAGATATTGTGATAGAATTCCCGCGACCTTGGCACCAGAAGCATCCAATGCCGCGTAACGACCAGACAGTAAGGGCCTGACTGCTTCACTGCTTTCCCTTCCCGCGGTACCGACATCCCAAGTTCTGAAAGCATATCCGTATATAAGCCAAAACTTTGGGAAACAGGTGAAAGCGGGAATCCGCTGCTATCCAGTTCGAACCGGACGAGACAGTGCTGGAACGCGAAACTGCGAAGCCGTGTAATCCTGCCAACCTCCGTCACCTCATCCACCAGAGGCTGGATCGGTATTGCCGGCCCCTGATCGGCAAGCGGCAGAGGAACGACCTGAAGATGCTTATGGGCCTGGCTTGCGCCAGCGGCCGCTCCACCGTTATAAAAGCCTATGGCATCGTATTCTTTCATGCATATCCAGAGGGCCTCAAAATCTGCAGGGGTGAGAAGATCTTCCTGCTCCTCGAACTCCCTGGTGACGATCAGTATATGCTTCTCCATCACATTGAACTTGTTGAGAAGCGCCAGATGCGTTGGGCTGAGGTCAGTCACGAAAAGATCTTTTTCATAGGGAAGGAAAGTGTTGCCTTTCTTTTCCTGTGCCATTTTCAGCCGGTCTTCATCCTTGCGCAGAAGGTTCGACAGGATGCGCACCACAAAACGAACTCCCTTGTCCTCGACATACTCGGCGGCAGTGCTGATCGGCAGAAGTGCGCCCGATGCAAGGGCACGTGCGGAGACTTCATCGATCAAGCGGAGCAGTTCGCCTTTTTTGAACATAATTCATATTATCCATAAATTCCGTGCGAAAAAGAATAGAAGAGGAAAACGCAATCGCTCAGAAGATAAAAAAAGCCGCCAGAATCAGTGTCGATCTGACGGCTTTCTATAAACGTGGAGTAAGAACTGTTATTTCGTGTTCAGGGCTTCTTTGAGCGCTTTGCCGACCTTGAAATAGAGCACCTTCTTGCCCGGCACGTCAACACTCTCGCCGGTCTTTGGGTTCCTCGCTTTTCTTGGGTTGCGGTTCTTCAGCCGGAAGTTCCCAAATCCGCGTATCTCGATCTTCTCACCGCTGATCAACGCCTTTTTGATGCTCTCAAACACGGTCTCTACAACGATCTCTGTCTGGCTCCGCGTAAGACCCTCGACTTTTTCAGAAATCCTTTCAATAAGTACTGACTTTGTCATATAACCTCCATTCTTAAGGTGTATAGAGAAATTTTATCCTGAGCGTCGGGAAAATATCCGTAAGTTCTTTCGGGAATCTGCTCTTGAAGAGTTCCATGAGGGATGTCTTTTCTTTTTTTTCAACCAGATCAGGCTCTCCGGAAATGCCGGCTAATTGAGCTGTTTTCATGACCGCGTCTTCGAGGGTGCCAAGTTCATCAACGAGCTTCTGCGTTTTTGCCTGCTCTCCGCTGAAGATCCTGCCGTCAGCAATGAGCCTCACGTCCTCTACCTTCAGCTTTCTTCCTGCTGCAACCGCCTTAATGAACTGCTCATGCACATTGTCCATCACGCCCTGAAGAAGTTCCCGCTCCTCGACCCCCATCTTTCTAAAAGCTGATGCCATATCTTTGTGTTTCCCGCTCTTGATCACTTCAGTGGTAATGCCGATCTTGGACATCAGACCTTCAATGTTTGGTATCTCCATGATGACACCTATGGAGCCGGTCAAGGTGCCGGGATTGGCAATGATCAAGTCAGCAGGAGCTGCAATATAGTATCCGCCGGATGCAGCGATGGAGCCCATTGATACTACAACTTTCTTTGCAGCAGCAGCTTTTTTTACTTCTTCGTAGATCTCCTGAGACGGAGCAACTGCTCCGCCGGGGCTGTCGATGCGAAGGATGATTGCCTTGATCGAATGATCTTTTGTATGCTCCTTGATTTCTTCAACAACTTGCTTGGAATCAAGGATCGGCCCTTCAATTCTGACCAGCGCTACCCGGCTTCCGAGCGGTATCTTTTTCTGCAAAAGCGTAAGTGAAAGGCTGATCACCAGGAGGCAGAGCAGAACAATACTGGCGACGATACAGGCCTTCTTCACTGCTCGGTTTTCCCCACATGTTTCATGCTGAGACCGATCTTCCGTTCATCTGTATCTACCCTGATGATGCGGGCCCGAAGTTGATCACCGTCTTTTATCGGCTCCCCTTCAGGCTGCAGAATCTCCGAAGAATAGATGAGACCTTCTACGCTGCCTTCTATCTCAAGAAAAATGCCAAAGTCTGTTGTCTTCAGCACAATGCCGCTAACCTCATCGCCCAGCTTGAACTGCTGAGGAATGCTGCTGATCCAGGGATCAGGCTCAAGCTGCTTCAGACCAAGGGCTATCTTTTCCTTCTCGGTATCGATCGTGAGAATGACCGCATCGACTTTTTGGCCTTTTTTCAGAAGTTCTGAAGGATGCTTCACATGCCGTGTCCAGGACATATCAGATATATGAATGAGACCATCAATACCCTCCGGGAGGCCTACGAAGGCGCCGAAGTCAGTGATGCTCCTGATCTTTCCTGATACGATCTGTCCGGGCCGGTAATGCTCCCTGACCAGCTGCCAGGGACTCTGCTTTGTCTGGCGTATGCTCAGCGAGAGCTTGCGATCTGCCTGATCAACCTTCAGAACCATTGCTTCAACCTGCTCACCGATCGAGAGATACTTCGACGGATGTTTCGGTCTTGGTGACCAGTCGATCTCTGAGACATGGACAAGACCTTCAAGTCCGCTCTCGATCTCAACGAATGCTCCGTAATCAGTGATGCTCACGACCTTGCCGGTTACCCTTGCTCCCACCGGATATTTTTCCGCAATGTTTTCCCATGGGTCAGTATTCTTCTGTTTGAACCCGAGCGTCACTTTTTCTTTCTCAGCATCATACTTCAATATCTTGACCTCTATCTCGTCGCCAACCGTAAAGAACTCGCCGGGGTGGCTGATTCTTCCCCAGGATATGTCAGAGATGTGAAGCAGGCCATCCAGTCCACCCAGGTCAACAAATACACCGTAGTCGGTTATGTTCTTGACGATGCCATGGATAAGAGCACCTTCTGTGATCCTGCCCAGGGTTTCACCCTTCTTCTGCGAGCGTTCTTCTTCAAGGATAATTCTCCTCGACACAATGATGTTTGAGCGTTTGCTGTTCATTTTGATGATTCTGAACGACATGACCTTTCCGATTAGACTGTCAACGTCCTTGATCAGTTTTATATCGATCTGCGAAGAAGGAAGGAATGCCTTCACCTCGCCGATGTCAACGGTCATGCCGCCCTTGGTCTTTTCGATGATCTTTCCTTTGATGAGGGTGTTTTCCTCGGCTGCTTTTTCAAGGGAATCCCAGGACTTTATTTTTGATGCCCGTTCTTTGGAGAGCCGCATCATGCCTTCGGAATCGCGCATCTGTTCAACATATACCTCAAGGGCATCTCCGGGCTTGAGCTGTTGCATCTCCTCATCAGAGAACTCTTCTCTTCTGATAAAGCCTTCAGACTTGTACCCGATGTCTGCCATGACACCCTCTGGCTTAATAGAGATCACCCTGGCCCGCAGCAGTGTGCCCGGAGAGATCGTCTGGAACGTCTCGGCGTAGAGCCTCTCCATTTCATTGTTGTTCATCGTTTCATCCATTACTGGCTTCCCCCTATAGCATGTATTCTTTTTTCCACTTTTTGTATGATCCAGTCAGGCGTTGATGCGCCCGCAGTGATGCCAACCTTTTTCACATCGTAAAACCATGATGCATTGAGCTCATCTTCTGTCTCGATGTGGTATGTTCTGACCGACATGGAACTGCAGAGATGCGCAAGCTGTGTCGTATTCGCACTGTTCTTGCCGCCGACAACGATCATGACATCCACCTTATGCGCCATCTTCTCGGTCTCTTTGAGCCTGAGGGCTGTTGAGTTGCATATCGTATTATATACCTTTACTTCCCGTGCGTGCTCTATGATCTGTGAAAGGGCCTTTTTCAGCGCCTCTATGGGCTGGGTGGTCTGTACAACAACGCCTACCTTTGGTTTAAGTTTCGGCAGTGCAGAATGCTTATCAAGCACAATAGCATCTTCGCCTGCATAGCTTACGATGCCCCTTACCTCAGGATGGTTGCTGTCGCCCAAAATAACGACCTGGTAGCCATTTTCTTTTAGAAGTTTAGCATAGTGCTGAGCGTTTTTTACAAACGGGCAGGTTGCATCAATGATCTTGATTCCCCGGGAAGAGATGGAGTCGTACGCCTGGCAGGGAATGCCATGCGTTCTGATGATCAGAGAAGAGATCTTCCTGGTGTCAAGGTCACCGATCTCGAGCGGGGATATTCCCTCCTGTTCAAGCTTTGCGATGACCTGGGGGTTATGGATGATCGGGCCGAGTGTGTACAGCCCTTTTTTATTATCTTTTGCCATCTCGAATGTAATATCAATGGCACGTTTTACACCAAAACAGAACCCGGCCCGTTTTGCGGTGATGATCTTCATGCTGCCGGTCTTTTTCTTCATTGCTGTTCATCCTGCCGTATGATCTGCAGTATCTTTTTAAAAACATCCTGCACGGACAGGCCGGTGGAGTCGATGACTATCGCATCATCTGAAATTCTCAGCGGTGCCAGATCTCTGCCAGAGTCTCTGGCATCACGCTCAAGGATATCCAGACGTATCTTCTCTTTGCTGACTTCATATCCCTTTGCCTGCATTTCAAGGGTGCGGCGTTCTGCCCGTTCTTCCGCAGAGGCATCGAGATAAAACTTTTTGTATGCACAAGGGAAGACCACGGTTGTCATGTCCCTGCCTTCTGCTACCAGGTCTGCGTGGTGCAATGCCTCTCTCTGAATATCGAGCAGTGAATCCCGGACAAAACGGTTTGCAGAGAAGACAGAAGCGAAATGGCTTGCCTCCGGTGAACGGATTTCATGAGAAACGTCCTCATGGTTCAGAAAGACCTTGCCCTTTCTGAAAGAAACCACTGTTTTTTCAAGGGCAGCTGCAATCTCTGCGTCAACAGCTTCTTCATTCAGCCCCAGATGCAGGAGGCCGAGCGCAACTGCACGGTATAAAGCGCCGGTGTCCAGATATTCGTATCCGAGGTCCTGAGCAAGCAGTTTGGCGATAGTGCTTTTCCCTGCACCTGAAGGCCCGTCAATCGCGATCACCTTGTTCATGCAGTCAGCCTCTTGATGCTTGCAAAAAAGTCAGGGAAGGAAATGGCAACAGCAGAGGCATTGCTGATCGCTGTTGTCCCCTCTGCAAGAAGGCCGGCCACAGCCATGGACATTGCTATCCTATGGTCACCATGGCTGTCAACTTCTGCGGGCTTAAGTGTCTCGGCTCCGGTAATGCTTATGCCATCAGGGAATTCCTCGAGCGCAACGCCCATTTTGGAGAGTTCCGTAGCCATGGCCTTGATACGGTCAGATTCTTTCAGACGCAGTTCTTCTGCCCCTCTGATAAGGGTTGTTCCCTCCGCCCGTGCAGCGGCAATGCAGAGGATGGGGAACTCATCGATCAGGGAAGGCACCATCTCAGCCGTTACCGTAACTGCTTTCAGGCCAGTCTGACCTTTGCAGAAGATGTCTGCCACCGGCTCACCTGATACAGAACGGACATTGTCTATTACGATATGCGCTCCCATGCTCCGTAATACATCAATAAGACCTGTGCGTGTCGGATTAATGCCGACATTTCTCAGCATAATCTCTGCTCCCGGAATCAGAAGAGCAGCAACCATAAAAAAAGCGGCTGAGGAAAAATCGCCCGGCACATCGATCTCCTGAGCATACAGTTCTTTGCCTGCATGGATCGATACGCTCAGTCCGTCTGTTTTCAGGTCTGCGCCAAAAGCAGGCAGCATGCGCTCTGTGTGGTCGCGGGACTTTGATGGTTCGGTTATAATCGTAATTCCCTCTGCATAGAGGCCTGCCAGAAGAATAGCTGACTTAACCTGTGCACTTGCCATCGGCATGTCATACGATATCGACTTAAGGCTTCCGCCCCTGATCGCGAACGGTGCATAACGGTTATTGTCTCTGCCCGCTATCTGCGCGCCCATAAGGCTGAGGGGTTTGATGATCCTTGCCATGGGCCGGGAACGAAGGGAGCTGTCGCCGGTTACCACAGAAAAGAAAGGGTTTGCGGAAAGAACGCCTGAAAGCAGCCTGATCGTTGTGCCGGAATTTCCGCAGTCAATGATATCAGACGGTTCTGTCAGGCCATGCAGGCCTTTGCCCTGAATGATAAGGGTATGCCCCTGGTCCTCAATCTGAATGCCGAGGGACCTAAAGGCATGCATGGTGCTCTCTGTATCCTGAGCCCTGAGAAAATTCCTGACCACACCCTTGCCTTTGGCCATGGAGGAGAACATGACTGCCCTGTGCGATATGGACTTGTCAGGAGGCGGCGTTATTTCTCCGGAGAAGCGGGCTGCCTTTGTTATCTCAATCCTGTCCAATGCTCCCCCTTGTTGTGCTTGCCCTGATGAACTCCTTTTTGAGCGCATCCGCTTCGCTTGATCTTAAATGTTCCTCCATCCGGTTCAGATTCTCCCTGAACGTGGCGATCATCTCAATAAGATTCTGTCTGTTGAGCAGAGAAATATCTGCCCAGATATCAGGAGAACTTGCAGCAATCCTGGTCATATCCTTAAACCCCTGGCCGCAGTAAGACAGATATGACTTATCAATGTCTGATACGGTATTGACCATGGCATACGCAATGAGATGGGGAAGGTGGCTTACTGCAGCATATACCCTGTCATGCTGTGCCGGCCCCATGGCAAGCACCTTTGACCCCAGGCTGGACCAGAGATCCATAACATACATGAGTGAGGAAGGGTCAGATTGTTCAGTCGGTGTTACGATGCAGAGTGCATCACGGAACAGGTCAGCCTGCGCTGCATCAATGCCTGAACGGTCACTTCCTGCTATCGGATGACTGCCGATAAAATGAACGCCCGGAGGCATAAGTGCTTCAAGTTCATGAACAAGATCACCTTTTACACTGCCCACATCAGTCACGATCGTTCCCTTCTTGAATGCAGGGCTGGCTTGCTTTACCAGTTCTACAAAGGAGCCTGCAGGTGCAGCAAGGAGGACGAGGTCAGCATCGCTGCATGCTGATGCAGGATCTGGAGAAAAGGCATCGATAATTCCCATGTTTCGTGCGCGCTCAAGATTTTCCCTGCTCCTGCCGAACCCGGTCACATGGCTGCAGATATTCTTCTTTTTAACCGCAAGGCTGAAGGATGCGCCGAGCAGTCCGACGCCGAGGATCGCTGTCTTGGGAAAAGCCAATGATCAGATCTCCCTGCCAACGGCTGCTGCAATAGGTTTCATCTCTTTCATCAGCTGTTCAAACTGCTCCGGCTTGAGGGACTGGTCGCCGTCAGACATTGCTTCTTCAGGATTGGAATGCACCTCAATGATAAGGGCGTCAGCACCTGCGGCTATTGCCGCCTTTGCCATCGGAGCAACCAGGCTCCGCTTGCCCACGCCATGACTTGGATCAACCACAACCGGCAGATGCGTAAGTTCCTTCAATACAGGCACCGCGCTCAGATCAAGCGTATTCCTTGTTGCGGTTTCGAAGGTCCTGATGCCGCGCTCGCAGAGCATGACGTTATGATTGCCGCGGGACATGATATATTCTGCTGACATGAGCCATTCCTTGATGGTCGATGAAAGACCGCGCTTCAGCAGCACCGGCTTGTCTGATGAACCGACCTCAAGAAGGAGTCTGAAGTTCTGCATATTCCGGGCGCCGATCTGAATGATGTCCGTATACTTATTGATCACATCCATATCGCGCGGGTCCATGATCTCGGTGATGATAGGCAGTCCGGTCTTCTCACGCGCCTCTGCAAGATACTGCAGACCTTCTTCTCCGAGGCCCTGAAATGCATACGGAGATGTCCTGGGTTTATATGCGCCTCCACGCAGGAATGCTGCTCCTGCAGCCTTCACTTTTTCAGCAATACCGGTCAGCACGGTTCTGTTCTCGACTGCGCAGGGGCCGGCCATGACCGGTATTTTTTTGCCGCCGATCAGAATGCCGCGCACATTGATCACGGTGTTTTCTTTCTGGAACTCGCGGCTTGCGAGCCTGAAAGGTTTTACGATCCGGACCACATTTTCAACACCCGGTGCAGCGCGGAACGAATCTTCTTCTTCCTCTGTCACCTTTGAGGTGTCGCCGATGGCGCCGATGATCGTCCGCTCCGTACCTTTTGATATATGCGCTTGGAGGCCGCGGCTCTCCAGTTTCTTGACAATGTGGCGTATGTCTTCTTCTGTTGCTTCAGCACCTAATACGATGATATCCATTCTTTCTCCTTACTACGATGTTAGTTTCTTCTCATTAATTTGTATGCAGAAAAGGCTGTTACCCCTCACGCTTTACGCATTACGAAATACGGCCGTCAACGCTTCGATAAATCTTCTGTTTTCATCAGGCAATCCTATGGTCACGCGGATCGCCTTTGGCCCCATCGGCCGGATGATGATGCCTTTTTTCATCAGGCTGTTGTTGATTGCGATCGAGTCATTGATCGGGATATAGATAAAGTTCGCCTCAGTCGGCACATACGAAATGCCGAGTGCGCTCAGTTCCTGATACAGATACTCTTTGCCCTCTGCATTTATCTTTCGGGAATTGGTCACATGAGCCGTGTCCTTCAGCGCTGCGAGAGCTGCTTTCTGTGCAAGGGAATTGGTATTGAAAGGTTCCCGAAGTCTGTTCATGTCAGTCAGGATCTCTTTCTTTGCTATGCCGTAGCCTATGCGCAGACCTGCAAGACCGTATATCTTCGAAAAGGTCCTGAGGATCAGGATGTTCCTGCCTGCCCTGAACTGTTTCATGCTGTCAGCATAGTCAGGGGCTGAGACATATTCATAATAAGCCTCATCAACAATAACGAGCATATTGTCAGTGACCTTCTCCATAAGAGCGTCAAACTCGTCTTTGGTATTGACCGTGCCGGTGGGATTGTTCGGGTTTGCGATGAATACTATTTTTGTCCTTGGTGTGATCGCCGCTGCCATGGCTTCGAGGTCATGACGATAGTCTTTCAGCGGCACCTGGATCGACCTGCCTCCCACTGACTGCACAGCCATACCGTACACAACAAAGGAGGGGGATGCCATAACAGCCTCGTCCCCTGCCTGCAGATAGGTTCGTGCAGCAATGTCGAGCAGCTCATTCGAGCCATTACCGAGGATCAGTTCATCCGGGCTGATCGCCAGCATTTCTGAAAGCGCATTCTTCAGGTAGTACCCTGCTCCGTCAGGATAGCGATTCAGGTCAGAAAAGGAATCCTTTATTGCCTTTAGCGCTTCAGGCGAAGGGCCCAGCGGGTTTTCGTTCGATGCGAGTTTGAGCGAGTTCGCGATGCCCAGCTCCCGTTCAAGCTCTTCGATCGGCTTGCCCGGCACATAGGGCTGTATTGTGGTGATATAGTCCGGCGGTTTTATCATGACACCTTCCCCTGCGGATATGATCCAAGGATTTTGAGATAGAGACAGTTTTCCTTCAGCGAGTCAATGGCTTTACGTATTTTTTTGTCCTCAACATGGCCTTCCATGTCAACAAAGAATATATATTCCCAGGCCTTTCTCTTGGACGGTCTGGACTCGATCTTGGTGAGGTTGATCTTTGCCCTTTTAAACGGCATAAGCACATCATACAGTGAACCCGGTTTGTGCTTGATCGAGAACATGACCGAGGTCTTGTCATTTCCTGTGCGGTGCGGGAACTCCTTTGAGATGACCAGAAACCGCGTGATGTTCTTCCTGTTGTCCTGGATATTCCTCTCAAGGATGCTCAAATCATACATGCGGGCTGCGATGTCACTCGCTATGGCAGCCGTGTTCGTTTCCTTTGCAGCCAACTCAGCAGCCTTGGCAGTGCTGGTTGATTCAGCCACCGGCACTCCGGGCATGTTGGTTTCAAGCCAGCCCCTGCACTGGGCCAGTCCCTGGGGATGTGAGTAGATCTTCCTGATCTTGGCCCGGTCTGTCTGTTTCGAGAGCAGGTTGTGAGAGATCTCGATAATGATCTCTGCCACGACCTGGAGTTCTGAGTCCACGAACATGTCGAGCGTATGGCTCACCACACCTTCATTGGAGTTCTCGATCGGCACAACGCCGTATTCTGCTTTGCCGGTCTCGACATTTTCAAAGACCTTCTTGATGCTGTCAACTGGTACAAAGGCGGCTGACGAGCCGAAATGGCGCAGGGCTGCAAGGTGCGTGTATGTTGCCAGTGGGCCGAGGCACGAAACCTTCAGCGGCTCTTCCAGCGAGACTGATGCTGACAATATTTCCCGGTAGATCGCCTTCAGCGCATCATTCGGGAAAGGGCCTCTGTTCCTGTCTGTAAGGCGCTCGAGGATCTGGCGCTCGCGGTCAGGCTTATAGAAGCGGGACTTCTGTGAGCGCTTGATGCCGCCGACCTCGATCACCACCTCTGAACGCCTGTTTAGGAGTTCGACTATTTCATCGTCAACAGCATCGATCTTCTTTCTGAGTTTGTCCAGTTCACCCATAATTATTCGCTGCTCCCTCTCTGCATGTCAAAGGCAAGATTTGAGCAATAATATTACCGGAAAATTCCTTATTTTATCAAGGAGTTTGGGTATCTGAAGCGCTTCCTCCACCGACCCGATGCGCACGGTACCCCTTCAGTTATGAGAGGAGAAGGGCCACTTGCCATGTATGAATGATTTTAATTCGGTGTTTTTTTTGACTAATTGTCATAATTTGCTATAATGCCTAAAGAAACTGATTGGAGTTTTCATTAACAAGTTTTATGTAACAGGCTTTAGCTCTATGATAGCTATAAACAAAATTACCAGGAGGGTACAATGAAAAGAAGATCTTATCTGTTTTCAGCATTTCTCGTCTTGATTCTTATGGGAGGGATTTCCCTGCATGCTCAGCCAGCTTCTGCTGAATTGCTTGGCTGCGATAATACCCGTGGTGTTCTCATCATGATCAATGAGGTAACAGGGGCTCCAAGTTACATCGGCACTATGCCGCAAGACATGACAGAATGTGTATTTGACAATCTTAATCGCGGGTTTTATGCCCAGGGCTCTGACGGATCATTTACCTTTTACACAATCGATCCAACAACAGGGGCATCATTAGGGTCGGTTAGCACTGCAGCAGCCTTTAACGGCATGGAGTTTGTCAACGGGGTATTATATGCAGCGGCAATAACAGGTGGAAACGGACCTTCGAACCTTGTAACTGTTGACCCGGCAACAGGGGTATTGACAACGATTGGTGCTACCGGTTTTGGTCCTATTTCAGGGCTTGCATATGACAGTAGCACAGGCATTATGTATGGTGTTACAGGCGGCAATAACTCTGGAAATCTGATTACGCTAAATCTCAGCACTGGCGCCGGTACCCTTGTTGCAGCAACTGGGCAGGATAAGATCGGGAGTATACGATTTGGCAGCAACGGAGTCCTTTATGGAGGCGTAACAGACAATACACAGTTAAACCCACGCTTTTTAATAAGGATTAATAAGACTACGGGTGCTGTTACGCCGGTCGGAGATACCGGATTTTCTATAACGGGGCTTGCATTAATTATAAATATCCCGGGGACACCGAGCACTGCAATATTCCCGCAATTCCCCCCTGTATGTGGCGTACCTGGTGCTCCTGAACTTTGTCAAAAAGAGCTGTAGTTATCCTCCCTCTATAGGAGGGTACATTCTATGGTTAGTCGGATGGGGGCGAAGCGAAAGTTTCGCCCCCATTGCTTTTGACTCTATTTTTTTATGGTACTATGAGTTCTGATAAATTTTATCAATAAAGGAGATTTTATGAAAAAAGCATTACTCGGTTCACTGTTGCTTCTGTTTGTTGCTGTAATTCCTGCATATGCTGCCACGCTGGACTTTGAAGGGATCGGAGATTGGGTGGATATTGGTACGACCTATGATACCCCCAATACGCAGAAGGTCTGCTGGGGTCTCTCTAATGGTGATCCAGGCAACTGGGCTTTAGAGGGCACAAATGGATCTAATTTCCTCTGCTTTAATGGTAATAATCCCGGATACACGATGGAGCTGAATTTCACCACTCCCCAGTCATCGGTAAGTTTTGATGTATCCAGATCCGGTGGTTCGTCTGCAGGAGATACATTCACGGTCAATGCGTATAATGGAGCAGTTCTTGTAGACACGCAGACCGTTATTTTAGGCTCTGTAAATACCTGGACTACCATAACAATTAACGCAGCCAGTTTCAATCGCATTACGTGGGATGGAGCAGGTGCAGGATTTCATCCTTATGGGATTGATAACCTTATCTTCCTCGGGACTGTCGCAGCACCCGGGACAGCGAACAATCCAATATTCCCACCGTTTCCGGCTATTTGTGGCGTGCCTGGCGCTTCTTCTCCGTGTGTAATTATTATCCCTGATAATTAGCAGGGCATTCATTGTATTCTGACGGTATAGTCAGTCGGATGGGGGCGAAGCGAAAGTTTCGCCTCCATTGCTTTTATTCTTATAAGTCACATACCTATCCTCAAAAAACTCCTGTTCAAATGAGAGTCAGTATTACCCCATAATCTCCGCCCCGGCATCTCCTGAGTATAGAATCCAAAAAAAAAACGATAATTCTCCCATTCTTTTAGTGGTTTGTGGTAGTATTTCACATATTCAGAGAGCAGTCTGATTGAGATAACAACAAGAAGATAGAGGGTATTAAAGAGGTCGAAGCCATGGGGGGTGAGACAAATTAAGTTTTGATGTATTTCGGCATAAGAACAGACGTATAAATTTAATTTTAAGGAGGTTTTTATGAGAAGAAAGTTATTATTTTCAGTTCTTGCAGTATGCATGTTGGTAGGTTTCATACAGTCGGCACAGGCAGCAATTGTTTTCCAGGATCTTGGCATTAGCGCTCCTCCAGCAACACTTGGAACTTATGCTGTTGCACCTTTTGATCAAGTGCCGCAGACCGCTATTGCTGATTTTACAACCGTAACAACAATCCCCGGCTCGCCCATCCCAGGCGACCTCACTGTTTCCCCAGCCCTCGATAAGCGGACTATTGGTTCAGGCTGGGCTACATGGAGCCATGGTTATACAGGGGCGGTGTATGCCAATATGACTGCTAACGCTGTAACGCTGACGCTTCCCACTGGTGCGGGTGCGTTTTATTTTTATGCAGAACCGAATAGCTTTTCGACCTTGACTATTAATGCAACCGCTAATGACGGGACAACATCAGGCGATATTGCGGTAAATGGAACCTCTGGGGCTAATGGTTTTGCATTTTATGCAACAGGAGCGACATCTACCATAACGAGCATTACCGTAACATCTGCTGACACTACAGGTTTTGCTATTGGCGAGTTCGGCATTGCAGTGCAGGGTGTCCCTGGAGCAGGGAATAATTTTGCTCCGCCGGCATTCCCGGTTCTCTGTGGCGTACCTGGAGCTTCTTCAGCAGTATGTATCCCGCAGTAGAGTTTCCTATCGTATTCTGATGGTATAGTCAGTTGGATGGGGGCGGGAGAAATTTCCGCCCCCATTGCATTTATTCTTTCAGTTACATACTAAGGAGGCCATAAGTAAAGCCTCACAGGTTGTCATTCCCGCAAGTGAAGCGCGTCGGGAATCCTTTTGGATACAAAGAAAGATTCCGGACAAGCCGGAATGACAGAATAAGCGGATATGTCGCTTTACTTTCGCTCTCCTCAGTAACTTTCGTTATAAACTCTCTGATCTTAAGAGAGTCAGCGTCACCCTATAATCTCCGCCCCAGCATCTCTTGAGCTTAGAATCCAAAAGTAAGCGCTAATTCTTCCTTTTTATTAATAAATTGTGGTAATATTTCACGTATTCAGAGAGCAACCTGAGTGAGATAGCGAAGATAGAGGGTATTAATTTAGATCAGGTCGAAGCCATGGGGGGTGAGATACAGCAAGTTTTGATGTATCTCGGTACAATTACAAATGAATTAATTACATTACTAAGGAGGTTTTTATGAGAATAGCAAAAATTCTAATGATTCTGACTTTATCACTGGCTGTATTTGGTTATGCTGAGGCACAGAATATCAACATTGATTTTGGCGTTGGCCAGTCGGCAATAACAGCGCCAAATACCTTTGGAGCGGCATCCGGCCAGGTGGGCGTATGGAACAACGTGGATTTGGGCGCAACTTCTAATCTGCTTGACCTCAGCGGGAACCCTACAACCGCATCAGCGACAGTGGATGCTGCAGTTGGTACCGGTTATGGCGGTGGGTGTGTCGGAGATTTAGGTGCACTTACGAATGACAATTTTTACACGACCCTGCCGACATGGTCTGTAGACCTCAGCGGATTGACCAACGGGTCCTATATCGTGTATCTCTATGGTCCAAGCCATGACAGCGTTGGAACCGGTAATATGGTAGTAAATGGTGTTCCTGTTTCATCTATATCAGGTGATGGCTGCTCATTTGTGGCAGGCACAAACTATACAACTGTTCAGGTATCTGTAACCAGCGGTTCCCTGTTAATAGCAGGAACAAATATTGCCCAATATGCCGGTCTGTCAGGACTCCAGTTAATTCAACAGGATGCGCCTGCAGTCCCCGGGACAGCGGGCAATCCAATATTTGCACCATTCCCGGTTATCTGTGGTGTGCCGGGTGCCTCTTCTCTTTGTCAAACAGGGACACCTCAATAGCAATGTGCTGTTGAATTTAGGATTTGTTGGTCAGGCTTTGCCTGACATATCAAAAAATAGAAATAAAATAGGAGGGTGGGATTAATGAAATCAGTAACGAAGTTTTTTGTTCTGCTCAGTGTAGTTTTATTGATGTCAATGCCGGTTATTTCACAGGGAGCAACAATACTGTCGCTCGAAGCGTGGGAGACAGTTGGCGCAGATAGCTGTCCTTGGGTTTATACATGGAACGGGTCTGAATATGTTATGGATAACGATATCTATTCTGTTGCCCGGTACAAAGCAGGAGAATACACTGACGCTTATGTTCTTCAGAAGCCTCTTGTCGCAGATAATGGCAGTTATAACCTGATGATTCAGGAAATAACAACTGAAAGATCCTGGACCGATTATGTCGGACTGTATACTGTTGACCATAATGCTGATGTTGCGATCGGGACGAACGAAGCAGGTAACATATTTTCATTTAGACCTGCCAGTCTTATAAAACCTGCATCAGCGACAGCCAACTCCGGCAGCAATGTTACAGACCTTGTAAGCACAACGGATAACCGCGGGTTTGGCTTGTACAGTCAGGATTTTATAGAAATAGATTTTGGCAGCGTGGATGTATCGCAGGGTTCACGGGTTGTCTTGAGGGCAAGAGGCTTTTTGCAGGGAACCGGAGCTGACAAGCCTTTTATCGGCGCGCCAGCAGTTGTTGTCCAGGTATTTAACGGCAGTGGCTGGCAGGAGATAGGGCGTCTGAAGCCAAGAATGGACTGGTCGACCGGAGTGTTTGACCTGTCGGCATATCTGCCGGATGCTAATGGCAGCAGGAAAATAAGATTATATTCAATATCACATGGAACAAAATATCATGAGATCGATTTTGTAGGACTTTCAACCGGTGCTCAGCCGCAAATAGCAATAAACCAGCTTACCCTTAGCAGTGCTCTGTTTAATAACAGCAGCGTGCTTAACACCCTCAATACAGCAGATGGTAGTTACGTTCAGATGAATCCAAAGGAAAATTTCTTTCTCTCTTTTTCATCAATCCCTAAGAGCATGCCAGTCAGGGATTTTGTGTTCGTGAGTAAAGGATACTATATCCCCAACAATACCTATCATATAGACACATGGGATGGTGCTGACTGGATTGAGCGGGGGTTCTATTCTTACCCCGGAGCAGATTTCACCCAGACCTTTGATCTGTCAGCGTATCTGCCGGATACAGACGGGCAATACAAGGTTCGTGTTAGACAAGTCGGTTTAGAAGGTTCAACTTATTGCGAATCCCCTGCAGCTATAGATTTTATTGGGTTAGCAGTTAATTCAGTTTCTTATACCTTAACCTCTGCAATTAACCTTGAGGATGATAGTGATATTTTATCCCTTGTTCGGGCTTCAGATGATATCAAGTTTAATTTGTCAATGGCTTCATCAAACTGTCTTGAGGATTCCAGACACAGCATATATCAGTGGACTTTACCTGTAGTTTCGATCCCTGGGTCAGGGAATAGTTTTGTTTTCCCGCCATTCCCTAAGATGTGCGGCAGGCCAGGCTATCCCTGCATATATTAGACAGCTTTCTTATCGGGCTTAAATTTTGTACGCAGACAGATGGGGGGCGGAGCGAAAATCTTCGCCCCCCATCTTTTTTTTGAGTGTATGCTCTGCCACTCATCTCTGAAGAATGAAGGGCGTGGTAATATATTATTGGCTCGGGTTTGGCAGCGAGAAAAGCAATATTTTGTGCTATACTTTTTGCGAAAAGCAGCAAATAAAATATAGGGGGTTTGATATGAAAAGAGCTGTAGTGATCTTTACCTTATTTCTGTTATTGGTGTTAGCTGTACCCGTTTATGCGCAGGTTTATAATCCGGCCAACGGTCATTATTATGTGCTGATAGAAAATGGTCTGTCATGGAGCAATGCCCGTGATGCTGCTGCCGGAATGTCCTATAACGGCATGCAAGGCCATCTCGCGACGATAACAAGCCAGGTCGAACACGATTTTGTCCTTAATCAATGGCCGAATCTTGAAGCTGACTATGAGTTTTGGATCGGCGGCACAGATGAAGCGTCAGAAGGTAACTGGCTCTGGATAACCGGTGAAACATGGTCAAATACCTATTGGAATTCAGGTGAACCTAATAATTCCGACGGTGGAGAGAATTGTCTGGACTATAAAAACGTAGAAGGCCTGGGATGGAATGATGCCTCCTGTGACTCTCAATTCTCGTATTTGGTGGAATTTGAATCTAATAATGTCCCTGGAGCAGGGAATAGTTTTGTATTCCCGCGATTCCCTGCTATCTGTGGTGTACCGGGCGCTTCTTCTCTATGTGAAGTAGCTACAGCTACTCCCACTCAATAGCAGGGGTTTTTTATATATAGGGTAGGCGTATGGCCGGATCTATCAGAACCTAAGAATAAACATATAAAATATTTTTACATGGAGGCAAAATGAAAAAAAGATCTAATGAGGTGTTCAATCTGCGTTTAGTAGCGTCAGTATTATTGTTGTTCTTTGTATTTGCTTCAGCAAATGTCTCTGCTGCACCTGTTAGCCTTCCCCAGACCGTGACTCCGGGATTTTTCTCGACACATTGGGATATCCAGCAAGCCACCACTACAACAGGCGCCCCGTATACCGGTTCTGCAGAAGCAGAAGGGATTGGGTTTTCCATTGATGATGCCACTGGACCTGATGATAGTGGCGACGCGTATGACAATGCCTATATGATATTTGTAAACGGTGCGGTCTTTAATCCGGGAAGTACTGTTGACCTTACGGGAACCACCATGACTGCTGGGCCGTTAGCCATGTCCGGACTGAACGTTACGGTGCAGTTTTACTTTGACACTCTCGCTGCAGTTGCACGGATAATGGTATTCCTTAATAACCCGACCGGCTCACCAATACAAGCAAGTGTCGATATTCCCATAAACTTTGGTTCTGACGAAGACACCACCGTGGAGATGACATCATCAGGGGACACGACAGTCACTACTGCTGACCGCTGGGTAGTTTCAAGCGATGGTGGGCCAAGCGACCCTGTTAATACTACTGTGCTTTATGGACCTAACGCATCTGTAACACCGAGCGCATATACTGAGACTGTATTTGATGATGCGGAGACGAACGGACTCGGCGCCACCTACAATGTCTCTGTCCCTGCTAACCAAACCCGGTCTCTCATGCTCTTTGCAGGGCTGGGGGATATTACCGGAAGTGGAAATACCATTGCCGGAGCAATTGCTGCAGCAGCTTTATTTAATAGTCAGAACACTCTTCCCGCAGGAGCCTTGAGTGGTTTATCTGCTCAGCAGCTGTCAGAGATTGTCAACTGGTCTGCGACAGCTTCAGTTCCTGGCTCAGGAAGTGGTTCTGCCTTTACGCCATTCCCGGCTATCTGTGGTGTGCCGGGTGCCTCTTCTCTGTGCGACTATACCGGCCCTGCATTGTAGTAGGGTGGTTTAGGACATTCAGGATTTGTAGATCAGGCTTGCCTGATATATCAGGCAAGAGAAAAAGGAGATAACAATGCATTATTTCAAAAAGTCTTTTATCTTTATGAGCATTTTTGTGGTTGTTACAGCTCTGTTCCTCATGTTGAGCACGATGCCAGTGCATGCGGCTAAAGTATACTTCTGCGATGATACGGGCCAGGTTGGCAGTTACGATACGGTTAGTACCGCGCTGAGTCCTGTAGGCAACCTTTCTGCTACATTCAGTATCGGACAGGTCATAGGCATGGCTTTTGACTCTGCCGCTAACCGTCTGCTTATACTGGATCGTGAGGGGGATGGTGGAGGAATTGTATATTCCATGGAGCCAGACACAGGAACTGCAGTGTTACTTTTCACTGCGTCAAATGTATCGTTTCAAGGGGGTGCTGTCAAAAATGGCGTCCTTTATGGGATAAACGAAGGCGCGCAGACCATTGCTGCTTATGATCTTACAACATTTATCTCGCTCGGATTGGCCGGAGGCGCTTTGCCGGATCACGCCCATTCTCTTGGTATAGATCCGGCGAGCGGTCAGTTGTATTCTTCCAACGGCTCAGCGATCTATACTGTAGCGGATTCCGGAGCTTATGGCTCCTCTGTGGTTTCTCAGAGTTTTTCGATGTTTGAGGACATAGACTATTTTGAGGGCAACTTTCTCGGAGTAACTTATGGCAGCGAAGTCTATCTGATTAATGGCGTGACAGGTGCAGTCTCAACTTTTCTGAATTCAACACAGGTAGCAAGCGCAGGAGTTACCGGAAGCCTCAGTGGCATTGTGCTTTCCGCATGCCAATCAGTGCCTGGGGCCGGAAATTGTTTTAGATGGACGCCTCCCCCGCCTGTATGCGGCGTGCCGGGTAGTCCATGCCGGTAATTTGACATTTTGTTATCAAGCTATAAATATTGTAGACAGACAGATGGGGGCGGAGAGAAGATCTTCGCCCCCTCTGTTTTGAGCGTAGTAATGTATTTAAAGAGTCAGTAACAGATCGCAATAGAATTTTCCTTAAAGAAGGGCTGAAGAAAGAGAGATAGAGCAGATGGTTGCTGCGAAAGCGATGCAGATAATAGAAGAAGCCATCGAAGCACATGGCGGTATGGATTATTGGAACAGCATTGGGGCGCTCGATGCTGAGATATCAGCAAGCGGATTCCTGTTCACGGCAAAGCAGCGGCCAGTGCTGAAACGAGTGCAGATGCGGGCTCTCACGACTGAGCCGAGGTTCACCTTTTTTGATTTTCCTAAGCCCGGCCAAAACAGTGAACTGATCGGGAATGACGAGGTTCGCATCCTTGACAGTGACGGAAAGATCGTCGCACAGAGAAAGAATCCGCGCAGTGCGTTTCGCAGCATCCGCAGGCAGTTTGTCTGGGATGATCTGGATTTCATCTACTTCGCAGGCTATGCTACCTGGAATTATCTGACAGCGCCCTTCATGCTTGCGCGCAAGGGCTTTCTCCTAAGGACGCTTGAGCCATTGCAGGGAGCTCTTGGACAATTTACCCGGCTGCATGTGACTTTCCCCCGTGATATTCCGACGCACTCTTCTGAACAGATATTTTACTTTGACGATCAGCGCCTGCTCCGCCGCCTTGATTATACGGCTGAGGTTGTCGGAGGCTGGGCGCATGCAGCACACCTGTGCGATGAGTACAGAACATTTGACAGGCTCAAGGCACCTACCAGACGCCGGGCACTGCCGCTTATGTTCGGCAATAAACCGCTGCCTGGACCGAGACTTGTTGAACTGGACGTGCATATGATCCGGCCCGTTTTCGGACAGGTGCGGCAGGATGCAGCATTTTGATGTAAAAGCAGCTTATATCTGTTACTATATAAATTATTCTTGCAGGAGGTTTTGCATGGGGGAAATCATAATGCTAAGGTTCTCAAAACCAGCCTATCCGGGGTTTGTTAGAATTTTGTCTTTTTCTTTTTTCCTTGCACTGGTGTTTTCGTTGTCTTTTGCCGCGACGATTCAGGCCCAGTGTATTTTGCCGCCGTCAGGCATGGTCTCGTGGTGGCCTGGCGATGGGAACTCCAATGATATTATGGGGACCAATAACGGCGCACTTGTAAACGGAGCAACCTTTGCTGCCGGTATGGCCGGTCAGTCATTCAGTTTTGACGGGGTGGATGATTATCTGCAGGTCGGAGCGCGCCCGGAGCTTGTCATGACAAACACATTGACCTTTGATGCATGGATCTATCCGACAGGTACTGGCTCTATTCCGTACGGAGGTATTATTGTCAATAAAGAAGGTGAGTATGAGATTGGAAGATACCCTGATGGATCGATTCAATGGGCCTTTGCCAATACAGTTCCTGGTTGGATTTGGATAGATACCGGATATATAGCTCCACAGGATCAGTGGACGCATATTGCTGTTATTTATGATGCGGGTATAGTCAGGACGTATGCAAACGGTGCTTTGGTGCATACGTATGTTGGTGCCGGCAGCATTGGAGATGTCCAGCCGGCCGAAAATGATTTCAGAATTGGAGGCCGACAAGACGGAGTTCAATACTTTAGCGGCCTCATTGACGAGGTAGAGATCTTCAACCGTGCCCTTTCTGCTGCCGAAATTCAGTCTATTTATACCGCCGGCAGTGATGGTAAATGTAAATCAGTTCCTGGGTTAATTAATGGCGGGATATGGACGCCGCCTCCGTCTCTATGCGGCGTGCCGGGTGCTTCTTTCCCGTGTTTATTTACTGCCCCTGCGTTTTAACAGGGAGTTTTGTTGCGCTTGGGTTCATGGATAGGCTTTTAGAACTCTCTCTTTGAGAGAGCGATATGACGTTATTTAAAAAAATAGGGGAACGACGAGATGAAGAAGACATTCGGGATGGTTAGTGTTTTTGTAATGGTTTTGCTGTTAGGTGCGTTCGCTGCTGATGTTAGTGCTGGTACTTTATATGCTGTCCGTGAAACAGACGATCATCTCGTAAGTATTGATACGGTTACATTAGCATATACTGATATTGGTGCATTAGGAACCGGGTTTGCATTTGGTGGGCTTGCACGGGATCCGAACAGCCAAACATTATATATGATCGGCGGACGTGGTAATAATAGTCTCTATACCGTTAACATCACCACCGGTCAGGCAACCTTAGTCGGGTCTCACGGCATAAACGATCTGTTCGGTCTTGCCTTTGACTCATTAAACAATGTCCTTTATGCATCTCAGGGTAGTGCATCGAATCTTTATTCATTGAATACTATAACCGGAGCTGCTACGCTTATTGGTAGTATGGGTGCAAGCATAGGCGGGTTAACATATAACTCTGCAACAGACACTTTGATTGGCATAAATGATGGTGGTGGGGATTTATACTCAATCAATAGAGCCAATGCTGCCCAAACCCTTCTATTTAATGGCGCTTTTACTAACAATAGCGGGCTTGCTTACGCTGCGGACAGTAATCTCTACTGGGATATTGATTGGGACGGCAATCTCTACTCCTACGATCCTGCAAATGGGTATGCTCGTGCGACTGTCCTTTCAGGACTTGTTTCTCATGACGGACTTGAGTATGTTGGTGCCGCTCCAGTTGCACCAGCTGTCCCTGGAACATCGGGCAATCCGATATTCCTGCCATTCCCGGCGATCTGCGGCGTGCCCGGTGCTTCTTTCCCCTGTTCATTTACCGGCCCTGCGCTTCAGTAGGGTGCTTTATTGGATTTAGGATCTATTGGGAAATATGGATCTGATGTCTTGAATAGTATAAAAAGAAAAGGGAGGGCTTGAGATGAAAAAAGGTTTTATGGCTTCTGATTCTGAAGCATCAGGAGAGGAGAAAATGAAAAAAACAAAGTTGATTACGGCGATATTATATGTTTCCCTATTATTTATTGTCTCTTTTTCAGAGGCAGCGAACATTGCGGTTCTATCGAATCAATATGCAGCGGAGACGGCAACTGACTTTAATGCCCGTCTGACTGGACATACCTTCACCGGCATTGATGTCTCGACTACGACGCCGACTCTCACAGAGCTGCAGGCCTATGGCGCAATACTTCTCTTTGAGGATGGCACTTTTGGTAATTCTCAGAATGTCGGCAACGTGGTGGCTCAGTATGCGAACGGCTCGGGGGGAGTAATCCTCGGCACGTTCTATGATCAGGACAGGAGCGACGCAAATTCAAATGGGGTTGGTTGGGGCGCCCTCGAATCTATCGATCCGAACACCACAGACACGCGTGGATGTTCCTACACGGCAAATACGCTGAATGCAGCTAGTATTGTTCCTCATCCCCTTACCACTGGCGTGACCTCTCTCTTTTCAGGCAGTTATAGCGGCGGCAATCAGCCAAAGGCAGGCACTGTCGTCCTTGCCAACTGGACGAACCTGAACTTTCTCGGAAACCCTGATCCTGCCATCGCATACAGGATTACTGGAAACGCCTGCGTCATCCATATCGGCATAGCGCCACACTATTCTTCAATAGGAACGTTTGGCGCAAATTACGGAGGCAACTTTTACCAGGTATGGCAGAACGCAGCGGATTTTGCCGTGGTTGGTTGCAATACGACTACTGCTATCCCTGGGACACAGGGCAACCCAATATTCCCGCCATTCCCTGCCATCTGCGGAGTACCGGGTGCTTCGTTCCCGTGTGCGCCTCCCGCTACCGGGATTTCTGCGCTTCGGTAGTTTGTTGGGGTAATAAGTCGTCCGGCATACGGATGTAAGTGAATAGACGTGTGTTCTCATGGAGAGAGCGATATGGTCGTATCACAAAATTATAGGGGGATAACAAGATGAAAAAAGTATTCAGGATGGTTAGTGTTGTTGTATTGGTTATGCTGTTCGGTGCGTTTGGTTTTGCGAATGCAGACGTTACAATTTCACCTGCAGATCCGGGGGTTAGTAACTGCTTTCCCTTTGGCATAGGCGGGGACGATGGGGGTAACAACTGGAAACCGTATGCAGGCTTTATTTATCAGAATATTCCTGCCTTCAACCTGTTAGCAGGAGATATATTAGCCTTTGACCTCGGCGCTGTAAACGATGCAGATATTCAGCTCGATATTGCAATGGCACCGACCACAGTAAATGGGGGGAACATTCAATCAGGTTCTTTTGTCCAGGTTGTTTCAAACACCCAGACGCCTGCCAATCCCAGGGGAGATACCATAGTCGGAAACTTTGAGCTTCAGTTCATTGCAGAGGCTCCATTCAGCTTTCCGGGAGGAGGACTCATAATCAGGTTCTCAAACCCCAGTGCAGCTTACTTATCAGATAATACCTGCGATGGGGTGCTTGTACGTGCCGAGAGCACTGATCCCAGCGGATATTTCGTTGAGCGTTTTTTCCGGGATGCTGACGGAGTCTCGCCGTGGGATGATGGCAGTACCGGACGCATCGGAGGATTTCAGGTGATCAATATGTTATCCATCCCCGGAGTTGGGAACAGCACTGTCTTCCCGCCATTCCCGGCCATCTGCGGTGTACCAGGCGCTTCATTCCCGTGTAGGCCTGTGATTACCGGGAGTCCTGCTCTTCGGTAGAGAGGTAAAACATCAATTTTTACGTTTAGATTGTCGTATAAATATTTTGTCAGGAGGAAAAGTTATGGGTAAGATCTTTAAAATTGTTAGTTTTTTAGTTGTAATTGCTTTTGTCTTAGTATCAGCAGCGGGGGCTGCAACTATTTATAGTACAGGGAACGATGGAACAGCACTTATCACCATTGATACGATTACAGGCAGCGGTGCATTGGTCGGTTCTTCCGGTTTTGCATATACCTATGCTGCTGCGTTTACTCCAGACGGCACACTATGGACAATCATAAATGGTTTTACTAACGGACAGCTTGCAACCTTTAATTTGACCACAGGTGCTGCCACCCCAGTCGGGACGGCTTGGGGAACTACTGATGTCTTCGCGCTTGAGGCAGACGGTGCCGGGACCCTTTATGCTGCTGGATATAATGGGAACTTTTATAGAGTCAATACCTCAACAGGCCAACTCACCCTTGTGGGCAATTTGGGATTTCCATCGATAATGGATATGACCTTTGACAATTCAGGGACGCTCTGGGCGGTTGCTCAGACAGGTCCAAATGACAATGACCTATATACAATCAATCCGGCAACAGGCGTGGGTACGCTGGTATGCACACTGAGTGGCGTAAATTTAGGTATGGGACTTATGGTTGATCCTGTTACTAATATCATGTACGGTACTGATTATGTTGGTTCCGCGTTTCTATATCAGATTGACCCCATTGCATGTTCAGCTACGCCAATCGGAACCGGAATCGGTCTCCCCAATCCACACGGAGGCGATATTCTCCCGGTTCGGAATACTCCTGGTACAGCATATTTTCATGTATTCCCGCCATTCCCTGCCGTCTGCGGAGTGCCGGGTGCTTCTTTCCCGTGTGCGCCTGCCGCTACCGTGAGTCCTGCGCTCAGATAACTTGATCTTAGCCTGACAGAATGACCCCTTGAGAGCATGAGATTACTCAATGCGATTAAGGGGTTTTCTTTTCCCTTCATATGTCTGTCTGCTCTGAGGTGAAGAAAGTGCAATAAATGCTTACCCATAGTCATAGCTTCTCATCTGTGATAATCTACCATCAGGAAGCTGCATAGTAAGGTTATTCATCATGAAAGCTTATTGGGAGGAGTTGCGTATGCTCGAAAAAAAGAATCCTGTGAGGACCGCTGCCTGGAAAGAACTGAAGGCTCATTTCAGTCTGATGAAAGACTGCCAGATGAAGGATCTGTTTATCGAAGACCCTGAACGTTTCAGCAGGCATTCGATCAGGTTCGAGGATATCCTCTTCGACTATTCGAAGAATATCGTCAATAACGATACGCTCAGACTTCTGCTCAATCTCGCGCGCGAAGTCGGCATTGCCGAGGCTGTTGAGAAGATGTTTTCCGGCGACCGGATCAACGAGACCGAAAATCGTTCTGTGCTCCATACTGCCCTGAGAAACCGCTCAAATACGCCTGTTCTTCAGAACTACAAGGATATCATGCCTGAAGTGAATGCAGTTCTCGGCCAGATGGAACGTTTCTCAACCAAAATCATTGACGGATCATGGAAGGGTTATACGGGAATGCCGGTGACCGACATCGTGAACATCGGCATCGGAGGTTCTGATCTCGGCCCAGTCATGGTGACCGAGGCGCTTGTGCCTTACCGCAAGCCGCATATCAGGACGCATTTTGTTTCTAATATTGACGGAACGCATATTGCCGAGACACTGAAGGGTCTTTCCCCTGAAACAACGATCTTCATGATCGCATCGAAAACCTTTACCACACAGGAGACGATGACCAATGCCCACACTGCCCGCAGGTGGTTCATGGAGGCTGCGAAGGATGAATCATTTATAAGAAAGCATTTTGTGGCGATTTCGACGAATGAGACAGAGGTGCGGAAATTCGGCATAGCGGCTGAGAACATGTTCATATTCTGGGACTGGGTTGGCGGCAGGTATTCTCTCTGGTCAGCCATCGGTCTTTCGATCGCCTGCTCTATTGGCTTTGATCATTTCAGGGAACTGCTTGAAGGCGCTCATGCCATGGACAGGCACTTCAGGGAGACACCGCTTGACCGGAACATCCCTGTCATTCTTGCCCTGCTTGGGATCTGGTATAACAATTTCTTTGGAGCTGAGACCCACGCGATCCTGCCGTATGATCAGTATATGCACAGGTTCCCGGCGTATTTTCAGCAGGGAGATATGGAGAGCAATGGAAAATGTATTGACCGGAAGGGGAGGGAGGCAGCGTATCAGACTGGGCCGGTAATCTGGGGAGAGCCGGGCACGAACGGCCAGCATGCTTTTTACCAACTGATCCACCAGGGCACAAAACTGATACCCTGCGATTTTATTGCGCCTGCTATCAGCCACAATCCTCTGGGCGACCATCATAACATTCTGCTTTCTAACTTCTTTGCCCAGACCGAGGCGCTGATGAAGGGCAAGACTTACGATGAAGTAGTCGCTGAATTAGAGGCGTCAGGCAAGTCTGCACGTGAGATCAAGAGGCCTGCGCCTTTCAGGGTTTTTAGCGGTAACCGGCCCACAAACTCGATCCTTGTAAAGAAGATTACGCCCCGGACGCTCGGCAGTCTGATTGCGATGTATGAGCATAAAATCTTTGTTCAGGGAGTCATCTGGAATATCTTCAGCTTTGACCAGTGGGGCGTTGAGCTGGGCAAACAGCTTGCAAACCGAATTCTGCCCGAGATATCTGATGATAAAACGGTGACGTCCCATGATCCCTCCACGAACGGCCTCATCAATGCGTTTAAAGAGATGAAGAAGAACGGCCAACCCCTGGGGACTACATAACTCCCAGCACCTTCAGGACCTCTTCAGATGGCCGACACTGCACCCTGCTAAAGCAAGAGGAATCCATGAAAGCCGGTCAGCGGGCGGTTCCTCTAAGCTCAATGATCTTTTCTTCCATATCCTGCGGCACAGGTGTTCTGAATTCGAGATACTCCTTTGTGATGGGATGGGTGAAGCCGAGGAGTTCTGCATGGAGCATCTGCCGGGGAAAGCATATCTTTCTCCTTCCAAGGTCTAGAGAAGTCTTCGATCCATAGGTCCTGTCGCCTAACACAGAGTGGCCAATAGAGGCCAGATGAACGCGTATCTGATGGGTCCTGCCTGTGCCGAGTTTTGCCTCGATCAATGTTGCCCCATGAAATCTTTCGATCACCTTCCAGGTCGTGACCGCATCCTTACCGCTGCTGGACGTTGTGGACATCTTCTTTCTATCAGACGCTGACCTGCCGATCCTGAGTGTGATCTCTCCGCTCTCTTCATTCAGATTTCCAAAGACAAGGGCCCTGTATTTTCTGTTCATGGTCCGTTCCCTGAACTGCTCAACGAGGTCGTAATAGGCATTGTCATCAAGTGCAATGACCATGACTCCTGATGTGTCCTTGTCGAGCCTATGCACCACGCCCGGCCGGAGCGGTCCTCCTACAGTCGCCAGTTTTTCGGCATGAAAGGCGATTGCATTCATGAGCGTGCCGCTGCTGTGGCCTGCTGCCGGATAAACAACCATACCGGCCGGCTTGTTTACCACAATAAGGGAATTGTCCTGGAACAGGATCTCGATCGGAATATTTTCATGGAGAAGTGACTGTTCGTGTTCTGCGATGCAGATCGTGATACTGTCCCCTGATCGCACTTTGTAGTTCGGCTTAACGCTGACTCTGTTAACAGATAGCTGTTCTGACACGATCAGATTCTGCACCTGCGAGCGCGTAAGTCCGGAGAGTTCTGAAGCGATCAGATCAAGACGTTTCCCTGCGTGTTCTGGTTCAACATGAAGCGTGGTTTCAGCCATGATCGTAATTTTACAGCAAAAAGGCGGGACTTAGGTGGTCTTTTACAAACCTTGAAAGCGTGCGAGGTGATACAATATAAAAATAGACTTGTAAGGGAGGTAACTCGCCATGGCTGATGAGAGAATAATTGAAGAGATTCCAGGCCTGTACAGGATCATTCCGCTCAAGGTATTCAGAAAGACCCAGAAAGTGACCTTTGACTTTGTGCCGATAGATCTTTTCCCGAGAATCGATGCTATCGACCGCGTGATCCACGAAAGCAATGCAATGTCGCCGGCTTCTGTGGGCGCGGTCGAGAGGCCCTGGTACATGCACCCGTATCAGGAAGACAACCTGATCGTGCTGTACGGTACGCGCCATGCAGAGATATATACTCCACAGCATGGAGGGATCGAAAAGTTCACGGTCACGCCTCATGAGGTCTTGAAGAATGGGAAGGTGATCCACGTGGGAGGCGCCATGCTCTGCTGGCCCACAGGCGTGTTTCATCGCATACAGTCAGGCACTGAGGGCTCAGCATCCCTGAACCTTGCGATCCATTATGAGGGCTTTGATATTAAGACGAATTTCAGCATATATAACATCGATATGACGACCGGGGAATACAATGTGATACGCGAGGGCCATCTCGACCAGCCGACCCCATAGAAAGCCCGGTTTATAACGGATGTTCCCGTTTAATAATTGCTTTCCGATTTAGCCCCTTAGCTGCGCCAGTGGTCCTTATTGTTATACCTCTATAGTTGCAAAGTTAAGAAAACGCTTGACAGTCATATAATCATATGTTTATATATACACATGTCAAATACCGCAAAACTGATGAAGCTGTTTTCTGATGATACCCGCCTGAGGATCCTGATGCTTATTGCTCGAAAGGAGCTCTGCGTCTGCCAGATCATGGGTGTGCTTGGCATATCCCAGCCGCTGGTGTCCCGGAACCTCGCCATTTTGAGCAGCGCAGGTTTGATTGTGGAGCGCAAGGATGGCAAGTTGGTCTTCTATTCCATGAATAAGGAGATGTCGCGATCTCACAAGAAAATAATAGATCTCTTGCAGGAGATGACTTTAGGTGATAGAACATACTCAGAGGACATGAATTCCCTGAAGGACTGCGAGGCATTCCAAAAGAAGGCCGGGAAGTGCGATATGAAGACACTTAAGGAATTCATGCATAGGAAGTCAACAGAGACAGCAAAAGGATCAGGGAGGAATGACTGATATGCGCAAGAACAGACTATGGCAGTGGCTGTTTGGTCTTCTTCTCATGGTCAATAATTCTACAGCATTTGCAGAGGTGCAAACTCTCTCTCTCCACGATGCACTAATGCAGGCTTTGAAAGATAACCCTGAGATACGGGCAAATCAGCATTCCCTGCTTGCAGTAAAAGAGGACGTACGCATTGCACGAAGTTTTCTGCTTCCCCGTATCGGGTTTGAAGAGCGGTTCATGCGGACGAATAATCCGACCTATGCATTTATGGCAAAGCTTAATCAGGAGCGGTTTGCGATGACGGACTTTGCAATACCATCACTCAACAACCCGGCGCCCGTGTCTGATTTTCAGACGAGCGTTTCTTTTGAACAGGCTGTTTTTGCGCCAAAGGCATATATCGGCTTGAGGATGTCCAGAATGGAATTCGAGGCCAAAGAAGAAGATATTGAACGCAAAAAAGAAGAGGTTGCTTTCTCGGTTTTCAAGACCTATCTTGACGCACAGACGGCTCGTGCCTTTTTGGCAGTAACAGAAAAAGGAATTGAAGACGCAAGAGAACATCTCCGAATAGCCGAAAGCCGGCAGAACGTCGGCCTTGGCCTGTATTCTGACATGCTCAGGGCTCAGGTAGCACTGAGAACTGCGGAAGAACGAAAAGTTTCTGCAGAAAAGAATATGAAGGTCGCTGGCCGGGCACTCGGCCTCATGCTCGGCCTGAGAGAATCCGTTAACGTAACCGATCAAAGGCCTTCGCTTGTGCTGAAAGACCTTGAGCATTATGACACTATGGCGCAGTCAAGAAAGGATCTGAAAGCTCTGGCGGCACGCCATAAGAATGCAGAGAATAACCTAAGAATGGCAAATGCAGCATATCTTCCCGCTGTCGGTCTTGGCGGCACATATCAAATGAACAGCCATAAGGCTGTCTTTGGGGAGGAAGGTCAAAGCTGGCAGGTGATTGCATTTCTGCGCTGGGAATTGTTTGACGGCCTGAGGCGCGAATCAGAGCGCAATAAGGCAAAGCATAAACTGGCAGAGGCAGGAGAATATCTCGATGGCATGAAGAAGCAGATATCGTTTGCGGTGTATGAAGCATATCTTTCTGTTGAGGAGGCACGCAAAGGACTTGAACTGGCAAAAGCAAATCTTGTCTCAGCAGAGGAGGGCAGAAGGCTCGTGAAAGTGCGCTATGAAAACAATCTGTCGACTGCAGTGGATATACTCGATGTGCAGACAAGTCTTGATGCCGTCCGGGCAGATGCTGTGGCAAAAGAGGCTGCATATCTTACGGCAATTGCGAGGCTCAGCTATCAAAGTGGAACGATCATGAAGGATCTGGATTTAGAGAGATGAGGAGAAACTATATGAAGCGTTTCGAAATTATCACAATAATGTTGCTGCTTCTTCCAGCCGCCCTGTTATCCAGCTGCAAAGGCAAGGCAGGTCAAGAGACAAAGGAGATCAAGCGGCAGCAGGTTAGTGGAGTCACGGTCGAAACAGTGGCGCTCTCGCAGGCTGATGAATATATCGAGACATCAGGAACAGTGAAAGCAAAGACCACGAGTATTGTGGCCGGCCGCATCATGGGAACGATCACTTCTGTCAAGGTCAAAGAGGGCAACAGGGTGCAGGCAGGACAGGTTCTGGCAACAATCGATGACAGCGATATTGTGCAGAGGGTCAAGGCAGCCGAGAAGGGTGTGGAGGCTGCAAGGCAGCAGCGGTCGCTAACAAACGTAACGTATCAGCGGTACAAAAAACTTCATGATGACAGGGCGCTTTCCGGGCAAGAACTTGACCAGATCGAGACGCAGAATAAAGTAGCTGACATGGAATATGAGAGGGCTCAGGCAATGCATCAGGAGGCCCGGGTATATCATGGATTTGCGCGCGTGACCGCACCTGTATCCGGTGTTGTTACAGAGAAGAAGACTGATCCTGGCAGCATGGCAGTGCCTGGAGTGCCGCTCTTCACCATAGAAGATACCTCAGGATACAGGATTGAAGCGAACCTTGATGAGAAGCATGCAGGAAAGGTGAAACTGGGTATGGAAGCAGGGATATACATCGAATCTCTGGGCAGAGCAATAAAAGGTGTCATCACAGAGGTTGTTCCCTCTGTTGATCCGATGACAAGGACATTTCTTGTGAAGATATCGATCAGCGGCGAAGGCCTGAGGAACGGCTCGTATGGTAAGGTTTCTATCCCTGCAGGAAAGAAAGAGGTTTTGCTGGTGAGTAAAAAAGCGATCATCGAAAAGGGGCAACTTACCGGCGTCTATGTTGTGGATGCCAAATCGATCGTTACCTACAGGCTGATACGAACAGGTAGGGTATATGGCGATAAGATAGAGATCCTCTCAGGCCTGAACCCGAATGAAAATATAGTTGCTGACAATGTTGAAAAGGCGGTCGATGGAGGAGTTCTAACGGATCGTAAACCGTAATGCGTAATGAGTGATCGGTGAAGACAGAGAAACTATGTGCTTTGAGCGGAGACCTATAAAGGAACAGAAATGAAAAATATCGGCATATCAGGGAAGATCGCAAAGGCGTTCATACAGTCAAAGCTTACCCCTTTGGTTGTTATGGCCTCGCTGCTCTTAGGTGTTTTTGCGGTAATAGTAACGCCCCGCGAGGAAGAGCCGCAGATTGTTGTGCCGATGATCGATGTGATGGTCACGTATCCCGGAGCATCGGCAAAAGAGGTCGAGGAGCGCGTCACAAAGCCGATGGAGAAGTTTCTCTGGGAGATCAAGGGGGTAGAGTATGTTTACTCCATAGCAAAGCCAGGCATGAACCTTACGATCGTGCGCTTTTATGTGGGCGAAGACATGGAAGCGAGTCTTGTAAAGCTGTACAACAAGCTCATGTCAAACTATGACAAGATTCCCCAAGGCGTATCCCAGCCGCTGGTGAGACCCAAATCCATTGACGATGTGCCGATCGCGACTTTTACGCTCTGGTCTGAACGCTATAACGGCTATGAACTGAGAAGGGTTGCGCAGGAACTCTGCGATGAGATCAAGAAAGATAAGGACGTATCTGAAACAACGATCATTGGCGGCCAGAAGCGCCAGGTAAGGATCAGTCTTGACCCTGCACGCCTGCGTGCATATTCCCTCTCTGCCCAGCAGATCATGGGCACGCTTCAGAAGGCGAACTTTCTGATGCCTTCCGGTGCTCTTTCATCAGGCAATAAGGAATATCTGATTGATACCGGGACATTCCTTAAGAATGCAGAAGAGGTCGGCTCAGTCGTAGTCAGTATGAGCAGCAACAGACCTGTATATCTGAGGGATATTGCTGTATTGTCTGACGGGCCGGAAGAACCGGCAGCTTATGTCTTCATGGGACTCGGACCGGCTGCTGAATCGAAAGGTATCAACAGTCTGTATTCCCGCGCCGGACAGTACGAGGCAGTCACTCTGACGGTTTCTAAAAAGAAAGGCGCCAACGCAAGTGCTGTTGCCGAAGATGCCATCAATAAGATAGAAGCGCTGAAAGGCAAAACAATACCTTCTGAGATTGAGATAACAACAACAAGGAACTATGGGGAGACCGCCAAAGAGAAGTCTGACGAACTCCTTCAGCACCTGCTCATAGCATCCCTGTCGGTTGTCATTCTTATAGCCCTTGCCCTTGGCTGGAGGGAGTCGATCGTGGTCGGCGTGGCAGTGCCTGTCACTCTGGCGCTTACCCTGCTTATCAATTACCTCTATGGCTATACTCTCAACAGAGTAACGCTTTTTGCTCTGATCTTTTCTATCGGCATTCTCGTTGACGATGCCATTGTTGTTGTCGAGAATATCCACCGTCATTTCAGAATGCACCGGGCCGATCCTCTTGTTGCTGCGTATGCAGTGGATGAAGTGGGGAATCCTACAATACTGGCGACCCTTGCGGTCATTGCTGCACTTCTGCCCATGGCATTTGTGACTGGCCTGATGGGGCCATACATGAGGCCAATACCGGTAGGCGCCTCTGCTGCCATGATCTTTTCGCTCCTCATCGCTTTTATTGTCAGTCCCTGGATGAGCTTTAAGGTCTTGAAGAATGTGAGGCCGCATGGAAAGCATGAGGACACGGGAAGATTTGCTTCTTTGTACGACCGCATGCTTAGCCCCTTGATCGACAGCAAGAAGAAAAGGTTCCTGGCGCTGGCTGTTGTACTCCTGCTCCTCGGTCTTTCCCTGGTGCTGATTCCGTTGAAAGCAGTAACGCTTAAGATGCTGCCTTTTGACAACAAAAGCGAACTGCAGGTGATCGTCGATATGCCGGAGGGCGTAACGCTTGAAGAGAGCGCCGGGCTTGGCCGGGAGATGGGCGAGTATCTCAAGACCGTGCCTGAGGTTACAGACTTTCAGACCTATATCGGGACTGGATCTCCCTATAACTTCAATGGATTGGTAAGGCACTATTTCATGCGTTCAGGCAGCAATGTTGCGGATATTCAGGTCAATTTTGTGCCCAAGTCTGAACGCAAAGCGCAGAGTCATGAGATTGCGAAGCGGCTGCGGCCCGAGCTGAAAAAGATCGCTGATCGATATCGTGCGCGGCTCAAGGTGGCTGAGATACCTCCTGGTCCTCCTGTCCTGAGTACGCTTGTTGCCGAGGTGTATGGGCCTGACCCGCAGCGGCAGACCGAGATTGCCCGGAGCATTCGTGACATCTTTGAAAAGACTGACGGCGTGGTTGATGTGGACTGGTATGTTGAGGATGACCAGCAGAAGATCACCTTTGATGTTGATCGTGAGAAGGCTGGCCAGCATGGTATTACAACAGAGTCTGTGTCTCAGAGCCTTAGAATTGCGTTGAGCGGTATGTCTGCCGGGTTGGTGCATCTGGAAAAGGAGAAAGAGCCTGTTGAGCTCGTCCTGCGAATGCCAATAAGCGAACGGTCAAGTATTGCGTCACTCAGTGGCATATCAGTGCCTTCAATACATGGGCAGGCAATTTCCCTTTCAGAACTTGTGAAGATGAGGGAGGGTATAGAAGATAAGACTATTTACCATAAAAACCTCAAGAGGGTTATCTATGTTATTGGTGATGTTGCCGGCACAGCAGAGAGCCCTGCATATGCTATCCTGAAAATGAAGGAAAAAATCAAAGAACTCAAACTTGCTGAAGGCTATGAACTGAAACAATATTCTTCTGTTCAGCCCTGGCTTGAAGACCGCTATTCCATGAAATGGGACGGCGAATGGCATATTACCTATGAGGTGTTCCGCGACCTTGGCATTGCATTTGGCGCCGTGCTCGTCCTTATCTATGTGCTTGTTGTCGCGTGGTTCAGAAACTTCGTGACGCCCCTCATTATTATGGCACCTATACCCTTGACCCTTGTCGGCATTCTGCCGGGTCATTGGATATTCGGCGCATTCTTTACTGCAACATCCATGATAGGGTTCATAGCCCTTGCAGGCATCATCGTAAGGAACTCAATTCTACTTATCGATTTTGTGCAGATTGAGTGGCGGGATGGCAATGACCTCAGGGCTGCGCTGATCAAGGCTGGCGCTGTCAGATTCAGGCCTATCGCCCTTACTGCCGCTGCTGTTGTTGTCGGTTCTTTTGTGATGCTCTTTGATCCCATATTCGAGGGTCTTGCTATTGCGATGATGTTCGGCGCTCTGGCCGCGACTGCCCTGACCCTTGTTGCGGTGCCGCTGCTTTATTATGAATATTTTAAGAACCGGCCCTGTCCGCTGGGTTCTGGAAGCGATATTGAAAAGATAGACTCTGAAAAGTTATAATGTGCATATGCACAAAATGGCATATGCTGCCTCTGGATGCTGTCAGCAACACATTTTACTATCATCATGAATAAGGAGAATTTGGTATGAAGAGAAGCGTTGTTATCATTACGTTTGTTGTTTTTTGTCTCACAGTCTTTCTGGTTCAGATCAGTGCAGCGGCAAATGCTGCTCCCAAGAGCACGCCTGAACTGAAGCAGCTTATAGGCGCAGGCAAGAAGACAGTGGTCTTTTTTCAGAACCCTAATGGCGGCCCCTGTAAGGCGCAGAATGAGATCCTCCAGAAGCTCCTGAAGGAGAGGAAGGGAAATTTTACCATTGCCTATGTAAATTCCATGAAGCCTGAGGATCAGAAGGCTTTTTACGACTACGGTGTACGAAATCTTCCATCGCTGGTGCTTGTTGACGGAAGCGGTAATATTAGTCGTGTCTTTCCTCCAGGCATTCAGAGCTATGAGACGCTTGCACAGTCTCTCGACAGCATAAAATAATGGAAGTCAGCATCGCCAATATCCTGCTTTCAGCAGGCGCGGGCCTTGCGAGTGTGCTCTCTCCCTGTGTGCTTCCGGTGATTCCGGTCATCGCGGCCGGTGGTGCGGAAAAGAAGGACCAACTGCGACCGCTCCTTGTTGTTTTGGGACTCTCGATCACGTTCATGACCATGGGCGCTGTTTCCTCTCTTTTCGGTGCACTGCTGATAGGCCGTACGAGGATCATTGAACAGATAGGCGGCGCGGTCATATTCGCCATGGGGTTGATGGTCTTCTTTGACCTGAGCATCTTTAAGAGGTTGTATCAACTTTCGAACATCCAGGTAAGGTCAGAAGGACGTTTCAGCGGACTTGTACTCGGCATGGCACTCGGCATTGTCTGGGTGCCCTGTATTGGTCCTATGCTTTCGAGCATCCTTGCAATGGTCGGAACCAGCGGCGAACTGGCAAAAGGAGTCATGCTCCTCGGTTTTTATTCCCTCGGCCTGGCCATACCTCTGCTGACCATAGCGTATTCTTCACATCTCCTGCAGCGCAGGCTTATTGCTCTTGCGAGACATGAGGCTGTTGTGCGCTATATAACAGGAGGCATTCTCATTGCCTTTGGTCTTTACATTCTCGTTATCGGTAATTTCGCTTTTTAAATATCAAAATATGATGAAAATCATTGAAAAAAAGCTGGCTCTGGGCTATAATCAATATATAGTGCAACTATGAAACAATTTAACGGAGGTGAATGATCATGGATACAAGTGGACCGACCTACAATAGATGCTCGTGTGAGAAGTGCGGGAGCAATTATGCAACAATTATTAACTCTGCTGAGGAACTGCAGAAAGAAGCCTGCCCGAGTTGCGGTGAAAAGAAGATGAAGCTGGCAGGCCCTTTGAGCGCTGCTGAGATGAGCGGCATGTTCTCCGGCGGTGGTTGAAGCCCCAGAGGCTGCTAAGACCGGTCCGGTCTTAAAAGATAGAAAAAAGGGTGGTGCGGACAAGGCATCACCCTTTTTTTATTGAAACTGCTGAGGAGAATATAGTCTGTAGGTGTTTCGCTGGTTAGGTTGTTTTTTAGCACGGACTACAGTCTAACCAACCTAAACCGCTGTCTTTTATCAGGCATTGTAGCCCTTGAAGATCTCTCCGATGATATCTGTTACATCGATCTGCTCATAACGCGATTCCCTCATCCCGTCAATGTTCTGAACAGCATCAAGAAGAGCGTCGAGCTTCTCTCCGGTGGTGAGAATATCCCAAAGCGGTGATTCCCTGATGATCTCTACGGTTTCTCTCGTGGTCATGGCCTTCTGCCTCCCTTTCACGGCCTTCTGCCGGTCTTACCTATGTATCGGAAAGAAACAGGAAAATCTTAAGGCCAGATATTCCTAATCGACGCTTGTTAACGTCCGCAAAAAGCTTTTAAACTGAGTAAATCACCATGCTGAAAAAAAAATCGGCAGTGACAGGATGTCGGCATCCTTGTATGGTAATATTCCATAGACAAAGGTCAACGAAATGCTGAAGAACCCGAATATAGAAAGTAACCTCTCCTTTCCCCATTCCATTGTACTGAAGGCCTCGGCAGGCTCAGGCAAGACACATGCGCTGACCCTGCGGTTTGTCGCATTTCTTCTCTCCAAGACGATAAAAAAGAACGGGCTCCGTAATATCCTTGCTATCACCTTTTCAAACAATGCTGCTGCTGAAATGCGGTCGCGCATCCTGCTCTGGCTGAAGGCCCTTTCACTCGGCCGAGACTGGGAGATTAGCAAACTTCAGGAGGCAACAGGCCTTGATCGGGATGAACTCATGGCGCGGGCCGCGGACACGCTCTCGATGGTGCTTGAACATTATGCTGACCTGCAGGTGAAGACGATTGACAGCTTTATGACAGGCATCTTTAAGGCATCTGCCATTGATCTGGGTTATAACCCGGACTTTGACGTAGTGCTTCAGAATGATGCGCTGATGGAATATGCCTTTGACATGTTCCTGAAGAATGTCAGGGAGAAGAGCCAGGCCAGCAGGTTTCTGGAGGAGATGATAGAGAGGATCATGGAGTCAAAGCTGCAGGCCTCCGGCTTTCCCTGGGACCCGTCTGCACCGATACTCGATGAGGTCAAGAGCATCTACCGCAAGACAGCCTCAACATGGAAAACGATCAGGACTATAGACCATACATCTGAAATAGCCGGAGCAAAGGCAAAGATCAGGACTGCTGCAGAGGAGCTTGAGGCTCTTATTGAACGATCAGAGCTCGAACGCAACGGTAGAAGCACTTTTCCCTCGGTGCTCGACCTGGTGAGGCAGGACCGCTTTCCTGATATCCTGGCTAAAGGTCTGAAAACTCCGCCGATAAAAGTATACAAAGGAAAGGATTTCGGGAAGAAACAGTATTACGACGAGATAACCGGGAAGTGGGAGGCATTTGTCAGCGAGCTCGCGGTCTATGTCGAGCTCTATGCTGAGTCTTACTATTTCCCGTATTTCAGGGTATATGAAGCGGTCAGAGCGACGATCGAGCGGGTGAAGAGAAAGGAAGAGACTGTATTCATAGAGGACATCAACCACACACTTGCGGAATATATCAAAAAAGAGATTGTCCCTGATGTTTACTTCAGGATAGGCGAGACCGTGTACCATTACCTTATCGACGAATTTCAAGACACCTCACCCGTGCAGTGGAAAAACCTTTTCCCTTTGGTCGAGAATTCGTTGTCACAGCAGGGAAGCCTTTTCGTGGTCGGGGATACCAAGCAGGCTATCTACGGGTTCAGGGATGCTGACTACCGGATCATGAGGCAGATGGAAGATCCTGAGAACCGTCCCTTCCCCTCAGCGCGTCATGAAGTCAAAGAACTTGATACGAACTACCGGAGCCTGCAGGAAATTATCGATTTTAATGCAAAGGTCTTCAAACAGAAGGTTGCTGCTGATGAGGAATACAGCAGTATTGCCAACCAAAGCGGACTGACAGAATATGTCCAGAAGGTGAAACCCGGCAATGAGGGAAAGGGTCATGTACAGATCAGGGTAATCGAGCTGGAGGGTGATGAAACCCCTGAACGTGCAGAGGTCCAGGAACTGCTGGCAGAACTGAGGTCTCGTGGATATGGCCTTCGTGATATCGCGATCCTTACCTTTGAGAATGACGATGTAGTGAGTATTACGGCGTGGCTTAATGAACAGGGTATTCAGTTTGTTTCATACAGCAGCCTGGACATCAGGAGCAGGAAGATCATTGCAGAGATTGTGTCGCTTCTGAGGTTCCTCGATTCCCCGCTCGATGACCTTTCGTTCTCGACCGTTTTACTCGGCGATATTTTCAGTATCATGCTCAGAGACAAAGGCCTTGCCGTTGAACAGATGCAGGAGTTCATCTTCAGCAGCCGCAAGAACAGGCCGCTGTATAAGAGTTTTCAGGCCGCATTTCCGGACCTCTGGGACAGATGTTTTAACGGGCTCTTCAGGTCTGTCGGGTATCTCCCCCTGTATGACCTTGTGACCGAGATCTTCAGGATATTCGGGATATTTCTGGCATTCAGGGAGGAAGAGGCTGCGCTTGCCAAGATGCTTGAGGTGGTGAAGACTTACGAGCAGTCCGGAAAGAACAGTCTCAGGGACTTCATAGAGTTTGTGAACGATGAGGAGAGAAACGAGGCTGACTGGAATATGGACCTGCCGAAGGAGATGGAGGCAGTAAAGGTGATGACCGTGCATAAGGCAAAAGGCATGGAGTTCCCGGTCGTTATCCTTCTTGTGTACGGCAAGACATCAAAAGGCTTTTCCCATGTGCTGAAGGAGATAAAGGGTACGGATGACCTCTGTTTTACCCGCCTGAGCAGGCAGATCGCCGATAAGGTCAAAGAATTGGGCAGCTTGTATGATGAGCTTTCAGCAAAGGAAGCGGTCAACGGACTGAACAGTCTTTATGTGGCACTCACCAGGGCAGGGGCTGAGATGTACGTGCTCTGCCTGCAGAACAAGACTAGGAAAGAGAGTTATCATGCCTGCCGGTTCCTGCCCCACGAAGAATATCCTGCCAAGGCCATGTCTTGCGATATCTGCCCGGGAGAGAAGCGTCAGTCAAGAGAGATGGAATTGGAGCATGGCAAGATCCGCGCCCTTGCAGCAGTAACTGCAGATAGATCGATGAATGTTGAAGAGAAGCAATGGGGAGAGTATGTTCACAGGATCCTTTCCTCTATTGATGTCTGGGAATCGGGCAATGAGCTTATGCTCAGGGAGACCATTAAGAAGGTGAACCGGGAATTCATGACCGAATATCCTGATGAAGAGGTTTACCGTCTTATTACAGGATTTCTCGATTCTCCCGAAGCAAAGGATTTTTTCAGTTCGCGGACCGGCAGGACCGTGCAGAGGGAGACCGAGATCGCTGACAGCAGGGGGAGTCTTTCCAGGCTTGACCGGCTGCTCATTGACCCGGAAAGCGTATTGGTCATTGACTTCAAGACCGGCAAGGACCGGGGAAAAGAACCCCTCTATCTCCGTCAGGTCAGGGATTATATGGATATCCTGGCTGCTATCTATCCCGGCAGGAATATCAGCGGCATCATCGCCTATGTAGAGCTGATGCAGGTCAGGACGGTTTCATGAAGGCATATCTCTTTCAGGGACCTGCAGACTTTGTCGCTGATATCTCTTCGCACCTGGACTGCAGGGGCAATGATTATTCCGGCAGTATTGTGATATTTCCCGGCAAAAGGCCGGCCCATTTTCTGAGAAGGCGTATTGCAGAAATACATGGACAGGCCTTCATCCCTCCCCGGATCTGTTCCATGGATGAGTTCATTGACCTGCTCTGCGCAGCACAGGAAGAGGACCGGCAGATAGACACTATAGATGCAGCCGCAATACTTTATGACCTGCACAGAAAAGCGCCGAACCCTCTCGGCAAGTCAGGGTTCCTTTCCCTTGACAGTTTTTTCCCGATCAGCCTGAAGCTCTGCCGGGATCTGGAGGAACTCTCTATCGAGGGTATCAGTGTTGATGACCTGAAGCATGTTGACGATCTGGTGCAGGAAGGCATCCCACACGGTTCTTTTGAAAGACTCCAGTCTGTCTCCTGGTTCTATCAGCACTTTTATCAGAAAGTCAGAGAGCAGGGTTTTTCGACACGGTCAATGAGATATTGCACTGCTGCCGATGTATTCGATGCGGTCAATCTTCCGAGCTTCTCGCAGATCGTGCTTGCCGGGTTCTTTGCCCTTACTGAAGCGGAGAAGAGATTATTCAGGAAACTTGCCTTGCTCGAGCATGTATCCATGTTCTTTCAGGAAGGACCGGGCATGAAGGAGATGCTCGCATCTCTGGAAATAGATCCCGAGGTGATCAGGAGGGGAGAGCGAGCTCCTGTTGTCTCCCTGTATCAGAGTCCGGATACTCATGGTCAGACATTCGGCCTGAGCAGGGTGATCACAGAGATCGGAAAGACAGGGGAGGAGCTTGATGAAAAGACGGTGATTGTCCTGCCTTCTGCGGATACGCTCTTCCCGCTTCTGCATCACGGCATCTCATCGATACCCGAGGACCGTTTTAACATATCCATAGGTTATCCCCTGAACAGGACGCCTATCTTCGGCTTTTTCAATAATCTCAGCCAGATGATGCTTTCGATGGAGGGCGACCGGCTTTACCTGCCGGATTACCTGAAATTTGTGCTTCATCCGTATGTCAAAAACGTGCTCTTCCGTGAGAGGGCTGATATTACCAGGATCATCTTCCATACGCTTGAGGATGAGATGACAGAGAACAGGACACAGTCCTTCCTGACGCTGGATGAGATCGAGCACGACAGGAAGATGCTGGCCGGGATAACCAAAAAGGCTGCGCAGATAGAGCCGGACATAACTGCCGAACAGGTCCGCGAGCATCTCAAGACCATCCATGACAGACTGATCAGAAGGTTCCTCGACCTGAAGTCGTTCTCTGATTTTGGACTGAAGACCACTGCTGTTCTTGAATATATCTATGAGAAGAGCACGGCAAAGCTCCATCCCTATTTCCATCCTTTTGCAGAAGCCTTCATCTCCTCCATGCAGGCAATATCGGTTTCCCTGATGAAAGACCTGGCCTTTGATGAGCCGGACAGCTATTTTCATTTCTTCAGGAAGTATCTCGGCACCTGCCATGTGCCTTTTCCTGGCACACCGCTCAAGGGTCTTCAGGTGTTGGGTTTTCTCGAAACAAGGAATCTTTCTTTTGACAGGGTTCTTATTCTGGACATGAATGAAGATGTGATACCAGCCACTGACAGGGATGAGTCTCTTCTTCCGTTCAAGGCCCGCATGGCGCTTCATCTGCCGACATACCTTGACCGTGACCGGATGACCTCTTACTACGTTGAGACACTCCTCAGGTCTTCGCGTGAAGCGCATCTCTTCTTTGTTGAGAACAGCAGAAAAGAGAAAAGCCGGTTTGTTGAAGAGCTGCTATGGGATATGCAGAAAAAAGACGGGGAGATTAGGCCTGATAATTATCTGCAGGCAGTCTTTTATAAGGTAAAGCTTGACAGCAGAAGACCGGCTGCGATCGCAAAGACAGCAGGGGTTGTCGATCTTCTTCAGTCGTTCGCATACAGTGCATCGTCGCTCGACTCCTATCTGAACTGTCAGCTGCAGTTCTATTATCGCTATGTTCTCAGGATAAGCGAACGGGAAGGCATGAGCGGAGAAATTGAGCGGGCAGACATCGGGAGGTTCGTGCATGACCTGCTCCATGACTTTTTTATGGATAAGCAGGGAAGGGTTCTTACTGCAGAGGACCTGAGCGAAGATGCCATGAATGTGATGATAGCCGGAAAGTTCAAAAAAGAATATGGACAAGGTGCGACAGGTGCTCTTTATCTGCTGAAGATGCAGATCCTGCGGCATCTCCGGGATTTTCTGAGAGGTTACCAGGCTCCAATGCTGAATGAAGGGCCGATCGAGATCCTCGAGCTGGAAAGCGACCTGAAGATCACCTGGAATGGCTTTGTGATCAAAGGACGGCTTGACCGGGTGGAGAAGAGAAGGGACAGGATATGCATCATCGACTACAAGACCCAGGCGAGCGATACGTATCTCAGGATCAGACATGACCGGCTTGATCCGGACGATCGTGAAACCTGGTATGAGGCTATCGGTTCCCTGCAGCTCCCGCTCTATCAGCTCCTTCTTTCAGAGGCCCGTGGTCTTGCTGCTGAGCAGATCACGCCGCTTTTTCTGTTCTTAGGCCGGATGCGCATGAACAGGGATATAGAATCTCCGCTCTTTAAGGAGGGCGAACCCATGCAGGGTCAGTATGAGGTGCTGCAGAAGGTTATACTGGGACTGCTCAGAGAAGTTACAAACCCTGAACTGCCTTTTGCACCTGCTCAGGATTTGAAGGCTGCCTGTCCGCTTTGTGACTTCAGGAATATCTGCGGTACGCAGTGGATTGTAAAGAAGCGATAATAATGGAGGGTTTTGTGAGGCGATTACGTATCATTTCTCTTGTTCTGGTTCTGCTGTTCCTTGCAGTTCTGCCTGTTCATGCTGAACAAACCTTTCTCCGCGTCCTTCACGTCAATGACTTCCACGGTTTTGCAGAACCGTACAAGCCCTATGGCTCAGACGAGATGCTGGGCGGCATGGCATGGCTTGCTGCGACAGTGGAAAAGTTCAGAAAAGAGCGACCTACGATGCTGCTCGCCGCGGGAGACATGATCCAGGGCAATAACTGGGCGAATCTTTTTCAGGGAGAGTCAGTGATAGAACTGATGAATGCCATGAAGTTCGATGCCATGGTGACCGGAAATCATGAATTCGATTTTGGCTCGGCAGTGCTCTCGAAGAGGATAGCGGAAGCAAAGTTCCCTGTGCTTGCAGCTAATGCTGAAGGCATGGAAGGCCTGAAGCCCTATATGTTGAAAGACATCAACGGCATAAAGATAGCTGTCATCGGTGTCGTAACTGAAGAGACGCCGCTCACGACCCATCCGCGCAATGTAACAGGCCTAAAGTTCATTTCGCCGGAGGAGGCACTGAATACGTATGTCAAAGAGCTTCGACCAACAGCAGATGTCGTCATTGTTCTCTCCCATCTTGGGCATAATGTTGACCGGCTGCTTGCCGAGAAGGTGAGCGGCATCGATGTTATTGTGGGTGGCCACTCGCATACAAAGGTAATGCAGCCTGTTGTAATAGGCAAGACTTTGGTACTGCAGGCATGGGAGCATGGAAAGGCCCTGGGCTTGCTTGACCTTACCCTTGACAACGGGAAGATCTCAAAGGCAGAAGGCAAACTGGTAGAGATCAGGCCTCTGGCGGGCGGCCAGAATAAAGAGATTACGGCGATTGTCGAAAAATACCGATCCAGGGTTGATGCTGTGCTTGATGAAACGATCGGCACGGCCTCACTGGATCTTGACGGAGAGAATACCAGAAAGCGAGAGACGAACCTCGGGAACTTTCTTTCCGACATTGTGCGCACTACTGCCGGTGCTGAGGCCGCGATCATTGGCGGCGGAAGCATCAGGACAAGCATGAAAAAAGGGATCATAAAGATCAAAAATGTGTATGCAGTCTCTCCCTTTAATAATTATATCGTTGCTATCAGACTTACTGGCCAACAGATAAAGGATGCGCTTGAACATGGCGTTTCTGCCATTGCCGACGATGCGGGGCGGTTTCCGCAGGTTTCGGGTATCAGGTTCACGTACAGCCGCTCAGCGCCTGTGGGTCAGAAAGTGAGGGAGGTATCTGTGAACAACAGCCCCCTTGTCATGGATAAGGAATATATTGTGGCAACCGATGATTTTCTGGCAGCAGGCGGTGACGGGTATAAGTCATTCGGCGAGGCGGTAAGAGCGTCAAAGGACTTTGCGATCGTGGGAGGGGCAGTGATGGGCGAGAAGCTGGTGTATAACAATTCCGGCAAATGGCTCCGCGATGTGGTGATTGATCATATTAGGGAGAAAAAGAGGGTTTCGACGGTTGTTGAAGGAAGGATCTTAGAGGTTGATTGATCAGGCGGGCAGGGCCCCTGAAAAGCCCTGTAAATCTAAATGTTGCAGGCAGCTCTGTTATAGCATTCCTGCCTGCAGCTGATTTATTAACTGCCGGAACTGAAAGCCAAAGTGACATGAAGATATACATTAACGAACAGGAGATCGAACTACTCCCGGGCATGACTGTGCAGCATGCAGTGGTCCATGCTGGTCTGCTGAAAGAGATCGGTAAGGGGAAAAAGGTCTATGATCAGTGGGGTAACGAGATCGGTTTTGACGGCGCGCTGAGCGAAGGGATACATATATTTTTGGCTCATCGTGAAAGCGAGTGGGTAAAAAGATGAGTTAAAAGCTGTATAGCATGGCGTCAGATAAGGGTAAAAGCGGTTTCAACGGGGAGCAAAAATCTGTATGATTTCTGGATGGGAAAAAAGAGAGGCTTACAGGACGAATACCAGTCCCCCGGATTCCGTCCGAGCCGTAAGATACGGGGAATATTCGGAGATCCGAAGGCACGGATCATCTGGCTTGAGCGCACTCAAAAAAAACAGTATGCGGTTGTTGTGGCAAGATACAACGAAGCTACTACGACAAGAAGGACGGCGGATACGAGACTTGTCCTGCGGGGACGCCCGCATATATCTGGAAGTGGAAGTCCGCAGGGTTCAGTGCAAGCGGTGCGGCAAAGTGAAGCAGGAGAAACTCCCTTGGCTGGCAAACAACCCCTTCTACACCAAGAGGTTCTCCTATTACGTAGGGAGAAAGTGCCGGGCCATGACGATCAAGGACGTTGCGAAAGAACTGAAACTGGACTGGCACAGTGTAAAGACCCTGGAGAAGGATTACATGCAGGAGCAGCTCAGAAGAAATCCTGTAGCAGCTCCTCGTGCAATTGGGATAGACGAAATATCCCTGCGGAAAGGACATACCTATCGAATCGTGGTAAGCGACCTTGAGCGAGGCCGCCCGATCTGGTTTGGCGGGGAAGACGGCTCCGAAGAAAGCATGGATATGTTCTATCAGTGGCTTGGGCCAAAGAAGACGAAGAAGATAGAGTTAGCGGTCATGGATATGTGGAAGGCATTTGAGAAATCGGCAAAGACGAATGCTCCTCATTCTGCGATCCTCTATGACAAGTTTCATGTTATGAGGCTTCTGGGAGAGGCACTGCATAAAGTGCACAAGATGGAGTACGGGACACTTTCAGGAAAAGACAGGTCCTATATCAAGGGGCAGAAGTATACGCTTCTGTCCAATAGGGAGAACCTCACCCTTAATGGAAGCAAGGCGCTCAGGAAGCTGCTTGCAGCAGATAAGAGGCTCAACACTGCTTATCTTCTGAAGGAATCCTTCGGGCAGTTGTGGAGATATCAGACAGAAGGCTGGGCGCGGCGGTTCTTCGATAACTGGAAGGCTTCGTTAAAATGGCAGAGGTTAAAACCTTATGAGAAGTTTGCAGAAATGATCGAACGGCACTGGGACAGCATTGCCGCTTACAGCAGGCCGGAAAACAAAGTTTCAATGGGATTCGTTGAAGGATTGAACAACAAGATCAGGGTCATTCAGAGAAGGGCTTACGACTTAAGAGATGAGGAGTATCTCCGGCTGAAGATCCTGTACTGTATGCTCAAAGAGATATGAAATGACCCACTCGACTACGCGAAGAGTCAGAATTTTTATGGCACCTCGGAGAATGCCGTAAAAACTCAAATCTGGATCGCCGTTTCAGTTTACGTGATTGTCGCCATACTCGAGAAGCGACTCAAAATCCCAGCGAGCCTTTACACAATATTACAAATCCTGAGTGTCTCAGTTTTCGAAAGAACAACGTTGTTACAGCTACTTACAGAAACAACCATACAACTGAATATGTCGGATTCCGAAAACCAGTTGAATTTATTCACTTAACGGTCGGACACTTGTGAGTAGAGTTATGTCTTACAGAGATGATCCGGTCACATTTCGAAGCCGAACCCTGCAAGAATTGCATAATCCTCGGCAGTCTTGTTGAGCCCCTTTCTTATTCCGAAGTCAACCCTATAGTGCCTGGAGATTTTATAGATCATGCCTCCTATGAGCGAAACCGAAGGAGAGTTAGACCACGTTTCCCTGAATGTCTCCGCCACCAGATTTGCAACAAAACCGAGATGCTCCGAAGCCTCATATTCCGCAGCCGCCGAAACATGGAAGATGTTCTTCCTTTCTCCGGTTTTGTTGTCATTTCTGATGTATCCGAGATTCCCATGCAGTTCGAATTTGCCGATTCCGGCAGAGCCGATCAGGTAAAGTCCATAGCCGACTCTTCCGGCTCCAAGGCCCTTATTATGGTTCCCAGTCGGCAGTATCAAAAAAGGTTTCAGTGCAAGGCTGCCATGCTCTTTTTCGAGAAACCGCCATTTTAATGCGATTTCAGTATCACCTATGCCTGATGTACGGGCCGAGGTAGTCTCTCCTTCTTCTATCTCCTTTTCGCTCGACCTTCTGTATGGTATCTGCAGGACAATATCCATCTCGTCATTAATGCCGTAAGCAACTTCGATTTCAGCTTCAAATTCCTTCTCCTTTGAGACCGCCCCTTTCTCCTCTGTCTTGTTATAACCATATTCCATGCTGAACTCTATTTCATATTTGCCCTGTCCCTTCGTTTCTGCTTCATCGGTCACAAGGGGGTGCTCAGCGTTTGCCTGCAGAGGAAGAATCATTAGGAAAACCAAAAAAATTATCGTTTTTCTTATTCTTTTCATTCCTGTTTCTCCGATTTGTTCTGGCTATTTGAAGAGCTTTACATATGCCCTTGTCATGGCTTTGATCTTTTTGAGGCTTGTCATGGTTACGTTCCAGTCCTTGCTGATTGCGCCGTTCCGAGCGCTGTTTGCGGACATTTTGAAATCTGCCAATTCTTCCTGAGAAATGCCTTTTTCTTTGAGCAGAGGCTCAATAGTGAGAAACAGCGGAACTATCTCGGCCATTTCCCTGCGGATGTCATCATATTCCTTCTCCTTCATCTCGTCCACTGCCTCATCTATGTTCCATTCTATTGCAGTAAGCGCAGGAGGTATCTGATAATCAAAGTTTATCATAATCTTTACAAACGTAAGCTGTATTGCGCTAAGTGTGATATATGCGTTGTCTTTTGATTTATTGTCTATCGATGATTTCAGGTTGTCGGTTACTCCTGTAAACTGATCCAGGAGCTCTGCTGAGACGCTCCCTTTCACGTCGGTATAAACCTTTCTGAAAACGCTTTTTATATGGGCGACCTCACTGCTTGCTTTTTCCCATTTCTGGTCTGAAATAGCCTCTTCTACATCATTAAGCTCCTTGAATATGCTCATCAACTCTTTCGGAGGCTTCGGTTTTGCCGCTTCTGCAGAGATGCCTGCCAGAGAGAGACAGACTATCGCCGCAATTGAAAGAAATACAGTTTTCCTGATCATTCATCTTTCTCCCTTATGTGCTGGTATGGGTCCACAGCCCGTAGGAGTATATCACAAACAATATGTTTCTGTTAATCCGAAAATGAACATCCAAAAAAATGAACTGAGGACTCACGTAAGCTGCATGATCCTGATTTCTGCCGACATTGTTTCTATGTCCGCCACTGCAATGGTTGATCTGCCGCGGAGCCATCCGCCGAGTTCTCCCGGATTCACAATAAGCGAATTTTTGCGTTTCCTTATATCCGGATCGTGGGTATGTCCGTAGACGACCATATCAAAATGGCCGCTGTCTGCAAGTGCATCAACCACATGATGATCATGGATGATGACTATCTTCTTTTCCGCAAGCTCAAGAGTATGAGGCTGAGTGAAGATGCGGCCGTTCGATAATTTCTGGAGCAGCAGCTTTTCTCCGTCATTGTTTCCATAGACACCCGTAAACTCGGATGCCAGGTGCTTTAATGCCCTGAAGGTGAAGGGGGAACAGAAGTCCCCTGCATGTATCACATGGCCCACCTTTATCTCATTATCTCGACAGCCTTTCTGATCAACGGCAAGTTGTCATGAGTATCTGAAATCATTCCTATCTGCATTGTATCGGTCCTCTCATAAAAATAGCGCTCCGAGAAGTCCAGATCCTGTGATGACGATTGACCGGTCTGCCTTTGTAAATGACATCGCAACAAAGCTCAAAACAGCGATCCCGATCGTTATGGGATCAACAATCGAAACAGTTCCGAGCGACAGGGCCACAGAGCATAAGAGCCCTATGACACGCTCTTTATAAAGACGGCCAGAAAACCCCACGGCTTTTAAGCCTGGGGATGAATGGACGCCCGGAGCAGAGCCAGAGGAGCTGGCGGCGCGGAGGTAAATTTGGCATAATCTGGCTATGGCCAGATATCGGACGGGCTCGCATACAAAACACCGGTTGCTATACCATATGGTATGGATACCGAAATACCGAAAGAGGGTATTGAAGGGCAAAATATCTGTTCGCCTGAAACGGTTGCTGTATGAGGCGTGCAAGATCAACGACTGGTGGATCAGCGAGTTGGGAGTGCTGGATGATCATATACATATAATCATCCAGCTCAATGCAGCGGACAGTGTGGCAGGAGCGATCCAGAAGCTCAAAGGTGGCACGAGCAGAGTAATCCGGAAAGAATATCCGGAGCTGGAAGAATTTTTGTGGTGCGATAGTTTCTGGGCGGACGGGTATTTTGCCGAAACCGTGGGAACAGTGACCGAAGAGATCATACGCAAGTATGTGCGAGACCAACGATCATGAAGAAACCAGATTATGTTTGCGGCCCCGAAACCCCGGACTTTAGTCCGGGGAGTGGGTTCATTAAAATAGAAATTAATGGAGGTAATGAAACATGTCTGATATTGAGATCCCGGACCCTGAAGAGCTTGAGGAGATGAGGGGCAAGAAGTTTACGAGGGGCGTGGCACTTACCACTGCCATCTTTGCTGTTCTTCTTGCCGTTACGTCTCTTGGAGGCAATAATGCAACCAAGGAGATGATACTGAGTCAGCAGCAGTCTGCTGACCAGTGGGCATTCTATCAATCCAAGGCTATGCGTGAGCATCTTTACAGAAGTCAGAAGATGAGGCTTGAGGCAGATCTGCTTGATCGCTCAGTTGGCATGAGGCCTGAGGTGAAGAAGAAATATGAAGAGCTCCTCAATACCTTCAAAGAGGAAGAGGGGCGTTACAAGATCGAGAAGAAAAAGATCGAAGATGATGCCAAGCAACTCGAAGCAACCCGAGACCGGAATATGAGCAAGGATCCTTACTTTGACTATGCAGAAGTCATGCTCCAGATCGCGATCGTTATGGCATCCATATCCATTCTTGCCTCATCCCGTC
>CAYWRK010000017.1:0-53958 GCA_964461065.1 uncultured Nitrospiraceae bacterium
TTTGCATTGATAAGAAGTGCGAGGGCAAGGAATCCCGCAAGAGACTTCAAATGTATCTGCCGGGCAGCGATAAGGCCGGTCAGGTAGGCCATGGTCATAACGCCCCATGATCCGTATTCTTTCAGAAAATATCTCTGCAATGTTTTATCCCCGAAAGCATCAGTCTTGCCATAGTATCTCATAAATACCAGCAGGAGAAAATGAGCTGCGTCATATTATCCGATGAGGGAGGCAGATAAAAAGAGGGTGTATTACTGGAGGCCCTTATCGTTAAAGAACTGCGAATACTGCTTGTCTGTGCCGAGGATATGCTTTATGAGCCAGCCTTTCAGAAATGTCATGAGTTCATCGGGAATTACCCTTTCGCCCTTGCTCAGCCTTTGCTGAAATGCGAGCACTTGTTCTATAAAGCGGTCATGTTCTGCTTCGTGGAACTCATATCCGGCAAAGCCGAACTGCGTCATGTACCGCTCTTCAGCTTTGAAGTGGGTGGAGGCATACGCAATAAGATGATGGATCATATCAACCTCTTCCGCACCGTCTGTACCCTGCTCCATGACATCATGGAGTCCGTTGATCATAGACACGATCTCTCTGTGCTGGTCATCAAATTCCCGCACATGAACGCTGAATGTTTCATTCCATTCAAGATATGCCATTACCAAGGCCCTCCTGGGGAAATTGTCCCTTCTGCAAGATTACGCCCTGTGGTTCTTGCTTTTCTTGTTTTCGTACATCATTTTGTCCCCCCGGTCCAGAAGTTCCCCGATAGTGCAGGGCTCTTCTGGATCATAGAACGCAATGCCATAACTTAGTGATATCTGATAGCTCCTGCCTGCCTGGGCATTGGCAAGCGCTATATTGTTATGTAAGCGTGCGAGTACCGTTTCAAGCGAGGCATTGCTGATAACCGCCGGCATAACCACGAACTCGTCGCCGCCGATTCTTGCTGCAACATCGGATTCCCTGAAGGTTTCCCTCAGGATTCCTGCCGCCTCGATTATAGCCCTGTCGCCTTCCTTATGGCCGAAGACATCGTTAATGGTCTTGAGATCATCAAGGTCAGCATAGAGGATCGATATCTTATTCTTCATGCGGTTAACGATCTTTAAATACTGGTCGGCAAGGGCAAGGAATCCTCTGCGGTTATACAGTCCGGTCAGTTCATCGGTCAGCGATAGAGACCGCAGTTCCTCCTCCATGCGCTTGCGGTCACTGATATCCTTAGAAATGACTGTTATGGCAACAATCTTGCCATCCTGATCTTTTACCGGGCTCAGGGTTTGAAGAAAATAATTATTGTCACGCTTGCTCATATGTTCGCTCTGGACTGATGCTCCTGTCTCGAAGACCTGATTAACATGTTCCATGAACTTTGATGTCTCTTCGGGCGAGTGAAATTCATGATAAAAATGGCCAAGGAATTGATCCGGAAGCAGTCCCATCCTATTAAGATGCTTCTTGTTTATGAAAAGATAACGATACGTTTGATCAACGAGATAGATCGAATCCTCGGTCGATTCGACAAGGGATCGATACTTTGCCTCAGTATCCTTAAGGGAGCTTTCAACCTGCTTTCTGTCAAGCATCTCCTGTTCGATCTTTTCGTGAGCCTGCACAATCTCCCGAGTCCTCTCTTCGACAAGCCTCTCAAGATCTTCCTGATGCTTTCTCAGTTCTTCTTCGGCGCTGTCACGTAAGCGAATGTTTCGATTTGCATTCATGGCGCTCAGAATAACTCCGGCAAGAAGACAGAGGGCAACAACGAACACAACAGCTGATGACCTTGAAATAAGTCTGCCCAATTTTTCCCTGCTTTTCGTTATGTCGTAGTAGAGTTCAAAGGCTCCATTGAACTGCAGCCCGTCCATGAGCGGCACATAGGTCTCAACAACGTCCCTGGTCATTACCTGCCCCTCAAGCGACTGCGCCGACTTTTTCACCACCTGTGAATAGTTACCACCGCTGGAAACAATCTCGATAAAATACTTCTTGCGGTTAATCTCGCCGATGTCTTTGGACTCCGTAGAATAGATAATCTCCCCTGACGGCGCAAACACCTTCACTTTCACCAGCTGCATATCCTTTGCACTCTGCTCTATTGCCTGCTTAAAGGCAGGAGTTATCAGGTCTTTGGTCAATCCGCTGTTGCCGGGAATAAGCCGGGCAGCAAGATGCGATGCAAAACGGGCAGCTTCTTCTTCGGTCCTTTCGGTCAGGAGCTTATCAAAAGATGGATAAAGAAAAAAGAAGGTATAGATTGGGAGGAACACTACCGAACAGAGTGATATCAGAAGAATTCCCCTCAGCAGATTAGACTTGGCCAATCGTGACATACCCTCCCCGTTCATAATTCATTGTTTAGCATACATATTCTCATGATTTTCATTTTATTACAAGCATCATGTTACATGGACAGCCTATTCACAGCCTATCTTCAGGCATTCAAGAATATGCAGATCATACGATCTTATAATCTTCTGACGTCTTTTGGATCCCAGGGTGCAAACTTCAGGAGAAGCATCATCCCTGGAAGCGCGATAACAACACAGAAGATAAAGAAACTCTCCCATCCCATATGTTTTGCAAGAAAACCGGTCGGCGCAGAAGCCAGCACCCTGGGAACTCCCATGAGGCTGCTGAGAAGTGCGTATTGTGTGGCAGTGAATTTTCTGTTTGTAAGACTTGCCATAAACGCGGCATACGCTGCGGTACCCATGCCGGCCGTCAGGTTTTCAAAGGCAATGACGCCTGAGAGGGCAGGCAAGCTATGGCCGATCCGGGCAAGGATTGCAAAACCTGCAGTCGATAGTGCCTGAAGGAATCCAAATATCCAGAGCGAACGGTTGATCCCGATGCGCAGCATCAGCACTCCGCCTATCAGACTCCCTGCAATAGTAGCCCAGAAGCCAAAGAGCTTTACCACGGCACCGACCTCCGTCTTCGAGAAACCTATATCAAGATAAAAGGGCGTTGTAATGGCGCTTGCCATCGTATCACCAATCTTGTATAAAAGAACAAAGGCAAGGATAAGGAGAGCATTTTCCCTGCTGAAATATTCTGCTAACGGCGCAGCAATTGCCTCCCAGAGAGTTTTTGGCGTACCGGCTAATACCGCCGGTTCAGGAGTAAGGAGCGTAGTTATAATCCCCGGCAGCATACAGGCAGCCATGATCATATAGACCATTGTGAAGGGCAGATGGTCGGCAAGGATCAGACCTCCCCCTGAGGCCAGCAGCATTCCTACCCGGTAGCCATTTATATAGAAAGAAGAACCGAGCCCCAACTCTTCATCCGCAAGATCTTCTCTCCTGTACGCATCAACAACAATATCCTGGGAAGCGCTGAAAAAGGTTATGAGCAGCGCTGAAAAAACCATGATTGCCGGATTCCCGGCTGGATCAGTAAAGCCAAGCCCTGCTATCGAAAAAACAAGGAATACTTGTGCAAGCAGCAGCCAGCCCCTCCTGCGGCCCAGCAAGGAAAGCGTGAATCTGTCAAGGAAAGGAGCCCAGAGAAACTTCAGGGTATAAGGAAGACCGACCAGCGCCATGAGCCCGATGACAGTCAGGTCCACACCTTCGTCTTTCATCCAGGCCTGCAGAACCGTTGAAGTCAGAAGCAGCGGCAGACCACAGGCAAATCCCATGATAAAAGAGACAAGCATGCGCCTGCTGAAAATCACCTTAAACATCAGCTCGGCCTCAAAATACTCAGCCCGGGCTTGCCCTTCATATACTGCATGAGCCCCTGATCGACTATTTTTCGAAGATCCCGTAATGAGGAAGCATGCCGCAGAAAAAGAGAAGCGCCAGCCCTGATAATGATGCCGACATGAGATACATCAAGCCCCGTTAAGTCTGAATAGATACCTGCATAGTCGCCTGTCTTTAGCTTCTGAAGCACGGCTTCATCAATCTTGTCTGCAGGGATATAGGCAATGGCCCTGTCCACGGGCTCTATTCCACTCAGCAAATGGGTTCCGTCATCTTTGCGGTTCAGCGTCTTTTGCAGATCCTTCGCCCTGCCCTTTCCGATTTCTGCTGTTACATCAATTACAAAGGCAGAGCGATATTCAGCCCAGTCAGTAAAGAAATGATTTCTTGTCTTGTATGAAATGCTGCCCCCTCTGTACCGCACCTGCTTGAGCCTGTTCTGAAAGTCTGAAAAAGAGCTTGATAGTCTCATTGTCTCGACATAATCGAGAAAGGTGAAGCAGTCGAGGCCGCTCAGATCGATCACAAGCTCTTCGGCTGTATACTGATCTCCTATCAGGGTGTTTTCCTGATAGGGTGTGCCGAGAAAATATTCTGAAATTAAGGCGATGCACTCTCCGGGATCAGCAATCGTTGTGGCCTCACGGATTATACAGTCGAGTTCGTCTTCAGTCCATCTGCCGGTATTGATATGCATTCTTCAGGAAAATTATCAGATGGCCCTCAAAATAGCAAGGTGACAACAATAAAGATAGCACCCTATGCAGTCTCCTGCCATTATTATGGCTGGTATATAGCGGGATGAGAGCTGCATATTCATCTTTTATAGATCAGGGCTGCTGCCAGCGTGCGTCTCCTGACCTGCGCTTCTCAGAAGTCAATTGTTCAATTATTTCGAGTGGATTTCTTGTTTGAGGCAACGATTCACTTTCGTATCGTTTTTTCGTGATGCAATTCGGCCCCTTGACATTATGAAAAAGCTATGGTTATAATTCTCGCTCAGGAAAAAACTATGGGAACATATACAACATTTCATCCACACAACAAGAAACAGAAGAGGACGCACGGCTTTCTCGTAAGAATGAGCACGGTCGGCGGCCGCAATGTGATCAAGAGGAGAAGGAAAAAAGGACGGAAAAGACTGGCTGTTTGAAGAGAAGCCTTCTTCAAACACTGACTCGAAGAGGAGAATTCAAGAACGTCTTTGAGCAGGGCCGTAAATTTCCTTCCCATCACCTTATACTCTACGTACATCCCAATGGCCTCCAACAGAGCAGAATTGGCTTTGTGGTGAGCAGAAAGGTCGGGAATGCGGTTACGAGAAATAGGGTTAAGCGGCGTCTTCGGGAGATCTTCAGAAAACTGCTGGCGGGAAACCCCCTCTGCTGTGATATCGTTGTGGTTGCACGGAGTGCAGCTGCAGAGGCTGAGTTTCTTGACCTTGACAGGAGCGTATGCAGGGTCTTTGCAGGATTAAAGCATGAGAATACTAATCATAGCGATCATCAGGCTCTATAAATATATGATATCACCTCTATTCCCCTCCAGTTGCAGGTTCACGCCATCCTGTTCTGAGTATGCAATCGATGCGGTCAGAAAGTATGGCGCATTGAAAGGCTCAGTCCTATCCGCACGCAGGATTATGAAATGCAACCCTTTTCATGAGGGCGGGTTTGACCCGGTCAAATAACTATGGACAATAAAACCGTTATAGCCGTTGTGCTTTCATTCCTTGTTATCGTAGGATCTCAATACCTTTTCCCCGGCGAGCCCCAGAAGGCCCCTGTGCAGAAACCTGCTGAACAGCAGCAGGTGCCAGAGGCAGCAAAGAAAGATCCGGTGCAAAAGGCAGAAGCCCCAAAGGCTGTTGTGGAGACTGTTATTGCAGATGAGAAGGAAATTACCGTAGAGAATGATCTTTTCATTGCAGTCTTTACCTCGCGCGGCGGCACAATCAAGTCCTGGACCCTTAAGCCGTATAAGGACAAGGCAGGCAAAGAGGTTGTTCTGCTTAAGAAGCCCGGTGTTGTATCTGCTGCTGCAATAGGCCAGAGCAGTTCCTTTGATCTTGCAAACGTCAACTTCTCCGTTATTGGCAGGAACCTGAAGCTTGATAATACGAATAAGACAGGCACCCTTGTGTTTGAGTATGCAAAGGATGGTAAGTCAGTCAGAAGGACCTATGCCTTCTCAGCGGGCACGTACCTGGTTGAACTTACTGATGAAGTGTCCGGAGTTCTTGAATACTGGATAACCCTGGGAAGCGATTTCGGCATAGTTGAGAAGGACGACTCAATTCATGTCGGCCCGACCGTACTGACAGGAACCAATCTCAAGGATCTGCCTGCAAAGGACCTAAAAGAGCCAAAGTCATTCCAGGAGAACCTTAAGTGGATTGCACAGCAGGACAAATATTTCTTTGCAGCGCTTGTTCCTGCAGCTCCTGTTGAAGAGGCAAAGGCATTTATGGTGCAGGATTCCCCGGTCGTGGCATTCAAGGCAAAAAGTGGTTTGAACAAGTTTCATCTGTATGCCGGGCCAAAAGAAAATGATAGGCTTGAGGCTCTTAATATCGGGCTTGAACATGTTATAGATTTCGGTTTCTTTTCGATCATTGCTCGGCCGCTCTTCTGGGTACTTAAGGTCTTTTATCAGTTCCTCGGCAACTATGGCTGGGCCATCGTTCTTATCACCATCGTAACAAGGATCCCTTTCATACCGCTGATGACGAAAAGCCAGAAGTCCATGAAGAAGCTCCAGGCAATCCAGCCTTTGATGAATGAGATCAAGGAGAAATACAAGAAGGATCCCCAGAAGCAGCAGGCAGAGATGATGGGGCTTTATAAGAAGCACAAGGTCAGTCCTTTGGGAGGCTGTCTGCCGATGCTTCTTCAGATACCAGTTTTCCTTGCGCTCTATCAGGTCCTGCTGAGAGCCATTGAACTGAGAGGCGCGCCGTTCATGCTCTGGATCACAGACCTCTCCGGGCCTGACACACTTTTTGGGCATATCCCGGCAGTTCTGCCTCTTGTCGGAGGGTTAGCCCTTGGCCCCCTTCCGCTTCTTATGGGTGCCACCATGTTTATTCAACAGAAGATGACGCCGTCAACCATGGACCCGGCCCAGGCAAAAATGATGCTGATGATGCCGCTTGTCTTCACCTTTGTTTTCCTGAATATGGCCTCAGGACTGGTTCTCTACTGGCTTATCGGTAATGTGCTCGGTATTATCCAGCAGTTTTTCGTCAATAGAAGCCTCGCAAACGAACCAGCGCAGTAGTTCGTGCTCATAGTCTTCATCTCATCTCAAGGCCTACAGACCTTTTCACTTAGTTTAATATAATACAGGCATGTCCATCGATCCTGAATTATGAGCCAATAACCATGAACTATTCTGACGACACCATTGCTGCCATTTCAACCCCTGTGGGTCAGGGGGGGATAGGTATTGTCCGCCTGAGCGGGCCTGAAGCTGTTGCAATTGCTGACACGATCTTCCGCTCAAGAAAAAATGGGAAGCCTTCCGCTGCTCCATCCCATAAGATGCTCTATGGCCATATTGTCGATCCTGCTGACGAACAGATTGTGGATGAGGTCCTCCTTGCAATAATGCGTGCACCGAACTCATACACCCGCGAGGATGTTGTTGAGATCAACTGCCACGGCAGCATGCTTTCAGTAAGACAGATACTCGAGCTTGCTCTCAGGCAGGGAGCCAGGATAGCAGAGCCCGGGGAGTTTACGAAGCGGGCGTTCCTGAAGGGCAGGATAGATCTCAGCCAGGCAGAGGCAGTCCTCGATGTCATAAATGCAAAGACTGAAGAAAGCATGAGGATCGCCAGTGAGCAGCTGAGAGGCGGCCTGACAGAAAAGCTCTCTGCAATCCGCGAGCAGCTTATTGAGATAGCCGCCTTTGTTGAGGCGCATATCGACTTCCCTGAGGATGACATCGAGACAGCTTCAAAAAAAGAGATTGAAAGAAAACTCTTGGATGTCAGTGCAGAGATTCTGAGACTATCAGATACGTTCAATGAGGCGAGGTTTTTCAGGGAAGGGCTTTCTATTGCTATTGTGGGAAGGCCGAATGTCGGCAAGTCATCGCTGCTGAATGCCCTGCTGCAGAAGGAGCGTGCCATTGTTACGGATCTGCCGGGCACGACGCGCGATCTGATCGAAGACTATCTGAATATCAATGGCCTGCCGATCAGGATCATGGACACCGCTGGCATACACAGTTCTGACGAGCTCATTGAGCAGGAAGGGATCAGAAGGAGCATACAGGCAATAGAGTCTGCTGATTTCATTGTCGCAATGTTCGACGGCAGCGAGCTCTTTGCAAAGGAGGACCATGATCTCCTCGGCATTATCAGAGATAAGAATGCTGTCATGGTCATCAACAAGACAGATCTGCCTCAGAAGATATCACTTGAACATAGTGCCATTAAAGGGAATCAATGTCTCTGTCTCTCTGCGGTCACTGGAGAGGGAATAGAGAGGCTTAAGTCAGTCATCTTCGAGTCAAACCTTCATGGCTGGGAAGGGGAGCGGGAGGGCGTGGTGGTCACGAATATCCGGCACAAGGCTGCACTGGACAGCGCCGCTGAATCGCTTGGCAGTGCCCACGGCCTGTTGTCAGGCAATAACCCCCTTGAACTGTTCTCTATTGAGATACGGGGAAGCCTTGACAGGCTCGGAGAGATTACCGGAACCATTACCACTGACGAGATATTGCAGAGAATATTCAGCAGTTTCTGTATAGGAAAATAAAGACACGAGAGGTAAGGACTGAGGCTCAAAATCATGATTGTTGAGCTGCATGAATGTCGGCATCAATATCTACGTTTGTTATTCCACCACCAGCTCCGGAAAGACCGCAACCTGCGTGACCAAAACCGCAGACGATAAGAAGACCATCAAGGTCCTGTACACAGCCTAACGCTTTAATCTGCTGGCACATGAGAATCGGTGCCGAGGCCCACCAGAGAATCCGTCGCAATGCCGGTCAGTGAGACCAAATGTTTGCTTTACCCTCAGCGGCGATATATATAGTTTCCCAAGTCATGGAAAACACCAAGCAGCTGCGCAGGCGGGAAAGGGTTATGAGGTTTTTCAGGGAGCGGTTCTTTCTCCGCTTCCATATGTCGCTTATCCTCACTGGTACCGCCCTTTCCGGTCTTATCGTGAGTTGGGCCTTACTTCATCTGCATGTCAGCAGCATGCTCATCAGGTATCCTATTGCGGTGATCTGTGCTTATCTTGCATTTTTTGGCTTCATTAAGCTCTGGCTCCTCTATATGATGTCTTCCGGCAGGAGAAAAAACGCTGACAGCTTTATTGAGAATGGTGATATCGTAGATATCAAGCCGGATGTCCTTCCGAGCACTGCTTCTTGCTGTTGTCTTCGGCGCTGCCTTCTATCTTATCTATGCTGCGCCTGCTGTACTTGGCGAGGCTGCCTTTGATTTTCTCCTTGCCACAAGTCTTATGAAAAGTATGAAGCGCATCAACAATCCTGACTGGATTGGCAGTGTCTTTAAGACCACGGCTATCCCTTTTACAATTGTGGTCATCATGGCAGTTGCAGCTGCAGGTGCAGCACAATCAGTACTGCCGGGCTCAACAAGAATGTCCGAAGTGATTCGAATTCTGCTTGATCAATAGTCGGTTGGGGGTGGATTTGCCGATTAGCGGATCAAAGCCACCCTGTAATGTAGAAATCTGCCTCACAAATATATGCACTCTAAAACCTCCATTCACTATGTCATAAATCATATAATCTTTCTCCTGTTTTCATTACACTATATGCATGGAAAAGATTGATCGGGCTTACGTACGCTATCTGCGCTACATTTTGCAATGGGGCATAATTCTCTTCCTGCTTTATGCAGGTTATCGTTTCTTCATCTTCGCAGACCACTTCCTTGCGATGGGGCCGCTGCCAATGGGAGGTGAAGAAGAGATTCTGAAAAACAGATTCCCGGCAGTTGAAGGCTTTTTGCCGATTGGAGCGCTCATGGGCCTAAAGCTCTGGCTCATGGAAGGCGTATTTGATCGCATCCATCCTGCCGGCCTTGCCATCTTTTCCGCAGCCATTATCATGGCCCTTGCTCTGAAAAAAGGGTTCTGCGGATGGATATGTCCTGTGGGTGCTCTCTCTGACAGCGTCTGGAAACTCGGCAGAAAGATCTTTGGCAGGAACTTCGCCATTCCCCGCTATGCTGACCATGGTCTGAGGTCTGTTAAGTATATGCTTATGGCATTTTTCATCTATGTCATCGTCCTGAAGTTGCCAGTGTCGGCAATTTTACGCTTTCTGGAGAACGATTATTACAGGATTGCTGATGTGAAGATGCTCTTTTTTTTCACGGCGATGACAAAAACAACAGCGATTTCTCTGTCACTGCTATTCGTCTTTTCCCTGGTGTATAAGAACTTCTGGTGTAGATATCTCTGTCCCTATGGAGCGCTTCTTGGCCTGCTGAGCATGCTGAGCCCACTCAAGATCAGGAGGAATGAAGCGGCCTGTATCCACTGCAGAAAATGCACTGAAAACTGCCCTTCGCTTCTGCCTGTAGAGACGCTTACGCAGGTGAGGTCTCCTGAATGTACAGGATGCCTGACCTGCGTAAGTCATTGCCCCGCAAAAGGCGCACTCGATATATCTCTTCCCCGGAAAAAGCCGGTTCATCCACTTCTGTTCATCTGTCTTATCATTGGCATCTTTTTCGGCAGTATCACAATTGCCAAACTCACAGGCAGATGGGACTCTTTAGTCTCCTATCAGGACTATAAACGCATTCTTCCCCAGGCCAAACATCTCGACCATCCGTAGGGAGCGCAGAGGGCGATAGTTCCTGATATACTTAAATCATGAATAATGCATCATTTAGCGCCTTTGCGACATCTGCCAGACTGCTTACCAGATTGATATCTTCCTTATTTATATTGGCGCTTCTTGTTATCAGTCCAACCTTCACTGCGTCAGCCGGAGCGCTTGATGCAGGAGTTCGCCGGCCGGTGGCTGAGCTGCTCGGCAGAGCAATATACGCAGACGAGCTTGTTACTGCTGTGCAGGAAAGGGAGCAGAAGGCAAAACTTAATACAGATGCTTACGCAGCATGGCATGAGCGCACAAGATCAGAAACTTTCAGAGCACTCGTCTGGTCACGTGTGTTTGAGGACTATGCACAGAATAGGAAGATCGAGCCCGCAGACACTGAGATAGAGTCAAACATGAACCAGACCCGTAAATTTATGAAAGAGGACAGCGCACGCAGGGAAAAGGAGCTTGGGGCGCTGATCAAAGAGCTTGCTTCTCCCTCTTTGCCGGAGCAGAGGCGCAAGCAGGCGCAGCAGTATCTTGATACGCTGAACAGCCTTAGGGATTTCGATACCAGGAGGGAATTGGAACTGAAAGATCCAACACAGGTGAAATTGCAGCAGGATGCGGAAAAGCGGGTTGCATCGGTTTGGGTAAAGCAGTGGAAGATCAATCAAACCCTGTTTCATGAGTTCGGCGGCAGGATCATATTTCAGCAGGCAGGATGGGAACCTATCGATGCGTACCGGAAACTGCTTGAACATTATGAACAGACAGGGGCGCTTGTTATCCGCGATCGATCACTTCGTGATGCAGTCTATGGTTACTTCAACCACCAGTTTGTGTACGCTGACGAGAAGAAGGCAGAATTCTATTTCGAAAAGCCCTATTGGGAGCGGACAGTAGGGGAGATGAAGGCCGCAGGGATGTGAATACGTGATCGGCGGATCGCATGTAACCCGAGAGCAGACTTCCGAACTTATTTGAATCGTTTAATTAAGATTGTCCTCATGCGTGACCTTTTGGTCTGCATATTGTGACAGCCTGATCTGCTTTTGCGCCTGTAAGACCTTTGTTGCATACCAGGACGCGCCGCCCACATACCGAACCAGCGCTTTTCTGAGATCATTCGTTTCCAATAGATACGTCTCAAGCACATGGGCGCCGGCTGCTATATTGCCCGATATCTTATAAAGATCAGCCTTCTCGTTTATGATGCCTTGCTCCTTCAGTTCTTTTACCCAGACGCCCGGCATTATCCCCATAAGGCCGATTGCTCCCTTGTCGCTTTCTGCGTGAGGGTTGAAGTTGGACTCCACAAGACAGATCGCAAGGATCAGGTCCCTGTTGCCGGTGACTGAGGCTGCATTATAGATCTTCGCTAATACCTGGTCCGGCACAGCAGAGTTCTCTGCCATCCAATTCAGGATCCTCTTCTTTGCCGCATCATCACTGTTTGCCTTGAAAGATGAAAAGAACTTTGTATCCGCCCGCCCGCCCGGTACTATTGCTGCAAGAGCAAGTGTAAGAATGATCATGGCCATAAGAACCAGAAACATGCGAGGAATCAGCGAGGGCCTTCTAGGCTGTGTATCAATTGTCATTTCTTTCGACATGCATACCTCCTTAATTCTTCCATAAAACAATTACAGAGGGGCGTAACGTTCTGAACGTTATATCCTTGTAAAACCCCTGTTTATTATTAAATTGGCTGCATTGAACATATGGGAAAAAGCGAGATGAGCCGGGTTGTTTTAGGGAAGATTTATGTGGTTTGTTATTGAGCTAATTTAACCACAAAGAGGGGGGGATTGTCAACCCGGCAATGTCAGGAAAATGGCTTAGGACGCTGGTTTGCAGATAAGATACTCATGCAGAGCAAAACATTCAGCGGCTTATCAGTCCTCGCACCTGCAGGGATAATAGATCTTTAAGGCTGCCTGAATTTTTTCGAGAGCTTCCTTTTGGGTATTGCCCCTCATATGAACGCCGGGGAGTTCTCTTGCCTCTGCAACCCATGTACCGTCATCATCCTGGTAGATCATAAATTCTCTCATACTTGAAATATACCATATTTCGGTTATGCCAAATAACTACATTTGTATTACAATACCGAAAAAGATGTAAGGGGAGGTTAATCTGGACAAGCTTGTCATCAGAGGCGGCAAAAAGCTGAAAGGCACAGTTACGATCTGTGGATCGAAGAATGCTGCGCTTCCAATCATGGCTGCATCTCTTCTTGCGTCCGGCGAACATATTCTCAAGAATGTGCCTCATCTCAGAGATGTTTCTACCATGGGGCGCCTTATCGCAAACCTTGGAGCAGGTTTTCATCTCGAAAAGAACAAGGCTATCCTTGACTGCACCGCAATAAAGAATTTCGAGGCCCCCTATGACCTGGTCAGCACCATGCGCGCATCTGTGCTGGTATTGGGTCCTCTTGTTGCCCGGCTTGGCAAGGCAAAGGTATCACTTCCCGGCGGCTGCGCTATCGGCGCACGGCCGATAAACCTCCATCTGATGGGCCTTGAAAAGATGGGGGCTACCATAACCCTCGATTCAGGGTATGTGATCGCAAAGGCAAAGAAGCTCAGGGGTGCGCATATCAATTTTGATATCCCGACCGTGACCGGCACAGAGAACCTTATGATGGCTGCAACGCTTGCAGAGGGAAAGACATTTCTTGAGAATGCTGCACGCGAGCCTGAGGTCGTTGATCTGGCGGATGCGCTTATTTCGATGGGAGCGAAGATAAAAGGTGCGGGCGAGAGTGTCATCGAGATCGAAGGTGTTAAAAAGCTGAAGCCGCTCAGACATACGGTCATACCGGACAGGATAGAGACAGGAACCTTTATGGCAATAGCAGGAATAACCGGGGGTGATATCACGATCAGGAACTGCAGGCCTGATCATCTCGACGCGGTGATCAACAAGCTGGCGGACACCGGCATTGTCTTTAAGCCTGTGAAGACCGGTATCAGGGCCATCGGACCGCAAAGGCTTAAGGCAGTGAGTACAACAACTATGCCTTACCCTGGGTTTCCGACTGATATGCAGGCACAGCTCATGGCTATGATGTGCATTGCTGACGGCACCAGCGTGATATCCGAGAAGATATTCGAGAACCGGTTCATGCATGTTGCAGAGCTCAAAAGAATGGGTGCTGATATCTCGACCGAAGGCGGCATTGCAACGATCAAAGGCGCAAAGAAGATTAAGGGCGCTCCGCTCATGGCAACTGATCTGAGGGCAAGTGCATCGCTCATTGTGGCTGCTCTTGCTGCAGAGGGAGAGACAACCATAAAGAGAATATATCACCTTGACAGGGGTTACGAGAAGATCGAAGAGAAATTAATGAAAATCGGGGCTGATATTACACGCGAAAAAGAATAAGCCCTGTAACTGAGGTGACATGAAAAACGCAGGTGTTAACGAGCAGATGATCACCTGTTCCCACCGGGGAGAGGGCAAGGCATGCCCGATCAGCAAGACCCCCTGCCTTGGGGAGTGTATCTATGCGAATATTCTCGATGATATCAGTCTGGGCATAATCGGCTTTGATATCTCGAAGAAAGAAGTATTTTTTCAGAACAAGCTTGCGGTCGAAATATTCAGAGGTATGATAAAACCGAAGGATTACGAAGCGCTGGCATCGCTCCTGCTCTCGGATATCGAAATTCCGTTGCTGACTGCAACTCTTATGGAACCGCGTAGCCTTCGGTACGGCAACAGGTTTCTCGGATACACAATCTATCTTATTTCAGACACCTATCTCTGGGTTTATGTGAGCGACATAACGGAAAAGACCAGGCTGCAGGCCATAGCAGAAGCTGTGAACACTATGGACAATCTCGGCTATATTTTCTCCGGCATACGGCATGAATTGGGCAACCCGATAAACTCTATCAAGACAACACTTGCCGTATGCAAGAAGAACCTTGCAACCTATTCCAAAGAAGCGGTTAATGAGTTTCTCGACAGGATGCTTTCGGACATCGGCAGGGTTGAAATCCTTCTTAAAGACCTCAAGAACTTCAGTATGTATGAAAATCCTGAATGCCGTGAGGTCCATATCGCATCCTTTATGAACAATCTCCTCGCTATGGTCGAGCGCGACTTCAGTCAGAAAAAAATACGGATCAAGACCTTCTACCGGCCTGATGCTGAATATGGCCTGTTCGACCCGCGTGCGCTGCAGCATGTGATGCTGAATGTGCTGACCAATGCCTCGGATGCACTCCATAATGTCGAATCGCCTGAGATCAGCATCAGCACACTCAGATCTGATCACAGGATAATCATCAGGATAAGGGATAATGGCTGCGGCATGCCTGATGAACAGAAAAAACATCTGTTTCAGCCTTTTTCAACGACCAAAAGCCACGGGACAGGATTAGGGCTGGTGATCGTAAAGAAGATGATGTTCAAAATGAATGGGACGATTGAGATTGAGAGCTGGGAAAATGCCGGGACAATGATCCTCCTGAGCCTGCCTGCTGACGGTGGAGGCGATGCATAGGATCAAGAGGAACATTCTGATCGTTGATGACGACAGAAATTTCTGCATGTCCGTGGAAGAGTATGTTACGTCTGATTATGCAGAGGTCTCTGTTGCTCACACAGCCAAAGAATGTCTCGATATCTGCTCAAAAAAGCAGGTTGATCTGCTGCTCCTTGACCAACAACTTCCTGATGCCGAAGGTCATACCCTCTGTCCGGCAATTTTGAATTTTAACAACCAGACAAAGATCATTTTCACCACTGCCTTTCCGAGCTTTGAAAATGCTGTAAAGGCTGTCAGGGCGGGGGCCTTTGACTATCTCTCAAAGCCCTTTGAGCTTGAAGAGCTGGGGCTTGCCATAACCCGGGCCCTCAGAACCGGTGATCTTGAGAAGGTTGAGCAGTTCCAGAACTACCGCTCAGACAAGGAACGTGTGGAGCATGTGCTTGTAGGAGAGAGCAGGGCAATAGCGGACATTCATCGACTGATCAGCCTTGCTGCCGATGCAGATGCTCCTGTGCTGATCACCGGCGAAACAGGATCAGGCAAGAACGTTGCTGCTCGGTCAATTCATTATGGCGGCCAGTTCAGACATAGCCCGTTCATCAGTATCAATTGCGCAGCCCTTCCTGAAAGCCTGATCGAGGCCGAGCTCTTCGGTTATGAGAAGGGAGCATTCACCGGCGCAGCAGCCATGAAAAAGGGCATGTTCGAGATGGCAGAGGGAGGCACGATCTTTCTTGATGAGATCGGTGAGATGCCTGTAGCCCTTCAGGCAAAGCTTTTAGGCGTTCTCGATGATGGGACATATCGCAGACTCGGCGGCACAACGCCTCTCCATGCACAGGTCAGGGTTATTGCTGCTACGAGCGTTGATCTTGGGAAGGCGATAAAGGCCAGAACATTCAGAGAAGAGCTTTATTATCGCCTCGGCGTCATAAAGATTCATCTGCCACCCTTAAGGGAACGAAGAGATGATATCCCGGTGCTTTGCGAGGTCCTGATCACGAAAGTTGCTAAGGGGAGACAGCTCAGGCTTGCAGGCGGCCAGATCGAAAAGATGCTGCAGTACAACTGGCCAGGCAATGTAAGGGAACTGAGGAATGTTCTCGAACGGGCTGTTATCCTGCAGCAGGGATCTGAGCTGCACCCGGCAGAACTTCTTGCCGTAACAGCAGGAAAGGCGCGACAGCCCTTGATGACAACCGAGCAAAAACCTGCAGCAGGTTCATCTGCAAAACTTGATGATATTGAGAAGAACCATATTCTTACTGCCCTCGCAGAGCATTCAGGCAATTACAGCCGGGCAGCACGAGCTGTCGGCATCTCTCTTTCTACCCTGAAAAGGAAGTTGAAGAAATATCATGCGGCATTAACGTAATTTCAAGGCGCCGAGGAATATCGAACTTATGTGGCTTGTGATAATTGCCTTATCCTGCGTATTGATATGATGATTTAAATCATAGCGAACCTCAGAAGACTGTTTTATACTGAAACTATAAGCCAGTTAAATCAAGTGGCAGATATCAGTATAAAGGAGGCAACAAAATGGGAGAAGGATGCGGATGCTCAAGTATGAAACCGGTGAACTTTTCGGAGAAGCAGGAAACTGCGGCAGTGACAGGGGACGAGTGTCCTGAGCTTCAGAACTGGCCAATTCAGCTGAAACTGATAGGAACAGGAGCCCCCTATCTCAATGATGCTGACATTCTGCTTGCCGCAGACTGTACAGCATTCTCTGCTGTCGGTTTTCACAGCAGATTCATCAAGGGAAAAAAAGTTATCATCGGATGCCCCAAGCTCGATAACGCGCAGGAGTATTTTCAAACCCTGACCGAGATGTTTAAACAGTTCTCGATCAAGAGCGTAAGCGTAGTCCGCATGGAAGTCCCCTGCTGCGGAGGCCTTGCGTATATTACCCAGCAGGCGATCAAGAATTCAGGGAAGGATATTCCATACAGCGAAACGATTATTGGGATAAAGGGAGATATCAAGCAGGAAGGCATGGCACCGATGATTCCGAAGCTTCAGACTGCATAGACACACTCTCGTGTTCTTACGTAATCAAAGGGCTGGGGTATCTTACCCCGGCCCTTTGATTACGTAACTTTTACAACAATATCGTTTGGGAGCTTTTTTAGAAGTTCCTCAAAAGCTTTTTGGAGATCAGCTTCTATTTTTGATTCTGCGGTCACAATGATCTGATAGTCATCATTGCCGAGGATAGGATAGGAGCCGAACGCAACGCAGTCATTTCTTTCAACGACAGAGTTAAGGATCGCAGCGATGTCTGCCTCATTTGCCCTGAGATAGATACGCTTCAGAAAGAAAACGGATGTTCTGAACCGCTCTTTTACAAGGCTGAACTTTTCCTGCAGATAGTGCGGAATGCCCGGGAAAATATAGATATTTCTGAAGACCACCAGCGGAAAATTATTGGCAGCAAACTCGACAACATCGGCGCCTTCAGGTACTTCAGCCATTTTCATAATAGCCTCGTTAGAGGATTTACCATACCGTTCGTGAAATGCTTTTTCAAGCACTGGATGCCGCACGAGTCGAACGCCGAAGCCTCTTGCTATGCCTGACATCGTAACGTCATCATGGGTTGGCCCGACCCCTCCAGTAGTGAAAACAAGATCAAAAGTCTTTGAAAAAAGGGCAGTCTCTGTGCTGATCATCTCAAGGTCATCGGGGATTACGGATATGCGGATGAGGCTTACGCCAAGGTATCTGAGTTCAGTTGCAAGGAAGAAGGAGTTTTGATCTTGAGTTTTACCTGACAGGATCTCATTGCCGATAATGATCAGCCCGGCTGTCCTGGTAGATGCTCGATCGCAATTCATCATAGCCATAATGTATCAGAAAATCGACGAGAAGTCTCAGGTTTTATTCGCAGAGCAGTAAAGGAAGAGGGTTTCAGTTATGAAGCAAGATCATGGACTTCGATGCTGAAAAGCCAGCTGACTACTCCTTTATCCGGTTCTTTATCGACCCAAGATAAAAGAGTGCCTTGCTGTCATACGGAACGATGCGAAGGGTCTCCTGGGCTAAGACTTTTAATTTGTCTAGCTCAACCTGCTCATAATAAAGCGCCATCAATAAATACCGAACTCCGGGATGTGCTGGAGAAAGCTTCAGAGCTTTTTCCAGATTCTGAATCGCTTCATCGGTGCGTTTCTGTTCTGCCAGATAACACGCGTAATAGAAGTAGCAATAGGGATCACCTGGGCCATATGTAAGGGCCTTTCGGAAATACTCTTCAGCTTCTATCAGCCTGTTGGTCGACATTTTCAGCACACCCATGTTGACGAGGATGTATGGATAGTCAGGGGTAATCTGCAGTGCATCTGTGAAGTATCTCTCTGCTCCGTCATAGTCCTTCTTGGCCATTAGGGTGATTCCGAAATTCATCAGTCCCCGGGCGTTTTTCGGACTTTTTTTCGTGACATCACGCCAGAGGGTTTCTTCTGTCTTCCAAACCATATTCCTCTGGTAAGTACCGTATGCATAGGCAATCATGAGGGCTATGAGAATAGCTACTGATGCGCGTGTGAAGTTTTGTCCGAGCGCAAATAATTTTTTTATTGCGCTGAGGATAAGAATCATGCTCCACGAGGCGCTCATCGCTAATCCCACATAGGGAAGAAAGATGCGATGGTCATTCATTACCTCAGAAAGAGGGATCAAGCTTGTCGGGAGAAGGGTAATGAAGAACCAGAGCAGTCCAAAGGCTATAGGGCGTGTTTTTTCTTTTCCAGATAATACTGCCGCCGCAAACAAGAGAATTATCAGAAAAGCGATGCCAATAAAGAAGCGGATATCCATCATGGAATTTAATCGTCTCCAATCGGTGTCAGCACTCAAACCTGTAGGCAAAAAAAACGTAATAAAATAATGAAGAATCACATAGGGTTGGGTGATCACATAATCAAAGCCGGAAATATCTCCGGCGGTCCAGGTAGGTGGCTCCATATATTTAATAAAAATCATCAGTGCGATCGAAAATAGAATAGAGGGCATGGCTTTCTTTAGCGCAGGGAAGGCACATTTTGGACCATGTACGCTAAAGAGAGCGTACATGGATATCTTCTCTTCGAAGAGAAGCAGATATACAAATAACAAAGGAGCAAATATTCCTGCGATCGGCTTTGTAAACGCACCAACCGCAACAGGAACGAGGTAGATATGCAATTTCCTGCATAACGGCGAGTAGATAAAGAGTACAAAAGCCATGACTATGCACAAGGTTGAAAGGGTATCGGATCGGGCAATGATATAGTTGATCGTTTCGGCATTGGCAGGGTGTAGCAAATACCATGAAACTGACAGACACGCGGAAGCAGGACCTAATCGGTGTTCCGATGATGTGCCAAATAGTTTGCGGTAATAAAAATACATAAGAAGTCCCTGGAAAAGGAAGAGCAGAAATGTCGAGAGGTGAAAAAAGAAGGTATTGTGAACGCCGCCACCCTGCCAGTAATCGATTGCCAGTGTTGTAGTCACGACCGGCCGATAGGACTGATTGGTTGGCAGGGAACTGAAGGTGGTCCCATCTTTGAAGAATAATGGGATATTACGAAGACTATTTATGTAAACGTTGTTGACGATAGTGTGTGAGTCATCTAAATGAAAGCTATTATCAAAATGATTGGAATATGCCGCCGTCACTGCGATTACTATAACAGCGGCCAGCAGAAAAGCTTTCCCTTCTCTGCTCATGACCGGAAGCATCTGTCAGGGCGAACCAATGTTTTAAGAACCTTCACTACACCACTTTACCATGTAGAGTTGCGTTAGAACAATATGCCTCTTCCTTCCGGAGGAGTATCAAATCGATCCGGTAAGATCACGGAGCAGATAAGTAATTTCAATATTATTGCATGGTTATGTCGTATGGACCTTTTCCCCTGGCAGGAGATATCCGAAAAGGTTTATTATCGATCTAAGCCTCCTGAGTCCTCCCCTGCTGAAAAAACTCATCGCAATGCTGAAAATAATGCGGGGACGGAGATAGAACCTCAGATAAAATTCCTTCTGTTTTCTCAGCAAGAGATCCTCTGTCAGCCCGTGCGGTACAAATACAGGACGCCAATAGTTGAACTTCGACCAATCTGCTGTGTCAAGCTTTCCGTATTTTTCTGCTTCAGCATATTGTACAGACCCGGGGATAGGTGTATTTATCGTGACTACAACTTCATCGAGCTTTAAGCTGCACGCAAATCTGATCGTCTTATCTATGGTCTCAACTGTTTCCAGCGGATGCCCGACGATGAAGAAGCCTTTCGTTTTAATGTGCAATGAGTGGCACCAATCTATGACCTGTGAAACACGTTCAGGCGCTATGTTTTTTCTTATCACTTTGAGGATCTCTTCGTCGCCAGATTCTATGCCGAAGGCTATGTTCCAACAGCCATGCTGACGGAGAAATTTGAGAAACTCGAATGTGACATTGTTGATCCTCGCCATACAGGTCCAGTGAAGTTGCAGACCCTCCTGGAGAAGGAGTCCGAACAATTTATATATTCTTTCTTTGTTTATCAGAAATGTGTCATCAACAAAAGCTATTTCCCGTATCTGGTACATTTCATAAAGCTGCCTGATTTCTTTAAGTATATTCCCCGCCGACCGTTCCCGGTATGTCTGCCCGAAGACATTTCTGTCGCAGAAGGTGCAGAGATTTGGACATCCCCGGCTTGTTATCATATTCACAACAGGAAGTGTTCTATAGTTTGAGGGCGGCGGCGTATACAGACGTATATCGCGGATCAAATCATATGCGGGGAACGGAAGGCTATCCAGGTCGGCCACGAATTCACGGCGCGGGGTTACAACCACTTTTCCCATACTGTCACGGTACGCCAGGCCTCTTATTGTATCAATACGTCTTTTGTTCGATAAAGCATTGAGAAGTTCCAGCGCTGTTAATTCCCCCTCGCCGATAATCCCATAATCAAAGGCGTCGAATGAAAGAGCATGTTGGGCATTCGACGTAACGTGAGGACCACCGAGCAAAATAGCCATCTGGGGGAAATTTGCCTTGAGTAAATCGGCTACCTGTAATGCCCGATGGAAAGCAACAGTTGTTGAACTGATCCCGACAAAGTCAGGCCGTATATGCCTGATCTCATCCAGGATCTCCTCTTTGGTCTGTCCCAGGGCTTCTGCATCGGTAACGGAAACATCGTATCCGTTATTGCGAAGATATGCAGCGATATAATAAATGCCCAACGGTATTTGTTCCCCTCCGACACTGCCGACCCCAGAAGAATAACGCTCCATCTTTGAAATTGGGGGATATAACAGATAAACTTTTATTCTGCCTTCCATTAGTTATTTCTTCCGACTGCAGGCTTTGCATAGGCCATGAATATGAAGTCCCGCTGTATCAAAAAACCGGCAATAAACATCAGCATCTCAGTCACTACTTTAGCTGCCATCACGTTAATGCCAACGTCGGCCAGCCCCCTTATGGATATATAAGATAGATATCCCATTACAATGAACAGGATATAATACTTTGTTATAGTGCTGATTATGTGCGCGTGACTATGGAAAACCAGACGTCTATTGACGAAAAAGTTCACATTCCCTGCCACAAGTCTCGCAGAAACAATGCTTGTGAAAAGATCATTGTGCATGCTGAAGACTGCAGCGAAAATAACAAAATCGATAAGACTAGCAAGAAAGGACGAGAAAGCGAATCTGAGCAGCAGGAAATAGATTTTCATGGAATCGATCAGCGGATTGAAGTGTGATGAGCGGTTTTGGTCTAGATATACAGTAGTTATCTCCTCCTCAATAATTTCCATCCCGTTTATTTTTGTCGAAATAAGCATGTTCATCTCGTATTCATATCTTTCTCCCTCGAGGGCTATCAGATTAGGTATCTTATTCACTGGAAAACACCGCAAACCTGACTGCGTGTCAGACACCTTTTTCCCTACAAGAAGATAAAAAATGTTATGGGTGATAACGTTACCCAGGAGACTTCTCAATGGCGTGCCCTTTTCGAATTTTCTGGCACCAATGATCAGTTTGTCTGGTTGCCTCAGGAATGCTTCAGCAACGCTAAAAACATCCTCAGCTAAATGTTGCCCATCCGCATCGACTGTAATAACACCCTTTGCTTCTCTGTACAGAAGATAAATATGGTTTAGACCTGTTTTGAGAGCCCTGCCTTTTCCCAGATTAACAGCGTGATGGAGAACGTGGCATTGTTTCATATCCCTTAATTCATCGAAAACGAATTTGCATTCAGGCTTGCTGCCGTCATCCACGACTACAATATTTTCAAATCCGAGGTCGATTAAGCCTGTCGCGACCGACAATAAGGTTTCATCAGGATTATATGCAGGGATTAATACAGGAATATTCATCTGTCAGCTACTGATTCGGTTTGCCACGGGGTTGCCTGATGGGAAGCCACTCCTGCTTTTTCAGTAATTTACTATGCCTTTTTTTCGGGAGGCTCAATGATGAAATTCATCCAGATCAGATTAAAGACATCACCATAATTTTTGAGATAGTCCGGCATAGTGCCGTCTTTTTTCACATTTTTTATATAGCGTTTGAACTGTTTATCGATATAGGCGAGAACCTGTTTCTTTTGGCTGGGATTGTACGGATAGACACAGGCACTCACTACATCTATGTCGTCGAGTTTGAGAAGACGTGTTGCAAATAGATCGCCTTTTTTCAGGCTTTGCGTGAGATATTTCTCTTTTAGTTCAGTTTCTCTGTCAAGAAGGATATCTTTGAGAAGGATCCTTTTATCCTTAGCCACAGCGGTGACCTCATAAAGGCTCATTACAGAATCTTTTGCTCTGCGGAGAAGGGCGACTGCATGGTCATCGAGATCCTTGGTATCCCTTATGAAAAGGTCTATATAGGTATCACCGTCTTCGTTGATCTTATGGTCAAATACCATCCAGTTCTCAAAATTATGAAAACCGAGCGTCAGTGCGCTGCCGCCTAAGAACTCATCAGGGGTTTCGCCATCCCAGAAATAGCTGTACGCCTTGTCTATGGCTTCAGTATGATTAATTCGCACATACTGAATGATATCGTTAAAAAGCTCCTTTAGCTGTTTTGCCTCTTTTCCCATGTCCGTTCCTTTAAGAAAGATTTTACCAGTATCTGACAGGTCCGACATCAATATGAACGAACTGCCGGTATTTGCCAACACCGCCTGCATAAAAAGATTTTGCGACTCCGGAGAGAGTCTTCTTGCTCATTCCGCTGACCGAAAAATCAATTGCCAGTCCCTGCATATGGTAGCTGTCGCGAGCGACCTTTCTGCTCCTGGTCCTCAGATATTCATTGTATTCGACCGAACGATATCCTGATATGATCTCAATGCGGCGGTCCTTATGGAGGCGGTCCTTTATATCGCAGAGCAGGTCAAGAACCCCTGTGCTTATGGGCCTTACCTCATCCGCATGGTGGCATCGCATAAGATGATTGATCTTGCCGAGGGCTTCATAGTCATATGACCCGTCAGAAAAATACGTGACATCAAGGCTTTCATCCGTATGCACATTATAGAGACTTAATGTTCTTTCCGATGGGACACTCCCCAATGCCTTTGAATAGGAGCAGAGGAGAGTAGCCGCGGCCAACCCCTGCATAAATGCCCTTCTTGATATCACAGGGTTATATCCTCTGCAATGCCAGCTCGTTCTTTTAGGACGTTTTCCACTTTTTGCCAGTCCACCTTATTTACAGCACCGATCTTTTCGAGCTGCGTCTTGGCCTCTTCCTTCATGTTTTTGATCCTGCTGTAGAAATCCTTATGAACTTCGAGGAAGATCCGCCCCTTATCAGAGACGGCAGCTTTGACAGGCATATATATTAACTCACCAGGGGTATTCGGCTCAACTTCTTGAAAGAATTTTTCCATGTTCTCGGGAAGCACGCGGATACAGCCGTGGCTCCTATACTGGTTGACCGATGCTGGCTTGATCGTTGCATGGATCATGATACCCGGCATCGTAGTCTTTATTGCATATCTGCCGAGCGGATTGTCCGGCCCGGGCGGCACTGAGGTGATAACCTCTTTGCCTTCCAATTCCATCTCTTCCTGTATCGAAGGGGGCACGTACCATGTCGGGTCTTTCCTTTTTTCGAGCACACTGAATTTTCCAACCGGAGTTTTCCAGCTTGTAGATGTTTTTGACGTAGGAAGCCCCATGCCAACAGGAAAGGCCCTTATAAGCTGGCGATTTTTAAAAGAATAGAGGGTCCTGTCCGAAACATTGATGATAATCCCGTAATCGATTGTGATAGGCACGATCTTCCGCGTATTGACCTTCAGTTCCTGTCCAGGCTGGAGGCGTTTTTTTGTATCAATATTGTTATCCTTGGCGATCTTCCACCAGTACACACCTGTGCGCGCTCCGACAAGCTCGAGCGTATCACCCTTCTTTATTGTGTACACAGTATCCCCGCCAATGAGCATGCCCGCGAATGACAGATTAGACAGAAGGAGGAGAGAAAGAAAAAAGATGTATATTTTTAAAGTCCGAGAACGCATAGCAGCCTAATGCTCTGTCCCTTTTTCGGTGTTATTATAAAGGGTTTTGATCGTGGTCTCTTCCACGTCTTCAAGCATCTCTGTCATAGCCTTTTCGAGCTGCTCAAGTGGCAGGTTCAGCTTCTGCCCTACCTGTTCAACAGGAATGCCCTTCATAAAATGCTCCTCAGCAATAATCACCTTCAGCACATCATCCAATACAGCATGCCTGAGGCTCTCATCACTAATCATGATAGAGGTGCTTGCGCTTTTGAAATCAAATCCTTTTGCCAGGCCTTCCCTCATCTTTGCCAAAGCACTCATATAGGTTCTTTCAGCTTCCGATGAAAAAGCATCCTCTGGCAGATCATCAGACCATTTTTCGGCCATAATCCCCCCGATTTATTAGTGTAATATCGTGCCACAGAGGCAGTGCGAATATGTAAGATCCAGGTTGCTCATATTTTCGATAAAGATCAGGATGTCTAATATGCAAAAGGGACTGACCATAATGGCAGTACTAAATAGAATGGACAGATAATTATCTGCCCATTCTATTTAGTAGATTCTACGTTTACCGCGCACGGACTGGCGATCCCATTCTCGGGATAATAGAGCAGAGTGTTTACACGACCGTGCGGAAAGTGTGTTGACGAAAAAACAGTTCCGGCAGGTACTGTGTCTGTTATCTTGGCCTTTAGATAGATCGTACCCCTTCTTGAGGAAACCTTGACATGGCTGTTGTCTGATACGCCGAGCTTGGTTGCATCTTCTTCATTGAGTTCAAGATACGCCTCAGAAACGACAAGGTCGAGGGATTTTGATCGTGTTGACATGCTGCCTGAGTGCTGAAGAACATCCCGGACTACCAGTGCCAGCGGATATTCAGCAGAGGGAGTCTCTCCCGCTGAATACGGCACTGCATGCAAGGTCCTCTTATCAGCGAGATGTTTCTCTTCATATACTGTTTTCTTTATCTCTTCAGACAGACCCTCAACGCTTCGTGTGCCTATCTCTTTGCCCATTGCAAGTGCAAGATTTCTCATTATCTGCCAGTCCGGCATGGCCTGACCCGGCGCTTCAATGATCCTCTGGAGTTTTTGACTGATACCTTCAGCATTAATAAATGTTCCGTCTTTTTCTGACCAGCCTGCAGCCGGAAGCACAATATGGGCAAGCTTTGCCGTCTCAGTGAGCGCAATGTCCTGCACAATAAGCAGGTCAAGAGACTTGAGCACAGACAGGATCTTTGAGCTGAACGGATATACAGAAACAGGGTCTTCACCCATGATGAAGAGTCCCTTCACCGCGCCCTGCTCATAAAGCATATTGAAGATATTTTTTGTCTCCGCCTCAGGGTGTAACCCCATTTTTTCCATGCCCAGTGTGTTTGCGTATTCAGCCGGTATCTGAAGTGCTTCCGGTTCATCGCCGAGGAGGATTACAAGGTTTGCAGCGGCAAGGACCACGTCCATTCCCTTGGTATTTTCAGAAGCATTGATGGTTAAAGAGATCATGCGACTTTTTGCCTTTGCAAGGAATTCAGCCGTTTCTGCAATCTCTGCCTCAGGAATGCGCGTTATCTTTGAAACCTTCTCAAGTGTATAGTTATCAAGACTTTTCTCCAAGTCCTCAAAGCCTTCAATTTTTGATGCTGTTGCCTTGTCGAAAAGGTTCTTATCAATAATCACTTTCATCAGACCATTTATAAAGGCCACGGACGTGCCGCTTTCCATCCTGAGATGAGAACTGCTGTGGCGTGTCAGTTTTGTTTCCCGGGCATCTGCTACGATCAGCTTTGAACCCTCGCGCTTTGCCCTCAGAATGTTAAGAGCGAACACAGGGTGGGTGGTGCTTATGTCAGATTCAATAACCATTATTACATCTTTGCCCAATGGATATTTCATATTAATAGTGTGAGTTTTTGTGCCAAAGGCCATATTCATGGCTTTCTGCACCTTCCGGAATCCGAAGGCTGCGGATGAATCAATATTGCCTGAGCCGACAACGGTGCTCATGAACTTTTTGAGCATATAGTTATCCTCATTAGAGCACCGGTGAGAGCCGATTGCACCTATTGCATCTTTTCCCTGAGCGGTGATAATGCGGGTTAAGCTGTCGCCTGCATGCTTTAAGGCTTCATCCCACGTCGCAGCAACGAGTTCTCCCTCTTTTCTGATGAGAGGAGTCTTCAGCCGGTTCTCGCTGTACAGGTAATCAACGCCGAACCTTCCCCTGCCGCAGAGATTGCCCTCGCTTCTCCCATTATCTTCTTTTGCACGAGATCTCAGGATCTTGCCTTCCCGCGTTCCTATTGTCAGTGTGCAGCCGCAGCCGCAGAAAGGGCATATTGTATCTTTTTCTTCGAGAAACCAGGCACGCGCCTGGAATTTCATAGGTTTGCTCAGAAGAGCGCCGGTGGGGCAGATGTCAATGCATTGACCACAGTAGTCGCACTCCAGGATTTCTCCGAATGCAGATTGGACAACCGTAGGGAATCCCCTGCCGATAAAACCAAGAGCACCGCGTCCTTGGTGTTCGGCGCAGATCCTGACGCACTTGCCGCAGAGGATACACCGGTTTGCTGTGAGTTCAACAAGCGGGCCCCTCACATCAGAAGGCATCTCTTTTCTGTGTCTTATGAATCTTCCTTCAGGCTTGCCATACTGGAAAGCCATATCCTGAAGGTCACATTCACCTGCCTTATCGCAGACCGGGCAGTCAAGAGGATGGTGCACAAGCATAAGTTCGAGGACAGTCTGTCTTACTTTCTTGAGTTTCGGCGTATCGGTCTTTATCACCATGCCTGCAGCAGCTGGTGTTGAGCATGATGCGAGCAACCTCGGATTGCCTTCCTGTTCTACAACGCAGATTCTGCACCCTCCGTAGGGTCTGAGCCTCTTGTCATAGCACATGTTCGGTATATTGATGCCGATTTTCTTTGCAGCTGCAAGAATAGTAGTATTTTCTTCAACAGATACTTTCTTATCATCTATGATCAGTTCAATCACTTACTTGTCCTCCTTTTTGCCTGCTGAGGCCTTTTCGAGGAAATCATTTGGGTCACCTTCAAAGCCGGCTGGCAGGATCCTGATCGAGTTGAATTTGCATGTGTCATAGCAGGATCTGCAATGCACGCAGAGTTCCTGGATGATCTTGTGCGGCACCTTCTTCTCTCCGACAATTGCTTTCGCAGGACATGCCCGGAGACACGCTCCGCAGGCCTTGCAGAGTTTTTCATCGATCATGAATGTTGTCAGGTTGCGGCATACGCCTGCCTTGCACCATTTATGCTTTATGTGAGATTCATATTCATCCTTGAAGTACCTGATAGTCGAAAGAACGGGATTTGGCGCAGTCTGGCCAAGACCGCAGAGTGATGTTGTAATAATATCCCTGCTCAGATCTTCGAGTGTTTCGATATCTCCTTCCTTGCCTTTTCCCTCGGATATGTCTGTAAGCATATCGAGGAGGATCTTTGTGCCTACCCTGCAGGGCGTACACTTGCCGCAGGATTCGTCAGCAGTGAACTCAAGAAAGAACTTTGCTGTGCCGACCATGCAGGTATTGTCGTCCATGACAACCATGCCGCCTGATCCAACAATGGCGCCGGTCGCCATGATGTCCTCGTAGGTTACGGGGATGTCGAGAAGATGTTCCGGTATGCAGCCTCCAGAGGGTCCGCCAAGCTGCACAGACTTAAACTTTCGTCCTTTTGTAATGCCGCCGCCTATGTCGTATATGATTCTTCTTAATGGAATTCCCATAGGCACTTCGACAAGGCCGACGTTGTTTACTGCTCCGGTGAGAGCAAAGACCTTGGTGCCGGCGCTCTTTTCCGTGCCTGCAGTTCTATACCATTCAGGACCATTAAGAATGATCGGTGCTATCTGGGCAAGAGTCTCAACATTGTTCAATACCGAAGGCTTGTCCCAAAGGCCCTTGACCGCAGGAAACGGCGGCCTTGGCCTTGGCATGCCCCGCTTTCCTTCAAGAGAGCGCATAAGAGCAGTCTCCTCGCCGCAGACAAATGCGCCTGCTCCAAGATAGATGCCGAGCTCAAAGTCAAAGCCGGTATTCAATATGTTTCGGCCTAAAAGACCCATCTCGGTTGCTTTGTCAATGGCCATTTGTAGTCTTTTGACAGCAAGCGGATACTCAGCTCTGACGTAGATATATCCGTAGTTTGCTCCAATAGCTTTTGCACCTATGATCATTCCCTCAATAACAGAGTGAGGATCAGCCTCCATAACTGATCTGTCCATGAAGGCCCCGGGGTCGCCCTCATCACCGTTACAAAGCATGTATTTCGTTTCCGAAGGCACCCTTGAAGCAAACTCCCACTTGAGTCCGGTAAGAAAGCCAGCACCGCCTCTTCCTCGCAGGCCGGAGTCCTTTACCGTTTTGACGATGTCTTCTGTTGTCATCTGTGTAAGGGCCTTTGCAGCTGCGAGGTATCCGTCACGTGCAATATATTCATCAATGCTTTCAGGATCCATAAAGCCTGTGTTCCTAAGAACGCGCAGCTCCTGAAGGTTCATGAAGGGCATATCTTTCTTAGGGGGGAGAGCCATAGTGGATATCACCTGGCCGCCGGCAAGATGCTCTTTCACGATCTTTTGGGTCTTTTCACTGTTCAGGTCGCAATACTTTACCGGTTCTGCTCCCTGCTGCTCAACAGTCATAATCGGCTCTCTTCCGCAGAGGCCAGCGCATCCTGAGGATGCGATCATGATGTCAGAGATGCTGTTTTTTTTCACCTCTTCAACGAGTGTGTCCATAACCTGCTTTGCGCCTGCCGCAAGTCCGCAGGTACCCATATGCACCGTCACCTTTGTCTTAAAACTGTGGCTGTCAGGTCCAAACGCTGCTTTGTTCTTCTCATGGAGCGCATTAAAATCTTCTATATTCAGTTTAGCCATAATGGTTAGTCCTCCTGTCCTGCAAGCGCTTCCTCTTCATTGGCAGCTGATGCTTCAGCTGAAACAGGTGAGTAGCGATTGATCACCTCGATTGCCTTTTTTGCAGACATATTGCCGAAGGTATCTTCGTCTATGACCATGACAGGTGCCAAGCCGCATGCGCCGAGGCAGCGCACGCCTTCGAGCGAGAATTTCTTGTCGTCTGTTGTTTCACCGATATCGATCTTGAGCGTTTCCCTGATCTTCGCTACAACCCCCTCGATCCCTTTGACGTAGCATGCGGTTCCGAGGCAGACCCTGATGTTGTGGTCGCCCCTCGGCTTCATGGTGAAGAACGAGTAAAATGAGACCACGCTGTGGACCTCTGCCTGCGGTATGTTCAGGCCTTTTGCTACGCGTTTCTGCACGACCGGCGGGAGATATCCCACAATTTCCTGCGCCCTCTGGAGAACGGGGATGAGGCATCCTGGCCTATGGCGGTATTCGCGGATTACTCTGTCGAGCTCTGCTGCCATGGCAGGCGGGAACGCCTCTTGCCCCTTTTCATCAGCAGGCTTTCTTCCTTTGGCCCACTCTACGGCCCTTATTGTGACGTCCAGGAGGACGGAAGGTGTAAATGGTTTTGGCACATAATCTATAATCCCGAGTTCGAGAGCTTCCTTCATGGTTTCCTGCGATGGATAACCCGTGATGATCACAATTCCTATATTCGGCCGGGACTTCTTTATCCATCGAATGAGCGTGATACCGTCCACCTCAGGCATCTTCAGGTCAGTGAAGACCAGATCATAATTTCCCTGCTCCATCTTAAGGATCGCTTCCCGTCCTCCGAGAGCTCCCTCTATCTGATAGCCTTCGCTTTTGAGGACCCGCTCAGCGCTCTTGATGACAACAATCTCATCATCAACAACCAGGATCCTTGGTTCATCAGCCATATAATCCTCCTCGGTAAAGTTCTGTTACAGTGCGATTGGTTCTATGCGGGCAAGCCAGAGAAGCCATCCTTCGCTCAGGTTGTCGCGCACCAGGGCGCTCATGGCCGTGTTTGCATGATGGTTAACTTCTTTCACCCTTCCTGTCATGGGAGCAATCAGATCATCAGTCTGGCCGCTGCTCGAAAAAATCTTGCCAAAGCTCTCTCCTGCCATGATTGTCCGCAGATTCTGAGGAAGTTCTATGGATGCCAGCTGACCAGCAAGAAGCCAGTAGCGCGCATCACAGCCCACTTCCCATATGTTGTCTTTCAGCGGCCGGGCCCAGGTACCTTCCTTGTAGAAAAGAACCGGGTTCTGGGTGTCGCGGAGATTGACAATGTCATTTCTGAAATCATCGATAAATGCCTTTCTCAGGATCCATCCGCGGGTATCAAATACCTTTCTTGCAACGTTTAGCATGAAATCCGGGGTGAAAGGTTTTTCGATGAATTCAAACGCGCCTAATCGGACGGACTCTTTCGCTTCTTCAAGTGTGGGATATCCGGTAATGATCACCACGTCAAGCTTGGGCTGAACGATTTTTGTTTCGCGTAGGACCGAAATACCGTTCATGTCAGGCAGCCTTACGTCTGATATAAGGAGGTCGAACTCTTCATTCGAAACCCTCTTGATAGCATCTTCTCCCTTATCAACGGTAATGATATTAAAACCCTCTGCGCCAAGTATTCTCTTGCAGCTCAGGGTTACGACAGGATCATCGTCAAGAACCAGAATCTTACCCTTACTTTCCATGACTGTCCTCCTTTATCTCTGCTTGCTCTGTTTCGCGTATTCTGCTGATCAAGAAATAAGGCCCTTATCTTTTCGTGTTCGAAAGACGTTTGCTACGGTTGCAAGGAGCGAATCAGGAGTAAAAGGCTTTTCAACATAGTCGAAAGCGCCAATCTTGATTGCCTTTACTGCAGTCTCAACAGTCTGGTAACCAGTTACGATTACCACATCAGTCTTCGGCCACCGCTCCTTAATAGTCCCCAGCACTTCAATACCGTCCATATTCGGCATTTTTAGATCAGTGAGCACGAGATCAAAAGTTTCTTCCTCGAGCATCTTCAAGCCTTCAGGACCGTTCTTTGCCATTTTCAACTCATATCCCTGGGGAACAAGAGAGCGGCTGCAGCTTAAGCGTACAATGTCTTCGTCATCGATAACAAGAATTTTTCCCTTGCTCATGCTGTCTCCTTTAGCGCCGGGAGCCAGATAAAAAAACTGGTGCCTTCGCCGATCTTCGTGCTGATCGTTATTTTCCCGCCGTGGTCCTGGATAATACCATGGCTTACGGCGAGACCAAGACCAGTGCCTTTGCCAACAGGTTTTGTGGTGAAGAACGGTTCAAAGATCTTTTCCAGGTCTTCATCTTTAATGCCGTAACCAGTGTCCCTGAACTCGACCTGAGCATAATCCTGTCCTTTGTCATTTGCATTCGATGTTGTTATGGTAATAGAACCTTTTCCTTCGCATGCATCAGCTGCATTTACGATCATGTTAAGGAAGACCTGTTGGAGTTGCGGAGCGTCTGCCTTAACCATCGAGAGCGAAGGGTCAAGGCTCGTGGACAGCTTTATGTTGAAGAAGTCTGCCTTATTTTTGACAATATTGAGCGTGCTGTTCAGCACGTCATTGATATTGGTCTGGGCCTTTTCTGCTGTAGTTGCGCGGGCAAATCCGAGAAGACCTTTGATGATATTGGAGCAGCGGTTTGCCTGGTCGATAATGACCTCGATATCTTCCCGGTCTTCTGTGCCCTCCGGGAACTTCTTCTGAAGGAGATGTCCGAAGGTTACAATGCCGGTAAGCGGGCTATTGATTTCATGAGCGACTCCTGCAGCCATTCTTCCCAGAGATGCAAGTTTTTCCGAATGGATAAGCTGCTGCTGCGCTCGATGAATTGCCTCTGTCTTTTCCTGTACCTTCTTTTCAAGGGTGTTGCTCCATTCCATCCGTTCGTCTTTTGCCTTCCTGAGCTCATCGCTCATGGCATTAAAAGTGTTGGCGAGTTCGCCAATCTCATCTTTTCTGTTTATTGCGATTTTAAAGTCGAGATCGCCTGCCGCAACTTTTCTCATGCCCTGTGCAAGAATCGAGACAGGAGTGGATACAAAATTCCAGATGATAATGCAGAGAACGCCGGAGATTACGATGGAAAAGGCCAGAACATAGACGGTGATCGCAATGCCCTGCTGTTTGATGCTGTGATCAAGAAGTTCGAGCGACAGGTCAACTTCTACGATGCCCAGTATGCGCTGATTCACGGGATGGACATGGCAGGAAGCATTATAACAGGCCGGTTCGTTGTATATGGGCTGGACTATATTCAGCATCCTGTGGACTTCACCTTTGGAAATACGCCAGCTCGGAGTGTCTTTTGTCGGGCCTGATGCCATATGGCATCTGAGGCAGAGCGGCGAGTTCTTGTCAAGGACCGTGTCGATATTCTTTCTGTCAGAGGCATAGGCAACCCTGCCCTTGCTGTCAAAGATACGCACATTCTGGATGCCCTCTGCCACGCCTACTGATTCGACAGTCTGCTGAATAAGCGGGCCCTGCGCCGAGAGCATGCCGTATCTCGTTGTATTTCTGATATAGTCGACAAAGGAATAGCCGTATTTCACGGAACTCTGAAGGAGTTCTTTTTCCTGATATTTGAAAAGAAACAGCCAGAAGAGCACGCTCCCGGCGATCATGAGCGTGCCGATGGTAAGGATAAGTTTTCCGGTCAGTGAGTTAAAAGATTTATTTACTAGCATCGCTAAAAAATTTATATCATTTGTAACAATTAAAGCAAGAAAAAACCTAAAACTGCAGATTCATTTTTTTACTTGACTTATTAGTTTGGATGTCCTATAAAATTATACCGTTATGCCTGGAACTTTTATGCCTTCAGAATATTTGCCTGTTCTCATCTTCTTGATGGTCGCAACGGCCTTCGGTATAGGTTCATTGCTCATTGGCGAACTGCTTCGCCTCAGGCGGCCCTATGCAGAGAAGCTTATGCCTTATGAATCAGGGAACGCTCCAGTTGGCGGGCCTCATATGAGGTTCTCCGTCAAGTTCTATATTATTGCCATGCTGTTTGTTGTGTTCGATGTTGAAGCGGTGTTTCTCTATCCCTGGGCAGTGGTGTTCGACAAGATCGGGCTCTACGCCTTTATAGAGATGATCATCTTTATGGTAATCCTGCTGGTCGGATACATCTATGCATGGAGAAAGGAGGCATTTGTATGGGATTGATCACAACCCTTAGCACCCCTTCGCAGTCGCTTGTCGAAGTCGAAGAAGGCGTAAAGATTCTCGCGCCGAATATACTTATCACATCGATGGACAAGCTGATCAACTGGGGAAGAAGTTCATCGCTCTGGCCTATGACGTTCGGACTGGCCTGATGTGCCATCGAAATGATGGCCGTGTATGCCAGTCACAATGATCTTGACAGAATGGGAATCATCCCGAGAGGCTCTCCGAGACAGTCAGACTTCATGTTTGTCGCTGGTACAGTGACAAAAAAGATGTCCGAAATAGTCAGGCGTGTCTATGACCAGATGCCTGAACCGAGGTATGTTATCTCGGTGGGAAGTTGCGCTAACAGCGGAGGCATATTCAATACGTACAGCACGGTGCAGGGATGCGATACGTTCCTGCCGATAGATGTCTATATCCCCGGATGTCCGCCGAGGCCGGAGGCATTTATTGATGGAATCATCAAGCTTCAGGAGAAAATAAAGGCCGAGCAGTTCCGCTGGAGCCGCTGGAGATAAAAAAGCTCATAGTTTCTGGCTTATAGCTCGGTGCTATGAACTGCGAACTATGAACCGTGAGCTAATAAAATGGAACCACTACAGATAGCAGATAAAATAAAGGAGCGTTTTCCCGATGAGGTCCTTGAGGTCAGGGAGTTCAGAGGGCAGGTCTCTGTCACTGTCCGAAAGGGGAGAATTGCGGAGATGAGCAGGTTCCTTCATGATGAGCCAGATCTCTATTTTGACTATCTTGTTGATCTTTGCGGTGTGGATTATCTGGGCAAAAAGGAGATCAGATTCGAGGTTGTCTATCATCTGTACTCCATCAAACACAGGCATGCCCTTCGTATCAAGGCAGAGGTCCCTGAGAATGATGCAAGGATTGACTCGGTAATGCCGGTCTGGGTAGGTGTAAACTGGCATGAACGCGAATGTTATGACATGTACGGCGTTGTTTTTGCCGGCCATCCTGACCTCAGAAGAGTGCTTTTGCCTGAGGACTGGGAAGGATATCCGCTCAGAAAGGACTATCCGTTGAAGGGACCAGTTCAGGAATGGAGCGGGTTCCTTGATGTGCTCGACAGATCGAAGAAATATAAACAATATGATTGGCAAGGATAAGAAGCAGCAACTGGCGGCATGTAACAGGCAATTATGGAAGATATAGAAAAACCGTTTGAGACAAAAGAACTGACGATCAGTATGGGTCCGCAGCATCCGGCGACCCACGGTGTTTTGCGCCTGGTGCTGACCCTTCAGGGAGAGAATGTCATTAAATGCGTTCCTCATGTGGGATACCTTCACAGGGGAATAGAAAAGCTTGGTGAGAATAAGACCTATTTTGCTGCTTTGCCGCTCACTGACAGGCTTGACTACATATCCTCCATGAATAACAATGTCGGATATGTTGTTGCGGTGGAGAAGCTTTTCGGCATTGAGGCGCCTGAGCGGGCAAAATATATCAGGACCATCCTTGCCGAGATGGGAAGGTTGTCAAGTCATATCGTCTGGCTCGGCACCCATGTACTCGATATCGGAGCCACAACGCCTTTTCTGCATGCCATGGTGGCAAGAGAGAAGATACTCGATCTTTTTGAGATGATCTGCGGTGCACGACTGACTGTCAGTTTTCCGCGGGTAGGCGGAATACGCAATGATATCAGCCAGGAGTTTCTCGATCAGCTTTATGCGTTTATTTTTGATTTTCCTGCAAAGATGGATGACTATGAGACACTGGTAACCGAGAACAGGATTTGGAAGGAAAGGACTGTTGATATTGGCATAATCTCTCAGGAAGAGGCTGTTAACTGGGGTCTGACCGGAGGAACACTCCGCGGTTCCGGTTCTGACTATGACGTCAGAAAATATTTTCCCTATGATGCCTATGACAAGGTTGATTTCGATGTGCCGGTCGGGAAAAATGGCGACTGTTATGACCGCTACCTCGTCAGAGTCGGTGAGATGCGGCAATCCATCAGGATCATCAAGCAGTGCATCGAGAACCTGCCTGCAGGTCCTATCATGGCAGATGCGCCAAAGTTTACCCTTCCGCCAAAGGATATGGTCCTTAAGGACATGGAGCATCTTATACATCAGTTTATCCTTATCACCAAGGGGCCGACCGTGCCGGAAGGTGAGATTTATGTCGGAAGTGAGGTGCCAAAAGGTGAACTCGGCTTCTATTTTGTGAGCGACGGAACCGGAAAACCTTACCGTATGCGGGTTCGATCTCCGTCCTTTGTGCATGCATCCGCTCTTACGAGGCTCTGTGAGGGCGGTCTTATAGCAGACGTTATCGCGAACATCGGGACGATAGATATCGTTCTGGGTGAGTGCGACAGGTAATAAACAGGTTAAGGTTGAGGTCAATAAATTACACTTATGTTTAATGATGCATCGATAAAAGAGATCACAGAGATTAAGTCAAAATACCCGAACAGCCGTGCAGCGCTTCTGCCGGCGCTTTATGTTGCGCAGAGGGAATTCGGCTGGCTATCACCTGAAGCATATGAGGCTGTCGCTGACCTGCTTAATGTGCCTAAAGCGACTGCACGAGGTGTTGGAACGTTCTACGCAATGTACAAGCAGAAACCGATGGGCAGGCACCTTATCCAGCTCTGCACGAATGTTTCTTGCATGATACTCGGCGCTGAGAAACTTGTTGACTTCCTGAAGAATACCTACGGTCTAGAGCCGGGCGGCATGTCGCCGGACGGAAGATTCTCACTGGTTATCATGGAATGCATCGGCGCATGCGGCACAGCACCTGCGATGCTGGTGAATGAGGATTTTCATGAGAACCTGACAGAAAAAAATCTGATAGAAATTCTGGGAAAATACCAATAAGGGAATGATGGAAAGCATACTCTTAAAGAACATACAGAATCCCAACTCAACAGACATTGACGAGTATAAGAAGGTGGGTGGATATACAAGCCTGTCCAAGGCGCTCGGCATGGAACCGCAGCAGGTTGTCGATGAAGTAAAAAAGGCAGGCTTAAAGGGTCGTGGCGGTGCAGGATTCCCTGTTGCCATGAAATGGACCTTTGCAGCAGCTGACCCTAAATTCCCGAAATATCTTCTCTGCAATGCGGACGAAGGAGAACCGGGAACGTTCAAGGACAGGCCTATCCTCGAGAAGAACCCGCATATTCTTATCGAAGGCATGGTCATTTCTGGTCATGCTCTCAAGGCAGAATATGGGTATATTTATCTCAGGGGTGAGTATCCGGCAGCAAAACATATCCTGAACAAGGCGATCAAGCAGGCATATGACAACAATCTCCTTGGTGAAAATATTCTTGGAAAAGGCATTGCGTTTCATCTTGCTGTCCATCAGGGGGCAGGTGCATATATCTGTGGCGAAGAGACCGCGCTTATCGAGTCGCTCGAAGGTGACAAGGGGCAGCCGAGGATTAAACCGCCATTCCCGGTTAACATCGGTGTATTCTCAAAGCCAACGGTTGTCAATAATGTCGAGACCCTTTCAAATCTGCCTTATATCATTGAGGCAGGTGGAGAGGCTTACGCAAAGATCGGTACACCTGACTGCCCTGGCCCGAAGTTATTCTGCGTCAGTGGCCACGTTGAAAAACCTGGTGTTTACGAGCTTCCGATGGGGACAAAGCTGAAGGATATCATCTATGCACATTGTGGCGGCATCAAAGGGGGGAAGAAACTGAAGGCAGTGATCCCCGGAGGCATATCAACGCCGGTGCTTCCTCCTGACAAGATAGACTGTCCTATGGATTTTGTGAACATGCCGAAGCACGGCAGCATGCTCGGCTCAGGCGCGGTCATTGTTATGGATGAGACGGTCTGTTTGGTAAAGGTCTGCGCCAGAGCGCTCAAGTTTTTTGAGCATGAGTCCTGCGGTAAATGTACACCCTGCCGAGAAGGTACTGGATGGCTGAGGGCGATCCTCGGACGTATCGAAGAAGGCCGTGGCGCAGAGGGAGATATCGACCTGATGCTGTCGGTCGCCGGGAATATGCTCGGTAAAACCTTCTGCCCGCTTGGCGATGGTGCTGCCAGCGTAGTTCAAAATTTCATCAAGCATTTCAGGCCGGAGTTCGAGGAGCATATCAAGGCAAAGAAATGCACGGTGAACGGATGAAAATTATCACAATAACGATAAACGGAAAAGAAATAAAGCTCGAGAAGGCTGTGACCGTCCTTGAGGCAGCGCGCTCTGCCGGCATCAAAATTCCAACGCTCTGTTATCATGAACAGCTTGAGAAATATGGCGGTTGCAGACTCTGCCTTGTTGAGGTTGAAAAGATGCCGCGGCTCCAGACTGCATGTACGCTTATGGTGGCTGACGGTATGGTCGTCAGAACCGAGACCGAACAGATCGCTGATGTGCGGCGCGGCATTCTTGAGTTTTTACTGATCAATCATCCGCTCGATTGCCCATACTGCGACAAGGCAGGCGAGTGCGATCTCCAGGACCTTGTTGAAAAATACGGGCCTGCAAAGGGAAGGTTCAAAGAGAAGAAGAGAAAGGTCAAGGAGAGCCTGGCAGACTCTGCGATTGTCAGAAATATGGAGCGCTGCATCATGTGTACGCGGTGTGTCAGGATGTGCGAAGGCAAGCAGGGTGCGTCGGCTATTGCGGTTGTTGATCGCGGAGGCCATTCACATATCGAGCCTTTCTCCGGCGGCAAGTTTGACTGTGAATACTGCGGTAACTGTGTCTCGGTCTGTCCGGTGGGCGCTATCATGTCAAGACTCCACAGACACAGTTATCGGCCCTGGCAGGTGAAGGAGCAGCACGAGACTATATGCCCTTACTGCGGTGTCGGCTGCACGGTTGTGGCGCAGGTGCGCGATGATGTTATCATGCGGGTGATACCAAAGCTCGGTTCTGCTGTGAACAACGGTATGCTCTGTTCCCGCGGGAGATTTGGCTACGAGTTTGTAAGCAGCAAGGATAGGCTTACCACTCCGCTTATCAAGAAGAATGGGACTCTTATTGAGGCAACCTGGGAAGAAGCGATAACCCTTGTTGCGAAAAAGCTGAGTGAAATTAAATCAACATTCAGCAGCCAGGCAATTGCGGGCATCTCTTCCCTGCGGTGCACAAATGAGGATAACTATCTGTTCCAGAAGTTCATGCGCGCTGTGGTCGGTACGAACAACATAGATACCACAGCAAGAACCGGATTCGCAGGGGCCCAGAGCTTTATTGAGAATATCTTTGGCCAGGGTGCCACAGCGAACATCATCTCAGGTCTTGCAAACTCTGATACGGTCCTGGTGATCGGTGGCGATCCAACAACCATGAATCCTATTCTTGGTCTTCAGATAAGGGCTTGCGCAAGAAGAGATGGCAATGTCCTGACCATCGGGAGCATAGATGGCCTCAGACATTTTAATCCAACGAAACTTCTGCCAAAGCTGCAGACAGAAGCAGTTCTCCTGGAAGGGATAGTGACCGCGCTCAGGGCAAAGAAAGGTCTGCCGGGAGCAAATGCAGCTCTTGAATCCAAGATAAATGATATTGCTGTCTCTGCCGGTGAGGTTACTGACAAGACTGGCGTGACAGAATCCGAGCTTTCAGTATTTGTTGACCTGCTTGCAGCTGCATCAACATTCAGTCTCGTTATTGGTAAGGATATTGTCCAGAGCACGGGAGGAAGTTACAAACTGCTCCTGCTCTCGGCAATAAATTATCTTGCCAATGGAAGAATCTACCTTCTTTCAGAAAAAGCCAATGAGCAGGGAGCTCTTGATATGGGCTGCGCACCGGATATTCTTCCCGGATACCGGCCTGTTGCATACTCCGAGTTTAGAAAGAAATGCGAGAATGTCTGGCACACTGAATTGTCTGATAAGCCAGGCCTCAATCTCTTTGAGATGATAGATGCTGCTGAGAAGGGAACCCTAAAGGCTGTCTATGTTATGGGTGAAAACCCTCTCTGCAATATTCCAAACTCAGGCAGGGTCGAGGCAGCGTTCGGAAAGCTCGACTTTCTGGTTGTGCAGGACATCTTCCTTACTGAAATAGCAAAGCTTGCAGATGTTGTGTTTCCTGCACTTAGCTGGGCAGAGAAGGACGGCACATTCACGAACATGGAACGCAGGATCCAGCGCGTGAGAAAGTCTGTTCATAGAGAGGGCATGGAAGACTGGAAGATCATTGCTGAAATCTCAAAGAATATGGGATACAGCATGGACTATAGAGGAGCAGAAGATGTGTTCCATGAGACAGCAAGAGTGTCTCCTCTTCACCGCGACCTGACGTATGAGGATATAGAGAATGGTGATAATATCTATCCCTACAAGGGTGAGCCGCTGCGTGACGCAAAAGAAGAAATACAGGTCGACAGATCTGCGAGTGCGGCAGCAACAGGCAAACTTTATCTAAAGATAGAAAAGCCGCTTTTCCATTCGGGCACGATGAGCACGAAAGCGCCGGCCCTTGTAAATATCTATCCCCAGTCAGTAGCGCGAATCAGCACTGAGACAGCGCGGGCTCTTTCACTTACCGACGGAGACGTTGTGCGGGTCAAGACAAAAACAGGGTCTCTTGCCCTTTTTATAGCGATTGAAAAGGACGGCGACAGCTCGTCAGTAAAGATCGGCAATAACTTCGAAGGCAAAGGCGCTTTCAGACTCGTTGATTGTATTCTTGATTCGGTAACCAAGGCCCCCTGTCTGGAGGGCATAGAGATAACCATAGAAAAGGTGACTGCATGACCAGCTTCCTTGAACCGATCCTTGCCCCTTTTATCGGACTGATGTTGACCAATATTGTCATCATCCTTATCAAGGTCGCTATTGTAATCGGCGTAACGCTTCTGCATGTTGCATATGCCACTTATTGGGAAAGAAAAGTTATCGGCTTTATGCAATACAGACTTGGTCCGCGGGAGGTTGGCTGGTTCGGATTGCTGCAGCCTATCGCTGACGGTGTAAAGCTCTTTTTTAAGGAAGATATCATACCAGCGACTGCTGACAAGCCGATATTCTACTTAGCCCCTGTGATCTTTTTCGTGTCAGCACTCACATCTCTTTCGGTATTGCCCTTTTTCGATGGATTTGCAGTGGCGAACATCAATGTCGGTATTCTTTTTCTCCTGGCCATGTCATCCATCGGCGCGTACGGCATTGTGATGGCAGGGTGGTCGTCAGGATCAAAATATTCATTCCTGGGTGGACTCAGGTCAGCCTCGCAGGTCATCAGCTATGAGATTGCTATGGGTTTAAGCCTTGTTGGCGTCATGATCATGTCAGGTTCTCTCAATCTGACCGAGATTGTGAAAGCACAATACAACTTTCCTACAGGTTTTTATGCTATTCCCCAGGTGCTCGGTTTCTTTGTCTTTTTTGTTGCCATGTTTGCAGAAACGAACAGGTTGCCCTTTGATCTCCCTGAGGCGGAAAGCGAGCTGGTTGCCGGGTATTTTACAGAATACAGCGGGTTCAGGTTTGCCATGTTCTTCCTTGGCGAGTATACCGGCATGCTCATCATGTCTGCCATAGGTACGCTCTGCTTTCTTGGCGGCTGGACATTGCCGAAGTTTATCATGGACCTGCTGCCGTTTCTGTCCAAGTTGCCGCCCATTATCTGGGTTGTGGTGTTCCTCGGCAAGGTATACTTCTTTATGTTCATGTTTTACTGGATACGGGCAACGCTTCCGCGGTACCGCTATGACCAGCTCATGAACATTGGATGGAAGGTTCTTATTCCGCTTGCACTGGTGAACATAGTATTTACCGGCACGCTGAAGATCATGGGATGGTTCTGATGAAGAATTCAATAATAAAAATAATGTTTTTTACTGAGATACTGAAGGGCATGGCCCTTACGTTCAGGACGCTTTTCAAGCCGGCAGTGACACGGCGGTATCCACTGGTAAAGGTGCCCGCTCAGCCGGGGTACCGCGGCTTGCATGCACTTGCAAAGGACAACACCGGAAGAATGAAGTGCGTGGGTTGCGGCCTCTGCGGAGCATACTGTCCGTCACAGTGCATTCATATATATACGACAGAGGGTGAGGACCATAACAAGGTCGTTGACCGTTATGAGGTCGATGTTCTCAGGTGTATCTTCTGCGGATTTTGCGTTGAGGCCTGTCCCTTTGGCGCCATAACCCTGAGCGAGCACTATGAATATTCCAGCTACTCGAAAGATGCGTTCTATATGAACAAAGAGAAACTGCTCGAAAACTGGGATAAGTATTTTGAAGGTGAAAAAGGGAAACAGTATTTTAAGAAATTCTGGAGGCCCCTGACCGAGGACTTCAAGGGCAATCCTGAACAGGCTATGTTCAGCAAAATAACCAGAAAGGAAAAAAGATAGATGCTGCAGCAACTTTTCTTCGGCTATTATGCATTTACGATTATCGTCCTGTCGCTGCTTGTCGTGACGCGCAGGAACCCGGTACATAGCGTGATGTGGATGCTGCTGCTATTTTTCCATATCGCGGGCCTTTATCTCTTCCTGAATGCCGAGTTTATCGCGGCGATCCAAGTGATAGTCTATGCCGGCGCGATCCTGGTTCTGTTCCTTTTTGTAGTTCTGCTTCTTAACCTGAAAGAGGAGATCTCGATCAAGCAATTTGTTGGTTCCTGGCCTGCCGGACTTTTTGTTGCAGGTCTGCTTTTTGTCTCTGTGGTGTCTGCTCTTGGGTCCTATATTCAGGGGCCTGCCGGCAAGTATACCATTGAAGCTGTCAGGAGTGTGACGCACACAAAGGCTTTGGGAAAGCTTCTGTATACCGAGTATCTGTTCCCCTTTGAAATAGCGTCCCTGATTCTGCTTGTGGCTGTCGTAGGTGCGATTGTCCTTGCAAAGAGGAAGCTGAGGAGTTAATGATGGTTCCCTTGAACTGGTATCTGATCCTGAGCGCAGCGGTCTTCATGATAGGCATGTTCGGCTTCCTCACCAGGAAGAATGTTATCATCATGTTCATGTCGATTGAATTGATGCTGAATGCCGTGAATATAAGCCTTGTATCCTTTAGCCATTATCTGCAGGATCTGCGCGGCCATATCCTCGTATTTTTTATCATCACCGTGGCAGCAGCAGAAGCAGCAATAGGGCTTGCGATCATCCTTGCACTATTCAGGAACAAGCAGACAGCACATGTTGATGAAATGAATGAGATGAAGGGATAGAATGATGACCAGTTATGCGCTGATACCGTTTCTGCCGCTCGCTGCCTTTGTAATCAACATTCTCTTCGGCAGGAAATATCTGAAGGAAAATGCTCACTGGGTTTCCATCCTGGCCGTAGCAGGGTCCTGGGTGGTGGCAATGATGGCGCTTATGGAAGTGCTTTCCGGCAAGAAGATCAATTATGATCTCTATACCTGGATTCTTTCAGGAGGGTTCAAGGTGTCGGTAGGGTTTCTCATAGATCAGCTTACGGTTGTAATGCTGATCGTTGTAACGACCTGCAGTATGCTCATCCATATCTACTCGGTCGGGTACATGCACGGAGACCCTGGTTATTACCGGTTTTTCTCCTATCTCAGCCTTTTCACCTTTTCAATGCTCATGCTGGTCATGGCAAACAACTTCCTCCAACTCTACTTTGGATGGGAGGGCGTGGGCCTCTGTTCATACTTCCTGATCGGCTATTATTTTAATAAGAAGTCAGCATCAGATGCAGGCAAAAAGGCGTTTATCGTGAATCGTTTCGGCGACTTTGGCTTTGGCATCGGTATTTTCATTATCTTCCTGACCTTTGGGACAGTGTATTACGAGCCGGTTTTCAGCCAGGCCGGGAACTTCGCAAATGCCTCAATCAACTTCCTTGGCTATGACATGCATCTTATGACTCTCATTGCGCTGCTTCTCTTCTGCGGCTCTGTCGGGAAATCAGCGCAAATGCCGCTCCATGTCTGGCTGCCTGATGCCATGGAAGGCCCTACACCGGTCAGTGCGCTCATTCATGCAGCTACCATGGTCACTGCTGGCGTTTTTCTTGTTGCACGTTGCAGCCCCATCTTCAGCCTCTCAGAGACCGCGCTGATGGTCGTTGCTCTTACAGGAGCAATAACATCGCTTTTTGCAGCAACCATAGGTCTTGTGCAGAATGATCTGAAAAGAATCATTGCGTACTCCACAGTAAGCCAGTTAGGTTATATGTTTCTTGCCTGTGGCGTTGGCGCATACACTGCTGGCGTGTTTCATCTGTACACTCATGCGTTCTTTAAGGCACTTCTCTTTCTCTGCGCAGGAAGCGTGATGCATGCCATGGGCGGAGAGCTTAATATTCAGAAGATGGGAAACCTGAAGAAATATATGCCGGTTACGTATATCACCATGCTGATTGCGTCTTTCAGTATTGCTGGTGTCCCGGGGCTTGCAGGGTTTTTCAGCAAGGACGAAATTCTCTGGCTCGCTTATTCTGGCCCGAGTCCTGTTGGCAAGCTTGTCTGGTTCATGGGAACCGTAGTAGCTTTTCTTACGGCATTCTATTCCTTCAGACTCATATTTTTGACGTTCCACGGAAAGTTTCGTGGTACGCACGAGCAGGAGCATCATCTTCATGAATCTCCAAAGTCTATGACTGTGCCTCTCATGATTCTCTGCGTTGGCGCCGTTGCAGCGGGCTGGGTGGGCATACCGCATCTTGTTGGTGGTGGAGCACATTTCACGGAGTTCATGAAACCCGTGTTAGGACATCCTGAGGGGCATGGTACGCATGCAGAGGAGTGGATGGTCATGGGTATATCCGTGCTTGTAGGATTTGCAGGGATTGGACTCGCATATTTCATGTATATGGTAAGACCCGAGCTGCCTGCCCGGATAAGCCAGCAATTTGCGGCTGCACACAAGATTCTGTTTAACAAATACTATATTGATGAGTTCTACGATTTCATGATAATCAGGCCTACCATCTGGATAGCAAAGAACGTTCTCATTGGGGTCACGGACGCGCGCATTATCGAGGCTATTGTCAATGGTGTGCCGAATGCGATTGCAGCCTTCAGCTCAGGGTTGAGGCGAATTCAGACCGGGCTTATGCAGCACTATGCGACCATTATGGCAACCGGCATCCTGCTGATTATTGCCATGATGCTCCTGAGGTAGATGATGGAACAGACGATAAATAACGCATTGGGATTTCCGATACTGAGTATGCTTATCTGCTGGCCGTTGGTCGGAGCAGCTTGTATTTTGTTCATCAACCGGACGAATGAGAAGGCGATCAAGATGGTGAGCCTTCTGTACAGCGTTGCAACGTTTTTCCTCTCGATCTTTCTCTTTAGCCATTTCGATAAATCAACGTTTATGATGCAGTTTGTCGAACGTTATGAATGGATACCGTATCTGAACATGTATTACCATCTTGGCCTTGACGGTATCAGTGTGCTTTTTGTTCTTCTTGCGACCCTCGTCACGATCCTTTGCGTGCTGATCTCATGGGAATCGGTCAAGATGAAGACAAAGGAATTTTTCATATGCCTTCTGGTGATCGAAAGTGCCATGATCGGGGTCTTCTGCTCCCTTGATTTTATGCTCTTCTACCTGTTCTGGGAGGCGATGCTGATTCCTATGTACCTGCTTATCGGTGTGTGGGGAGGGCCAAACAGGGTATACGCAGCAGTGAAGTTTTTCCTGTACACCCTTGTTGGCAGCGTGCTGATGCTTGTCGGCATTATCGTTCTCTATTTCTATGCCGGCAGGACTTTCAATATTCTTGAACTTATGACAAAGGCATATCCCTATAAGATGCAGTTGATGCTTTTCTGGGCATTCTTTGCGGCCTTTGCCGTGAAAGTGCCCATGTTTCCGGTGCATACTTGGCTGCCTGATGCTCACACCGAGGCGCCGACTGCTGGCAGCGTTATTCTTGCCGCAGTGCTTATCAAGATGGGAGCCTACGGTTTCCTTAGATTTTCGCTGCCGCTTCTCCCTGATGCTTCACGAGAGATGGCGCCCGTCATGATCGCATTATCTGTAATTGCCATCATCTACGGCGGTATCATCTGTCTTGCGCAGACAGACCTGAAAAGGCTTATCGCATACAGCTCTGTAAGTCACATGGGATTTGTGACCCTTGGTATCTTTGCCCTGAACACGCAGGGCGTTGAGGGCGGCATACTGCAGATGCTTAACCACGGTATTGTTACCGGCGGCCTGTTCTTAAGTGTGGGCATCATCTATGAAAGGACACATACCAGGGTGATAGCTGATTACGGAGGCGTTGCCTCGGTGATGCCGATATACGCTTCGCTTTTCATTGTCTTTACGTTTGCATCCATAGGGCTGCCTGCAACAAACGGCTTTGTCGGAGAGTTCCTCATTCTATTAGGCGGTTTTAAAGCAAGCCAGTGGGCCGGGGTGCTCTCGGCAACTGGCATTATTATTGGCGCAGGATACATGCTTTGGCTTTATCAAAGAGTATTCTTTATGGAGATGAACCCAAAAGTTGCTGGGCTTCAGGATGTGACCAATAGGGAGCTCATAACTCTTCTTCCGATGGTTGTCCTGATATTCTGGATTGGTATATTTCCGAACACCTTTTTAAGCTTCATGCACCCCACGGTTCAGCATCTCCTCGAGAGGGTGAATAATGGGAGTACACCTGCAGTAGCAGTAAATATCATGGGACTTCTGAAATGAGAAATACGATAATGGGAAATAGAGAAGCCAGAATGCAGAATTCAGAAAATATCAGAGTAATAGTTCTCTCTCGACTCCTGACTCCTGTTTTTGGGGGGTGCTCATGCCTTTTGTAATGCCTGACTTTAATCCGGTGATGCCTGAGATTGTGATGACCGTTATTGCAATCGCAATGCTCATGCTGGAGCTGGTGATCAAAAGGAAGGAGACGCTCGCATTTCTGACGATAATCGGTGCAGGTATTGCTTCTTATGCGCTTGTGGGTTCAATGGGAACGACCTTTGGCGGCATGTATGTTTCTGATGGGTACAGCACGTTCTTCAAGCTCATCTTTCTTGTCAATATGATCCTTACGGTTCTGATGTCTTCGAAATACCTCGAGACCCTGAAGATCAATTTCGGCGAATACTACAGTCTTATCCTTTTTGCAACGCTTGGCATGATGCTTATGGCATCTGCTGCTGATATCATCGTTCTCTACCTCGGCCTTGAGCTCATGGCACTGAGCACTTACATACTTGCCGGCTTCATTCGCTATGATATCAAGTCGAACGAAGCTGCGATGAAGTATCTGCTCCTGGGTGCATTTGCATCAGCTATTCTCCTTTATGGGACATCGATGATCTACGGCCTCACCGGCACGACGAACCTTAGGGATATTTCGGCATATATAGTGAAAACCGATCTTGCCTCAAATCCCGTGCTGATGCTTTCAATGATCCTTTTCGCCGTTGCCTTTTCCTTCAAGATCGCTGCAGTGCCGTTTCATATGTGGGCGCCTGATGCGTATGAGGGTGCGCCAACCCCGATAACTGCATTCATGTCAGTCGGACCAAAGGCCGCAGGGTTTGCGGTGCTTGGCAGGGTCTTTTTCACTGCCTTCGGTTCTGTGCGCATAGACTGGGCGGTGATATTCATTCCGATAGCGATCCTGACGATGGCTGTAGGAAATGTCGTTGCTCTTTCGCAGACGAATATCAAGAGAATGTTGGCGTATTCCTCGATTGCACATGCCGGGTATATGCTCGTTGGCATTATTGCAGGAACTCCAGATGGCATGGCGAGCGTGCTCAACTACATGCTCATCTACGCATTTATGAATATCGGCGCTTTTGCCATAATCATTATGCTCAGAACTGAAACATTTAAGGGTGAGGATATTGCAGATTATCAGGGTCTATCGAAGACCCATCCTATGGCAGCAGCTCTTATGCTTATCTTCATGTTCTCGCTAACCGGCATACCGCCGATGGCAGGGTTTATGGGTAAGTTCTATCTGTTTATGTCAGCTATCAATGCTGGGTACACTTGGCTTGTGATAGTCGCAGTTCTCTTTAGTGCCATATCTGCATATTTTTACCTCAGGATCGTTATGCTCATGTACATGAAAGAGCCTAATGAAGAAGTGCAGTTGAACAGTTCGCCAGGATTGTCACTTGTGCTTGCAGTGACTCTTGCTGCAGTGCTTTTCATCGGCATTCTGCCGTCAAAGTTCCTGATGTTCGCCAAGTTGGCAATATCTGCGTTTTAGTATATATTGCATCGACTTTTGTTCCTTAGTCAGGGATACGGATTGCCTTTAGTTGCTTTTTCCCTGTCAAGCCCAGTAAACTAACTGCCTGTAGTCACTCCTGGCGGTAAATCCCGGAAATGCACTTCGATGCAACAGTTTTGCCTGCTTATTGCCTTGGAGATAATTTAAACATAATGAGGTAACAATGAAACGCGAGAATTTAAGAAACATAGCAATTATAGCCCATGTTGACCATGGCAAGACAACGCTTGTTGACGGCATGCTCAGGCAGTCCGGCACCTTTCGTGCAAACGAGAGGGTTCAGGAACGCGTCATGGACAACATTGATCTGGAGCGCGAGCGCGGCATTACGATCATGGCAAAAAACACGGCTGTTGATTATCAGGGCACGAAGATCAATATTATTGATACGCCAGGTCATGCCGATTTCGGCGGAGAAGTTGAACGCACTCTCAAGATGGTCGATGGTGTTCTTCTTCTTGTTGATGCCTCAGAAGGTCCGCTGCCCCAGACAAGGTTTGTATTAAAAAAGGCTCTTGAACTGAATCTCCCGCCTATCATTGTGGTGAACAAGATAGACAGGCCTGATGCGCGCATTCAGGATGTACTGAACGAGGTCTATGACCTTTTCATCGACCTCGATGCAACCGAAGACCAACTCGATTTTCCGATTGCCTATACGAACGCAAAGCTCGGCACTGCAAAGCTTAATCTGAACGAAGAAAATGCTGACCTGAAACCGCTGTTTGATCTTATCTTGAAAACAATTCCCGCTCCTCAGGGCGACGAGAGCGGAGTGCTCCAGCTTTTGGTTACGAACATCGATTATAACGATTATGTAGGGAGGCTTGCGATTGCAAGGGTTTTTTCCGGTACGGTAAATGTGGGCGACTGGGTGGCTGTTGTTAACAGTGACGGAGAGACCGTCAAGACAAAAGTAACCCAGCTCTATGGTTTCCAGGGACTTGACCGCGTTGATATCAAAGATGCCTCAGTAGGCGACATTGTTGCGCTTGCGGGCATTGAAGGCATAAACATTGGCGATACAATAACTAATCTGGAAAACCCGAAGCCACTTCCTCGTATCACGGTTGATGAACCGACCATATCAATGGTTTTTGCGGTGAACACCTCTCCCTTTGCAGGCAAGGAAGGGAAATATGTAACATCTAGAAACATCAGGGAACGACTCGAAAAAGAGCTTCTCTATAATGTTTCAATCAAGGTTGATTTCAGCAATATGGATGCCTTCAGGGTTATGGGCAGGGGTGAGCTTCAGCTAGCAATCTTGATCGAGATGATGAGAAGGGAAGGGTATGAGCTTTCTGTTTCGATGCCCGAGACCATCACAAAGGAGATTGGCGGCAAGGTACATGAGCCGATGGAGATGCTGGTGATTGATGTTCCTGAGGAGTATGTTGGCGTTGTTACCCAGCAGGCCGGCATGCGCAGGGGAAGAATGCAGAAGATGCAAAACAATGGCCATGGAAGAGTAAGAGTCGAGTTTCGGATACCCTCGCGCGGGCTTATCGGATTTCGTTCCCAGTTTCTGACTGACACGCGAGGCACTGGCCTTCTGAATCATCTTTTTGACGGGTACGAGCCCTGGCAGGGGCCCATTTCAAAGCGCATGACCGGCGCTCTTGTTGCCGACAGGTCAGGCAAGACAACAACCTATGCACTTTTTCATCTCCAGCCCCGCGGCACGCTTTTCGTCCAGGAAAACATTCCGGTATACGAAGGCATGATCATCGGCGAGAATTCCCGGGACAATGATCTTGACGTGAACGTCATTAAGGAAAAGAAGATGACGAATATGAGGGCATCAGGAGCTGATGAGGCTCTACAACTCATACCGCAAAGACTCATGAGTCTTGAGCAGGCAATAGAATTTCTTAGGGAGGACGAGCTTGTTGAGATAACACCCCAGTCTATCAGAATGAGGAAAAAGGTGCTTCAGGCAGGCAAGAGGCCCCGGCATAAAGACGGCGGCTCTTGATCTGAATAAGAAGTAAACGCAAGCAGATCCCCGCTAAAGCGTAGCTGCTGAGGTTAATAGTCTGTAGGTGTTTAGTCTGTTAATAATGGGAAATAACCAACAGTAGCCGCTTTGGTCCCCTTAGTTCCGTTCGCTTTTTTTGCTGACAGATTTTAGCCTGGATGGTATTACCTTACAGACTACAGACTAAACAACCTGATTAGTCACAATAAAGCTGGGATTAAGAAGATTCACTTTATTGTATGACAGCAGCTTCTGTGAGCCAGCCCTAAGGACCCTGCCTCCTGCCTGCTCCACAATTGCCTGTCCTGCTGCAGTGTCCCATTCCATGGTAGGACCAAATCGCGGATAAACGTCTGCCTTGCCTTCGGCAATCAGGCAGAACTTGAGTGAACTCCCTGCTGCCAGAAAATCGACCTCTTTATATCTTGCCTTCAAATCATTGATGAACTGCTCAGTTTCAACTGACATGTGCGAACGGCTGCCGATGACAGTGATGCGTGAGGCAAGGGTCAAGGGATAAGGGGCAAGGGGAAGACGAAATGATAAATTCAGCAGGCCTTCAATCGATGCCGGCACCCCTACATTGGATAATTCGAACTTGTATGAACCAAGACCGACAGAAGCGAAATAGAAGACATTCTTCACCGGTATGTATATGACACCAAGCAAAGGTCGGCCGTTCTGTATTAGGGCGATGTTTACTGTAAATTCGCCATTGCGCTTAATAAATTCCTTTGTGCCGTCGAGGGGATCGACCAGCCAGAACATATCCCAGGTCTTGCGTTCGTCATAGGACATAGTTCTGCCTTCTTCGCTCAGAAGAGGCAGCTGGCAAGCTGGCAAGCTGGCAAGCTGAGAAGCTATTATTTCGTGGGACCTTTTATCGGCAAGAGTAAGAGGACTTTTGTCGTCTTTCTGCTCAACAGCGAAGTCAGAGTTATAGACTTCAAGAATGGCAGCGCCTGCTTCATGAGATATGCGAAGCAGTTGCGGGATGACAGATATAAATTTATCCATGGATATTCCGGGCACCTAAATGACCTTCTTTCTCTTGAGAAAGCTGAAGATTTTATCAACGCTCTGGTCAACAGTAAGAAGATCGGACTCTATCAAGGTCTCGGGGGATTTTGGAGGCTCATAGAAATCAAATACACCAGTGAAAAAAAGGATTTCTCCCTTTCGGGCTTTTTTGTAAAGACCCTTAGGGTCACGCTCCTCGTAGACAGCGATATCGCACTTCACATACACTTCAATCAACTCTTCGTGATCAGCATCGAAGAGAGCCCTGATGGAATCCCTGTCTTTTGCATAGGGAGATATGAAGGCTGCTATGGTGAGCACACCGGCATCCACAAGCAGTTTGGCAACTTCACCAACACGTCGCAGATTTTCTTTTCTGTCGTCAACACTGAACCCAAGGTTTTTGCAGAGGCCATGGCGCACATTGTCACCATCAAGGACAAAGGTATTGATCTTGTCATGAAACAGCCTGTGCTCCAGTTCAGCTGTGATGGTGGATTTACCCGAGGCTGACAGATCGGTTATCCAGATGAGCGGGGACCTGTGCGCATTCTGCATCCAGCGGTCTTTCTTTGTGATCTTGGCGTTATGCCACTTTATATTGTGGTCTTTGCTCATGCGTTAAGCTCCCTGAGAATTATATAGCTCCCCTGTCTGTGTTTTTAACGACGGTTGGCTGCTGGGATAAATTCGTCATGACACCAAAACAACGAGCCTACTTGCAAGGCATGGGCTGGTCTTACTGCTCATCCCTCTCCTCTTCCTTGACTTTTTCAATGCAGTCTGGGCATATCCCATGCGTGAAAAGAGCTTCAGTGTGTTCTTCTACGTATCTCTCCACTTGTTTCCAGTAACCCCTGTCATCACGAATTTGTTTGCACCAGGCGCACATGGGGATCATGCCCTTCAAGGTGTTTATCTTTTCGAGGGCTTCCTTTAGCTGTGCGATGAGATTCTCTTTCTCTATCTCGGCATTCTTGCGATCAGTAATATCCCTGACTGCCTCAATGCCAGCGACGATCTCGCCACGTGAATTGCGCAAGGCAGATGATATGATCTCGTAATGAATCTTGCCCTTATCAGTAATCCGGAACTGCTCTTTTTTGTGAACCTCACCATCTTTGAAAGAAAGAGATAGATGACATCCCTCGCAAACAAGGTCTTTTTTCTGATAGCCCTTGTAGCAGTATTCACCTGCGTGGTCACCCACAAGCTCCTTGTGCCGCTCGTTCTGAAAAAGGACCTTATAGTGAATATCCTGAATGCTTATCCCGTCTCCGAGCGTCGCTATGATAGCTTCAGTTTTTGCCTTCTCGTCATTTGCCTGCACAACGGCTTCTCGCATCATTTTCTGGACGCGGGTGAACTTGGCGCTGAGCTTTTCCGTATCTGCAGCCCTTTTACGCAGTTCTGTTAATTCTGCAATAAGTTGATATTTAGTTTTATTTTTATCTTCCATTATGATGTTTAGCGACTAAGTGTTATAGATAATAGTCACATTTAACTTATTGATTTTGCAGGATTATGGCAGGTAAAGTAAAGCGGTTGATGCATATGAAGGCGGTACAAATTATTAATCAATAAGGCAGGCGAAGGGGCCTGCCTTATTGATTTTCAGAAGACTACTTTTTTGTTATCTCGTATTTCCCGTCTTTATCGATCTGGATAACTGCATTCAAAAAGCGGGTCTTAAAGCCTGCTTCCTTAAGCTCTTCAAAGACGTTTTCAGCTCGAATACCGGTTGCGCAATGCGTTATAATCTCTTTGTCCTTTGGAAGTTCCATTAGTCTGTTTTTAACGGTGCTCTCAGGGATATTGGTGGCTCCCTTGATCATACCGTTAGCAGTTTCATCCGATTCTCTGACGTCAAGAATTATTTTGTCAGGAGAACCTTTTTCTGCAATTGCCTTAAATTCTTCGATCGCTATTTCGCCGGGTCTTGGTTTAGGTACATATGTTATAGCTGCTGCAAGTTTGCCTTTTTCTGCCTTGCCGCCATCCTTTGTCCAGGCTGTAATACCGCCGTTCAAAAGAGATGTATTTCCGTATCCCCAGGTTCTGACAGTCTTGAATGCTTCATCATCTAACTTGTCTGCATAGATGATGATAGGTGCTGACTTGTCGCCAGGGAACCTGTCTTTTGCTGTTGAGAGGTCTTTTGCCGGAATCGAGACTGCTCCAGGTATAAAGCCCTTCTCAGCTTCCTTTGAGTCCCGAAGGTCGATAAGCACATGGGCGATGTCCTTGTCCATAAGCTCTTTGAGCGCTGCAGGCTCTGAAACTATGAGATTGCCTCCTTTTTTCCATGCAGGCAGTCCATCGTGGAATACCTTAACCTTTGTGTGTCCTGCTGCTTCTGCCCGACGGGCAGACTCTGGGCTCAACCTTCAGGTAACGCCACCACAGTAAAAGATAATGAGTTTGTCCTTCTCCTTTGGCAGTATTTTATCTTTCAGTTCATCAAATTTGGTGTTATCGAGTGATACTGCATGAGGAATATGGCTCTCGTTGAACCTTGGCTTAGGCCTTGAATCAACGAGCAGATAACCCCCTTTTTCAGGAGCCATAGCCGTTAGCTTTACAAGCTCATCAACAGAAACGAGCTTTTCCGGAGCGACCTTGGCTGGTGGCTTAACTGCCAGACTTACTGCATAGGGCTTCTTTTCGTCACCACTGAACCTGATACCGATCTCTTTATCCTTGGAGATCGAAGCGAGCTTGTCTGCGCCGGTGATCTTCAGGTCATCGCCGTAATTGATTATCCATACGAGCTTCTGACCCACCTGGACATTAATCGTTTTGAACTTTTCTGAGACTGATACAAGGGTGCCCCTGACCAAGTCTTTTTCAGGCTGGTGGCACTGTTTGCATGGAGCCAAAACCGTAGGCTTTTCTGCAAATGAGAGGCCTGCTGTTGCAAGAAGAACTATTGCTGTTACTGAAGTTGCAACAAATAATTGTAATCTCTTGATAACCATAAACAACCTCCTGTCTAAAATTAGAAATATAAGTTAAGTTTATTCGATACTCATTAACTTGTCAATACGTTGGCAGGGCTTTCGTCCAGGTAGGCATAAACATACTTTCCAGTTTGAGGGGGTCAATCAAGAGGAAGT
>CAYWRK010000018.1:0-49494 GCA_964461065.1 uncultured Nitrospiraceae bacterium
ATGTTGTTTTTTACCCGATGATGGATTTCCTTGAGAAGAGCTTCCTTTTCTCTCAAAGAGAGATAAATCTGCTCCTCTGCCCGTTTGTGCTCGGTAATGTCCATCCCCGTGCCGCGCATGCCGATCATCTCGCCGTTCTCGTCGTAAAAGGCCGAACCATAGACCTCTTCCCACTGAATTTCTCCCGAGGGCATGATGTCACGATGCTGTAGTCTGAACGAGGTCTTGTCGGCAACAGCGCGGCTGACGATTTCGCCCACGTGAGCGGTGTCCTCATCGGGCATGAACTCCATCGGGCTGTGGCCCAGCAGCTCTTCGGGCGCGTGCCCCTTGACCTTGATCGACTGACCCGATACGTAGGTATAGATCAGGTTCGGATCGACCTCCCACAGATACGCGCCAGCCGCGTCGCTCATGTTGCGGAAGCGAGCTTCGTCTCGGATGGCGGCCTCCTCCGCTTTCTTGCGCTCGGTGATGTCCTGCATCGTCACGGCCAGCCCGTTGCCGGAGCGAACGAGCCGTCGCTTCGCCCACGCTATCTGCAGCTTCCCCTCGAGCGAGGAGGGGATTTCATCTTCAGAGAAGCCGGCTGCAAATGCCGAACGAAATACCTCCATCGCTTCGGCAAACTGATTCGCAGAGTGCAAGTCGGAGAGTTTCATCCTCAACAGTTGCTGCTGCGCCATGCCATAAAACCCGGCGCCGCGTTCGTTGCAGTCGACCAGGACAAAGTCGACGATGGAGCCGGTTTTGTCCCGCAGGGCCTTATACATGTAATACCCTTCGCTTCCACCATCCGTGGCCCTGCGATAAGCCCTGCGCACCTCCTCTTCCTGATGTTTTTTCCTGACCAGGCGGGTGGACACCGCTGCGGAGGCGAAGGCAAAGAAACAGAGGATGCCGCTCCCCGCGGTCGCCACCCGCCTGTCATTCGTCCAGGCTCTCTGATGGGGGGCGAAAAACTCCTCTTCGGAAATCCCCGCAGCGGCAACCAGCGGGTAATGTTCCATCGTCTTCCATGCGACGTATCGCGACCGCCGGTCACTGAACCATTGCTCTCCACTGAGCAGCGCGGCGCCGTGCGGGGTGTCGAACAGGGGGACCTCGCGCAGCGGTGCATCCTTCGCATCAGTTGATTCCAGGCCGATGGTTGCGGAACGGAGGGTGCCATCCAGACCCGCGACCATCAGGAGCCCTGTTTTTCCGGGAAAGGATCCGGCATAAAATGCGGTCAGGTGCTGGGGTTCGAAGGAGACCACCACGACCCCGTCAAAGGCGCTGCTGGGCTGGTGCAGACGGCGCGAGAAGATGATGACCGGTTGGCCGGTAAAGCGGGAGACGAGCGGCTTGCCGATCAGGAGTTCGTTCGAGTCGTCATTCTTGTGGTAATGAAAGTAGTCCCGGTCGGCAAACGAGAGGTTGCGCGGAGCGTCGAGGAGCGATGCCTGTGGTTTCCCTTCCCGGTTGAGGATCACGACATTCTGGAGCCTTGGGTTGCGAAACAGCCCCCCCTTTTCCAGCTCCTGCAGATTAACTAGCCCGTGCTCCTCCTGGCTGTAGTGCACCTGCAGGGAGATCTGGTTCGCCTGCTCGACCGCCTGGATGAGATACTGCTCGTAGTCGATGCACAGGGCTGTGGCTTCCGCCAGCGCCTGTTCCTCGTAGGTCTTCTTCTCTGTGGCGATCTTCGTCAGAGTCCAGTACCAGAACCCGGCCGTTAGTACAACACAGACGAGCGGCCCAGCAAGAATCTGAAGGATGCCGTTCAGGATGAAGCCGGCGCCTGTGTCTTCCCGCCGGGAATGACTGGGGTCTGCGCTGTCTATTTCGCTCCCCATATTCTCCGGTATTGGTCACGATACCTGTTGTCCGGGTCAAACTCGTTGTTCGTGCCGCCGTCAAATTTAATGTTGGCGGATGTCATCAGATGAACCGGGGCGGAATAGCCGCTGTCCTTCTGCCCGGCAAAGGCCCGGTTGAGCTCGTCGATGGCCTGCCAGCCATGCAACCGCAGGGGTTCGGCAACGGTCCCGATCTGGTAGCGATTCTTGCGGATCCGCTCGAAGGCCGGCTCGCTGCCGTCCCCGGCAGAGATGTTCCGCGGGTAGCCGTTGCCGGGGATGGCAGCGGCAATGAGGGTGGGGGGCATGGCATCAAAGTAGAGATCGTTGACTGCGATTGAATAGGTCCATTTTTTGCCGTGGGTCTGCAGCAGCCGTGCGGTCCGTTGCTGCATGGTTGTCGGCACATCCTTCAGATGGGTCGTGTCAACCAGAAGGACGCTGCACCCCGCACATTTGCGAAGCGTATCGACCATGGCATTCGTCTTGGCGGTGGCGATAGCATAGATGGGATCGGTGAAGATGATGACCCCTGCCGTGCCGTTGGAGTCGGCCACCGCGTACATCGCGGCGGCCTTGCCGACATCGTCCGGCTCAGTGGCAATATTGGTGAAGATCGGCAGTTCGCGGACCGGCCCCGGCTTGCCCATGGAATGCCAGCCGACGATTTTGATCCCCTTGGCCGCGATCTCCCGGATCACCTCGGCCTGCTCCTGGGCATCGATCGTCCCGAGGATAATGCCATCCGGCCCCAGGCTGGCCGCCTGTTTCAGGGCATCCCTTCTGCCGGTTGACGTCCCCTGACCGTCGATCAGGCGAAAGCTCCAGCCGATCACCTTCGCCGCCTCCGCCGCCCCCTGGCCCACACCGTGGGCTCCGCCATTGCGCTGGTCGGCAGAGACATAAATGATGGACTTGTTGCGCTGGGCACGCGGTCCGGTAGTCGGCCCATCCCAGGGGGGATTGGGTTTTGACACGAGGGCAGAGTAGCGCTTCGCCTCGGCAACAAACGAATCATCCGCAAATGCCAGGCAGGAATGCAACGCGACGGCAGCGGCAACCATCACCTGCAAAATATTGCTAAGAAATCGCTTTCTAAGCATATCTAAATCTTAGCAGACAAAAGGAAAAAGAGCTATGGGGTCAGACTTGCTTATTGATATTTGGAAAGTTTCAGGCAGTTTGGTCAAGCGTTGCCGAAGCTCCAGCTGAACTTCCAGATAAACTGCCCAAATGGTTCATCCAAGCCTGTGATGATCTTGAAAACATGAATAATGACAAGGCCGAACCAGGGGGTTGAGCTTAGGTCGAGAACGTCACCGGCGCTACTTGCGTCAACATCATTGGCGCCGCAGCTCACCTAACCGTTATTGAATACCAGTAGGAGAATCCCACAAAACATCTTTGCTTTATCATTCACAAACAGACCCATCCTCTACTTCATCATGGTCAGGGCAATATCTGCCACGATCGCGAGGACTGAGAGGATAAAGATAAGCGCGTAGTTAATGTCTTCAAGAGAGAATTTGATGGAGGAGAGGAGATAGAGCACTGCCTCCCGGTCCTGCTCTTCAAGGCAGGCATTTGCCTTCAGTTTTTCGATAAGCTGATAGGTCTCGATAGTGTGCTTCCTTTTCTTTGTTATCATGTACCGGTACAGGAAGAAAAAGAAATACCCTATGGTGCCGACGTACCAGACAGGCCTGACCCACGTCGGCTCAAGGTGCTGGAAGATGATAATACCCCTGAATGCAATCGCAGAAACAAGGCCGAGGATAAAAAAAGCATAGATCACATATTTTGGGACTATATGAGGCTTAGACTTATCCATAAAGTCCATTATAGCATCTCTGCGTCTGAGCAGTGCGAAAGGCTTTTGTCTTGACTCTCTGTGGGGAAGACCAATAAAATCATGGTGGGCAGTCGCAGAATTGAACTGCGGACACCGGGTTTTTCAGACCCGTGCTCTACCAACTGAGCTAACTGCCCCCAAGACAATAACTATACCTATTACGTTTTTTGATTGTCAATATATGGAAAAAATTATTTTTAAGAAATATTATGCTTTTCTTCCGGCGCTGATATCGGGTCTCCTTCTCGTACTCTCCTTTCCGAGATTCGACTTCTCCATTCTGGCATGGGTAGGTTTTGTACCCCTTCTATTCTCTCTCTGGAAAAAAGACTGGAGAGAATCTTTTTCCTCCGGCTTTGTCTTTGGTATGATCTATTTCTTTGGAACACTATACTGGGTCTATCACTCCATAAACCATTTTGGTGGTATATCTTTTGTCTCAAGCATTGCGATTGTTCTTATTTTCTCTGCTTACTTAAGTCTTTTCCCTGCTGTCTTTTCAGTGATCTTCTCGCAGGTTTACAGGAACACCAGACTGCCGGCGCTTTTTATTGCGCCTGTGCTATGGGTCTGTATTGAATATGTCCGCTCCTATGCCCTGACAGGGTTTCCGTGGTCAAGCATCGGTTACAGTCAGTACCGCTATCTTTCTCTTATTCAGATTTCTGATATCACGGGAGTCTACGGCATATCCTTCCTGGTGCTTGCGGTTAATGGGTTTATTGCCGATCTCCTTTTATTACGAAAACGGCTGAAGGAAATGCCTCTCTTCCCGCTTTCCTACCTCATGGCCGGATCTGCCTTTCTCTTTATATTGATGATTGCTACTCTTGGATACGGGTACGGGAGACTTCACCAGAATAGAGCCGGCAAGGATCTGTTGGTAAGTGTTGTCCAGGGAAATGTAGCGCAGGACAAAAAATGGGAACCCCTATTTCAAAATGAAGTTATTGATATCTATACCGGACTTTCCGAGAAGGCTTTGAAGGAACATCCTGCGCTTATCATCTGGCCGGAGACCGCTATGCCTTTTTTGTTTGGCTCGGACATTGTCAATACAGAGAGGCTGGTTCAGTTCCAGAGGCAGAGCAAAACTGCCCTTCTCTTCGGAGCTGTTATGGTTAAGAAGCATTTTGCCGAATCCTCTGATTTAACCAACAGCGCGGTTCTTCTGGAAAAAGAAGGGGAAAAGACATATGTCTATGATAAGATACATCTTGTACCTTTCGGCGAATATGTTCCTCTGAAAAAAGTGTTGTTCTTTGTAGAAAAGTTGGTTGTTGGTATTGGTGATTACATTCCCGGCAGCCAGTATCTGCTGGCAGAAACCGAGATGGGGAGATTCAGTACCCTTATCTGCTATGAGATCATTTTCCCGGGATTGGTAAGAAAGTTCTTTATGAGTGGTGGCGACTTCATGGTGACGATAACCAATGACGCCTGGTTCGGAAAAACTGCCGGCCCCTATCAGCATTTTAGTATGGCGGTTTTCCGGGCTATTGAGAACAGAAAACCTATTGTACGTGCAGCAAATACCGGTATATCGGGATTTATTGACAGTAATGGCAAAATCCTTTTGCAGTCAGCCCTTTTTGACCGGCAAGTGCTGACCCACACAATAAAAACAGATTCTGCCATGACATTTTACACCCGTTTCGGCGATCTTTTCTCTTTTGCCTGTATTGTTATTTCTATAATTTTATTGGGTACAATTGTCCCAAGGAGGTAATTATGCTTATACAAGCTGAACTTAAAGATGCTCTCTCTCTTATTAGATCTAAGATCGACACCCTAAGAGGTTATCTTTGATATTAGCCGGAAAAAGAAAGATCTCGAGCGAATAACCGAGGATCTCTCCTTAGAACATGTCTGGTCATCACCGGAGAAATCCACGGAGCTTCTTAAGGAAAAAGCAAAACTCGAAAATACGTTAACGCCATTTGAACAGATCACTCAGAGACTTCTCTATATAGAAGATTCAATTAGTATCCTTGATGAGGAAGATGGTGAGCTGTTTCTAAAGGAACTTAAGTATCAGATAGATGCTCTCAGGGAAGATATAGAGAATATTGAACTTCAGAATCTGCTTTCTGGCGAATTAGATAAAAATAACGCAATTCTCACGTTCCATCCTGGCGCAGGTGGGGTAGAAAGCCAGGACTGGGCTCAGATGCTGATGAGAATGTATCTCAGGTGGTCTGAGCGCAATGGCTATAACGCACAAATTGTTGATTTGCAGCCGGGGGATGAGGCCGGAATAAAGAATGCCACCGTTACTATCAACGGTGAATACGCATATGGATATCTTCGTTCAGAGGCTGGTGTCCACCGCCTGGTAAGGATATCTCCTTTCGACGCCAATAAAAGAAGACATACGTCTTTTGCATCTATTATCGTAAGCCCTGAAATTGAAGACGATGTTAAGGTTGACCTGAGAGACGAAGATATTAAAATGGATGTTTACAGAGCTTCAGGTGCAGGAGGTCAGCATGTTAATAAAACCTCTTCAGCTGTCCGCCTCACTCATATTCCTACAGGAATTATTGTAGCCTGTCAGAATGAGCGTTCTCAGCATACAAATAAGGCTGTTGCCATGAAAATAATCAAGGCCAGGCTATACGAACTGCAATTAAAGGCCAAAGAAAAAAAAATGGAAGATATTATTGGGGATAAAAAGGATATCGCATGGGGAAGCCAGATACGTTCTTATGTTATGCAGCCATATCAAATGGTTAAGGACCACAGAACAGGAATTGAAAGTGGAGATATTAATGCTGTTTTGGATGGTTCTATAGATCGGTTTCTTAAAGAATTCTTAAAATTATCTCTATCTAAAGAATTATCTGAACGATAAAGGCTCTTAAGGTGTTCTTTCTATTTATTATAATGTAAAGAAAAATAGTAGTAGTAATAGTACCCTTGAGAGTGTTAGTAACCCCACAATGTATTGAAAAATAGAGATAAAAAGAGACGCTAATATGGTCGGAAACTTTGAAGGTTTATTGACGAAACTGACATTGGAAAATATCTTACGAGATACTCACAGGTACGTAACAGGAATGTTGTTTGGTATTCGCTTTTCGGATATAATATGTGACCTCCCACACGTTTAGTTATTAACAAATGTGAATAACTTGTTAACAAAGGCGCGGTATGACAATAGAAGAAATATGGAATAAGAGTCTCTCTAAAATTGAACAGAAGGTTGATGGAAGTGCATTTGACCTTTGGTTCAAGCCAATCAAAACGGTCTCATTAAAAGATCAGACCATAACCCTTGAGATCCCAAACAGGTTTTTTAAGGAATGGATTGAAGATGCGTATCCGAATCTTATAAAGGACTCTCTCGAGGTGATCGTTGGGCATCCTGTAATCCTGAAGTACAAGATTGAGGAAGCGCAGGATATATCACTGAAAAAAAGCAGCGATCGGATAGATAGCAAGAGGCAGAGACTGGCCAACAGGGGAATTTACCTTAATCCACGATATACCTTTGAAAATTTCGTGCCTGGAGTCAGCAACCAACTTGCCCATGCAGCGGCGGTGGCGGTTGCCGAATCTCCGGGCAAGATATATAACCCCCTCTATATTTACGGAGGGGCAGGTCTTGGCAAGACACATCTTATGAATGCAGTCGGAAACATGGTGCTTGAAAAAAAGCATGACTTCTCTATTCTTTATGTCCCGACGGATCAGCTTATTACAGAGATTGTAACAGCGCTGAGATATGACAAGATGGCGGAGTTAAAAGATAAATATCGCAATCTTGATCTGTTGCTGATAGACGATGTGCAGTTCATCAGGGGAGAAAAAACACAGGATGAGCTGTTCCACACGTTTAATTCATTATACGAGAAACAGAAGCAGATAATTATTTCGTGTGATCGTTCGCCAAGAGAGATAAACGATATTACGGACAGACTGAGGTCACGTTTTACTATGGGCCTTATTGTTGATATTCAACCCCCTGATATAGAGACAAAGATTGCGATCATCCACAAGAAAGCAGAAATGATGAACATTCGGAAGCTTCCTGAGGACGTGGTGCATCTCCTTGCCAGCAAGATTAAATCAAATATTCGCGAGCTTGAAGGCAGCCTCATGCGCATTGCAGCACAGGCCGCGCTCACCGGTGAGGAAATTACCGTTGATACAACAAAAAAGGTACTCAAGGACCTTATCCATGACGAACACCGGCCCGTTACCGTGGATGCGGTCATTAAGGCTGTCTGTGAGTTTTACAACCTTAAACCATCTGAAATTAAAGTCAAGAGGCGGACCAAGGATCTTGTGCTTGCCCGGCACACGGTCATGTACGTGGCAAAACAGGTTACGGAATCTTCACTCAGCGATATCGGTAAGGCCTGCGGCGGTAAAGATCATGCGACGGTTATTTATGCATGTAAACAGGTTGATGAACGCAGGTCCAAAGACGAGACATTTAACAGAATGATAGAAAATCTTCTTCAGAAGATAAAACACTAAGGAGGGGTCATGAAGCTAATAGTTTCCAAAGATGAACTGCAGGAGAAGCTTTCGAACATACAAAACATTGTTGAAAAGAGAAACACAATGCCGATCCTCAGCCATTTCCTTTTGGAGGCAGGGAAGAGCGGTTCTTTTATTACCGCTACTGATCTTGAGACAGCTCTCCGGGAACCCCTTGCATTGAAGGTAGAGAAAGAAGGGAAGATATGCATTCCAGCGAGGAAGATGTTTGAGATAGTGAGGGAAATTGACGGCGATCTGTCTCTTGAATCCATTGATGAACAGTGGCTGAGAATAAAGACTGGCGCGAGCAACTTTCGTCTTGCCTGTCTTTCATCAAAAGAATTTCCTGCCTGGCCTGGCCTGGAGGATATGGAGGAAATATCCCTTGAAGCAAAGATCATGGCAGATCTTATAGAGAAGACGGTTTTTGCAGCAGGTGACAGCGACACCCGATATACACTCAACGGCCTTCTCTTTCATCTTACTGCGGACAACAGACTTTCGATGGTCGGCACAGACGGGCACAGGCTGGCAGCAATGTCAAAGCCGATTGCGGGGAAGCTCTCTGAAGAGAAGAAGATGATTGTGCCGAAGAAGGCAGCAGCCGAGCTCAGGAAAATTCTCGAAAAAAGGGAAGGCAGCGTTCGAATGGTGATCAGCAAGAATCATGTGCTCTTCAGTATCGGTGATATCCAGTTCCTTACCCGCCTGATCGAGGGCACATACCCCAACTATGAACAGGTGATACCTGCTGGGAATGAAAAGAGGATAGTCATAGAGCGGGGAGCTTTTGCAAAAGCGCTTCGCAGGGTTTCCCTTATGGCAAAGGACAAGACCAATGCTGTGAAGATGGACCTTGGCGAGAATAAGCTGACCGTAACAACTTCAAATCCGGACATGGGAGAGGCAACTGACGAGATTGCTATAGACTACGCTGGCGAGAAGACAGCCCTGGGCCTCAATGCCCGGTATCTGCTCGATATTATAGAAGTGATGTCCTCTGACAGGGTGATCATGGAATTTCAGGGTGCGCTTAATCCTGTGCTTATCAAGGATGAGCAGGATGCCGAGTACCAGTGCGTTATCATGCCTATGAGGATATAAGGTAAAGACAGGAAGCAGGAAAATCAAACAGAGAGAGGGAACATGGAAGATAAACAGACAGGTAGTGATGCAACGTACACAGCAGATGACATAAAAATACTGAAAGGCCTCAGCGCGGTAAGAAAGAGGCCTGCCATGTATATTGGCTCAACAGGACCGGATGGCCTGCACCATCTGGTATATGAAGCTGTTGACAACAGTGTGGATGAATCTCTTGCAGGGCATTGCAGTAATATTGAAGTCATCCTCCATCATGACAGTAGCTGTACGGTTACGGATGACGGCAGAGGGATCCCTACCGGGGCACATCCCGGCGATACCGAAGGCCGCACTGCCGCAGAAGTGGTTTTAACAGAACTGCATGCAGGAGGTAAATTCGAATCATCAGCATATAAAATATCAGGCGGACTCCATGGTGTAGGTATATCTGTTGTGAATGCGCTTTCGGAATGGCTTGAGGTCGAAATTAAACAGAATAGCCAGGTCTTTCAGATGCGGTTCGAACAGGGAAAGCCGACCGGCCCATTGACGGTCGTTGGAAAGACGAAGTCGCGAGGCACAAAAGTAACCTTTAAGCCTGACCCCGAGATATTCAAGGAAACCGTTGATTTCAGTTACGATGTGTTGTCACAGAGACTTAGGGAGCTTGCGTTTTTGAACCGGGGACTCAGGATAACGATTTTTGATGAACGATCTGACAAGAACCAGGAATTCTTTTACGAGGGCGGCATCGTTTCTTTTGTTGAGCATCTGAACAAGAACAAGACCTCGCTTCATCCGAAGCCTGTCTATATATCAGGCGAAAAAGACGGCATATTCGCTGAGGTTGCGCTGCAATACAATGACAGCTATTCTGAAACGATCTTTACCTTTGCCAATAATATCAATACGAGAGAGGGTGGAACACACCTGATCGGGTTTAAATCAGCGCTGACAAGAACGGCGAACAACTATGCCAGCACTTCCGGGATTTTGAAGAATAACAAGGAAAGCGGCGTATCAGGGGATGATATCCGCGAAGGTCTGACCGCGGTTATCAGTGTTAAGCTGCCGAACCCGCAGTTCGAGGGTCAGACCAAGATGAAGCTTGGTAACAGCGAAGCAAAGGGTATTATTGAGTCGATTGTGAATGATGCGCTATCGACCTATTTTGAAGAGAACCCTTCCATTGCGAAAAAGATCATTGAAAAAGCAGTCCAGGCAGCTCGTGCGCGCGAGGCGGCCAGAAAAGCACGCGAGTTGACGCGACGCAAGGGAGCACTCGAAGACACTGGTCTTCCGGGCAAGCTTGCTGACTGCTCTGAAAAAGACCCTGCATTAAGCGAAATCTTTATTGTTGAAGGAGACTCCGCAGGCGGTTCAGCAAAGCAGGGCAGGGATAGAAGGGCACAGGCGATCCTGCCGCTCAGGGGCAAGATCCTGAATGTTGAAAAGGCCCGTTTTGACAAAATGTTAGCCTCAGAAGAGATACGCATACTTATCACTGCTCTTGGTACCAGCATCGGCGCTGGAGATTTTGACATAAACAAGATCCGTTATCACAAGGTTGTGCTCATGACCGATGCTGACGTCGATGGCGCTCATATCAGGACGCTCCTGCTCACATTTTTTTATCGCCAGATGCCCGAGGTAATTGAAAAAGGGTATCTTTATATTGCGCAGCCGCCGCTTTTCAAGGTGAAGAAGGGAAGGACAGAGAAGTATATCCAGAATGAGCAGGAGATGCAGGGTATGCTTCTGGAGCTTGCGGCAGAAGATCTTGTTATCATCCTCAAAGGCCAGGAAGTGAAGGGCAAGCCGCTGGTATCGTTTCTGAAAAAGCTGGCCAGCTATGAACGTTTGCTCGAGTGGTTCGAAAGGAGAAGAAAGGAGACACGGGTACTCCGCTTTCTTCTTAAAGAAGGAACGAGTAAGGCTGTGCTCAAGGACAAGGCTGCATTCAAAGAGCTTCTCAAGAAGATGAAAGGTGACGTCCCGGATATTGCAATTGGAGAGCTTTACCCCGACGAAGAGCATGGGGGATTTGGTGCTCTGATAACACGGCAGAATTATAAAGTGGCTCTTGAAGAGAAGCTGCTCCTTTCTCCTGAATACCGGGAGCTTGAAGCCCTGGATAGCACGGTCAGGGATTTGGGGAATGCTCCTTTTACCGTGACGACAAAAGATGGGCCGCGTGTCATTGCGTCTACAACAGAACTATATCAGCATGCGTTTGAAGCTGCCCGGAAGGGGCTGAGCATCCAACGGTATAAGGGACTTGGTGAGATGAATCCGCAGCAGCTCTGGGAGACAACCATGGACCCAACAAAAAGAACTCTGCTGCAGGTTAACATTGAAGACAGTGTTATGGCTGACGAAATGTTTACGATCCTCATGGGTGATCAGGTTGAGCCGAGGAAGGACTTTATCGTTAAGCATGCACTTGAGGCAAGAAATATTGACATTTAGGAAACTCAGGGACATCGTCTTTGCCGCGGCAGCATTTGTGGCTGCGCTGACGCTGCTGGCTTGTTCGCCGGGCAAGGCACTGAGAACGGATGTCCCGCCGGCCAGCGAGGTACAGGGCACCTATACCCTTATTCTCTTTGGCGGTAATTATGGTGATGATCTTGAGACGATAGCGTTCCTGGATAAAGAGGGAGACAGATACACCCTTGAACCCTATGCCCCTGAATTTGTCTTCAGAACAAAGAAGGGCTTAACTGCTGACCGTGGGCTTAGGGAGGCACGTGAGTTTATCCGTTCACATGCGGACTTTCATCAGGAACAGTTTAGAAGCATCAAAGATGATAAAGGGGAGAGTATCGGTTATGAACTTCGACCGCTATACTTTCCCATTACCTTTGGAACAGACGATGTCCTGGATGTTGATTACTGGCTGAAAGAAGACAGGATTCTTGTTTTCGTAAAGCTGAAGCCATTTCTTGAGAAGAGAAATAAAGACGATGATCGTGAATAACGATAACCTGAGAAGAGCAGACTGTTAGTAGCAGGTGCCTGCAGGCAAAGGAGAAAGGGTTAAGAATATATGTCAAAGCTACCAGTAAATATCGAAGAAGAGATGAAGATCAGTTACCTTGATTATGCAATGAGCGTAATCATAGGCAGGGCATTGCCTGAGGTGAGGGATGGCCTTAAGCCTGTTCAGAGAAGGATCCTTTATGCAATGTTCAGGGAGGGGCTGCTCCCGAACAAGAAATATTCAAAAAGCGCCGGTGTCGTGGGTGAAGTTCTAAAGAAATACCATCCTCACGGTGACACTGCTGTATATGACGCCATGGTAAGGCTTGCGCAGGACTTTAACCTGCGTTACATGCTTGTTGACGGTCAGGGCAATTTCGGATCCATTGATGGAGATCGGGCAGCAGCATACCGGTATACCGAGGCAAGAATGGCAAAGATTGCGGAAGAGCTCCTTGCTGATATTGACAAGGAGACTGTTGATTTCACAGCGAATTTTGATGAGACTACCGTCGAGCCGAAAGTGCTTCCGTCTAAGATCCCGAACCTTATTATTAACGGTGCAACTGGTATAGCTGTTGGTATGGCAACGAACATTCCGCCGCACAATCTTGGAGAGGTGATTGACGGCCTGGTGATGCTGCTTGATAACCCAGACACTACGGTAGAACAGCTCATGACTTCCATCAAGGGCCCTGATTTTCCGACAGGCGGGTTTATCTATGGGACTGCCGGCATCAGGGATGCATACGCTACAGGCAGGGGATTGGTCAGGATCAGGGCAAAGGCAAAAATAGAGAAGGAGCACGGAGGCATAGAGAGCATCATCATTACTGAAATGCCTTACCAGGTGAACAAGGCCAGGCTTATTGAGAAGATGGCGCAGCTTGTGAGAGAAAAACAGATTGAAGACATATCGGACATCAGGGATGAATCAGACCGGGACGGCATCAGGGTTGTTATTGTGCTGAAAAGGAATGCCATGGCAGAGGTTGTGCTGAATAATCTCTATAAGCATACTCAGATGCAGACGACCTTTGGCATCATTATGCTTGCGATAGTTAGTGGCCAGCCACGCGTACTCGGCCTCAAGGCCATACTCGGCCATTTTATCCAGCATCGGCGTGACGTGATCATGAGAAGGACCCGGTTCGAGCTCAGAAAGGCTCAGGAGCGGGCCCATATTCTGGAAGGTCTCAAGATTGCCCTTGATCATCTTGATCAGATAATTGCCCTGATCAGATCATCAAAGAATCCGGAAGAGGCAAAGAATGGCCTTATGACAGGATATCAACTTTCCGAACTCCAGGCCCAGGCCATCCTTGAAATGAAGCTGCAGAGACTTACCGGTCTTGAACGCGATAAGATCATTAATGAGTACAAGGAGATATTAAAGGAGATTGGGAAGCTTAAGGCAATTCTTGAAAGCGAGAAGCTGGTATCAAAGATCATTAGAGATGAGTTCCTTGAGATCAGGGAGAGATATACCGACGAAAGAAGGACCGAGATAACCGAGGATACCGGGGAGATATCCATCGAAGATCTTATCTCCGAGGAGGAAATGGTCATTACGCTCTCACACACCGGGTATATTAAGCGGAATCCTCTCAGTGCGTACCGGAGCCAGCGCCGCGGCGGCACTGGCGGGATGAGCATGGAGACAAAGGAAGAGGATTTTGTAGAGCAGCTGTTTATCGGCTCCACGCATGACTATATGCTCTTCTTTACAAACTTCGGAAGACTGTATTGGCTCAAAACCTATCAATTGCCTGAGGCCGGCAGGACAGCAAAGGGGAAGGCTATGATAAATCTTCTGCAGCTTTCCGAAGGAGAGCGGGTCTCAACAGCGCTGCCTGTGCGTGATTTCAAAGATGGATATCTTGTCATGTTTACCAAGCATGGGACAGTCAAAAAGACCGTGCTTACGGCATACAGCAATCCCAGGGGAAAGGGTATTATCGCGATTTCCCTTGATGAGGGGGACGAACTGATCGATGTCAGAAAGACCAACGGAAGCAACGACCTGATAATAGGAACACGCAACGGTCTGGCCATCAAATTCAATGAGGAAGATGTCAGGGAAACAGGACGGACAGCCAGAGGAGTGCGCGGCATACGTCTTATGAAGGGTGATGAGGTGGTGGCGGCAGAGGTTGCGGAAGAGAAAACTGCCATTTTGACCGTTGCAGAAAACGGTTTTGGGAAGAGGACAAAGATAGAGGACTATCCGCTTCAGGCAAGGGGAGGCAAAGGGGTCATATCTATCAAACTCACGGAGAAGGGCGGGAAGGTGGTCGGTCTTCTTCAGGTGAGGGAAGAGGATGAGGTGGTGATGATCACCGGAGCAGGCAAGCTGATCAGAACAACAGCAGATAATATTTCGATTCATGGCAGGAACACCCAGGGCGTTACGCTCATGAAGACTGCAGAAGAAAAGATATCCAGCATAGCAAAAGTTATTGAGAAGGTATAGCAGAGAGAAGTGGCGGAGCATAGAGTCAGCGTCAGTTCAGGGATGTATTGATACTCATCGCGGTTGCTGACACAGGTTATGAAAGAAGCCGCTGAACTCTTAACGAAAGGCCTTGATCTCCTTCGGATTCCTTATTCCGGAGTGCAGATCGAGGCCTTTTCTCTTTATCTCACTGAGCTCAAGAAATGGAACAGGGCCTATAACCTCACAGCCCTGAAGACAGATGCTGATATTGTCATAAAACATTTTCTTGATTCACTTCTTTTTCTGAAGGTTCTTCCTCCCCATGTCAAGAGCATTGCGGATATAGGCAGCGGCGCTGGATTTCCTGGATTGCCGATCAAGATTATGCGGCCTGATATAGAAACTGTGCTGATCGAGCCGGTGCAGAAAAAGGCCTTGTTCCTTGAGAATATGCAGAGACACTTGAAAATCGACCGCCTTTCTGTCAGGAATTGCAGAATTGAAGATATGCATGATCTTCTGGTGGATGCGGCGGTCACAAGAGCCCTTTTCAGCGTGGGAGAGTTCATTGACAAGGCAGAGAGACTCCTGAGGGAAAAAGGCGTTCTTATTCTCAGCAAAGGACCGAAGCTGGAAGATGAACTTAGAGGGCTTGAAACAGCGGCCATAACAAGGGAAGATATCGTTTTGCCTTTTGAGAAGAGCCTTCGACACCTAATTATCGTTGAAAAGAGGCCTCAGAAATGACGACAGTCATCGTTCCGGATTTGTATTATAATAGGGCACTATGAGAATAACGCCGATAGACATAGAAACAAGGCGCTTCCCGATGAAGTTCAGGGGATTTCATCCCGAAGAGGTGTCAAGTTTCCTCGAACAGATCCGGGAAGAGCTTGAAGATCTGCTGAGGGAGAATGCCACGCTCAAAGAGCAGATTCATAAGGCCGATGCTGAGATACAGCGGTTTTGGGAAATGCGGGATCTTTTAAGCAGGACAGTTCAGGACGCCCATCAGATGTCAGAGGAATACAAGATCCAAGCGCGAAGAGAGGTGGATAACCTGATAGAGAAGACGGAGGAAAGCGTGCGGGATCTTGTTAGCGAGGCTCATGATAATGCGCTTCAGATCAATGAGAAGATCGTTGATCTGAAGATGAATCGAAAAGAGTTTTATGATGGGATGAGAAATGTTCTCGGACAATTTATAGCAGTCATAGAAGGACGGGAAGTTCTTCAGAAGGTGCTATTATCTGATGAAATTACCCTTGCTGTGGAATCGGGTCACAAGATGAAGAAGGCGGCTGGGGTCGACGAACCATTACTATCTGAAGATCAAATAAACATGATAGAAGGCCAGCGAGGAGAAGAAGGCGGCAGCGAAGCCCAGCAGCATTGATAGTATTGCCTTGCCCTTTTTCCCTGCTTTGAATTCGATATATGCTTTTGGAAGGAGTGTAGGTACGGCAAACAGCAGCATAAGGCCTACCAGGAGCTGTGTTATTCCTCTAACCAAAATTATATCCTTTCAAGCGGACAACCTGTGCATGTCGGCTTTGTTCTGCAAAAGTCTTTCGCCAGTCTGACGATAAGGGCATGATACTCATTAAAAAGTAATACGTCGCTCTTGAGCTTTGTATGAAACAACTCCTGATAGGTATCATAGGATCTATCAGGGTTTATTATAGCATGCCGAGAAAGTATTCTCTTTGTGTATGTATCGATCACAAAAACCGGCTTTTCAAGGGCATAAAGAATAATAGAATCAGCGGTTTCGTGCCCGATGCCGTTAACGGACAGCAGTTTATTTCTTGTAACCAGCAGGTTTTCTTTTGCCATTCTCTTCATGCTTCCCTGATATTCTTCATACAGAAAATCTATAAAGTTTTTCAGGCGCTTCGCCTTGATGTTGAAATATCCTGCGGGCCGAATAAGGCCGGCAAGATGAGAAACAGGGATGCGATGGAGATGTCTTGCTGAGAGCGCTTTTCCCTTTTTTAGATTAGCTATTGCTTTTTCTACATTTGACCAATTTGTATTCTGGGTAAGAATCGCTCCTGTGGCGATCTCTAACGGACTGTCTCCTGGCCACCAGTGCTGGGGGCCGAAGGCGGCAAAGAGCCGATGATACATTATTTCGAGAATATTATGAATATTAAGTTTCATCCTTTGAAAGGCGCGAGCGGAGGACCTTTTTTATCGAAACGATTTTTTTATCAGCAAGCATCTTTTCCTTTGACCGTTTTGATCGTTTTCTCTTCTGTCTGCGGATCTTCTCAATGCGCTGTTGTTCAGCACTTTCCTTGCCTCTGATCAGTTCATCTATTTTCTTGATGAGGAGGAGACGGGCGCGATATCGGTTCAGTGCCTGAGACCTCCCTTCCTGGCATTTGACCTCTGTGCCTGTTGGCATGTGCTTGAGGTACACACAGGTTGAGGTCTTATTGACATGTTGGCCGCCTTTTCCACCGGAACGGATGAAAGACTCCTCTATATCCTCTTCGCGGATATGCAGAGCCTCCATGTTTTCCTTAAGAGCTTTTTCTTTTGCAGATGTTACAGAATAGATGCTCATAAGGAATACTATACCATCTTTGCGGGCCGAATTCTGACTGCGGCAGCCTGATGTCGTGTGGTAAACTGCCTGTTGCATCTATGTTATAATAGGACGTAATGTAAGGAAGGGCTTGCCTTGACAGAATTACTCAGGCCTGTGCGGTCAGTACCTGCGAAGCTCCCTTCAGCAACGATTTATTTTAAGGAGAAATCATGAAGCAGATTCTAAAAGTAGTATGTGTTGTATCATGCATGATTGCGGCAGTTGGATTGTCAAATGCGGCTGAAACCACGTCCACAGAGAAGGCAGTGACAGAAAAGAAAGTGACAGCAGAAAAGAAAACGACAGAGAAGAAAGCAGCAGCAGAAAAGAAAACGACCGGGAAAAAGGTAGCGACGGAGAAGAAGACCGAGGAAATCCCGGGAGCGATAAACGGCAAGGTTGTTGATACCATGGACAGCGCTGGCTATACCTATGTAGAAATCGAAAAGGCAGGGAAGAAGACTTGGGTTGCAATCCCTCAGACCAAGATAACCAAGGGCACGACCATGACCTTCCGTCCAGGTATGGAGATGAAGAATTTTGAGAGCAAGACACTTAAAAGAAAGTTTGACAGTATTGTTTTTTCTGACGGTGTTGTGAAGTAGGCTATTAGAGTTTATTTATCATGCTTGATGCTCGCTTTGTGAGGGAAAATGTTGAATCCGTCGGGAATGGCCTGAAAAAAAGGGGCTATGAATTCCCCCTCGCTGCATTTCTTGCCCTAGACGAAAAGCGGATGGCTCTTCTCAAGGAGACAGAGGAACTCAGAAACAGGCGAAATGATGTCTCTGAGGAAATTGGAATACTGAAACGCCAGAAGGAAGATGCTGATGCTCAGCTTGTGGAGATGAAGGGTGTTTCAGATAGATTAAAAGATCTGGATGAGCGGCTCAAAGAGCTCGAAGCAGAGACGAGGTCTCTGCTATTGACCATACCCAATATCCCCGACGAATCAGTTCCCCTTGGTAAGGATGAAAACGAGAATGTTGAGATCAGAAAATGGGGCACTATTCGCCAGTTTGATTTTGAACCACTGAACCATTGGGATATTGCTGAACCGCTCGATATTATTGACTTTGAACGGGGAGCCAAGATATCAGGGGCCCGTTTTTCTGTTATGAAGGGGGCTGGCGCAAGGCTGGAGCGCTCACTGATGAACTTCATGCTTGATATGCATACCAGCAAAGGATATAAGGAGATATTTCCTCCCATCCTTGTCAACAGGGAAAGCATGACCGGCACTGGACAGCTCCCGAAGTTTGAGGCTGAACTCTTCAGAATTGCTGACCCTGAATTGTACCTTATTCCGACCGCAGAAGTGCCGGTGACCAATATCCATCGCGATGAGATAATCAAGGAGTCAGACCTGCCGATCTACTATACTGCGTATACTCCCTGCTTTAGAAGAGAGGCTGGTTCTCATGGCAAGGATACAAGAGGACTTATAAGGCAGCATCAGTTTAACAAGGTTGAGCTGGTTAAGTTCGTAAAGCCTGAGGATTCCTTTAGCGAGCTTGAAAAGCTGACCTGCAATGCTGAAGAGATACTTCAGGCCCTGGGGATCCCGTACAGAGTTGTAGCTTTGTGCACAGGAGATCTCGGCTTTTCCGCCGCAAAAACCTATGATATTGAAGTCTGGCTTCCCGGTCAGAACAGATATAGGGAAATATCATCGTGCTCGAACTTTGTTGATTTCCAGGCACGCAGAGCAGGCATTCGTTTCAAGCGTGAGGGCAAGAAGGGCACCGATTTCGTCCATACCCTGAACGGCTCTGGCCTTGCGATAGGAAGGACGGTAGTAGCCATACTCGAAAATTATCAGCAGAAGGATGGATCGGTGATTATCCCTGAGCCGCTGCGGTCATATATGGGTACGGAGAAGATCGGATAACGAACATTACTTGACTGTCTTTTCTCCCCTCTCACCTAACTTTCCATTAGAAGTCTTTGCAATCCCTTATTCTTCTATTCTTCTGCCGTGCTATAATTGAGCAATGATAACTGACGATCTTGCCGCTCTGAGAAAGTTATATTTAGGGTTTACTTCGGCGCGGGTTGTTCTGACTGCTAATAATCTTGGACTGTTTGAGCAACTCAAGCGGCCTTTGTTAGGAGCTGCTGTGGCAAGGAGACTCGGCGCCGATCTCCGTGGTACAATAATTCTCCTTGATGCACTCACCGGGCTTGGGCTCATAAGCAAGAGCCGGAAGGGGACGTACCGCAATAGCCCGGTAGCGAACAGCTTTCTTGTCAAGGGGAGCCGCCACTATCAGGGAGATATTGTGCGCCATGCCTCTACGATGTGGCAGAACTTCTCGGCCCTTGATGAGGTCGTCAAGACTGGGCGCCCAGCCCGACGCGGCTTTGATCATGAGTCGTTTATATTGGGTATGCATAACCTGACGCTCCTCAGGGCAGAGGGTCTTATCAGGGCTGCAGGAGTCAGGGGTGTTAAGAGCATGCTGGATCTTGGCGGCGGGCCCGGCAGTAACGCAATTGCCATGACAAAGAGAGGTGTCAAGGCAACCATTTTCGATCTCCCAGAGACGATACGCATTGCCCGAAAGGTCGTGCGGAGAGAAGGGGCAAAGGGCATCAGGTTCATTGCGGGCAATTTCCATACAGATTCTATTGGTTCCGGGTATGATCTGGTCCTGCTGAGCCAGATCTTTCATGCCTTTTCTGTTGAGGAGAATATCAGCCTTTTGCGCAAATGTCATGCTGCCCTGAATCCACGGGGCCGCGTTGTTGTCCAGGAATTTCCGATCAACGATGATCTTACCCAGCCTCCACAGAGCGCACTGTTTTCGGTGAATATGCTGGTCGGCACTGGGTCCAGACGCTGTTACAGCCCTGCCGAGATAAAGAAATGGCTGAAAGAGACCAGGTATAAGAACGTCCTGGTAAAGGACCTCCCTGAGACGGTGCTTGTGATCGGGGAGAAGATATCGCAGGCCGCCCTTTAAAGAGAAGACAACTGCCCGACAGGGCGCGCTGTTCGATTAATACTCTGATCCTCCACTTCCGGCTTCTGAGTGCTGTTTTTGACTATTGACCGGCCACTGGTCGTGACTATGAAAAAAATAAGGGGACAGCAGATTAAGCCTGTCCCCTGTTCTGTATCTGCTGCCTGGATCTGTCTCTTAGCTACTTTGTCTCTTTCTTATCAGCAGGATCGCTGATCGAAAGCAGTTCAACTTCGAATATGAGGGTGGCATTTGGGCCAACCTGGGCGCTTGCGGCGCGCTCTCCATAGGCAAGATCAGAGGGAATAAAGAGCTGCCATTTTGAGCCCACTTTCATGAGCTGTAATGCCTCTGTCCATCCTTTAATAACGCCCTTTACAGCAAACGTTGCAGGCTGGCCGCGTTTGAGGGAGCTGTCAAACTCTGTGCCGTCGATAAGGGTTCCCCGATAATGGGCTGTAATGGTATCACTTTCCTTTGGCATCATTCCTGAACCCTCTGTGATGACTTTGTACTGAAGACCGCTTGCAAGTGTCTTGACACCTTCTTTTTTCTTGTTTTCAGCGAGGAAAGCTTCTCCCTCTTTTTTGTTGGTTTCAAAGAGCAGTTTTTTCTTTTCTGCCTGCTTTGCAGTTCTTTCTTGCTGGAACTTCGTCAGAGTCTCCTGAACCTGCTCTTCTGTCATCTGGAGCTGGCCGCCTGAAGCAGCATCACGCAGACCTTTTGAGAATATATCGATATTGATATCAACGGACTGCCGTTTCAACTGCATGCCTGTTGATACTCCCATGCTGTAGCTAAGTTTGTCCTTGTCGGTTTTCAGTTCCTGGGATTCTGCAGAAGCAAGGCCAACCAGAAGAAGAAAGCTTAATGCGGTGAGGAAAAGTTTCATTATTGCACCCCTTTCAAAAGTATGATATGACATTATGCATGCAGGACAGAATCTAATCAAGATTGACAGCTTCGTAAAAAAGTCCGTATGCTGCGTTGCGCTTCAAAACTCGTCACTGCGACGTAATTCTCATTACGTCTCATTCCTCATTTCTTGCGCGCCTTGCCTCCGGAGCTTTTTACAAACCCGTATCATATTGCCCTCATTTGCCACTTTTTACGAGTTTGTCAGGAGTTGTGCAGGGGCATATCTCGTCAGCTTCCTGCTTGAGGATCTTTACCGTCGGTTCATCCAGCCCGCTCTTTTGCGCAAAGGACTCCTCTGACAAATCTGCGATATCCTGCGCAAGTATGATGTCTGCCTTGAAGAGGGTGTCGAGCATGTTTTTACGGACAGAATGCAAAATCGTGACCGGATAAAGTCTCTTGTTTTCGATCATTCGTTCGAGACTGGTATTCTCCGGATACCTCCAGCTTACGATCTTCAGGCCAACACATTCAGCATAGCGTATTGCGTCAATTGAGCAGCGGGTGTTGGTAACAAGCCAGCCGTTATGAAAAACCATATGCTTTTCATGGAGCATGTCCGCTGCTTTCTTGATATCCTGAAAGCGGGCATGAACATAGAGCGCTATCTTAACGTCTGTAGCCTTGCCTGCATCACTGTGGTATTTGCATTCAATGACAGAATAGGCATTATTCGTTCGGGCAATTACATCGACCTCATGCTCAACACAGTATCCCTTGATAATGCGGTTTGTTTCGACAGTGTAGCCGTAGTGTGCCATGATCTTTCCAAAATATCGCTCAAAGGGATATCCTGAAGGGCCAAGAGCGAATATTGCTTTTTTTATTGAGTATCGCATACCTGATGCAATATTGTGCTTTCGTAACAGTGTCTTTGCTTGTCGGTAGATGTCTCCGGTGCGTGTTTTTGGAGGCAGCTCTTTTTCTATTTCTCTGGCTATCTCATAGGCAACTTCCGACGGAGCGCCTGAACGCACAAGAGAATTGACAAGTTTGCTGATATCAAAGTCTTCATTCATGCCTGATGATTTGATGATTCTTTTTGACATGATAGATTCTACCTTATTGCTGTCATTCTGAGAATAGGGCTTGCCTTGCAGTTGTATAGAAAGGAGGGGCAGATCCGCTGAAAAGCCCTGTAATGCGACTTTATCCCACCATCAGAGATGTAAGCCGGGATTTCCTTGGTCATGAAATTCTGTTCATGTACGATATGTTCTGTGCCAGTCAGGCTTTGGAGCCGCAGACAGTGCATTTTCATCGCCTCAGCCCTTCCTCCTTCTCATCGCAATCTTTTTGCAGCGATCGGTTTTATTGGCTGTGATATAATCAGGCAGGGCGCTGATGAGACAAGACAGAGACAATAGAATCATATATCAGGGGAGGAAATATGAAGCTGCATAAAGAAGTTCTTTCGATGATTGGCAACACACCGTTGGTGAAGATCAATAGAATGACTGGTCCTGATGATGCTGAGATATGGGCTAAGCTTGAGGGTTTTAATCCGGGAGGATCTGTCAAGGACAGGATAGCTCTTGCCATGGTAGAGACAGCAGAGCGCGAAGGCAGGCTTAAGGCGGGAGGCACTATCATTGAGCCTACAAGCGGGAATACGGGCATCGGACTTGGGATGGTTGCTGCTGTTAAAGGATACAGACTTATCCTCACTATGCCGGATTCAATGTCCATGGAGCGGAGGCAGCTTCTTCAGGCCTACGGAGCAGAGCTTGTGCTTACTGAGGGGAAAAGAGGCATGAAAGGAGCTGTTGACAGAGCAGCAGAGATCAGTGCCGAGAACCAGTCATATTTTATGCCGCAGCAATTTGAGAATTGCGCTAACCCCGAGGTCCATATGAAGACAACTGCGGTTGAGATTCTGCATGATCTGGGCTGTGTTCCGGACGGTTTCGTTGCAGGTGTCGGAACAGGCGGCACGATTACCGGCGTCGGCATAGTTCTCAGACAGAAAAAGCAGGATGTCTGGATCGCAGCTGTCGAACCAGCCGCATCACCTGTGCTGTCAGGCGGGAATGCCGGCCCCCACAAAATTGCAGGCATAGGGGCCGGTTTTGTGCCCGGGGTGCTGAGTACAAAGATTTATGATGAGGTGATCACGGTCTCTGACAGCGATGCAGCAGAGACAGCCAGAGCCATGGCCATAAAAGAGGGAATTCTTCCTGGCATATCCTCTGGGGCTGCTATCTGGGGAGCGCTCAAGGTGGCAAAAAAGCTCGGCAGAGGAAAGAAGGTTGTTGTAATCATACCGGACAGGGGAGAGCGATATCTTAGTACAGGACTTTTTGCGCCTGAGTCACCTTAATTGCCTTCCGTGATGCAGGCAACCCTGTTCCTGCCTTCTCTTTTTGCCTTATACAGGCCGTTGTCAGCACGCATCAGCAGATCGTCAACTGCTTTATCTGTTGATTGCAGGGATGCAATCCCGATACTGACGGTTACGGATTTCTTGAGCAGCATACCGGCTCGCAGGCAGAGGTTTGCTTCAATGTTTGCTCTGAGCCTCTCTGCAAGTGTAAGGGCATGTTCGATGTTCGTATCAGGCATAACTACAAGGAATTCTTCGCCGCCATATCGCCCTGCGATATCATAGGTGCGGATTGAGTCCATGATGAGCGCAGCAGCCTCTTTTAATATCTTGTCTCCTATCATATGGCCGTAGGTATCGTTTACGTCTTTGAAAAAGTCGATGTCGATCATCATGCAGGCGAGAGGTTTTGTCAGCCGCTGAGACCTTTCAAGCTCTTCATTAAATCTTAGGAGAACATGCCGTCGGTTAAAGAGGCTGGTTAGCTCATCAATGATTGCCATGGTTTCAATCCTACTGCGGGCTTGTGCAATCTGTTTGGAAAGCCTGTTTGTGAAGACAAAGACGAGAGCGATGAGAAGAGCTATGCTTATAAAGCCGAGAGAAATTATGAGCAGCGTATGCAGCCTTCTGAGGCTATGTAACGTAGATATGTCAAAGGTGACGCTGATGCCTCCCCTTACTTCTCCAACCTTGTACCCCTGCTGAGCGTGGCATTCCAGACAGGATGCTTCTACATAGAGGGGTGCCATATATCTGAACATGGTTTTCCCCTGATTTAGTTCATCTCGGAAGTGCTCTTTTTCTCCTAGGGCAAAGCCCGTTAGCGCCTCTTTCTCAAAGTCATCGGGCACATTTTCAGGATTCAACGGGTTGAGGCTTGTGATATGAAATTTGAAAAGACCTTCTTTCCCTGACAATTCAGATATCTCGCGGGTCATTAATGCAGGATTTTTCTTGGTAAATACACGACCGTCTTTTGTTGTGATGTCAGGATTGGCAAGATACGGATTAGATTGCATCTCAGGCGTTTTCTCTGCATAAACTCCTCCGTAATGAGAGTTCCATTTGCGGGCCATCACAATGCTATTAAAGAGAGCGCGTGCTTCAGCGCGTGCCTGCTCAAAGATGAATGCTCTGTTTGTAATGGTTGCAGCAGTAAAGATCGCCGAGAGGGACAATACGACAATCAGAGTGATGATAATTACGAAATTCTTGTATATTGATTGTTCTTTTTGAGAATTCATAGCTGCCTCAGGTTTCTGATAATGTTCTTTATCTTACTGCATGAGGAAGAGGGAATAACAGAAGATAACAATTTATCAGACATTGGGGGGCTATTCAATGCCGCAGGTTTGCAACCATTCCTCTATCTCTTTTCGGGACGCCTTGGCATTAAAGCGGTGCCAGAGTTTTTTCTCCTTTGGAAATGGACCAAGTGTATCTTTGAAGTTTCTGAATGATCCTGGGCCGTCCAGCACACTGCAGAGAGAATCTTTGAGGGTCTGGTTCTGGATTGTAGCGGCAAACTCCGCCATTGCAGCGTACGTCTTTGCAGGGTTTCGTTCGGGGATTCTTATATAGTGATCGTGTTCATTCACAAAAACGCTCAGGGCAAGCTCTATCTCGTCCTCCATCCATTCCGGGATTTCGGGGATTACATCCGGTTCAACATCCTCGAAATCAGCAACGTCATCATAGCTTTTTGACAGAATATCCCAGGCCCTGTTGATAATATCTTGGGATAGAATGATCACCTCTCCTGTTTTCCTGTTCAGGAAGTAGTCAAATGCCTCTCTGTCCGTGTCCTCCTGGGCTTTCTGGATTTCGTCGAAATTGCTCATGAAAGTGTTGCTACGAGCGCATGGAGATTGGGATATGTCTCTTTTGCCAATGCGGTTTCCTGCGTAAGATATTGAACTGCCTGCGGTATATATTTGAGAAAATGCGTCTTGCCTTTTACCGAAGAAAGAAAACCGTATGCGCCGAGCGCCTGCATATGACGCTGAAGCCTGCAGGGAAGAAGAGATTTTCTAAAATCAGCTTCGCTGAATAAAGGCAGGGCTTGTTTCATGCGAATGATGAAATAATCCGTGAGCCGGTCTCTTAGGCCATCTTGAAGCTGATAGTAGGGATCCCAGAGCATGGATGCTATGTCGTAGGCTGCCGGGCCGAGACGCGCCCCCTGATAGTCGATAAGGCGCGGGATGTTGCCCTTTGTGACCATGATGTTTTGTGACTGAAAGTCACGGTGTACAAGGGTTTTTGGTAAGGCATCAACATTTGTTGCAAGTCTGTCAAATTCGGCAATAAGTTCCGGATTCTCATTATTAATCTTTTTTATGCCATTGATAAATCGCTCCATGAAATAGCCTGTCTCCCATCTGAGATGGTCACAATCAAAGACTCTTTCCTGCAGCATAGAACATTCGGAAATACGATCTGCTGCAATAGTCTGCAGCTGAACGACGATATCGAGTATCCGTTTGTACAGAACTTCAATCTCTTCTGAAGATCTTCTGCATTTTAGCCACGAGTAGAGAGACAGATTGCCGAGATCTTCGAAAAGGGCCTGCTTATTGGCCTCATCAACAACGAACATGTCCGGCACCGGGAGTGAGCATCTTCTGAAGAAACGTGTGTAAGAGATGTGGTGGGTGTAATCTGGATCAGTTTCCGTGCATTTCATGAGTATTGCAGTTTTGTTATTATGGCTGATCCTGTGATATGTTCTGTCCGATCCTCCTGCGCCTATCAAAATCGCAGCGGCAGACCCGTCCCTATGATCAAACCATTCTTTTACTGATTGGGTGAGGAGAATGGTTTCTCGGTTATATATTGTGCTGAGGGGCACTGAGAATCTTGGACCGACAATAGCGTTCTCTATACTTGTCTTTGCGATGATTTTTGTTTCTGGCAAGACAATGCTGTTGCTGACAGAGGATTTTTCCTGTAGGGTTACGCCTTCTTCTATGGCAACGTTGCCATTAAGTTCAGTATGACGGCAGTCAACCGATTCATGGATATAAATCGTTTCGGCATCTTTTCTTAAGATATCAAAGACTGCGGCTGCGTACGCATCAGGGGTTCCAATGTCGGTCCATGCAGCTCCTGAATAATCCACGGTTCCTATGGATCGACCCGCAGTAACTGATTTCAGCCATGCATCAATTACACTTGATTTCCCTTCGGGAAGGTAAGCAAAGATATTAGGGGAATAGACCGCTATTCCCATGAACGCTACTTTACATAATCCTTGGCTCTGATCTTTTGTCATGGTCCCGACTGAGGTAAGAAAACCTTTATCGTCTATCCAGACATTATTGAATTTTTCATGATCATGAACTGCAAGCGTTGCAATATTTTTTGACTCAAGGTGCCTTGTGAGCAAAGCCTTAAGATCTATGTCAGTAATAATGTCTGCATTATGCACAATAAACAACGAATTCCTTAACATGGACTCGGCATTCTTCAAGGCCCCGCCTGTTCCAAGAATGGAGTTTTCATGAAAAAGGCTTATATTACAAGGTGATACGTATTTGGCCCTCCAGTTTTCAATCTGTTCTGCTTTATGATGTGTATTGATGCCAATGAAGCTTGGTGAAAGGGCTGATATCCCTTCAAGAACGGTTTCGATGATGGGTTTTCCGCAGATCGGCAGAAGGGGTTTAGGAATATAGTCAGTTATTGGTTTGAGGCGCTCTCCGTAGCCTGCTGCCAATATGAATGCATTGATTTTGTCCACTAATAGAGCAGATAGTTACGTCTAATTTTTCTGTCAAAATCGAGGAGTTCGCTCTTCCACCAGGCTTCCATGTTTTCAATAGTTGCTGACTGTTCAATATCTTTTCTTAAGCGATCTGTTCCTGCAAGAATATCAATTGGTAATAGGTTTTTTTCGTATTCATAGGGCGGCCTGTTCCATCTGAACTTTATTGGGTAAATATCATGAACAGCCTTCAGAATTGAGGATGCTGTCTTGAATGGCCTGAACTTATCTCTGTCCGTTATATGTATCTGTGCCCCGCCGCAAAGTTTCCCTGCATGCTTTTGAAAGGTCGGCAGAAAGTGCAGAGGCCGGAAAATTACCCCTGGCAGGCGTATATCATTCAGTTTTGCCGTAAGAACTTCAGGGTCAATAAAAGGTGCTCCGAATATTTCAAATGGCCGGGTTGTTCCCCTTCCCTCGCTTATGTTCGTTCCCTCAAGCAGACACATTCCCGGGTAAACCGCTGCAGTATCCAGTGTCGGCATATTGGGAGAGGGAAGAACCCATGGAAGCCCCGTGTGATCAAACCACATATCTCTTTTCCAGCCCAGCATTGGAATGATGTCGATAGCTAATTCATGATAGAAGGCATCTTTGAAATAAAGACCCAATTCGCCGATAGTCATGCCATGGCGTATGGGCAGTTTCTGCAGCCCCACAAATGAGGAGTATTTTTGTTGAAGAACAGGCCCTTCGATAGTCTTTCCGTTTATCGGGTTGGGTCTGTCCAGAATTACGACAGCCTTATTCTGCTCCTTGCAAGCCTCCATAACGAGTGCCATGGTCCATATAAAAGTGTAATAGCGAGATCCTACATCCTGGAGATCGATGACCATGATATCTATGTCCCTCAGCATCTCAGGTGAAGGCTTTCGCATTTTGCCGTAAAGGCTGTGAACCGGAATTCCGGTCTTCTTGTCCCTGAAACTGCTCCATTCGATCATATTATCCTGAGTTTCGCCGCGAATCCCATGCTGTGGACCGAACAATGCGGAAACCTTGAATTTCTTTGATCTAAAACAGACATCAGCAGAATGGCAGAAATCTCTGGTTATGGAGGCAGGATGTAAAAGAAGACCGATGTTGGCTGACCTGAATTTTGCAGGCCATCTTTTCTCTATAAGGTCAATTCCTGTTCTTACGATAGAAGGCATATATGGGCCGTAAGATTACCTGTCTATTCCAGCAGGAGGTCCCTGATAACCATGGTCAGTTCTTTCAGGCGGATCTCACGGTTCTGCTCATTGACTTCAAAAAACCTGATATCTTCCCTCTTCTTGATATCACATATGAGGCCAGTCCCTTTATCCGTAATCGTAGAAATAACCGGTTTCTTTGCATCGAGGAGTGACAGGATGATCTTGCCGAATTTCTTTGATTCGCATGCTGTTTTCCCGATCTCATCGATAAAATAGAGACCCGTCTTTTTTTCCCTGGAGAAGGTTTGATCGAGAAAGATCTCAAATCCCTTAATATCAATCTTATACTTGCCGACACTGACCTTGCTCTTCAGCTTTGTGTGGGCAAAAATTTTGTTATCACCAAAGAGATTGTTTGCTTCAAAGCCTGCAATATTCTCTTCCTCCATGATCTCGTTGGTCACAAACCCAACGGGATTGAATTCCTTGAAAATAATACAAAGCCTCTTGATAAGCGTTGTCTTGCCCGATCCGGGAAGACCTGTAATCAGAATATTGTTCATTGCATTAATATGTCAAGAAGCCGATTAAGCTCCTCAAGAGAATAGTATTCTATCTCTATTTTCCCCTTCTTTTTGTTTTTCTGAGCAATATGAACTTTTGTTCCTAAGTGTCTCAAGAGTTTTTCCTCAAGAGATGCAATCTGAGGGTCACTATCACGTGGTATTTTAGCAGATTTCTTGGTTTTTTTGGCTAATAATTCTGTCTCCCTAACGCTCAGCCCATTCTTTATGATTTTTCTTGCTGCCTCAACCTGACTTATCTTGCCTTCGAGAGCAAGCAATGCTCTTGCATGTCCCATGCTCAGTTTTCCGGCGTAAAGCATATCTTTTACTTCTGCAGGGAGCTTGAGGAGTCGCAGGTAGTTTGCGACTGTTGCTCTTTCCTTGCCGACCTTCTCAGCAAGGTCTTCCTGGGTAAGGCTGAACTCCTGCAGCAGGCGGTTGAACCCTTCTGCAGTTTCAATGGGATTGAGCTCCTCTCTCTGGATATTCTCGATTAGTGCCATTTCCAGGGAGTCGCGCGAATCAACATTCTTAATTATTGCGGGAATCTTTTTTAGTCCGGCAAGTGTGGCTGCCCGCCATCTTCTCTCTCCAGCAATAAGATAAAACGAGCCATCCCCTGTTCTCGAAACAAGAATCGGCTGGAGCACCCCTTTTTCTCTTATTGACGCGGAAAGCTCATTCAGTGCGCCTTCATTGAATACCTTTCTTGGTTGCTGCTGTCCCGGCAGTATTCTATCTATATCAATATGAGAAATATTTTCTCCCTTGTCAGGGATAAGAGCATCCAGCCCCCTACCCAATGCTGTCTTCACGCAAAATCTCCTTTGCCAGAGCAAGATAACTCTGAGCCCCCCTGGACTTCATGTCATAGAGCATTGCCGGTTTCCCATGGCTTGGAGCCTCACCCAATGCAATATTTCTCGGGATCATTGTCTGATATACTTTATCGCCGAAGTGCTTTCTAACCTCGTCAACTACCTGATGGGCAAGATTGTTCCTGGTATCAAACATGGTCAGAACAATGCCCTTGATATCAAGGCGAGGGTTAAATGACCCCTGAATGCGACGGATCGTTTTTGTAAGCATGCTCAAGCCCTCAAGGGCGTAATACTCGCACTGAACTGGAACCAGCACTGAATCAGAAGCAACCAATGCGTTCAATGTAAGCAGGCCAAGAGATGGCGGGCAATCTATGAATATGTATCGGTAACTATTCTTCAGGTCTTCGAGTGACTTGGCAAGAATGCCCTCTCGTCCGTCTTTTTCGAAAAGCTCAATTTCTGCTCCGAGCAGATCTGCGCTGGACGGAACCAGGTAGAGTTGCTCTATCTGCGTATGCACCACTGCGTCAGCAAGCGAGCACTCACCCGCAATCACGCTATATAAGGTTTTATCGACTTCATCCCTGATTATCCCAAGTCCGGAAGTAGAGTTGCCCTGAGCGTCGAGATCAATCAGCAGTATCTTTTCTCCTGATAATGCAAGAGACGCTGCAAGATTGACTGCCGTAGTCGTTTTGCCTACTCCGCCTTTTTGATTTACGATTGATATCACCTTGTTCATGGGCATGCATTATAACATAGCGCCTAATCACAATTTCAGATATTTTTCTTTGTTCCACGTGGAACATTATGACCGGAACGATAAATATCTTATAGATTTGTTCCACGTGGAACAATTTTATCAAGGGAGTCCTGCTTGATAAGCCGCAATTTTATCAGAATAATAAAGAATAATAGAGATATTTGAATATAATTGCTTATTCTTATCCACTCACGGCATATTCGACGATTGTGATACAATCAACAATGCTGGATCTGATTAAAATCTCCCTCATTTTTTTGCTCATGCTCGGCCTCCTCAGGAAGAAAATACGGATAGGCTATGTCATGCTCATTGCATCAGGAGCCCTATCCCTGCTCTATCGTATGAGCCCGTCAGATACCATTATTGTTGCCAGGAATGTTGGTACGAGCAGCATAGCCATCAAGCTTCTCCTGTCATTGTCGCTCATCAGGATATTTGAGCTGGTTCTCAGGGAACAGAAGATTCTCAATGCTATGATGAAAAAGATAAAGAGTAATTTCAGGTCCCGGAAGGCTGTTATCATATCTATGCCATTACTGATAGGCATGCTCCCTTCTCTTGGCGGCGCTTATTTTTCTGCCCCTATGGTTGAGGAGGCAACGAAAGACATAGAGATGAGCCTGGAGGAAAAGGCTTTTATTAATTACTGGTTCAGGCATCCCTGGGAATTAATCCTTCCTTTGTATCCCGGGATTGTTTTTGCCTCAGCCGTCTCCCATATTCCACTCAACAGGCTGGCCATAACAAATGCTGTCTGCGTTGCGGCTTTTGTTATGACAGGGTTTATCTATGGAATGAGAGGCGTTGGACATTCATTGTCGAACAAGAACGAATCATTTTCTCGCGATAGCCTAAAGGCATGGATGAATTTTTTGCCCATCCTGGTTGTGATGATCCTGGTTATCATTGCCGGCGTTGAGCTTCATTATGCTCTTCTCCTTGTGCTCATTCCTATCTTTTTTCTCTATCGATACAGCATCAGGCAGATCTTAACTGCTGTGCGATACGGTTTTTCGTGGGATGTTTTCGTGATGATTGCCGGCATTGTTTTCTTTAAAGAAACAATGGAAGTGTCTGGATCAGTGAAAAATATGGGCAGGTTTTTTATTGAGCACGGCATTCCTTTGGTGCCTGTTTTCTGTCTGCTTCCTTTTCTTGCAGGGCTCCTGACCGGCCATACAGTCGGATTTGTAGGCAGCACATTTCCCCTGCTGGTCAGCATTGGCGCTCCGACCCCGCTATCTCTGGTGTCGCTTGCCTTTGCTTCTGGCTTTATCGGCGTACTTCTCTCCCCTGTGCATCTATGCCTCATACTGACAAAAGAATATTTCAAGGCAGACCTCTCTGGTATATACAGGAAGACGATCCCTGCCAGCGCGATTGTCTTTGCGTTCGTAATTGTCCAGCATTTCTTTATGCAATAACAGCATCTTGCCTGGGTCCTGAAGGCATTCTTGCTTATGACCATAATCTCGATTGTTTGTGCTATATTTAGGTAACCATGCTGAAAGAACTTAACATCCGGAACCTTGCGATCATTGACGATCTTACGGTCAGATTTGAGAAGGGTCTCAATGTCCTGACAGGAGAAACTGGCGCAGGAAAATCGATCATAGTTGACGCGCTTGGCCTTGCTCTGGGGGATCGGGCTCAGAACGATCTGATCAAGGCAGGGGAAAAGGAAGCTACTGTTCAGGCATATTTTGAGCTAGAAGATACCAGTGCATTACCAGAGATCGGCATTGATGTTTCAGAAGGCATTGTGCTCAGGAGGATCATATCAAGTGCAGGCAAAAGCAGAGCGTACATTAATGATTCCATGGTCACGCTCCAGACACTGTCAGAGGTGAGCAGGTCGCTTGTTGATATTCACAGTCAGCATGAACATCAAAGTCTCCTTACAGCGGATAAACAGCGTCTTATCCTTGATTCTTATGGGGACCATACGCATGAAATAGAACAGGTTAGGGAGCTCTATGCCGTTGTGCAGTCTCTCAGGGAAGAGTTTAATGCCCTGACTGAAAGGATCAAGGAGCGGGCTCACAGAATAGACCTTCTCAGTTTTCAGATCAATGAAATTGAATCAGCAGGGTTAATGCCAGAGGAAAAACAGACACTTGAAGAAGAGCGGAAGATCCTCGCTAACCTGAGCCGGCTAAAGGAACTGACCGAAACCTCATATGCGCTTCTTTATGAGGCAGACGGTGCATGCACAGAAAACCTTGCAAAGGTCCTCAGCAAGCTGAGGGATATGCAGGCAGTTGATTCCAGCATAGCCGATACCCTAAGTCTGGTTGAATCGGCCATGCCATTTCTCGAAGATGCTGCAATCGCGCTGAGGGTATTCAAAGATAAATACAATCTTGATCCTGAACGTATCGAAGAGGTGCAAGATCGACTCGAAAAGATCAAGAGGCTTCAGAAGAAATATGGTGAGAGCATAGAGGCTATTCTCGATTACAGGAGAGCTGCCTCTGAGGAACTGGAATCGCTCGGAGCCTCTGATGAGCGGCTTCAGGCAGTTGAGGTAGAGCTCAAGAGTAATGTTGAGGCTCTCCTGAGAGTTGCCCGTGTTCTTTCAGAAAAGCGGAAAAAGACAGCAAAGAAGATTGAGGACCTTATTGAAAAGACCCTGAAAGAGCTGGCATTCAATAACACGCAGTTCAGGATCGAGGTGAGCCAGGAAACCGATCCGGAGGGGAAATGCAAAATCAATTTCAACGGGATTGACCGAATCGATTTTCTTTTTTCCGCGAATATTGGTGAACCTCTCAAGCCGCTTTCAAAGATAGCTTCAGGAGGCGAACTGTCCAGGATCATGCTGAGCCTGAAGAGCATTCTTGCTGATGTTGACCACGTTCCGGTCCTGATCTTTGACGAAGTGGACGCAGGTATTGGCGGCAAGGCAGCGGACAGTGTTGCGAAGAAGCTCTTGAGGATATCCGGGAAGCACCAGATCATCTGCATTACACACCTGCCTCAGATTGCGAGTCTGGCTGAGCATCACCTGAGGATAGAGAAGAGCCAGAGGGCCAACAGAGTATCAGTTTCTGTTTATGAGCTTTCAGGAACGGAACGGCAGGACGAGATCGCTCGAATGCTGAGTGGAACAGTTACCGAGATATCCCGCAGGCACGCTGAAGAGCTTCTGGAGAGAACGCGGTGAAAGGCAGCATTGTCATTAACCGGGAATTATGCAAAGGCTGCGGCAACTGTATTGAGGCCTGCCCTATGAAGGTAATTGCCATGACAAAACAGTTTAACAATGTGGGATATTTTATTGCGAGCCCAGTGGATGCTCCGAACTGCACAGGGTGCGCAATCTGTGCGAACATGTGTCCGGAGATTGCCATTGTGGTTTATCAGGATGAATAGCTATTCGCTAAAGGTCCTGGTTGCAATATTGTCTGCCCCCTGACTCCGCAAAAATCATGAAAAAGAATATCACAGGATTTGGAACACAGGCAGTACATGAGGCAGAGGGACAGTTTCCTCATCATCCTTCGAGTACGCCTATCTTTCAGAACAGCACGTTTTACTTTGATACCATCGAAGAGGCCGGCAGGGTCAATGCGGGAACACAGAAGGGATTTGTCTATAGCCGGATAGGTAATCCCACGGTTGAAGTCTTTGAGAAGAAGCTTGCATCGCTCGAAGGAGCAGAGGATGCGGTTGCCTTTGCATCGGGTATGGCTGCGCTGGCAGCCGTTTTTCTGGAGGTTCTCAGCCCTGGCGATGAGATGATATCGAGCAGTCGCATTTATGGCGGCTCAAAGGGGTTCTTTGAGCAGATCCTGAAGAAGAGCGGCTGCATTGTTCGGTTCTTCGATCCCCATGAGAACCTACAGGAAAAGATATCCTCGCTGGTGAACAGGAAGACAAAACTTATCTTCTTTGAAACGCCGTCTAATCCTGAGCTGAGTATTATTGATATGAGGATCATCTCGTCCCTTGCAAAGAAGCATAGGCTTTTAAGCGTTATTGACAACACCTTTGCCACTCCTTATCTTCAGCTTCCCCTCTCTTACGGCATAGATTGCGTTGTGCATTCAGCAACAAAGTATATCGGAGGCCACGGCGATGCGATTGGTGGCATTGTTGCGGGATCGAGGGCGTTTATCGGGCGGCTCAGAAAGACCATTCTTCTTTGCATGGGTGGCTGCATATCCCCCTTCAACGCATGGCTTTTTGTCAGGGGCCTAAAGACCCTGCATGTCCGCATGGACTATCACTGTAGGTCAGCAGAGCAGATCGCAGCATTTCTTGCAGGGCATAAAAAAATAATGCGTTTATTATATCCTGGGTTAAAAGAACATCCAGGGCATGAGATTGCAAGAAGACAGATGGCCGCATATGGTGGGATGTTGTCATTTACCCTCAAGAGCAGAAATGCCTGCAGGAGGTTCCTGAACAACGTTAGATTATGTAAAATTGGCGTAAGCCTCGGAGATACTGAAACACTGGTATTGAACAGTGCCCTTATGTTTCATGGCAATCATTCAGACGCTGTATGCCGTAAGTTAGGAATAGATCCCACATTGATAAGGGTTTCGACTGGACTTGAAGATCCTGCCGATATCATCGATGATCTGAGAACTGCGCTTAAATCAGTGTAATCACCGTTGGTCAAAGCTATTCTTGTTCTAACGGCGACTCCTGCAAATAAGCTTGATTGACATCAGAAATGTTCTTGGTTAAAGTTATGGCATGTCCAAAATGCGTGAAGAGCACTCGACTGCGATAATATCACAGATTCGGCGGCGTATTTTTACGGTTAATGCCATTGTAAGCGTTGTTATCCTCACACTACTAATTATTTTTTTCCGCTATGCCTTCCCCCCGATTATCCCATTTATCAGCTATCTTCCAGACGTTTCGGTCTCTCTTGTTGTTGCGGTTATTTTTTTTCTGTCTGTGGTGGGCTTGTATCTTTCAATACAGCTTTCAAAGGAAACGATCAGGATAATCCAGGACTATAGCAACAGATCTGAGAGGATGCTGAGCATCACCAAGGACCTTAGGGAAGAGATCTATGGTGATATTCTTCTTGAAAAGATCATGGACTACGCGCTTTCCATAACACGCTCAGAAGCAGGCTCTCTGCTGCTTCTTGATGACAAAAAGAAACTGGTATTCAAGATCGTAAGGGGAGAAAAGGCTTCTCAGTTGATTGGAACCGCGGTTGAATCTGGCAAAGGCATTATCGGATTAGTTGCCCTAGAAGGAAAGCCTCTCTGCATTGCGGATGTTAGCAAGAACAAACAGTTTGATCCCAAGTTTGATGCCATGACCGGCTTTGAAACCAAATCAATCCTTTGCGTACCGCTCAAGACAAGAACAGGAGTTGTCGGCGTGCTTGCAGTGCTCAATAAAGAAGGCGGTCATCACTACCGCCAGAGAGATGAAGAGATCCTCGGCTATCTAGCTGAACAGGCTGCGATTTCGATTCTGAAGACAAAATTTGTAGAGGATCAGAAGAATTATGAAATACACCTCACAGATCTGCTCCTTGAAACAATCGATTTTCAGCAGCCTGAGAAGAAGGGACATGCTCTCAGGGTTGCGCGGTACAGCAATGTTCTTGCAAAAGTACTTGACATGTCAATGGATGAGAAGAAAAGGCTGTACTTTGCCAGTCTGCTTCATGATGTAGGATTTCTTAAGATCGACCCGGATGAGGCATACAAGAAAGATGTATTTATGCAGCATCCCGTGATCGGCTACGAGATGATCAGACCGATCACATTCTATACGGAAATTGCACCCTTCATACTGTATCATCACCTTCAATATGATGGAAATGGATATCCTCCATCAAAACGCAAGGAAGAGAGTATTCCGCTTGAAGCAAGAATCATCGCAATAGCCGAAGCCTTTGATGCGATGACAAGCCCTCTGTCGTATAAGGTGCCCCTTAACTATGAAGATGCGCTTCAGGAACTCAAACAGAGGGCAGGTACACAGTTCGATCCGAGACTGGTCGATTTATTTGTCAGCAATATTACCCCCGAGCATACCAAATAAAAAAGACAGGTGATAGCCTCGTTGTTCCCCGTAAATCAGACCGATCCATCTGACAGACTGTTTCTGAGATCCTATTTATGAGACATATTAGGCTGCTGATTGAATACGACGGTACGAATTACCAGGGGTGGCAGTCTCAAAAGTCAGGGAATACAATACAGGATATTCTTTCTGAAACAATCGTCAGTATTACCTGTAGTCAAATCAGACTTTCCGGTGCAAGCAGAACTGATGCAGGTGTTCATGCTCTGGGACAGGTCGCCGTTTTCAACACGGAATCAGACCTTACCATTGATGTTATGAAAAGAGCAATAAATGCAAAACTTCCTGAAGATATCAGGATTCTTAGCATTGAGGAAACTGATAACTCCTTCAATCCGCGCTTTGATGCCGTGAAAAAAAGATATATCTATCTCATGAGCATAGGCAGCACTGGGTCGGCCTTTCTTCATGAATATCAATGGCAGATGAAGACTGGCCTTGATATTCATGCAATGAGGGCAGCAGCTTTACTGCTCATGGGGCAACACGACTTTTCCTCTCTCAGGGGATCAGGATGCAGTGCAAAGACGACGGTGCGTCATATTCATTCTCTTGAGATTACGGCAATTCAATCCATGGAGTTCATGTCTGTTTTAATAAAAGGCGACTGGATCAGAATATCCATAGAGGCCAATGCCTTTCTCCGGCATATGGTCAGAAACATTGTCGGAACTCTTGTTGAGGTGGGCAAAGGCAGAATTGAAGTCAGTGATGTCAGCGCAATACTCAATGCACGGGACAGAACAAAGGCCGGCCCTACTGCTCCTGCTGCCGGCCTGTTTCTTGAGAAGATCTTTTACTGAAAAGCTGACGCATTTCATCAAAAGCCCGAACTTTTTCACGCCCGAACTTCTCTAATTCCCCTCTCACCTCATCTTCTGATTTTTCATGCTGCAGCCTCCCAATCCTTTTTGAGTAGAACTTGTCAGCATAACAGACGATCTTCTCATCAATAGTCTGAGGTCTCATATCCCGCAATGGAAGTGGAAGGTTCAGCGTTTCAATGTCATGTACGCTAATGCCGGTGCCGATATGCCTTTCACAGACAAGAGCATGCAGCGGGTATCCCTCTTTTTCAAGAAGCTCTCTTCCAAGATATCCATGACAGAGATAGGGCCTGTCCCCATGGCATGAAATCTCTGGAGCATGGACAAAAATAATGCCGATGTCATGGAGCATTGCTGCCTGTCTGATAAATATCAGGTCAGGTGAAAGGTGCCGGACATTTTCAGCAACAGCAAGCGCCTTTGCCATAACCATTCTGCTGTGCTCAATGAGGATATCAAAGGCAGCGGAGCCGGGCGCGAAATATTTTTTTATGATAGTAAGCGGATCCATATGTATTATCAGTTAAGCAACCAGATCGTAATTGTAGCAGAGAATAGTCATGATGTGTGATGTTGGCACGTTGAGCTGAAAAAATACCAAATGCTACATTTGTCATGAAAATGCCACCATCCCGGCATATTTGTACAAAAAAACTGATTGAGACGAAAATTCACTCTACAAAGCTAAAGATATTTCTTGACCACGCCGATATTCAAAGTATAATGGAATCAAGAAGTGTATTCTTTCTGACTTTAAGGGGGGAAGAAAGATGGTCTGTCCGATCTGTAGTTGCCCGCTTTTTGGGGTGGGAAGCACAATGGTTGAGAGCATGGACACTTCTGATGGTGCGGTAATGTCTGTTCAGAAGACGTATCAGTGCAGGAATACTGAATGTGAATCCTTCACTGAAGGATATGTCTGGACATTCAATGGCGAGAGCTTCATCCTGCACCATCTCGAGAGACATCTCGAAGCTGCTTAGGCGTTAAGATCTCTGTTAACTGCTGCATTTTGCAGAAGTGTACTGTTCCCTTTTCCCCTATTCTCCGGCCTTAGGAACTCAAGCATTTATCACCGATAGAGCTCTCCTCAACTCGACTTCGAAAGATTTGTTATAATTTGTCTGCACTATATCACCAGGAACAGGAAATTACGCTCAATGATCATCAAGAACAAAATGCGAATGTCTGCAACACCAGAAAAGATCTGGGGCTTCATTACTGATCCTATGCTCATGAAGACCTGGAACCCGAGGATAACGGCTGTTGTGCCGATAACCCTTGGGAAACCGCAGCCAAATTCACAATATCGGATACGGTATAAGCTGGGGGCGAAGGAGAGTAATTTTCTTGCAGAGATCCTGGAGTATGAGGAGTCTGCCCGTTTTGTGCTTCATCTGTCAGGCGGGAATCTTCCCAGTAAGGGCTTTATTCAAGAGATTTATGAGATTCATCAGGACGGCAAAGGAACATTGCTCAAGCAGTCCATCCTTGTTGAGAAAGGCGGGATTGGGCTGCCCCGCAGATTATCGCTGAGAATACGAAATATTATTGGCGGATCTTCCGGAAAAAGATATCTTGGTCGCCTGAAAGAGCTTGCAGAAGCATCTGCATGATGCAGAGGGCTCAGTTTCTGTCTAACCCTTGTCAATCTTGACGCCTCTGAATGTTCCCATAAGCTCTGATTTCAGCGCTCCAAACTTGCCTTCACCACTGCACCGGATAACAACATTTCTGAACCCCTTGGCAGCCTTCTCATAAGAAGTAAGTATGCTCTGGAGGCTGAAACCGTGTTTTCTGATGATGTCAGCGACCTCTCTCACTGAACCGGCCCTGTCATCTACGGTCACACTAATCCTGTGACCTCCGTGCCTGATTCCGGTAATGTCAACGAGCACACGGAAAATGTCCCTGTCTGAGATGATGCCGACAACTTTGCCGTTTTCGATAACAGGAAGAGAACCGATGCTGTTGTCATACATAAGCATTGCGGCCTCTTCAATAGGAGAATCCGGAGAGATAGTAAAGACCTTGGCCTTCATCAGCTCTTTTACTTTTGTAGTTGCAAGGAGGTAATGCAGTTCATATACATCAAGTGAGGTTGCCTTGGAAGGACTGAATTCTCTGATGTCCCTGTCTGAGATGATTCCTTTAAGCCTCTCCTCCTTGACCACAGGGATATGCTTGATCTTTTTTTCCTTCATAAGCCTGACGGCATCCGAAACACTGCTGTCCGGAGCTATGGTGATCACCTTTCTTGTCATCCAATCGGAAACGAACATGATAAATACCTCCACTTTTAAGGGGTCAAGGTTTCAAGGGTTCCTGGTGTCGAGGGAAGATTCCTGATCCAGAGACCCCGAAACCCTGAACCCTATTTTTTAAACGCCGAGATACGCTTTTTTTACATGCTCATCATTGAGCAGCGCCTGACCTGTTCCCTGAAGTGTTATCTTGCCGGTCTCGAGCACATATGCTCTGTCAGCAATCGAAAGAGTCTGCTTTGTGTTCTGCTCAACGATAAGGACGGTTACGCCTTCTTCCCGGATTTTCTTAATAACATTAAATACCTCCCGGACAAGAATAGGGGCGAGTCCGAGCGAAGGTTCATCAAACATAAGCAATTTGGGCAGCGACATCAGGCCCCTTCCTATGGCAACCATCTGCTGCTCTCCTCCGCTCAGCGTACCAGACAGCTGCCTCCTGCGTTCGCCGAGCCTCGGAAACAGCTCAAATACCATCTCCTTTGTCTTCTGCCTCTGTTTCTTTGCCTCACCCTTCAACGAACCCATGTCCAGGTTTTCTTCAACCGTCATCTCTACAAAAAGTCTTCTCGCCTCAGGACAGAGGGCTAATCCTTTTTCAATGAGCGTGTAGGGCTCGATTATGTGAATTGCCTCGCCCTGAAAAATTACGCAGCCTTTTTTTGGCCTCACTATTCCAGAAATCGTCTTAAGTGTCGTAGACTTACCTGCACCGTTTGCCCCGATAAGAGCAACGATCTCACCCTGTTTTACATCAAAGGCAACATCCCATATTACCTGGACATCGCCATAAAATACGTCTATGTTTTTAATCTCAAGCACTCTCTGTCTCTCCAAGATACGCCTCTACTACAAGGGAGTTGCCAGCAATCTCATGCGGCGTCCCTTCAGCCAACTTCTGTCCATAGCTTAATACAACAATCCTGTCAGAAATGGCCATGATGACCTTCATATGATGCTCTATGATCATGATGGTTATGCCTCGTTCCTTTATTCTCCTAATGATGCCAATTGAATCATCAAGCTCTGCAGGATTAAGTCCCGCAAAGGATTCGTCAAGCAAAAGCATCTCAGGCTGCGTGGCAAGTGCTCTGGCTATTTCGAGTTTCTTTCTTTTCCCAAGGGGCAGCCCCTTTGATATAACGTCCCGGTCTTCGTATAGTCCGGTGAATTTGATTGTTTCCAGGGCAATCTCCTCAGCCTGAGCTCTGGTCTTGACCCGCAGGAAGGCTGAGGCTATAACATTATCAAGTACGCTCATTCTCTGGAGGGGTCTTACTACCTGGAAGGTTCTGGCAATGCCCATCTTGCAGATCTGGTGTGGTTTGAGGCCAGATATCTTTTTCTGGTTGAAATAGACCTCTCCTCTGGAAGGTGCATAGAACCCATTCACCACATTGAACATGGTAGTTTTCCCTGCACCGTTTGGACCGATAAGGCCTACGATATCCCCCTTCTCAACGCCAAAAGATATATCGGTCAGCGCTGCAAGACCGCCGAAGAAGCGTGAAACGCCTTTAATCTCAAGCATTGCCATCAGCCGGCCCTCCCACCTTTGAAGAATCTCTTCAGTTTAGGCCAGTCCCCGACAACACCGTTAGGCAGGAAGATGATGATAACGATCAGCAGGATACCGAAGAAGGTGTGGTGGGCAGCTCCAAGCTTGGGGATGGTCCGGATGATCTCTGCAAGAAAGACCATGATGATAGCACCGACAAAGGGCCCCCAGTACGTTGCCACTCCGCCTACCATTACCACCATGATCGTGACGATCGAGATGTCATGGAGCGCAAAAACGATCTTGGGGTCAATATATCCCATATAGTTTGTATAAAAAGCGCCTGCAAGTCCGGTGATAATCGCGCTCAGGCTGAGAGCAATAGTCTTATAAAACGTTGTGTTAATGCCGAGGGATTCAGCAGCATCCTGGTCCTCCCGGATTGCCACAAAGTAATAGCCCAGCTTAGATTCAATGGCCTTTTTTACGAGGAAGAAACTGAGCAATGCGATAATAAGAATTACATAAAAATACCAGGTCTTATCAATCCAGGTCCTCTCCCTGATCATGATGCCGAGATCGCCTTCTGTAATGCCGGTAAGGTTCTCTGCAGTTACTCTGAGGATTACCCCCATGGCAAGCGTGCCGAGTGCAAAGAACGGACCTTTCAGCCGCAGACAGATGTACCCGATGACAAGGGCAAAGATCGTTACCATGAAGATGCTGGCCGGCAGTCCCCACCACGCAGAGATGCCAAGCTTGTTATAAAGGATTCCGGCTGTGTATGCGCCAACGCCAAAAAAAGCAGCATGACCAAAGGAAACCTGGCCGCAATACCCGCCAAGGAGGTTCCATGCCATGCCGATGACCGACCACATGATCACGAGGATAAGGATATGCATCCAGTATGAGCTCAGGCCGATCAGCGGAAGCAGAGCGAGGAGCCCGGCAATAATGAGAGGAAGGTTTTTTTTCATTTTCCGAGCCTCTTCTTCTTGAAGAGAGACATGATGCCACCAGGAACAAAGATAAGGGCAGCTACAAAGATTATAAATCTCCCGACCGGCGCCCATCCCATGCCGACATAGGTTGAGGTCAGAGACTCAAACACGCCGAGGATGAGACCGCCTACAATGGCCCCGACTGTAGATCCGAGGCCTCCGAGGATCGTGATAACAAAGGCGATCAGGGTAAACTGACCCCCCAGGTCAGGGTACAGGTAGTAGATCGGGATGAAGAGGCACCCTGCTGAGCCCACAAGGGCAGAACCGAGACCAAAGGTGACGACCCTCATCCGTTCAACATTGACGCCCATGAGCAGGGCGGCCTCCTTGTCCTGGGCAGTTGCCCGGATAGATTTTCCCATGTCTGTTTTTGCCAGAAAGAACCAGAGACAAGCTGTAATGATCAGGGCAACGCAGAACGAAACTGACCATGCCATCGAAAGTGAAAGCTCAATCGGCGATGCCTTCCAAATGTCAGAGAGGTACCAGGCCTTTGTTGCATACTCAACCGGTGTGGTCTTGTAATCGGATGAAAATATGATTGTGGCGATATTGGCAAGCACCATGCCGATGCCAACCGTAAGGATGACCTGGTTTTCAGGTATGATCGCCTCAACCTTCAGTACCGGATTTATGAGGTATTTCTGAATAAGTATGCCCAGAAAAAAAAGAACCGGAGCAGCTACCAAAATGGACAGATAGGGATCAATATGGAAGACTGAAAAGAGGACGTATGCGATATACATGCCTACCATCATCAACTCTCCGTGAGCAAGGTTGATGATCTTCATAACGCCCATGATAAGGGTCATGCCGATGCCAATAAGGGCATACAGGCCTCCAAGCAGGAGGCCTGATATCAGCGTCTGAAGCAGAACTTCGAGCCCTGCAGATGTCATATCATAGTTATACCATGTGCCGGCAGGAAATGCTCATTATTGCCTTCTCTCTCTCCAGGTCGGCATTGGGTATACGTACTTCTTGCTTGCATGTTTTTCAGGCCAGATAGTCTCATGCTCTCCCTTAATAACCTGCAGCACATAGGTATCAGAGAAATTCTGGTTCTGATATCCTTCTTTGTCTTCGAACTTGATCGGGCCGAACGCTGTTGTCATGTTCGTTGTCTTGAGCGCAGCACGAATGCCGTCAGGAGTCCAGTCCTTTGCTTTTTCGAGCGCTTCCTTTGTCACGAAAAGGGCAGAATAGGCAGATGCGCCGTGGTATGAAGGATAGTCGCCGTATTTCTTCTTGTATTTTTCTGCATATTCCTTTGAGCCTGGGTATTTAAGCTGCGTTGTCCAGAGCGTTGCGGTGATCACATATTCTGCTGCATCCTTTGCATTGTCAATGAACTCAGGAATCGCGAAGCCTGCTGCACCGCCGGCGAAAAGCTTGGCATCGATCCGCAGTTCCTTGATCTGTTTCATCAGGAGGGATGCATCCATAACATAGGAGACCATATAGATGACCTCAGGCTGCGCTGCCTTTACCTTTGAGAGAAGGGGCTTAAAATCAACAGAACCTGCTTCATATTTCTCTTTCACCACGATCTTGATGCCTGCCTTTGCTGCATCTTTTTCCATTGCATCAGCGCCTGAGGTGCCGAATGCAGAGCTTTCAAAGAGAATAGCCATGGTCTTTGGTTTGACCACTTTATTGATAAAGTCGATAACAGAGTCACTGTAATGAGCATTAACCGGGTTCTGGCGGAAAACGTATTTATAGTTCTTTTGTGTAATGTCATCATCAGCGCTCGCAACCACGAGGTACGGAGTTTTGCGCTCTTCTGCTACTGCAGCAACAGCCTTGGCACATGCAGAGGTATATTCGCCAACTATAATCGGCTGCTTCTTTGTGTCAATAAGCTTTTCGACGATCGCACGCGCTGTCTCGGGCTTTGCGCCTGAATCTTCAAAGGAGAGGTTAAGTTTCTTCTTTTTTACGCCGCCCTTGGCATTGATCTCTTCTGCTGCTATTTCATAGGATTTCTTCATCATTTCGCCAAACTTTGCCTGCTTGCCGGTCAGCGGAAGAGGAATAACGAGATCGAATGTGTCTGCAGCAAAAAGGGACGAAGCAGAGAGGCTCATTATAAAGGACATTAGGATGATAAGGGTTAGACGTTTCATGGTTCCTCCTTAAAGATTGATATCAGCAATATTTGCCTTAGGATGGGAATTATGAGTTTATAATAAAATCTTATAGAATCCGTTTTAGAAATGCAAGAGATATAAGAGAGAAGAGATGCCTGTGCTAATCGCCGCTGCTTCTCCCCCAACCTTTTAGCAACTCCATTGGCAGAGCCTTAATATATTCCCGGTTCAGTGTTGCGATGAACTTTGCCTTGATGCCCTTTGGGCAGACTGCCTCGCATTCATAATGATTGCTGCAGCTGCCGAACCCCTGCCTGAGCATTTCTTCGGTCATCACGCAGACGCGCCTGGCAGCCTCGACCTGTCCCTGGGGAAGCGCTGCAAGATGTGATACCTTTGCAGAAGTAAAAAGCATGGCCGAGCCATTCGGGCAGGCTGCTACGCACGCTCCGCAGCCAATGCATTCGGCAGCATCCATGGCAATATCAGCGTCTTCTTTGGATATCATAATAGTATTTGCGTCCGGAACGCCTCCTGTATGCACTGACACATACCCGCCAGACTGGATAATCTGGTCAAGACTGCTTCTGTCAACGATCAGATCTTTGATCACCGGAAACGCCTTTGCCTTCCAGGGTTCTATATAGATAGTGTCATTGTCCTTAAAGTGGCGCATATGAAGCTGGCAGACCGTAGTTTTTTTCTGCGGGCCGTGCGGGATGCCGTTTATTACCTGGGAACACATGCCGCAGATACCTTCTCTGCAGTCATGGTCAAAGGCTATAGGCTCTTTGCCCTCTTTTATGAGGCCTTCGTTGACCTGATCAAGCATCTCAAGAAATGACATATCAGGGCTGATGCCTGCTGCCTGGAGCTCTTCAAGCGTTCCCTTGTCTTCAGGGCCCTTCTGCCTCCAGACGAAAAGGGTAAGATCCATTATTTATAGCTCCTTGTTGCAAGCTGTATATTCTCAAAGACAAGAGGTTCCTTGTGGAGATCAGGTTTGCTGCCTTGCCCCTTGAATTCCCAGGCTGCTGCGTAGGAGAAATGCTCATCGTCACGCTTGGCCTCTCCGTCAGGCATCTGATGCTCTATTCTGAAATGTCCGCCGCAGGATTCTTCCCGGTGAAGCGCATCAACTGCCATAAGCTCGGCAAAATCAAGGAAATCGGCAACACGCCCTGCTTTTTCAAGTTCCTGATTAAGCTCTGATGTGCTGCCTGGAATCTTCACGTTCTCCCAAAACTCTGCCCTGAGTTCCGGGATAAGCTTCAATGCATTGTTCAGGCTTTCCTTGCTTCTTGCCATGCCGACATTCTCCCACATGATCCTGCCGAGATCACGATGGAAATCGTTTGCTGTCTTTTTGCCGTTGATCGAAAGCAGTTTCAGTGTTAGTGCATTGACCTGTTCCAGTGAACTTTGGAACTCTGGCTGGCCGACAGAGGCCTGCCCCGGAACAGTTTTGGCAAGGTAGTCTGCTATGGTGGAGGGAATGATAAAATACCCGTCAGCAAGCCCCTGCATCAGAGCACTCGCTCCAAGCCGGTTTGCGCCGTGATCAGAGAAGTTGGCTTCCCCCAACACAAACAGGCCGGGAATAGAGCTCTGGAGATTGTAGTCAACCCATAGACCTCCCATGGTGTAATGTGGCGCTGGGTAGATCCTCATGGGCTGCTCATAGGCGTTCTCAGCCGTGATCTTCTCATACATCTCGAAGAGGTTGCCGTACCGTTCAGCGATCTTCTCTCTGCCAAGCCGCTGTATGGAAGCTGCAAAATCCAGATAAACACCGCGACCTCCCGGTCCCACGCCTCGGCCTTCATCACATACCTCTTTTGCTGCACGTGATGCGATGTCCCTGGGTGCAAGGTTTCCGAAACCAGGATACTTTCTTTCGAGGAAGTAGTCCCTCTCTCCTTCAGGTATATCTCGCAGATGCCTCGCATCGCCACCTGCTTTGGGGACCCAGACCCTTCCGTCGTTTCGCAGGGACTCGGACATCAAGGTCAGTTTTGACTGGTGATCACCGGTCACTGGTATGCAGGTCGGATGGATCTGGGTGAAACAGGGATTTGCGAAGAAGGCACCTTTTTTATAAGCGCGATACGCAGCGGTTACGTTGGAGCCCATGGCATTGGTCGAAAGATAAAAAACATTTGCATACCCGCCGGTGCAGAGGCATACTGCATCTGCAGCATGGCTGGAGATCTTTCCGGTCACGAGATCTCTGACAGTAATTCCCTTTGCTTCGTTGTTTATCAGCACGAGGTCTAACATTTCAGTCCTCGAGAAAAGGCGAACAGTGCCTGCCTTTACCTGTCTCGAGAGTGCTGCATATGCGCCTAATAATAGCTGCTGGCCTGTCTGACCCCGTGCGTAGAATGTCCGTGATACCTGTGCTCCGCCAAAAGAGCGGTTATCGAGATACCCCGCATAATCGCGGGCAAGGGGCACTCCCTGCGCAACGCACTGATCAATAATATTATTGCTGAGTGTGGCAAGGCGGTACACATTTGCCTCACGCGACCTGAAGTCGCCGCCTTTTATAGTGTCATAGAAGAGCCGGAATATGCTGTCTCCATCACTCGGATAGTTCTTTGCTGCGTTGATGCCTCCCTGGGCTGCGATGCTGTGCCCCCTCCTGGGGCTGTCCTGAAAGCAGAACGCTTCAACCTGGTAACCAAGCTCTCCCAAGGTCGCTGCGGCTGATGCCCCGGCAAGGCCTGTGCCTACGACAAGGATTTTATACTTGCGTTTGTTGGCCGGATTAACAAGCTTCAGTTCCTGTCTGCGCAGGTTCCACTTTTCGGCCAGAGGGCCTGTTGGGCATTTACCGTCAAGGATCATATCCGATTATCTCCCTGCCAATCCGCTGATAATGCCTGCGGGAATTGCGGCATATCCAAGGAACAGGGCAAGGGCTGCTGCTGCGCCTATCTTTACCATGACAGGCAGAGTCCTTTCATTGTTCAGGCCGACTGACTGGACCATGCTCTGCAGGCCGTGGGAGAGATGAAGACCAACAGCAGCCATTGCTGAGACATATATGATTGAGACAACAGCGTTCCGAAAGTTGTACACGACCATGCTGAAAACATCTGGCCGCCCCAGGGTATCGAGGTTCCTGCTCGCAGAAAACGAAGGCGAGATGATCTGAACAGTAAAATGCAGAAGATGATAACCGAGGTAAAGGCCGATGAGCAGTCCTGTCCATAGCATGTTTTTGCCCGCGACTGTTGCTCTAAGATGATTGTTGACCGCGTATTTTTGGGATCCGGAAGTCCGATTCTCAAGAGTGAGCCGTATGCCGAAGACTATATGTAGTCCAAGCGCAGCAGCCATTATCAATCGCACAATCCAGAGAAGGGGGCCGAGGCTGTGTAGCATTTTTGCATAGGCATTTATACCATCAGGACCGCTGAAAAAAGACATGTTGCCGAGCAGATGCAAAACGACATAAAAGCTCATGGCGAGCCCTGTGATGGACATTATGATCTTTCTGCCGACCACGTTGTTTATAAGCGTCACGTCTTTGTCCTTGTCTCGCCCAACCATAAATTCTCCGGGCAATCCGGCCTTTCACTGCCGGAAAAACTTTCTTATTATACGATGAACTGTGGGATAATGAAATACTATTGATACCAGGAGGAAAATTATGTCCCACCAGCCAAGCCCAAGTTACAGCATAACCCTGCGTCTTGAGATAGAGAACCGCATCGGCAAGTTCGCACAGATTGCAACGGTGCTGAGCCAGGCAGGCGGCGATCTCGGCTCGGTCGATATCGTGCGTGTCGAGAAAGGCAAGATCATTCGGGATATTACAGTCAATGCCCGCGATGCAGAACATGAAAAGGCTATTGTCCATGCCATAAGAGAGATTGACGGGATCAAAGTCATCAGGGTTATGGACATGACCTTTGCTGTTCACCAGGGTGGCAAGATCGAGATTCATAATAAGGTCGCCGTGCGGGATCGATCTGACCTTTCGAAAGTCTATACGCCCGGCGTTGCCAGGATCTGCATGGACATCCATGAACATAGGGAGCATGCGTATAAATATACGATCAAAGGGAATTCGGTCGCAGTTATAACCGACGGTACGGCTGTTCTTGGCCTTGGTGACATAGGGCCTGAGGCTGCAATGCCGGTTATGGAAGGTAAGGCCATGCTTTTCAAGGAATTTGGCGGCATTGATGCATTTCCGATTGCCTTGAATACAAAAGATACGGAAGAAATCATAGCCACTGTGAAAAATATTGCCGTTCCTTTCGGCGGCATAAATCTCGAAGATATCTCTGGCCCGCGCTGCTTTGAAATAGAGCGGCGGCTCCAGGAGATGCTCGACATCCCGGTTTTCCATGACGACCAGCACGGAACGGCAGTTGTTGTTCTGGCAGCGCTTATCAACGTTGGCAGACTGGTCAAAAAGGATATCAGAAAGTTCCGCATTGTTATCGCGGGCGCGGGCGCGGCCGGCATTGCAAATGCAAACATGCTTACGGCATTTGGAATTAAGGATATTATTGTCTGTGACAGAACCGGCGCAGTTTATCATGGCAGAAAAAAGTATATGAACCCATACAAGAATCTTCTAGCAAAGAAGACTAATCCGAGGAGAATAAAGGGCAGCATCATCGACGCTCTGACAGGAGCCAACGTCTTCATCGGACTGTCAGGCCCGAATGTGATCGCGGCTGACGATATCAGGAAGATGGCGAAGGATCCCATTGTGTTTGCCCTGGCAAATCCTGAACCGGAAGTATCGCCCGAAGACGCCCTTCCCCTTGCAAAGATCCTTGCTACCGGGAGGTCCGACTATCCGAACCAGATCAATAATGTGCTCGGTTTCCCCGGCATATTCAGGGGCCTTCTCGATGTAAAGGCAAGAGGGGTGAACGAGGCTGTCAAGTTAGCAGCTGCAAGGGCCATTGCCCAGGTAATTTCTGAAGATGAACTGCATGATGACTATATCATCCCGAGTATCTTCGACCGGAAAGTGGCCTCGTCCGTTGCCCATGCAGTTGCTGAAGCAGCGCGAAAAACTGGTCTCGCACGGCACTGATCTCAGACATTCTCTCATGCATTTCTGGGAGACTTATGCCCATGAGAAAGTGCTTTGACTTTCCATCCCGGGCACGTGGTAGGGACATACTTTCCAGCCTTAATGAGTTTTAAAGAGGCAGTAA
>CAYWRK010000019.1:0-46923 GCA_964461065.1 uncultured Nitrospiraceae bacterium
TGCGCACTAAAAGCGATGAGAGAGATTGAGGAGTTCAAGAAAAGCCACAGTCAAGGCTTAGCTTTGCGTTCTGAGCCTTTTTCCTGATATTCAACACATTTCATGACCTGCCGCTTTCGTTGACTTTTAGATAATTACAAAAGAGGCCCCGAACGTATCGGGGCCTCTTTACTCTCATGGAGGGGCATGAGAGGGTTGGGGACTATTTTACCTTTGACATCTCTGTACCGCAGGTGCAGTTGCCGGGATTCTGGCTGATCGTGTCACACTTGCATGTAGGTCCGCAGGCGCATGCATACTGCCCCGTTGTCTTGAATGAGCGCTCTTTTTCCCAGCCCGCTGCCTTCAAAAAGGCTTTGCCTTCTTCGGCCTTTGTAACCTGAGCCTTCACCATCTCCTTGCCACAGGAGCATTTGCCGGCATTGTTTGACATGGTGTCGCACTTGCAGGCCTCACCGCAGTTACAGGCATAAACCTCAGCTCCTGCCTTCAGCTCCATCGTTGACTTCAGACCTGCGTAAGCGACTGCAATGAGCCCTAACATAAGCACTGCGCTGAATACGATCATTATTGTTTTCTTCATATATGCTTCTCCTTTTTGTTAATTAACGGTTATCTTTATATCAGGACAACTCATCAGGTTGTATTTTCTGTACCTCTCCAGGCAGGGCAGGCAGAGCCCATCATCTTCTGTCCAGCCTGAAAAATCATACTTCACCTGCTCTATTGCGAATTTGTCGGTCATGTTATGCAGGTGATGCACCAAGTAAAAGACCTCTTTTCTGCATACCGGACAACGATTCTTTTGCATAGCCAACCTCCTTTGGAGGCTGTTGTATGAAACAGCCTCTTACTGACAGCTCTTGCAGGTTTTGATGCCGAGCAACGCATAGGGAGGACAGAAACCGGTCAGCCCTGTTATCAGGGGAATGATGCCGAGATATGCCCATGCTGTCTGCGGCCCTACGAATGCAAGAGAAAGTATGCCAAGTCCCACGGCGGTCCTGACGATCCTTTCGATGCCGCTTATATTCTTCTTCATCTCTCTTCACCTCCTCATTTGCTTGTTCTGATGTTATGGTAAGACAATAGCGTTAATAAGTATGTGACTAAGTCACAAAATGTCGGTCTGGCAGGGTTGTCTGTTCCTGTTCTAAACAGGTAAAATAAAGAAAATTTGTTACAGAGTTTGTTAACTTATTGATGAAACTGAACTATCCACGAATAATCATTGCAGGCATGAAGGGCGGGGCTGGCAAGACAACGGTCAGCCTGGGCATTATCGCTGCCTGGAAAAAGCAGGGAAGATCGATCGTTCCGTACAAAAAAGGGCCTGATTATATTGATGCAGGCTGGCTTTCGTCAGCGGCAGGGCATGACTGCTATAACCTTGACCCGTTTCTGATAACAAAGGAAAAGATCCTCTCGTCCTTTATCGGCCATTATGGCAGTGCTGATTGCGCTGTTATCGAGGGGAACCGCGGTCTGTATGACGGCATGGACGCTGCAGGGACGTACAGCACTGCAGAGCTTGCAAAGACCCTGCAGGCGCCGGTGATCCTGGTGCTCGACTGCACTAAAGTGACACGGACAGCAGCTGCAATGCTCCTTGGTATGCTGAAGTTTGATTCAAAGGTGAAGATCAGCGGGGTGGTCTTGAACCAGATCGCAGGCAAACGGCACGAAAAGGTGATCAGGGAAGCGATAGCCAAATACTGCAAGGTGCCCGTTGTGGGTGCGATACCGAAACTGCGGGGCGAGCAGCTTTCAGAGCGGCATATGGGCCTTACTCCCTTCCAGGAACATCCTGGGGTCAAAAAGGCAATTGCAGCATGCGGCGATATTGCAGAAAAGTACCTTGATCTTGATATGATCTGGGAAATAGCTCAAAAGGCAGTGCATAGAGCATGGGGCCTGAGGCCTGGTATTACGAATTACGAATCACGAATTACGAGTCACGGTATTCGCATCGGTATTATCCGCGACTCTGCCTTCCAGTTTTACTATCCCGAGAATTTTGAGGAGCTCGCGAAGCGCGGGGCAAAGCTGATCGAGATCAGCGCGCTTAAGGCGAAGAAACTCCCTGAAATTGATGCGCTTTATATTGGCGGAGGTTTTCCTGAAACACATGCTATAGCCCTTGCCAAGAATAAGATGTTCAAAGATGCGATGAAGCAGGCGGTTGAGCAGGGGCTACCAGTCTATGCTGAATGCGGCGGCCTGATGTATCTTGGCGAGGCGCTGGTGCTGGATCGCAAAACATATCCCATGGCAGGGATATTCTCCCTGAGGTTCAGTCTCGAGAAAAAGCCCCAGGCGCATGGATACACCATAGTGAAGGTGACGAAGGCCAATCCTTTTTACAAAAAAGGGGCTATGATCAAAGGCCACGAATTCCATTACTCCAGCGTGATCAGCCCACTTAAGAAGAAAAGCCTGCAGTTTGCTTTCAGCATGGAGCGCGGTGAGGGTATTATGGATGGCCAGGACGGCATCTGCTATAAGAACGTACTTGCAACCTATACACATCTGCATGCACTCGGATGCCCTGAATGGGTTGAGGGAATGATGCGGCAGGCTATTGAATACAGAAAAGGCAGGAAGAAATAGATGCAGAAATCAGAGATCATCGAATTCCTGGGGCAGTATCAGATCCAGCCTATAATAGAGGCTGCGAAGAAGGACCGAAGTGTCATCAGGATGCTCATTTCCCTTGTATATGACAAGGAACATCTGCAAAGCTGGCGGGCTATAGAGGCAATCGGGCTTGTTGCTGGCGAAATCGCCAAGACAGATGTTGATGTTATCAGAAACCTGAGCCAGAGATTCCTCTGGATGATGAGGGATGAGTCAGGAAATGGTCCTGGGAGCGCACCCGAACTGCTCGGTGAGATCGTGAGAAGCGCCCCTGATGCCTTTGCTGACATAGGGCAGGTTGTTATATCCTTTTATGAGGAGAAGATGCTCAGGCGTGGCGTGATGCGGGCGATCTGGCGGATTGTTGACGAACGGCCTGATCTGCTGACCATGACGAAGGACCTTATAGAGCAGAAGCTCTGTCTCGACGACAATGATGCCCATGTGAGGGCATATGCCCTGATGACAGCAGGGGCACTGGGCTTGAAAGGGTTTCAACCGCTTATTGAGGGACTTATGGGAGATATGAGTCCTGTTGCTATATATAGTAGAGGAGAGTTTATGCATACATCAGTGTCCGAGATCGCAAAAAAGGTTGTTGTCGGCCCGCAGGCCAGGGAGAACTAATTATAATGAATGCAGGTAGAAGAGACAGTGATCCGATTCTGGGATGTCCATTTTGTGAGCGGCCGCTTGGGGAGCTTGAAGAGATTACGGCAAAGTTTGGGAATATAATCAGCGGCGGAAAATGCGAATGCGGCGCTGCTTACGTTTATGATGGTTCAGGGCATAATATCGGCGCTGCCTATGTTGACGCTCTGACCCTTCTCTGTGATGGGGACCTGGATAAGGCCTGGTCCATGACGCCCGAAGAAGACTATGAAGTGAAAGAATTTAACTATGATGCAAGGAAGAACCGGTTCAGTTCAGAATCACTCGGCCGGGGAAAACGTTCTCCGGTCTATCTCTTCGTTAAATTGAAATAATGAAAGTTTTGCCCCGTGCTGTTGCAACTGAGCCTTCATGCATGCTTATATATTGAGTTTCGAATTTGGGCAACCGGGCTCGCCAAAAAATAAATAAGAATCATCTATTGATAAGATTTTTTTATTTGACCGGGGAATGGTTTCTGTATTACTGTTTATAGCTCGTAACATGGAGCGTCTTTTCTACAAGCATTCAGATGTAGGGAGCAATCCCTTCGAATGTATTTTGAACCTAAGTGAAAGGGGGAAGAAAGCATGGCAACAATGGATTTTCAGGGAAAGTCAGTAGAGGTAGATGATGATGGATATCTTCTGAACCTTGATGATTGGACAAAGGAGCTTGCAGATGTTCTTGCTGGCCAGGACGGAGTTACTCTCACTCCTGCACACTGGGAAGTTATCAATTTCCTGCGTGACTACTACAAACAGTATCAGATCGCTCCGATGATCAAGATCCTGGTTAAGGAGATCGGAAAGGCTATGGGGCCTGAAAAAGGCAACACCAAGTATCTGTACGAGCTCTATCCGGGCGGTCCTGCAAAACAGGCATGTAAGTATGCAGGGCTTCCGAAGCCTACAGGCTGCGTATAGCCCTTTGGCTGCAGAGGCGGCTGACAAAAATAGTACCCCATTGAGCATTCTTTGGGGTATTGTTTTTTCTGCTGCAGAGGCAGCAATGGCATCAGTCACTAAAGACAGACGCTCTCTATCTACAGAAATGAGGGGAGAATTATTCATCAGATGAGCCTGAAGCATCTCCTGACAGAAAAAAAAGATGTCATCCTTGCCTCGTGGTTCGACCGCATCGTCGATACCTATCCTGCTGAAACTGCCAAGTTCCTCAAGAGCCAGAAGGACAGATTTGCCAATCCGGTTGGTCAGACCATTCATGATGGGATAGAGGGTATTTTCCAGGAACTTGTCCAGGGTGGCGAGGTCGAAAAGGTATCAGGTTTTCTTGATGCCATGATCAGGGTAAGGGCAATCCAGGAATTCACCGCTGCCCAGGCAGTGGCATTCATCTTTTTTCTGAAGAGCATTATCAGGGACGGGATCAGGGATATCCCCCTTACATCAGAACTTGCCGAAGAACTCGCAATCCTCGATTCACAGATCGACGCTCTTGTCCTCATTGCCTTTGATATTTTCATGCAGTGCCGGGAAAAGCTTTATGATATCAAGGCGAACGAGATGAGAAACATGACCTACCGGCTTCTGCAGCAGGCGAATCTGGTCACCGAGGTTGAGGGAGCAAAACAAGAAACCATGTTCATTTCAATACCAAAGAAAGAGGTAAACACATGAAAATCGTATTGCCCTTCATTGCAGTTGTGGTACTCGCACTGCTTGCATTGGTCGGGGTGACGATGGCACACCAGGTACAGTTCTTCTTCGGGGTGATTGTGCCCTATGTCGCAGTCGCGGTCTTTATTTTTGGATTTATATACCGCGTTCTGGACTGGGCCAAGTCACCGGTGCCATTCTGCATTCCAACAACATGCGGGCAGCAAAAGACGCTGCCGTGGATCAAGCATGACAAGCTTGAAAACCCTGCGACGACCCTGCAGGTCATCGGCAGGATGCTTCTTGAAGTCCTCTTCTTTCGCTCCCTCTTCAGAAATCTGAAGACAGAGAAGATCGAAGGAAAGATTGTTTACGGTTCCGAAAAATTGCTCTGGCTCGCAGGCCTCGCTTTTCACTGGACATTCTTCTTTATCTTTGTAAGACACTTCCGCTTCTTCTTCCAGGATGTGCCGGTTCTTCTCGGCATGATGGAAGGAGTGGACAGTTTTTTCCAGGTTGGAGCGCCGCTCTTCTATATGACAGATGCGGTTATTCTCGGCGCAGTGACATTCCTCCTCTTCAGGAGAGTCTATCTGCCGCAGATAAGATATATCTCTCTAGCATCCGATTATTTCCCGCTCTTCCTGATTTTCGGCATAGCACTGTCAGGCATTCTTATGCGATATATCTTTAAAGTGCATATTGTCGCAGTGAAACAGTTTGCAATAGGGTTGGTCAGCCTGAGCCCGATCATACCGCAGGGCATAGGAGCAATATTTTATGTGCACCTCTTCCTGATCTGCACACTTCTTATGTATTTTCCCTTCAGCAAGCTGATGCATATGGGAGGCGTATTCCTGAGCCCGACGAGGAATATGGCGAATGACAGCAGAATGGTCCGGCATATCAACCCCTGGAACTATCCTGTTCATGTCCATACATATGAGGAATATGAGGACGACTTCAGGGAGAAGATGAAGAAGGCCGGGCTGCCGGTCGAAAAGGAGTAATCATGGCAAAACTTCCAACACCAGAAGAACTCATGAAGTTAAATTATAACCCTCCCCAGGATGAAAACTGGATGGATAAGCCGGTTGAGCTGAAGCAGGGCACAATCTGCTGGGGAGCAAAAGGAAAGAATCTCAAAATCGTCGACTTTCCGAATGCCCGCGACTGGTCTCCTGTTGAGGCTGACTGGAAGCTGCCGCAGGACTGGGAAGGAACGGTCCTTGAGGCAATGGCTGACAGGCTTTCCAAATACCGCTCATTCAAGATATTTATGGACATATGCGTTCGGTGCGGAGCTTGCGCGGACAAGTGCCACTTTTTTATCGGCGGCGGCGATCCCAAGAACATGCCGGTGCTGAGAGCCGAGCTCATGCGGTCTGTGTACAGAAAGTATTTCACGAACTCGGGTAAGTACCTCGGCAAGCTGGCCGGTGCCCGTGAGCTTGACCTTAGCGTTCTGAAGGAGTGGTGGTACTACTTCTATCAGTGTACAGAGTGCAGACGCTGTTCAGTCTTCTGCCCGTATGGCATAGACACGGCTGAGATCACGATGATGGGAAGGGAGTTTACCAATCTCCTTGGCCTGAACACGGACTGGATATCAGGACCGGTTGCTAACTGCTACATGAAGGGTAACCATCTTGGCCTTGAGCCGCATGCCATCATGAACAGCGTCGAAGGCATGGTTGATGATATAGAGACGATCACCGGCATCAGAATCAACCCTTCCTTCAATAGAAAGGGTGCAGAGATTCTTTTCGTGACGCCTTCAGGTGACCTGTTTGCTGACCCCGGAACATTCACTGCAATGGGATATATGATGCTCTTCCACGAATTAGGGCTCGATTACACCTGGTCAACCTATGCTTCAGAAGGCGGAAATTTCGGTTTATTCACATCCAACGAAATGGCCAAGAGGCTGAATTCGAAGATCTACGCTGAGGCAAAAAGGCTTGGCGTGAAATATATCATCGGCGGAGAGTGCGGCCACATGTGGAGGGTTTTAAACCAATACATGGATACCTGGAATGGTCCGGCTGATTTTATGGAAGTGCCGAAGTCCCCGATAACCGGGACGGTCTTTGATAACGCTGCATCGACCAAAATGATCCATGTCACCGAGTTCACGGCTGACCTTATCAAGCACGGCAAGCTGAAGCTTGATCCTACCCGAAACGATGATCTTGTTGTAACGTACCATGACTCCTGCAATACTGCCAGAGGCATGGGCCTTCTTGAAGAGCCTCGCTATATCATTAATAACGTATGCAATAAGTTCCATGAGATGCCTGACAATACGATCAGGGAGCGGACATTCTGCTGCGGCAGCGGAACAGGTCTGAATGCCAGCGAGAATATGGAACTCAGGATGCGCGGTGGCCTGCCAAGGGCAAATGCCGTAAAATTCGTTACTGAAAAATATGGTGTGAATACGCTTGCAAATATCTGCGCTATTGACAGGGCAACGCTCTCCGCTTCCATGGACTACTGGGTTCCCGGAACACGTGTTGCCGGCGTGCATGAGCTCGTGGCAAATGCCATGATCATGACCGGTGAGAAGGAAAGGGAGACGACCCTGCGCGGCGAACCGCTCCCCGGGAAGGGAGGTAACGAATAATGTACAATTCCGGAAAGATTATAGCAGGGCTTGCAGTCTTCTTTATCCTGGCTGCATTACCGTTTCTGCTAAACCTTGGAAGAGCGAATGAGAAGATTGAGCCGAGCATCAAGACTCCTGAGATTAACGCCATGCCGGTGAAGCAGTGCGTAGAGTCCAAAGAGTTTATGAGGGCAGAGCATATGCAGCTTCTGAACGACTGGCGGGATGAGGTTGTCCGAAATGGCAACCGTATCTACACCAGCAGGTCAAACGGCAACCAGTATGTTATCAGTCTCCAGAATACCTGCATGAAATGTCATTCGAATAAAAAGGAGTTTTGCGACAAGTGCCATAACTACATGGCCGTGAAACCCTATTGCTGGAGCTGCCATATCGCACCGAAGGAGGAAAAGTCATGAGTTTGAACAGGAGACAGTTTCTGAAATTAGCAAGTGTTTCCACTATCCTTGGTGTCGGCAGCGCTGCAGCCATTACCAGCATCGGCAGGGGCGGACTTGAGGCATCACAGTCTTCTCCTGATCCAAAGGGTCTCAAGGCAAAGCGTTGGGGATTTGTGGTCGATGTCAGCAAGCTCAAGACAGAAGAGGATTATCAGAAGTGTATTGATGCCTGCCATAACATCCACAATGTTCCGACACTCAAGAATCCGAAGCATGAGATTAAGTGGATATGGAAGGATGACTATGAGCATTCCTTTCCTACACTGACAGAAGACAAGATCATGAACAAGGAGTTGCAGGAAAAGAATTTTCTGCTCTTCTGCAATCATTGTGCTAACCCTGCCTGCGTTCGGGTCTGTCCGACCCAGGCAACCTTCAAACGCAAGTCTGATGGCATCGTTATGCAGGATATGCATCGCTGCATTGGCTGCAGGTTCTGCATGGCAGCCTGCCCGTTCGGCGCAAGAAGCTTCAATTATGTTGATCCGAGAAAAGATAATGCCATCAAGGTCGAGAACAAAGAATTTCCGACCCGCATGATCGGTGTTGTCGAAAAATGCACGGCCTGTTATGAACGGCTTGCAGTGGGCAAGAAACCGGCCTGTGTTGAGGCGTCTGACGGCGCGATTGTGTTCGGCGATCTTGAAGATCCCAGCTCTGAGGTCAGGAAGATGCTCGCGGAGAAATATACAATCCGGCGCAAGCCTGAGCTCGGAACGCAGCCGAGCATCTACTATGTAATTGGAGGTGGCGAGCATGTTTGAAAGGGCCCTTAGCGGCAGCAACAGATACTGGGCATGGATATTCTTCCTGCTTGCAGTGATAGGCGTAGGTTTTCTCGCATACATGAAACAGTTGAATGAAGGTCTTGGCATTACCGGGCTGAGCAGGGATGTTTCCTGGGGGTTCTATATTGCCCAGTTCACGTTCCTCGTTGGTGTGGCAGCATCAGCGGTTATGCTTGTGATACCTTATTACCTGCATAATTTCAAAAAGTTCGGCAAGATTGTTATCCTCGGTGAGTTTCTTGCTGTTTCTGCTGTTACTATGTGCATGCTCTTTATCCTGGTCGACATGGGCCAGCCGATGAGGGTCTTGAACGTTGTTCTGCATCCAACGCTGAACTCGGTCATGTTCTGGGATGCGCTCGTTCTGAACGGGTATCTCTTTCTGAACATTATCATTGGCTGGACAACGCTTGCTGCTGACCAGAAGCAGGTGGCACCGCCCAAGTGGGTCAAGCCGCTTATCTACCTTTCGATTCCCTGGGCAGTCAGTATTCATACGGTCACAGCTTTCCTCTATGCAGGTCTTCCCGGCAGGCATCTCTGGCTTACTGCTATCATGGCAGCCAGGTTTCTTGCGTCAGCATTTGCAGGCGGACCCGCGATTCTTGTTCTTCTTGCCCTTCTGGTGAGGAAATTCAGCAAGTTTGATCCGGGGCAGGAAGCTATCCAGTCCCTGGCCAAGATCGTTACGTATGCAATGTGCGCGAATGTCTTCTTCTTCCTTCTTGAGGTATTTACAGCATTCTATAGCGGTATCCCGGGCCATGCACATCCGCTTGTTTATCTGTTTGCCGGACTTGATGGTCATACCAAGCTTGTTCCCTGGATGTGGACTGCTGCGGTGCTTGCCTTTGCCAGCATAGCACTGTTGGTAAACCCGAGCACACGCCAGAACGAGGGGACATTGAAGATTGCGCTTGTGGGGGTTATTATTGCTGCATGGATAGACAAGGGCATGGGCCTTGTTATCGGCGGCTTTGTGCCGAACCCATTCGAGCGTGTGACAGAATATGCGCCGACCATGCCTGAGCTTGCGATCACCTTTGGCGTGTACGCAGTGGGCCTGCTTGTGCTTACCCTGCTCTATAAGGTAGCGATCGGCGTCAGGGAAGAAAATCCGGCAGTAGATCACTGATAGTGCACATTGGTATTGAGCAGTTTTCTGAATTTTAACTATAAGGAGGATTCACAATGTATTTAGTAGCTGTTAATGCAGATTCATGCACCGGTTGTGAAGAATGCGCAAACAACTGCCCTGTCAATGTTTTTGATATGGTGGACGGAAAGTCTGTTGTGTCGCGCGCGGATGACTGCGAAGGCTGTCAGACCTGCACGAGTGTTTGCGCTTCTGGCTCAGTGACGCTTACTGAGATGTAAAGAGTTTTTTCGCTGCCAGACAGATCCAGCGTTCGGAAATGTGACGGGAAGCGAAAGTCAGCGGCAAGATGATGGTTTTTATCTTGACGCAATTTGCTGTAACTGGTATAAAACAGAACTTTTCACAACCCTATTAAGGAGGTATCCTAATGAAATTAGCTGTGCTTATGAGCGATTACAGGACAGGATCCGACATCATAGACAGGCTCAGTGCTGAAAAGCTCGGCATCATCCTTGTCGGCAATGGTGTTTATCATGCAGCAGCAAAAGAGGGCGGTAAGGCTTGTCCAATCCTTGACAAGAAGGCTGACTTTTATGCCTTGACCGAGGACTTCGAGAGCAGAGGCTTTACTGCTGACAAGCTCGATAGCCGCGTAAAGGCTGTCAACTACGGCGACGTGGTTGATCTTATCTTTAATGATTACGAAAAAGTGATCTGGTTATAGGAGGGTACTATGGGAAAATTGACAATTGGCACATTTTCATCACTGGTAGGCTCAATGTCACTTGATTTTGCGGTTAAGCTTGCTGAAGCTTCCGTGAAAAAAGGGCATAAGGTTGATTTCTGGATGTCCGGTAATGCTACCATGCTCGCTAAAAAGGGGCAGAAGGCTTTCAAAGACTATTCTTTTCTCTCAAAGACAATTCAGGAACTGATAGCTACCGGAAATTTCAATATCACGGCATGCGAAGCCTGCGCAGAGGCAAGGGGCTACCACAAGGAAGACTGTCCCGACGGATTCCTGCGGAAAAGCATGGACTGGTATCTTGCAAGCACCTTTGAAGCAGATAGAGTCCTTCATATAGGAGGAGACTAATATGGCGACCAAAAAACTTGCATTTGTTGTACGTTCACTCCCGTATAAGACAGAGGCATCAAGGCTTGCCCTAACCCATGCGATCTCAAGTCAGACGGTCGAGATCTATCTTAATGACGGAGATCTTGTTGAGGCTTCCATTTCCTATGTCGGAGATGGCGTATTCAATATTATGAAGAACCAGCAGGGCGGCAAGTATTACGGCATCACGACGAACGAAGGGCATGCGAAGAATACCCTTCTTCTTGACCTGAGGGTCCTTGTCTGCAAGGAAGATCTTGACAAGTTCGGCCTTACTGAAGAGAGCCTGATTATGGATGCCGAGGACCTCGGCGGTGATATGAAGGCGAATATCGTACCCTATAGTGAAATACAGAAGGAGATGGAGACGGCTGATCATCTCCTCTTCTGCTAAATTAAGGAGGAACAAATATGGCAGATTTAAAAGCACAGACACCAACAGAGGTACTGGATGTATTGGGAAGAGTATGCCCTTATCCGCTTGTTCTTACGAAGAAGGCTTTAGAGAAGCTGCCGAGCGGCGGTATCCTCAAGATCCTTTGTGATGCTCCTGCATCGGCCGAGGATTCGCTCCCCAGGTTTGCAGAGAGTAAGGGAATGCCCATTGAGGTCGTGAAAATGGGTGAAAACTGGGAAATCTACATCCAGAAAACCTAAGAACTGATTTATTGTGTAATAAAAAAGGCCCCCGGTTTTCGGGGGCCTTTTTTATGGGTATGCTGAAGTTCATTCCGCCCTGAGGGAAAACCTTATAGGAACTTCGATGATGTTATTTCTCGCAGGGAATGGAGAGGATTTGAGAACCGTTTCGCGGGCTGCTTCGTCAAGGATGGCATAGTTCGATCCTTTTACAATCCTGACACCTTCCGGCAATCCTCTGCCATTTATGCGGAATTCCATGAGGACCGTGCCCTCCATTCTTCTCTTTCTTGCTATGTAAGGATATACAAGATTTGCCTGCAATGCATTGCGAATGCTCTGCTTTATCGAAGCGTCAGATTCAGCGTTAGTTGCCTGTTCCGTCCGCCCGTGCATCGCTGAGCCAGTACCTGTATCGCTATGACCACTATGAAACGTCTGATTGCTGTCCGATGAGAATATTCCTCCCCTGGCTTCTGAAGAATTGTTCTGCGTTTCTATACCAGCAAATCCGGGAGCAGAACCCCTATCTGCGTCTGACAGAGGCTTCAGCGGAGCCAAAGGAGTCAGGTTCTGTTTTGGCATGCTATCCTGAGCCGCAGCTGATTTTGTGGTTGTCATCTTTGCTGTCTTCGGCGACACAAGAGCCTTTGCATTCATTTTCACATCAGCAATAGCCGTCTGTCTTCCGCTGGAACTGTTGAAGTTCTCATCAAACAACAAAACAGTCATCAGTCCTGCCTTCCTGATCTCGCTGCTGCCTCCGATGAGCAGGGCAACAGCGAGAACGATGGAATGGGCCATCACAGACGCGATGATATCATGCCTGATACCAAACATATTACAGTGCTATTCTCAGCCCTCCGTAGAAATTGCGTTCGGGAGCAGGATAGAAGTTCTTAATGCCTCCAAATCCTAATACGGCATATTCGGAATACTTCTCATTAAAGATGTTATTGATGCCCACGTACGCGGTCAGGCTCTTGTAGGTATACGACAGGCGAGAATTGACGACCGTATAAGCCTTCATTTTGTCGTATATGTTGTCGAAATCGCTGTCAAGGTATTTTTTGCCAGTCCAGTGCGCAGACAAAGCCAGGAGAAAGGCTTTTTCGAATCGATAATCTGCACCAATGCTTGCGCTATAGCGGGGTACGAGATGTATGTAATTGCCATCGAATGGACCCGCCTTGAATTTTGAATCAGAAAAGGTAAAAGCTCCGGAGACAGAGAGATTGTCCACAGGTGAAACGGTAAATCCGGCCTCCGCACCATAGTGAGCGGTTTTTTCCAGATTTTCGTTTGCTCCGAAAGGAGGCGCAATAGGATTGAAATACAGTTCGTCCTTCACATTCATCTTATAAAGAGTAAGCCTTGTCTGAAGGTTCTTTCCAAAGGAATGCACCACCCCGACCTCATAGGTATCTGACTTCTCAGGTTTGAGGCTCACAATAGTCCCTGTGAAAAAATCGATGAGCTCATCTGTGGTCGGGAGGCGGTACCCCTTGGAATAATTAACGAAGACCTTGGAGCCTTTAGCGTAATTGTAGGTTGCTCCGAGCTTGAATGCATCTTCGCGGAAGGTCTGCTCATCAGAGATAGAGTGGAATTTTGCATCAGTATAACGATATCCGAGACTGAGCGAAAGATTATCAGTAATAAAGAGCTCATCCTGGAAATAAACACCTGTGTCTTTCTTGGTTATGTTCGCATTGCCAAAGGACGTGGCATTGTCAGCAGTTATATCATAGTGATCTATACCCGTTACAAGAAGATTTCTCAATCCAAACACCTTGGTATCGACTGTCAGTTTTGTCTTTAATCCTAATGTGTCAGTGCTTCGCGTGGTGTTAAAGGGACTTCCAAAGAAGATAAGCGCAGAGTCGTATACTCGATTGTTGAAGCTGTACCCGAATTCAAGATCACCCCAGGTGCCAAGAGTGAAGTTGGCGCGTGTGTCAACATATCGCTGATTGTATGCTACGTTGTCATTAGGATGAAAAGATTGCCTACGATCATGATTAACCTGACTTTCCGTGAGGCCGCCCGGAAGCCCCTGGTCGTCCTTATGATAACCGGCAGAAAAATCCAGAGAGAAAACATCATTTGGTTTGAAATTGATCCTTGCGCTCATATCTGTTGCCGTGAAGTCGCTGTTTTGGCGGTACCCACTGCTTTGGCGGTGCTTCAGGAAGAAAAAGGCATTGATTTGATCATTGCCTCCGCGAAAAGTCGCGTACTCGGAATGTCCGTCGTAGCTCTCTGCTCTAGCATCAGCGATAAATTCAGGTTTTCCGGCAAAGCCCTTCTTGGTAATGATATTAATGGCTCCAGCCATTGCGTTGTCTCCGTAGAGTACGCTCTGGCTACCCCTGACAACCTCAATTCTTTCGATGTTTTCAAGCGGGATTGTATTCCAGTCAACACTGCTCAGGTCGATTTCATTTATTCTTCTGCCGTCGATCAATACAACAGTGTTGAGTCCGAATACAAAGCCCCTCATGTCAACGGTTGATTTTGATCCCGTTCCGTAGAGGTCCCTGATGATGAGGCCATCTTCGCTCCTGAGCAGGTCCTGAACGGTAGTTGCTGTAGACTTCTTTATCTCTGCCTGTGTAATGACCGTAATGTTTGACGATATTTTGTCGATATCTTCTTCGGCCCTTGTTGCGGTAACAACTACTTCACCAATGGATAAAGCCTTTTCATCTGCCCATGCAGGCAGCGCTGCGGCAAGCATTATGATTACAAATAGAATTTTCATCATGTATATAATCTCCTTTAATGTATTTGGGATTACGGGTCAATGCCGAACTGCTCCTGATGACTGAGAGGTCTATCCTGTTTCAGGTCTCATGTGATACCTCCTCTTCCCACGAAGGGTTTTTTGGTTTCTGAAGCATGAAGGGTATCCTGACTCAGGGCTTCCTACTCGCCTGCCTTCCCAAAGAAGCAGTAACTGGTGACCTGTGATACGTGATCACCAAAGACTGCCTGCCTAAGTGGCCTCTGGCAGAAGTAATGCCGCGCCGGTGCTGCTCATAACCAGTCACTCATTACGTATCGCTGCCTTTATCGGCTTTCGTTCCCTTTACAGTTGCGGGGCAGTTCCCGTTTCACACGGGATTCCCCTTCATGCATCCTTCTGCTGCTGAAAGCAGCATTGCTACAACATTAGCCATTCAGCAACTTCAGCACAGGATACTTTTCCCAGAATTCAATAATATTCAGGGCAGTATAATCCTGTTCGATCCTGAAGATGTTTTCGAGCGGCATACCGAGAATATCGCAGAGGACAATCCTGTTTACGCCGCCATGGGCGACGACAGCAACTTCCTCGCCCGCATGATTTTCGACTATTTCACTGATAACTTTTATAACCCTGTCCTTTACCTCCAGAGTTGTCTCTCCTCCTATAGGTGAATAAGCGAGGGGATTATTAGCCCATGAAGAAAATTCTCCTGGATATTGTTCCCGGATTTCACTAAAGGTCATGCCTTCCCATATGCCGAAGCTTCTTTCCCGCAGCTCAGCCACCTGAATCGGAACAAGCCCGAACTGTTCGGCAATGACCCCAGCGCTCTGAACAGCCCTGGAGAGTCCGGAGCAATAGATCGCACGAAGTCCGGAAGTGTTAGAGGCATTCTGATCATCTGCGTTGTCACGTATATCCCTCAGATAACTGAGATGTTTTGAGGTCGAGGCTTTTTCAATGTAATGCCTGAGGACCGCCGCCTTTTCAGCTGCCTGCTCTTTTCCTTTTTCCGAAAGCGGTATGTCAATGCTGCCATGATAGCGCTTTGCATCGCCGCCCGCTGTTTCTCCATGCCGTATCAGGTAAAGCGTTGTAACCATGATCAGTCCTTGTCTCCATAGCGGATGAAAGAGCTCCCGTCAGCATGACGCATGATGTTCACCTGAACATCAAAAGCCTCCTTTAAGAGCTCCTCATTCAGAATATCTTCAGGCTTGCCTGTGGCCAGAAGCGTACCGTTTTTGACCAGTATGACCTTCGAAAACTGGAGGGCAAGATTAATGTCGTGAAGTGCCATAATAACCGAGATGTTTTTTGTATCCCTCAGTTTTTTCAAAAGCCTCACCAGTTCTATCTGGTATTTGATGTCAAGATTCGCGAGCGGTTCATCCAGCATCAGGAGGCCGGCGCCCTGAACAAGGGTCATGGCAAGGAATGTCCGTCTTTTTTCTCCGCCGCTGAGATCAGAGAGGTACGCAGAGGCCTTGTCCTGAAGTCCGACCAGTTCGAGAGCGTTGTCCACGCTCATTGCCGGCGCTATGTCATAAGGATACAGCCCCATGCCTACCAGCTCCTGCACCGTAAACGGCACAGCAATATCGAGCGTCTGCGGCAGGTAGCTTATCAGCTTTGCCCGATCTTTGTTGTGATAGGCCTGCAGGGGTTTTGACCAGAGCAGAACCGTCCCCTGCGCTGGCCTGAGAATGCCGCTTCCGAGCTTCAGAATCGTAGACTTTCCTGAACCGTTTGCGCCGAGCAGTCCTATGAATTCACCCTGACCGATAGAAAAGGACAGATTTTTTATAAGAGTATCCTGCTTCCGATAAGAGAAAGAGAGGTTCTTAAGCTCAAGGATACTTGGCTCAGATGCTGAGGACATTCTTTTTCCTGAGCAGATAGAGAAAATAGGGAGAGCCGATAATTGCGGTGACAATGCCTGCCGGAAGCTCCATGGGAGGAAGCACAGACTTGCTGATAACATCGGCAATGCAGAGCAGAGCTCCGCCGCCCAGCGCAGAGCAGGGGATTAGCAGCCTGTTATCGGATCCAATAAAGAAACGCATAATGTGAGGGACAAGGAGACCGATAAAGCCGATCATGCCTCCAAGGGAAACGGATGCTGCTGTCAGAAGCCCTACAGATACGAAAAGAATAAGGCGCTCTCTGCGGGGAGAAAAGCCGAGGCTATGGGCAAACTCATCTCCAAGGATCAGTGCATTAAGAGCCTTTGCCCTGAACAGGGATCCGAAGATGCCGGCAGACACAAAAACAAGTCCATAGGGAACCTTTGGCCACTCTGACATGGAAAGGTCACCGAAGATCCAGAGCATAGCCTTTCTGAGGCCTTCATCAGAAGATATGCTCATGATCAGCATGAGCATTGCAGAGAAAAGAAAACTCATTCCTACTCCGGCAAGGAGGATCCTTTCAGGCCACAGTCCTCCCCGCTGCCATCCCATGATGCCTACCATAATGCCCGTTGCAAGTGCGCCGACAAACGCAAGGAGCGGGATGGTGAAGGTGCCGAGAAAGGCAGCGCCTGCCATGATGCCCAGAGCAGCAGCAAGGGACGCTCCGCTTGATATTCCGAGAATGTAGGGATCTGCAAGAGGATTTTTGAGAATGCCCTGAAGTACTGCTCCTGATGCACCGAGCGCCATGCCCATAAGAATGGCAACAACGCTTCGCGGCGCTCGGATCGAAAAAAGGATCTCTCTTGACACCTCATCAGCAGTAAAAGGGTTGATCATCTTTGCGCCTGCAACGAGAGATATTGCAAATGCTATGATCGGCAGCAGGATGATGAATGCTATGCGAAGTTTCATATTCTTCATGGTTTATTTAGGTGAGAAGCCAGTTCATCGACCCCATTCATGGTCCGTGGGCCAAGGCGGTACAGATAATCGCTGACATAAAAGACTTTCCCGTTTTTTACAGCAGGAACTTTTTTTAGTCTTTTGAGCAGGCCGTCCGCAACCTTATCCATGCCATTTCCCTTGCCGATAAAGATCACGTCCGGAGCTTGGCGCAGGATCTCCTCGATCGAATACTTGGGATAGGCTGTCGATGTATTTGCTGCGATATTTTCCAGTCCAAGCAGGGAAAGTGCTTCGTTGGTTGTAGTTCCGGGCCCGGCAACGATAAGGGGGTCAGGCCAGATGATAAAAAAAACCTTCTGTTTTTTTGCGGGCTTTGATTGCAGGAGAGATATCCGCTGCTTCTCCAGAAAAACGTTAATCCTTTTTTCAATGTTAGCTGCAAGGAGTTCAGCCTTTTCCGTGGCGCCGACCACAGCACCGACCTGCCGTATGGCCGAGGGAAGGTCAGAGATCTTTCGAGCCTGGATCACAACAGTATGGATCTTCATGCTGCGCAGCCGCTCTTCAAAGGCCTGGGGGTTTCCGTCGTGAGTCAGAAAAACAATGTCAGGCTTCAGGGAGACGACGGCTTCGATGGAGGGATTTGAGAGGCCGCCGACTTTTGTCTTCTGTTTAGCTGCCTCCGGGTAATCACAAAAGCTTGATACGCCCACGACCCGGTCATCAGCACCCAGAGCGAAAAGGATCTCGGTAATGTTGGGCGCGAGTGATATAATGCGCTTTGGCGTGTCAGCGCAAGAGGCAGTGATCAGTGAAGAGTGAAGAGTGATCAGTGCAAAGAATAAGACCGCTGCATACTTTCTGAACAATGATATAGTCAATTCATCTCCCTAAAAATAAAAAAATCCTCAGAGGCCATAAAAAGGCTCCCGAGGATTGCACCCTGATTCACTTCATCCTCTCCTTCCTTCCGCGGGAAGGGTGTTCGGCAATCAGCAGTTAGCTGTCAGCTTACAGCTAAAAGCTTATTGCTTTGTTACAGGCAGGTCTTCTGGCTCTCCTGACCCTTGCCAGCCTTCCCATCCCGAATCGGAACAGTGGCGTGCTACCAGCAAGGGCATTTATCCCGGTCAATACCGGGATCAGGATTACAGCGGCGGGACCACTCCTGATTCAAACAGGATTCCCTATTAAGCATTCTGCACCCGTAATTACATTCTATAAGATTGTCCGATACTGCTGTCAAGCTATAATTAAAATTATCAGAGCACACGTATGTCATATGCCTATGCATGCCGGAGCATGGTTGAAAATAATGGGCTGCATAGAACAAGATAAAACTAAGTATGAATATCTGCGCATAAGGAGCATGATATGACGCTTTCGATTGAATACTGCGGCACCTGCAATTACAGACCTATGGCCGCAAGTCTGGCAATGTCCATTAAAGCCGGAACAGGCTTAACAGCAGAGCTTATTCACTCAAAAGAAATCGGTGTTTTCGAAGTCACTTTCAACAACGAAAGTATATATTCCAAGAGAAAAGCAGGCCATTTCCCTGACTATGAGAAGATTGTAGCTGCTATCAAAGAAAAGCAGGGCAGTTCTGTATAACAAACAATCAAATGCCTTTTATAAGGCCAAGGAAATAGTCCAGAGTAATTGCCTTCCGTTCTACAGGAAGGCCGGTGAAGTCGCTGAACTTCCGAATTTTTTCTTCGTCTAAAGGAAGAATTCCTGTATCAAATACCATAATCCGCCTGTAATGTTCGAACATTGATTTAAAATCAAAGTTAAAATCCTCTCTGCCCATTTCGAACATCTTTTCCCAGTTATTTACCCATCCCACCGACAGAAAAAAGCTTATAGCCTCTGCATTCAGCTTTGTCACTTCTTCAGGTCCAACCATAGCTTCCAGACAGTTGCCAGCCGCAAGTCTCCTTGCCCCGTATCGCTCAAGAATTTCTATCATATCCGGATGGCAATGGCCGTAAATAACCCTCAGCTCTGCACCCGTTTCCTTCGCCTGATCAAGGGCATGTTCGAGCTGAGACTTCAGTTTGTCGAAGTTTACATGGAGCGCAGCGTCAAGAAACATGATCTTCTCGCCGAAGAGCCCTTCCTGAGCAAGGTATTTCAACTCCTCATGAAAGATGCCGCAACTTATAAAGATCGTATCTTGTTTTGTCATAACTGAACTCAGCTCATACTAACACACGATAGACTCAGGCGTCGAACCCTATTACCTTCCGCTTTGCCATGATATGCGCTTCGATTTCATCTGCTGCCTTGATCGGATCATCCTGAAGGAGCATTCTGCCGCCCGTAACATTGACCATATCTTCAGTCAGGTATTTTGTTACAAGCTTGCTGCCGCTGATCATCGGCTCTGGCGACACATGAGTCAGAAGACCGAAGGCGAGCACAGTAAAGATATCCGCTATAGCCTTTTGCTCAAGATATTCCGGCACAGAGGCTGCCACCGGCAGATCGCTCGTGTCACAACCGATGGTCCAGGCAAGTGCCGCAACAGTGTCAAGTATCTTTCCGACATCAGTGCAGGAGCCATAGGAAACAATAGGCGGAACATCATACTTTTCGCAGACAGACCTGAGTTTTGCCCCGGCCTTTGCAGCCATGGCTTTGGTTGACATGCCGAGGTTCTGATGGGTTGACGAGCAGCAGCCGGCGCCAATGACCATGATGTCCCTCTTGATAAGTTCAAGGGTGAGCTTCTCTATCGCAGCGCCTCCCTGACCAGGTCGCACGGTGGTGCAGCCGGCAACAGCAACAGCACCTTTTATGTTCCCCTTCTTCATCTCATCGACATACGTGTTAATATTGTTCCCGAACATAGTGAGCACAGTTTCGGTCGTATACCCTGCAATGCAGGGCGTTCCCTTGCTGCCTGCCAGTATATTGACAACTCTCTTGCTGTCTGCCCTCCGCTTTTCGTACTGCCGGATCGCGTCCTCCAGTATGGTGTCTGCCTGCTCATTTGCGTGTGTGGGGTCGAAGTCCATAGCTTTCACGCCGGTGAAACGCACCACGGGGTCTGTGGTGATCAGTTTTGTGCCATATTTTTCAGCATATTCCGTGAGTGTCGGCACAGAGCAGTTGAGGTCCATGAGGAAAAGATCCACCAGACCAGTGGCGAGAAAGAGCTCTTCCTGGATCCAGTTGCCAAGCTGCCCGCCGAAGACTTCATTGTATGGACCGTTACCCGAGACATTCATGAGCTGCTGTCCTTCGCAGAGGGAGCCATACAGTTTAATGCCTTTTGCGCCTGCCTTGCGGGCAGCCTCCTGATATTTCTTTTCTATGGCCTTTTCCATAATATAGCCGGCAAAGATCGGTTGGTGACCGTTGGAAACGATATTGACCGTCTCCGGGTCAAGACATCCCATGTTCGCTTTACCTTCCACCAGAACAGGGGTCCCGATGATGATGTCCTGCATGACAGTGATACCCCAGAGGCCGATATATTCATTTGCAAGGCCGAGCCTGAGCGAGCTCTTCAGTAAATCAATCGGATCATTGCTGATGTTGGTCATGCACTTGGTGAGTGCCGTCAGGACTTCGAAGCTCGTTCCTCCCGCATATAAGCCCTGTTCTTTCCATACCTCTTTCCGTTTGTCAACGGCGAAAAGATCCATGAACGTCATCGGCTCGCCGCTCTGCTTGCCGATCTCGTTGAGCATAAAGTCTGCAAGCTGGACCGCGAGTTCGTTCACCGGCTTTGTATGGTCCCAGCCGAGTCCCTGACACATCCTCTGGAGTTTATTCGCATCTCTGATCTTCAGGGGTGAACGGCCTTCCCCGATCGCCTTCAGCGTTGTTGCCAGATTGCGGCACTGGTATGTGTTAGCTGCTGCGCCGATTGCAGCAAGCTGCAGCAGGTTGCGTGCGACAATAACGTCGCCATTTGCGCCGCATACCCCAAGGGGGGCTTTTGCGCTAATTCTGCAGGGACCGTCGGAGCAGAGCTGGCAGCTGAGCCCTTTCCTGCAGGTGCCGCACTGAGGCTGCTGGGCCTCAAAGCGTTCAAAGATCGTGCTCATGCCCTGGCTGACAGCAGCCTGATGAATCTCGTGGCTCTGTGTATCCTGATGGCGTTTTTTTATGCTTAAGAGTTTTGTCTGCATGGTTTCCTCTTTTCGTCGCAAGATTTGTATAGTTTAAATGAAGCGTAACAGAAGCTAATGCAAATGAGAATGATCTATATCATAAATTCTTCATTTAAGGAAATGGGGAAAAAGAGCGATAGACATCAGGTAGAGAGCGCCGTATAATAGCAAAATGACCGGTCGGACATGTCCCTATCATTGCCAACTGCCAGCATGAAAACCGGGAAGCCGTTCCAAAACCATGCTGTCCTGCGGCTAAGAGGAATTAATCATATTGCCTAAGAAAGCCCACATCAGTAAAGACCTGTATGAGAGGATTATGAACGGCATAACCTCCGGCGTTTGGGCTGCCGATAGGAATGACGTGATCCATTATGCCAACCGGGCTATGGAGATGATCGCCGGCGTGACCCAGCAGCGGCTCATCGGTTCCGAAGTCTTCAGCGAACTCGCCGAGAATGCAGCGCAATATTTTAAACTCCATTACTTTGAGGCCAAAGAGACCCTGAAGTCGGTTCATTATGTTGATGTCCCTGTTGTTACACCGGCAGGCAGGCAGACGTTCCAATCGGGTTGGCTTATCCCAAAGGTTAAGGACGGGCAGTACGACGGTATGATCTGTACAGTCGAGGACATTACCAACCAGAAGCAGGCCAGGAATGCCCTGAAGTCGAGCGAAGCCAAGTATCGCGAACTTGTCGAGAGCGCCAACAGCATAATCATGCGCATGGATCTGCAGGGAGGTGTGACTTTTTGCAATCCCTTTGCCCAGAAGTTTTTTGGTTTTTCCGAAGAAGAGATCATCGGCAAGAATGTGATAGGTACTATCATTCCGGCAGTGCCGGCGAGGACCCGCGCCCTCAGGAAGATGCTCCGGGAGATCGGGAAGAGGCCGGAATGGTATGAGAACATTGAGGATGAGAACGTGCGGAAAAATGGCGAAAAGGTCTGGATCTCATGGACGAATCGGGCGCTTTTCCGCGATGGAATCAAGGTGAGTGAGATCCTCTGCATTGGCAACGATATTACTGCCCAGAAAGATCATGAAAATCTTCTTGAACAATGCCGCACTGATCTTGAAGACAAGGTCAGGATCAGGACCATGCAGCTCACGCAGGCTAATGAAAATCTGCAGCAGGAGATCGACGAAAGGAAGTGGGCGGAACAGGTGCTCAGGATATCCGAGGAAAAATACCGGCTTGTCGTTGAGCATGCCAATGAAGGCATCGTCGTGACTCAGGATGATTATTTCAAATACTCAAATCCAAAAGCAGAGAGGATTTTGGGGTATTCCAGAGACGATCTCCTTACAAAACCCTTTACCGAGTTTATCCATCCCGATGATCGTGATCTTATGAGGGAGAGGCATCTCAGGCGGCTGCGCGGAGACAACATGCCGTATTTCTTTTCCTGCCGGATCCTCGACAAGGAAAATACCGTCAGGTGGGTGGAGATCAACTCGGTGCTTATCACCTGGATGGGAAGACCTGCTACACTCGCTTTTTTTAATAACATTACCGAGCGGAAGCGGGCAGAGGAGATGCTCCTGCTCCTTAAGACGGCTATACAGCAAGCCAGGGACTCGATTGTAATAACGACGGCAAACCCGGCGCGTCCTGCAGCAAAAATCGTATTTGTGAATGCAGCTTTTACCAAGATGACGGGCTATTCCTCTGATGAGGTTATTGGAAAACCCTCTCTGATCCTCCAGGGACCGGAACCTGAAGGCATGGTCTGGACTAAGTTCGAAGCAAGTTCTGCGGAAAGCAAGGCCTTCTACCTTGAGACAGTGGCATACCGCAAGGATGGGACCCGTTTTGATGTTGAGTGGCAGATAACTCCTTTGAGGGATGACAAGAGAAAGGTGTCGCATTTTGTCTCGATTCAGAGAGACATAACAGAACGGAAACGCGCAGAAGAGAAATTTACGGTCTATCAGGAGCAGTTGCGTTCGCTCACCTCCGAACTTTCGCTTGCCGAGGAGAGCGAAAGGAGGCGAATCGCCACCCTGATTCACGACCATATTGGCCAAACTCTTGCCATCACGAAGATCAGGCTCGGCGCGCTCAAGGACTCCTGCGACAGCGGCCATACAGAGTCTATTGATGAAATACGGTCACTCATAGAGAAGACCATAAAGTATACCAAGTCGCTGACATTCGAACTGAGCCCGCCGATCCTCTACGAGCTTGGATTTGAGGCGACAATCGAATGGCTTTCCGAACAGATGCAGAAACAGCATTACATTCTCTTTTCATGCGAAAATGATCAGGAATCAAAGCCTCTCACTAAGGAGATGAGTATTCTTCTTTTTCAGGTGATCCGCGAGCTCTATATGAACATTGTCAAGCACTCACAGGCTCATCAGGTAATTACCTATATCAGGAGAGAAGGTGCTCAGCTCTTTATCACGGTAGAGGATGACGGTATTGGTTTTGATTTTTCGTCCATTGACCGTCGTTTGACGTTCGGTTTTTTTAGTATCCGGGAGCGGTTGAGGTATCTTGGCGGCACATTGGAAGTCGATTCAACTCCGGGAAAAGGGACGAAAATCAAGGTCATGTCGCCGCTTGCTCTTTCAGAAAAGGGATTGGAGGGCAGGTCATGACAATAAGAGTGTTGCTGGCTGATGACCACAAAATCGTTCGGGATGGGCTGCGGACCCTTCTTGAAAAACATTCGGACATCGCTGTATTGGGCGAGGCGGAGGACGGAAGGGAAGCCCTGCAGCTAGCCAGGAAACTGTCTCCTGACGTGGTTGTTATGGACATTGCCATGCCTGAGCTTAACGGAATTGAGGCTACACGACAGATTCTGTCGGAATACCCCGGCATTAAGATCGTGGCGCTTTCAATGCATTCTGACAAGCGGTTTGTTTCTGAAATGCTCAAGGCCGGGGCATCAGCATATCTCCTGAAAGACTGCGCATTTGAAGAGCTCATCACCGCAATAAGGACGATCATGAAGGGCAAGATATATCTCAGCCCGGGCATAGCAGGGGTTGTGCTGGCTGATTACATCAGAGATGACCGGAAGTCAGAGCAGTCGGTCTTTTCGCAGCTCTCGGACCGGGAGCGCGAGGTACTTCAGCTTATGGCAGAGGGAAAATCGACCAAGGAAGTGGCAGCGCATCTGAATGTCAGCATCAAGACGGTTGAGACACACCGCACGAACATTATGACAAAGCTCGATATACATAGCATTGCCGAGCTCACCAAATATGCAATCCGGGAAGGACTTACCTCGCTTTAATCCCTTAGTATCGACTCTTTTTAACCTTACAGGTCAACTATATATTCATTTTTATCCTTTCTTTTCAGGTTGTTACCTGTAGTAAGGTTTCCCCTACCCCAAAATCAGGGTTTCCCCGATTGTTATAACTGTTTGCCGCAGCAATAATGGAACACAAGCACAATAAATCTGCGAGAAACTAATACAGGAAGGAGTGAAATGGCAAACATGACAGCAAAAGAGAGAGTAATGAAGTTCCTTAATGGGGAGAAGGTGGACCGTCCGCCGATATTCAGCGGCATGGGCAATGTGATTAAACCGGTCCTCGACAAGAACAACATCATCTTTTCGAGAGTGCACCGTGACCCTGAACTTATGGCAAAGGCAGCTGCAGGCATGTACAGGGAATTCGGGTACGAATGCGCAGTTGTTCCTTTTGATTTCGGTGTTGAGGCAGAAGCGCTTGGTGCAAAGATGAACTACTATGACGAGGTCGAAGGACTGCTCTACCCGACGGTTAAGGAGAAGTCCGTAGTCAGTATTGATGACATAAAGATCCCTGCTGACCTGAAAAATGCAGGCAGAATCCCTGTAGTGACCGGCGCGATCAAAGCCTTGCGCAGGGAGTTGGGCAATGACGTCGCTATCGGGACCTACATTTTGGGCCCTTTCACCCTGGCTGGCCAGGTGAAGGAACTTGACGCGCTTTTTGAGGATTCATTTCTCGAACCAGAGAAGACAGGCCAACTGCTTGAGAAGCTTTCGGGATTCATTATTGATGTATTTAAGATCTACCAGGAGGCCGGTGCTGATTACTTTACTCTGAGAGAGATGGGAGGCACATCAGATGTTATGAGCCCGAAGAGCTTCAAGAGCCTTATCAAGCCTCACCTGGTCAGGATCATTGCGGAAATGCCGAGACCCAGTATCCTTCATATCTGCGGAGACACCAACGCTATCATCGGCGATATGGCTGAATGCGGTGCTGACGCGGTCAGTGTTGACCAGAAGAACTGCATGGCAGAAACACGGCAGAAGCTTGGCGACAAGGCTATCATCCTTGGCAATTTTGATCCCATCAAGGTCCTCCACAAAGGTGCCCCAAGTGATGTCGGTCCGGCAGCGCTCGATTCACTCAAGAGTGGCGCAAGTGCGGTCTGGCCCGGCTGCGACCTATGGCCGGAAGTGTCCAAGGAAAATATGGACGCCTTTATGAAAGCGCTCACAAACGTATAGGACAACAGGAAAGAGGCGGATTGTTACGATGAAAGTAGTTCAGATTGCAGGGTATCTCGGTTCCGGAAAAACCACGCTTGTCATCGCGCTGAGCAGAAAGGTGGCTGAGGCGGGGATGAAGGTTGCGATCCTCGTCAATGACATCGGCTCGGTGCCGGTTGACGGAAGAGTGATGGAAGAATACGGCATGACGGTCAAAGACATAGGCGGCGGATGCATCTGCTGCCAGGTGGCAGGAACCATGATGAAGACACTTGAGACGCTCGCCAGAGGCCAGAATCCTGATGTGGTCATTATCGAGCCGACAGGCATAGCCGTGCCGGAGTCAATACGCCAGACTGTGATGCTGAACGCAAATAAAACAGGTGCAGTGCTGGGGCCCACGATCGTTCTTTTCGACACTACTCGTACTGAAAAGCTCCTCACGTATGACACACTGAAACGTCTGGTTAATACCCAGATAAGGGATGCAGATATCATTGCCCTGAGCAAAATTGACCTGTCTTCAACTGAGGAGGCAGAACACGCAGAAAAGGCGGTTAGCGAGATGAATCAGACGGCGAAGATCATCCGGCTTTCGACCGTGACAGGGGAAGGGCTCTCTGCCCTGGCTGACAGGATACAGGAAGTAACGGTGCAGACATGACCGGGTTTGTCGAACTGAGCAGCAGAAACCCTGTGCATGACGATATCAACAGTCATGGAATGCTCTGTCATGTGACCGCAGCCAAACCTGTCAGCGCTGATGAGTTGAGAAGGTTTGCCGCAGGATTGATGAATGCCATAGCTTCAGCCTGCATCGCTGCGGGGGCAAAGGACGTCAGTCATGTGAAGGCATTTATTGAATATGATGGAGGGTTCCTACATGCTGACACGGTCGGCGATCCGAAGGATGTAAAGGTTGAAGGACGGGACAGCAAGCCAACAGAGAATTTCAGGCTCGTGGTGAATTCAATCATCTACGGGCTGAGCGCTGATGCAGTAAAACAGGTCACGGAATCAACAGTTGATATAACGATCGGCATGTTCGGTCTCGTGAGAACGTTTGCATTGAAGTGATCGCAGGAGAGAAGGAAGGAGAAAAGATGACCATGAAAGAGACCATAGTGAAACCAGGACATGAAGCGAATATGCAGGACTACCGGATTGAGCACGAGCCTTTTTATCTGCCTGTCCAGGATGAGGTGGAACTGTTCAAAATAGCATATGAGAGCAAACTGCCGCTCATGCTCAAAGGGCCTACTGGCTGCGGAAAGACGAGATTCCTGTCTTATATGGCATACAAAACAGGCCTTCCGCTCATCACCATAGCCTGCCACGAGGATCTCACTGCCAGTGACCTGGTTGGCCGATATCTCCTCGATGGAGGCTCCACCCGATGGCAGGATGGACCATTGAGTCTTGCCGTTCGCCATGGCGGAATCTGCTACCTCGACGAGGTTGTGGAGGCAAGAAAAGATACGACGGTAGTAATTCACCCCCTTACCGACGACCGGCGGGTGCTTCCTCTTGAGAAAAGGGGCCAGATCCTCGAAGCCTCTGATACCTTTATGCTGGTTATCTCCTACAATCCGGGGTACCAGACTGTGCTTAAGGACCTCAAGCAGAGTACAAAACAGCGCTTTATCACCCTTGACTTTGACTATCCTTCGGCAAGCGTGGAAGAGGAGATCATAGTACATGAGAGCGGGGTAGACAGCAAGACCGCAGTAGACCTTAGAAAGATCGCTGAGAAGATCAGAGGACTGAAAGACCGGGGGCTTGATGAAGGGGTAAGCACACGGCTGCTTATCTATGCAGGCGTGCTGATCAAGCAGGGTGTGGCGCCGAGGCGTGCCTGTGAAGTCGCCATGATCAAGCCCATTACAGACGATGTAGAGATCCAGAAGACACTGAAGGAAATCGTTTCGGCGGTACATTGATGACCATGCTCTCTGAGAGACAGGCCCTGAACGACCTTGAGGCAGTGATCGGAGAAAAGCTCGATCAAGCTGATCTGGTGGCCGAAACTACCCGGTCACTCAGTGCCCTTCTGGACGATGAGGGCCTGACGCTGTACTTCACGACCGTTGATTCTTTCTGCTCGCTCGACCGGTCGCTGGCGGTCTTCATTTTGAAGTCCGGAGCAGAAACGCTGGCCTCGGTCAAGGATGCTGAAACAAGAAAAGAGGTCCTTCGAAAGCTGCTTGAAATGGGAAGGGCGAAGTGGAGCGTGCTTGACAGGGCATACCGCAAGCTTCCGCTTATGGCGCAGTATACTGACCTGGTCAGGGGCTGGCTCGATTCCGCAGGCATTCTGGCTGACATAGATCAGGATGTTGCTCTTGAGTATCTCGAAGCATGCCTGCCGGTCATCGAATCCATCGGCGAAGAGCAATTCCCCCTATGGGCATCCTATGGCGTGCAGATCTCCCGGTTGTCATGGAAGACCGCAAAGGAATATTTCAAGTCGAGCACAGAGCTCTTCAAGAGGATCGATGCATGTGATCTCGACCGCTGGGCACGATTAGGCATATATCTTATCGAGAAGAGCCCTAAGATCAAGGCTGGTTATAATGCCCACAGCATGCTTGCTGCAGGAGCATCCGCAGGAAAATCAAAGAAGGTCGATCTCGCACTCCAGTATTTTAAATCCGCTCCCCAGATTCTTGCACGGCTTTCGATGAATGATCTTGAGGAATGGGTGGCTAAAGGGCTGGAAGCTACAGATATCCATAAGGACAAGGGCAGCTCGTACTTTTCACTCCAGACCGGCTCGAGCAGAAGCGCTGTCGAGGGTCTGGTAAAGGGCCTGGAGCTGAGAGATACCCATACGGTTCTCCGTTCATATGCAGAAGCGCTTGCAGGTAAAAAACTGATGCTGCGCTCGTCCTCGATATTCTATAAAAACCTCCCTGGACTGAGCAGATTCTTCTCTGTTACCGACGGCCAGCGTATTTTTCTGCCGTCACGTATAGAAGTTTTTGCCGACGAGGAACTGAATTTCAAGACATACAAATGGATACTTACTCATGAACTGGGGCATCTTCTCCACGGTACGTTTGACATCGAAAAGAAAGACCTTGAATGTTTGACGGGACTGAATAATCCTAATCAGGCCTTTAAGATCTTTGAATTCCTCGAGGACGAACGCGTTGACTTTCTCCTCGGGCTCGGTTACCCGGGCCTTGAAAAGGACCGGCGTATTATTATGGATGCCTTTCTCTCCCAGACGAATGAAAAGGGAGAGGTAAAGCGGTCTGTCTTTGAATCCCTCAGCTATCGGATATCAGATACGGTGACTGACTCCGGCTCTATGATATGCAGACTCACGCCACTTCTGAAGGAGGCTCTTTCAGAGGTGCTAAGGCCTGACTGCACGGTCAAGAACGTGCTCGAACTGACCGTCAGTCTGTACACGTCATTAAACGGCGAAGCATCCTGTGAAGTTTGCGAAAACCGGGAATCCAAGGACCGGCTCTTTTATCGCGGCATCATCGATTACGACCTTGTAGGAAATGCACGCTCCGGCACTTCACGTCTCGTCATGGACATGGTCGAACGCTTCCGCGAAAAGAAGGAAGAGGTGGCCCCGGAGACAGTGACACTGGCATTGAGCAGGTTAGAAGAGGCGGAGATTATCGACTCAGAGGAACTCCTTTGGCAGGTTGAAGACAGCGAACGTCTTTCGGAACTTTTTGAGCAGGTCCAGAACGTCATCGCAGAGATGGAGTCTGAAAAACGGTTTCGCAGATCTGTTTATTATGACGAGTGGGACATGAAGCTTGATGACTACCGCAAGGATTGGTGCAAGGTACGGGAGATTGATATGCCCGAGACGTCGCCTGTCTTTTACCGGAAGATCATTGAGGACAACTATGGTCTGGTAAGTCTGCTTCGACGGTATTTCAGCCTCCTGCGGCCGGACCGCATACAGCGCTTCTTCAGAGAGGAGCGGGGAGATGACATTGATTTCGATGCTGCAATCGAGTCCGTAGTCGAACGATATGCCGGGATCACCCCCTCTGACCGTGTGTATATCAGAAGAGAGAAGAACCTTCGCGACGTTTCAGTAGCATTCCTCCTGGATATGAGCTACTCCACCGGAGATGAACTCCCTTCAGGCAAGCGGATTATTGATATCGAGCGGGAGGGCATGGTGCTGATGGCAGAGGCCCTTGAAAGCATCGGTGACCAGTGGGCTGTGTACGGCTTTTCCTCGAACTATCGGGACAAAGTGGATTTTTTTGTTGTTCATGATTTTGATGAGCCCTTTGGAATAAAGGCCAAGAGTCGTTTCGAGAGTATCCGTCCTATTGCCCAGACGCGTCTCGGAGCTGCAATCCGCCATGCAAACAGACTGCTTGCCCGGCGGCCATCCCGCATTCGTCTGCTCATTCTCCTGTCCGACGGCAGACCCTATGACATTGATTACGGAGATGCCGATTATGCGGTTGAGGACACGCGGAGGGCGTTGTGGGAAGGAAGGCGCAAGGGAGTTAATTCATTCTGTATAACCGTTGATAAAAAGAGCCGTGACTATCTGCCCTATATGTATGGCGAGGCTAATTATACGCTGATCGACAATATCGAGACATTACCGGCAAGGCTGCCGCTAATCTACAAGAGACTTACAACCTGAGAGGAGGAGAATATTATGGAACGATGCCACCGTTGTGAAAAACCTGCAGATTTCATCTGTCCTGACTGCGGAACAAAGGCATGCAAACAGCATATGGCGCCACGGTATGCCGGCCCGGACCGCGGATTCAAGTCAAGGCTTATGTGTCCGGCATGCTGGAAAAAGAAACATGTTGTTTTGAACCAGAACATGGTGAGGGCTGATGAGTATAAGCCGAAAACATATGTTTTCACCGGCAAGGGCGGGAGTAAATAACATGGGAACCAGCCGGACTGATAAATCTTCCGGAAAGGTCAAGGGCAGCAGGATTAAGCAGCTCGTTGCTGTTGCCATGGGAAAGGGAGCATACCGGGCAAAATCTTTTTCTGCACGGTTGGTTGCGGTTGACGAACGTGTCAGGATGAAGTGCCAGATTCCGCTTTGTCCACACTACGGGCAGTGCCTTACCTGTCCGCCGAACGTACCGTCCGTTGATGAATTCAAAGCGGCACTTGCTCACTATAAAACAGCGGTCATGGTTCAGACACGGAGTCCCCTTACCATGGAAATGGATCAGTTCGACCGTGAGGAGACACTCAGGTTTCTTGAACAAGGATGGAAAAGTGATAGTTCGAAAGGGGGTGAAAAAAACGAGGCGGAAAATAATTTAGACGCAATAAAGCTGGCTGCAGTGCGGCTTCACAAACTCGTGAATGAGGTCGAGGGGGCAGCCATGAGCATGGGATACCCCTATGCCCTTGGCCTTATCGGGGGAGAATGTATGCTTTGTAGTTCCTGTGCCGGCCCTGGAAAGGCATGTCGCCGTCCTTTTCAGGCACGTCCATCCATGGAAGGGGTCGGTATCGATGTCGTGAAGACCAGCATCAGCGCAGGACTGCCCTTTGATATTCCGCCAAAAACGGAGATTATCTGGAGCGGGCTGGTACTGGTTGAGTAACAGCTGAGAATTATCCGCCTGCTGGTTACTGAAAGCAGGCACTGTATGAACAAATTGATGTAAAGGAGGCTTTTCAATGGCACAAGATGAAATGAATGGGCTGCAAAGAGTCGCTGCTGCACTTACGTTCGGCAAGCCTGACAGGGTCCCGGCTGCACCTCTTGTCTGCGGTGCTTCACACCGCTTTTCGGGCCTGAGTTATGGAGAATGGTCTCAGTGCACTGATATCGATGCAATGGTGCAGGGGCACGTGGACGCGCTCGACTTTATCGGTCATGACGGTGTGGTAATGCTTGTTGACCTTACGGTTGAAGCTCATGCGTTCGGCTGCGAGGTGAAGTTTCCGGAAATGAACACGGCGCATCCGAATTACGACGATCCGTTCCTTAAGAGCTACAAAGATTACAAGAAGATCCAGAGGATCGATCCCCGCAAAACTCAGAGGATGAAAGGCGTTATCGAGCTTACGGCAGGTCTTTCGAAACAGATCGGCGGCACGCACGCGATCGTCGGGTTTGTGTACGGCTCGATTGGCGTTCTGAGCATGATGAGAGGGCCGGAGGCATTTTTCCTGGACCTTCTGGAGCACCCTGACGAGGTGATGGCTGCCGTTGAAGTCGTGGACGAGGTGCTGATTGAATACGCAAAGGCCCAGCTTGAGGCTGGCGCTCATTCGATCTGTTATGACCACCTGTATGCATCCCAGAGCATCCTTGGCAAGGATATGTGGGAAAAGTTCGAAGGCAACTCTGTAAAGAAGATTACCGACGTGGTTCACAAGGCCGGTGCTCTTGTCAGCTTCCACAATTGCGGCAATGGCATCTACTTTGACATGAGCGAAAAGTGGGGCAAGCCGCATGCCATTTCCCATGCCTATGTGGCAGATGACGTTGACAGCTGGGAAGAGCACAAGGCGAAATGGGGCGGCAAGATCGGCACCATCGGATGGATACCGCCCGGCCCCGTCGCAATGCTCGGAACCCCTGAGGAGATCGAGGAGGAATGCAAGGCCGAGATCGAGATATTCGCACCGGGAGCCGGCTTTGTTCTTGCAACCGGATGCGAATATCCGCCGAATGCGCCGCTCAGAAATGCCAAGCGTATTGTTGAGGCTGCAAAGAAGTACGGCGTGTATAAATAAATCAAAGAACAATAACTCGATAAATCGAAAGGAGAATAAGAAATGGCACCAACTGAAAAAGAACTGGATTTAATCAAGAGGCTGCAGGATGCGATTATCAATTATAAGGTCGCTGATGCAAAGAAGATTGCTGAAGAAGCGGTAGCTGCAGGCGCTGATGCGTACACTGTAACTATGGAGGGCCTTGCAGGCGGCATGGAGGTTGTCAGTGAGAAGTTCGACAGCCATGAATATTTTGTTCCTGAGACACTCCTCTGCGCAAAGGCACTGTATGCTGCTCTTGACGTGTTGAAGCCTCATATAAAGCTGCAGGCAGGCGGGGCCAGAGGGCAGGTTGTGCTTGGCGTTATGCAGGGGGATGTACATGACCTCGGCAAAAACATCATTAAGGCGATCTTTGAGGCCTCGGGCTGGACAGTCCATGACCTCGGTAGAGATGTTCCGCTGCAGAAGTTCGTGGAAGAGCAGATGAAGACCGATTCTGATATCGTCATGCTCTCTGCCATGATGACAACATCAATGGTCGGCATCAAGAAACTGATCCCGATGATCAAGGAGAAGAACCCGAAGGTGAAGATCATGATCGGAGGCGCTCCCATTACCGAGAAGACAGTTGAAGAATATGGTGCTGATATAACAGCAGACAATGCCCCGAACGCTCTTAAGGAAGCGATGAAGATGCTTGAGACCCTCAGGAAAGGGAAAGCTGCATAGTATCGCCTGTCATCCTCTTCTGCCTCTCTGCCTTTATCGGCAGCCGGGCGGAAGAGGATGCGCGATACCCTTGCGGTAGGGGCATCTGCCCGAAAAGGAGAATGTAACCGATATGGATCATACAATTATTTTTCAACCATCCGGCAGACGCGGTCTGGTGCCGGAGGGGACCACGATCCTCGATGCCTCAAGGAAATTGGGTGTTGACATCGAAGCAGTCTGCGGAGAGCTGATTGTCTGCGGCAAGTGCCGGGTCAAAATCATGGAAGGCAAATTTCAGAAGGAAGACATAACCTCTTCGATGAAGCATCTCAGCAGTCTCGATGAAAAGGAGACCAAGGTCCTTGAACGGAAGGATGCCGAGGAGCATGTCCGTCTCGCCTGCTGCACAAAAATTTATGGCGATGTGCTCGTTTTTGTCCCTGAGGGAAGCCGCACAGGTAAACAGGTCGTCAGCAAGGCGGCCGGCAAGATCAAGGTCAAGCTGAAACCCGCAGTAAGGAAGTATTATCTGGAACTGCCAGTGCCTAACCTCGACGATCCACTCGGCGATTTTGAGCGCGTAGAGAACGAGCTATACCGGAAGAATCCGAAGATGAAGAAGCTCTCTATTGACTACCGGGCCCTCCAAAAGCTTCCTGACATTATCAGGAAAAGTGACTGGAAGATAACGGTCACCGTCTGGAATGACGTCGAAATCATTCGGGTTGAAGCGGGAAAGGTCGGCACGAGTATCGGGCTTGCTGTTGATATCGGGACAACATCTGTTGCCGGATATCTGACAGACCTTCATACCGGTGACGTGATAGCAACCGAGTCCATGATGAACCCCCAGGTTCGATATGGTGAAGATGTTATGTCCCGGATTTCGTACTGCATGTTCAATGAAGAGACAGGGTTGAAAGAGCTTCAGGATACGATAATCGAGGGGCTCAACACCATCGCGAAACAGGCAACGCATAAGGCCGGATTCTCGACAGATGATATAAGTGAGATGACCCTTGTCTGCAATACGGCCATGCACCACATTCTCCTTGGTATCAATCCAGAATACATGGGGGTTGCACCTTTTACACCGGCGTTGCACCACTCAGTTGACATAAAAGCAGAGCGTCTCGGCATCCATATACTGCCTGCCGGCAACATTCATGTCCTGCCGATTGAAGCAGGCTTTGTCGGAGCTGACAATGTCGGCTGCCTGATCGCAGACAAGCCGCACAAAAGAAAGGAAATGACTCTTCTTATTGACATCGGGACCAATGGCGAACTGGTCTTGGGCAATAGGGAAAAGCTCATTTCCTGTTCCTGCGCAACAGGCCCTGCGCTTGAAGGAGCGCAGATCGAATTCGGCATGCGTGCGGCGCCAGGGGCGATCGAGAGGGTAAAGATTAACCCCAAAACCCTTGAGGCCACATATAAAGTCATCGGCAGCAACAGCTGGAGCGATGGCAAGGTAAATATGAAGGCCAAGGGCATCTGCGGGTCAGCCATCATTGATGTGATTGCTGCGATGTTCCTGGCAGGGATCCTGAGGAAAAATGGACAGGTCAACATGGATCTGAAGTCTCCGAGGATCAGAAAAAACGAGAAGGGCCTCAGCGAATACGTCCTGGCCTGGAAGCATGAGACGGCCATTGATGCAGACATTGTCGTTAACCAAAAAGATGTCAGGGCAATTCAGCTTGCAAAAGGGGCACTTTATTCCGGCTGCCTGATAATGCTGCGCAAGCTGGGCATCAAGAAGTTCGATCGCCTTGCAATTGCAGGGGCCTTTGGGAGCCATATCGACAAGGTTGCTGCCATGGTGATCGGCATGTTCCCCGACTGCGACCTTAAAAAGGTAGAATATATCGGTAATGCGGCAGGAGATGGCGCCCGCATAGCCCTTCTTAGTACTGATGAGCGTAAGGAGGCCAATCTCATCGCCCGAAAAGTTGAGTATGTGGAACTGGCACTTGAGGAGGATTTCAACGACCGATTCGGAGAGTCAATGCAGTTCCCTCACATGTTCGATGAATTTCCCCATCTTAAAGGGATACTGCCTAAGGAGACACAGAAGGTCGGCTAACACTAAACCGTATGGGTTCAGCAACGGCCCATCAAAGAAGGAGGAGCGTATGAAGATAACGTACATTGGGGAAACCAGGGCAACGCAGACCGTGGACGGCAAAGATGTTAAACTTGAAAATGGCATGCAGCTCGAATGTATGGAAAAGGAATATCACTCCGCGACGACCGTAAGGGCAGCGCTTGCTTCAGGCGATCGAGTTAAGGTGAAGAGGTCTGAGGTCAAGAAGGTTTAATCAGATACAACGTGCAGTACCGGCAGCATGCGAATCGGCTGTTCTGAAGACTGGAACAGCCGGTCTTTTTTTCACAAACCCTTGTTTGACCCTCTTTTACCCTGCGTGATACTATATCATCATGCCTGTCTTCAGCTACGAAGCCATTGATTCTTCCGGGAAAAAAGTAAAGGAAACGATCTCTTCCTCAGACGAGGATACCCTTAAGTCTACACTGAGAGGCATGGGGCTTGTCCCTCTCAGCATCAAGGTGAGCGAGGCAAAGGAGATCTCCCTTTTCCAGAGGATAACAAACGAAGATATTCTGATTTTTACTCAGGAGCTCGGCAATCTGCTCGAATCAGGACTTCCCATAGACAGGGCGCTCTATGTGCTATCAGAGCATTCCGAGAAGAAGGCGCTGTGTGCGATCATCAAGGAAGTGTATATTGACATCCAGAGAGGCAACACACTCTCAAATGCCATGGCCAAACACAAAATATTTCCACGCCTTTATATCAACATGATCAAGGCAGGCGAGTCAGGCGGGATCCTCGAGGTTGTTATCAAGCGGTTGGTCGTATTTCTTGAAACAAGCATCAACTTCAAAAAAGAGATTGTCTCGGCGCTTATCTATCCTATTCTCCTGACCGTTGTCGGTGGTCTGGCCGTGGCAGTGCTGATGCTCTACGTTATTCCGAACTTTGCAAAAATATTCTCTGATATGGGCCAGACACTTCCCCTGCCGACGTTGATCCTCATGAAGGTGAGCAGCCTTTTTGCAGAGTATTGGTGGATATTCCTGGGCGGTATTGTTGCCGTCATATTTCTGATTCGCGGATATGCTAAGACTGCTGAGGGTAAGAGTTATATCGACAACCTTAAACTGAAATTGCCGGTACTGAAAAAACTGAGCATGAAATTCATTATTGCAAGGTTTTCGAGGACCTTTGGTACACTCCTTCAGAGTGGCGTGCCGATTCTTGAGGCCATAAGGGTTTCACGGGATGTGATAGACAATGACGTTATTGCAAAGAAGCTTATTGTGCTTGAAGAGGGCGTAAGCAAAGGCAGGGGTATTTCGGTTCCTTTGAGAGAAAGCGGGGTCTTCCCTGCTATTTTTAACCAGATGGTAGCTGTTGGTGAAGAGGCGGGACGTCTCGAGGAGACCTTTCTTCTTATTGCAGACAGGTTTGAGGCTGACACGAGGAATCTCATCAAGCGGTTTGTGAGTCTCTTTGAACCCGTGCTTATCCTGCTTATGGGCATCGTGGTAGGTCTGATTGTCATTTCAATGCTTATGGGCATCTTCAGCATCAATGAGATACCAATGTAGCATACATGTAAAATAGAGAAGCCAGAATACAGAATAGTTCAGGAGGATATATGAATCGTAGAAAAGAACAAGGTCACATCAACAACAAAAAAGGCTTTACGCTTATAGAACTTCTGGTCGTTATGGTCATACTGGGGATGCTGGCAGCCCTTGTCGGCCCCCAGATATTCGGCAAGGTCGGGAAAGGCAAGCAGTCAGCTGCAAGGACCCAGATAGAGATGTTGGGCCAGGCCCTTGATAGTTACCGTCTGGATACCGGCAAATACCCGACCACATCAGAAGGTCTGAATGCGCTGGTAACAAATTCCGGGGCACAGGGATGGGACGGTCCATATTTAAAAAAAGGGGTGCCGAACGATCCCTGGCAAAAACCCTATCAATATCAGTCACCGGGTTCTCATGGTGACTATGACCTGTTTACCTATGGGGCTGATGGTGCTGCAGGCGGAGAAAGTGAAAATAAAGACGTCAACAGCTGGGAATAGGAAGGGCTTCACGCTCCTTGAACTTCTTGTTGTTCTCTTTATTGTCGGCATAATAGTATCTATTGTTGCTGTTTCTGTCGGGAGGGTTCGCGACAAGTCTCTCTTCAAGGAAGAGGCACGCAGGATCTATCTGACAACAAAACATGCCAGGGAGGCAGCTATTATCGACAGAACAGAGGTTGCTTTCAGACTTAACGAAGAGACGAAAACCTACTGGCTGGACAACCCGACCTCAAAAACGTCATCGAACCACGCTGTCCCAAAAAAATTTACCATAACCGGAACAGACATCTTCTTTTTCCCCAAGGGGAACAGCTCTGGCGGACTTATAGAAATACAGAATGAAAAAGGGCAGAAATATGCGATTGAGGTCAATAAGGTCCTCGGCACGTCTTCAATCAAACGGCTTTAGCCTGATGGAGGTCATGGTCGCTCTCGCGATCATGGCGGTAGCGGTTGTTGCCGTTTTTCAGCTCTATTCCCGCGCTCTCCGATCAACAAAGAAGGCTGAGGACGTCAGTAAAGCGATCTTCTACGCACGTTCCATGCTCGATGAAGCATACAGTTTCTCTGATCTATCTGACGCATCAGGATCAAAGGAATTTGAGAAATACTACACGGTCAGCCGTCAGGCTGTAGTCAGATCAGAATCAGAGGACACAAAGACGAAGCTCTATGAGATCATGGTGACCGTTACTTGGCCGCCTTCCGGAAACCTGAAGATCAAAGGACTTCGTTCTGTCTATACGCCTGATGAATAGCCGGGGTTTTACGCTCCTTGAACTGCTTATTGCAATAACGCTCTCGATCCTGATCCTCGTCGTTCTTGGCGCTGCCATGAGACTCGGGTACAAGTCACAGGAAAAAGGCACAGAGCGGAACGAGGTGACGCAAAAGGTGCGCATCCTGGCTGACAGGGTTGCATGGCTCATCAGGGGTGCCTATCCCTATTACTTGAAGAAGACTGACGAAAAGAAGATTTTCTTTGAGGGTAAGTCTGACAGGGCAGGTTTTGTGACATCCAGCATTGATTTCCACGGAACAGGGCCCGAAGATCTTGCAGGATTGAAATGGGTCTCGATCTTTGTGGACAGCGAAGGTTTGAAGATCAGGGAAAAGGTCTTTTTCCTGGAAGACGTTTTTGAGGACAGAAACGGTAAGGTATATCTGCTTGACCAGGAGGTCAAAAAAATAGAGTTTGAGTTCTTCGAAATTAAGGAAGGAGAAAAGCAGGGCACCTGGATTACTGAATGGGATCCGAGTGACAAAGAGACAATACCTGCAGCAGTTAAGTTTAAGATAACCCTCGAACGAAATGGTCAGAAACTCGAACTCCCCGAAATGATCGTGAAGACCGCAGTTCAGCGAAAGCCCACAGGTAAACGCTGAAATTACCTGATCTTAAAGGATGGGTATGGTAAAAAGAGGGAAAGCGGATCAATGGTACTGGATGCCGGCAACGGTCTTTCTTATTGGCATTCTTTCGCTGATCCTGCTTTTCTGGGTCGAGCGGCTCAGCAATAGACTTCATGCAGATGAGATGCTTATTGACGCAGTGATGGATATTCAGATCCATATTGGGTTAGCCCATCTCGGGTTAGAGGAGATCATCCGGGGAGAGCCCGAAGAAGATGCTTCGAAGGTTCTTGCGGAACTGGATCAGGCAATACACCTGGTCAACGTGATCCTCGACGGAGGAGAATCAAGGAATAGCAACTGGATCTCGGAGCCTCTTACAGATCCTGAGTTGCGCGCTCGTGCTGATGCGATTATGGCCCTCCTTATCAAGTTTAAGACAATTGGCAAGGAACGCCTGCAGGAGTCCACAGGAGCGGGGAAAAGTTCGGCCCTCTATCAGCAGTTTCACGTGGTCTTCAGGGAAGTTCTCAGCAGGACAAGACAGTTGGAAGAGAGCATTGAAAAGGACGAAGCCGAAAATCAGAAAAAATCAAAGCGCCTGTTCCTTGCCATTACGACCATTTGGGCGCTTATTGTGGTTGCGGCATCAGCCGGACTCTGGAACCGGGAGCGACAGAGGAGAAAAGCCGAAGAAGAGCTGCTGAAGGCGAACGAGCAGTTGCTCTCTCAGGCTGAAGAATTGTCCGCACATCGCGAGAAACTGGCTGTATTGGTTAATGAACGAACAGCTGAACTTGTATCAGCAAATGAACAACTCCAGGCTGAGATTTGCGAGCGCGAGCATGCAGAGGCTGCATTGCTGAAGTCGGAAGAGCAGCTTCGCCTGCTTTCCGCCGGCCTGATGACTACCCTGGAGACAGAGAGGAAAAATATTTCGAGTGAACTGCATGATGAATTAGGACATGCCCTGACCATTATGAAGCTGAGGTTGAGGTCAGTCGAGAGGGGCCTGGAGGACACTGCCAGGGTCAAGGATGAATGTAAAGATATCATGGACTATATCGATCAGACCATCGAAAACGTGCGAAGGCTCAGCAGGGATTTAAGCCCCGCCATACTGGAAGACCTTGGTCTGACTGCTGCCATCCGATGGCTGGTGGACAACTTTAATAGAAATTTTGAGGGAAACATTTCTCTGGATATGGAGGATATAGACAGTCTCTTCTCAGAGGACGCCAGTATAATGATATACAGGATCCTCCAGGAGGCCCTCACGAACATTGGCAGGCATGCCCAGGCTCGAAATGTCTCAATAGTTATCCGGAGGAATGAAGAGGTGGTAGTTTTTGCCATCGAGGATGACGGAAGGGGGTTCAATCCACAGCCACCATTTATGACGGACTCGAAGGGAACGGGTATGGGTCTTGCAATAATGGATGAGCGAGTGCGGATTCTCGGAGGCAGCTTCGAAATTACGAGTCAGGAAGGCAAGGGCACCAGAGTAACTTTGCAGTTGCCGGCCCAAAAGGAGTAGAAATTGGCTAATGCGTATCGCATAATTCTTGCCGACGATCATGTGCTGCTGCGGAGCGGCCTGAAGGTCATAATCGAGAAGATGGCAGGCCTTGAAGTTGTCGGCGAGGCCGGGGACGGGCTTGAACTGCTGAAACTTCTTCAGACCATAACACCGGATCTGGTCATTCTTGATATCTCCATGCCGAATCTCAGGGGCATCGAAGCAATTACCCGGATCAGGAAAGAGTATCCGGAAGTAAAGGTGCTGATGTTGACCATGCACAAAGACAGGACATACCTTCATAAGGCCATCGCTGCCGGCGCCTCAGGCTACCTCCTGAAGGAAGATGCTGATCCTGACCTTTTCATTGCTATTGAGAAGATACGGCAGGGGAAGATATATGTATCCCCTCATCTTGCGGAAGATATGCTGGATGACTGGGCAGGCATGCGCCGCGGAGAAGTGAACAGCTCTTTGCAGTCTGACGTTCTGACATCAAGAGAAAAGGAGGTCTTGAAGCTCATTGCTGAAGGCAGATCGAGCAGGGAGATTGGTGAGCTTCTCTTTATCAGTGTGCGTACTGCTGAGCGTCATCGCGCCAATATCATGGATAAATTGCAGATCAGGAATACTGCCGACCTCGTAAGATATGCCATGCAGGAAGGGTATATCTGAACAGCATGGTTCGGGCGATAAGGCCCTCCTCTCTTTCTATCGTATACGTAGTTCTGCCTATATCAATACAGGTAGTTCCTCCGATTTAATCTCCGGCTGAAGCCTGATATCCTCTCATCAATGGATAAGTGTATATGTAAGTCCTATCATCGGGCCTTCATGAAGATAAAATGATGCAGAAGGTAAAGAGTTACCGCATTGTCTTGGCTGATGATCATGCATTGTTCAGGCAGGGTTTGAAGAATATTCTCGATGGGACGTCTGACCTTAAGGTGGTCGGCGAAGCCGGCGATGGGGTTGAACTGCTTGAACTGATCGGCAGCGTAAGTCCGCAGATGGCAATACTCGACATATCCATGCCCAAGCTTCGGGGGATCGAGGCAGCCCATGAAATCGAGCAGAAACACTCCCATATTAAAGTGTTGTTCCTGACCATGCATAACGATAATGCCTATCGCATGCGGGCAATCTCTGTTGGCGCAGAGGGATATGTGCTTAAGGAACATATTGACAGAGATCTTTTTTCTGCAATAGCAATGATCAGGCAGGGTCAGGTCTTTTTCCCGAGCCTCATCTGATTGCACGCGGTTAATACGGATCTGGCGCGCAAACATTGCCTCATAGTACTTCTACTTATACAAAAATGGGTATTTCTCTGAATGGTTTGGTCCGCTGATTATGGATATTATTTAATGTACAGACTTATTGATAATAAAAATGATTAAAAATAATCTGCAACGTATGGCTGAAGTACAGGTATTCATTTAACTAATGATCTAATGTTTAACAGAGAGATTCAGTAACTATGCTGACTCATAAGAAAGGAGATTGCGATGAATATTCGAACAGCAAGATCGGGGAAAGGGCAGAGCGGTTATCTGCAGAACGCACTGAAGTGTGCGGTGATGCTCACCTTGATGATCGGCCTGTTTCTCGTTTCAGATACCCAGGCCTTCACCCTCAACGTCGAGGGATGCGACGCTACTAACGTTTGCACACCACTTACGGGAGGTTTCCGTTATCTGGTGGAGGAGGACACCACTCACACTGTGACGCCCGGTGTTCCGACCCCTGGTACCCTCGGGGTAAGTATTCATCGGAGCTATGCACCTGTAGTGATGAATGGGACGTCAGTGTCCAGCAGCGCATCCGTAGCTGTGCCGAACACGAAGAGATACACGGTATCTGTTATCCCTTCCAGGTCATCGGTGCCTGATGGGCCTGACGGTTATGCCATAGGCGGGACGAACGTCGTCGTCGGACAGTCGACCGTTACAGTCAGACTCAACAAGCTTCCAGTCCCGACCGCCCAGATATCAGTCTTCGTGTTTAATGACAACCAGCCCATCAACAACGCCCCTAATGTTCCCTTTGAACAGGGGCTTGGAGGTTTTTCTGTCCTCATTTTTGATCAGGCCGGTCAGATGACACAGGACGCCTTTGGCAATCCCCTTGGAACGACCTATGATGCAGGCGGCAACGTAATCACCATGGGGAACGGTGTAATCACCACCATGACAACAGCGAATCTTAATAATCCTCTCAAGAATCCTTACAATCTTAAAGTCGGCGAGGCAATGATCAAATATCTCGCGCCAGGGAAATATGGAGTCAGGGTCATTCGACCTCCAGGCACGAACTGGTCGTTAACATCTACGATAGAAGGGACTCCTGGCGTCGATGCATGGGTGAAGGCGAACGAGCCGAGTCGGCTTGTTGAATTCGGCCCGGGTCTGTGGCACACATTCTACGGTTTTGTCCAGCCCACTAATCTGCTGGGAACCCTTCCAAATCCCGGCGGTATAACCGGCACGATTACCGGACAGGTGGTAGGACAGCATACAGCGCGGCCGCCAGACCTCCAGATTTTTAATGGCGATCCGGTACCGGATTGCTGGGTCGGGCTTAATACGCCAGCCGGGGTGGGAGTCTACGTCACTCAGTGCAACGCTGACAGCACCTTTACGATCAGCGCTGTACCTCCCGGAACGTACCAGATAGTGTTGTGGGATACACCGCTCGATTATATATTTTCGTTTTATACTGTTATTGTCCCTGGCGCCGGCGGCGCGGTCGATGTTGGGCAGCTCTCAATGCCACGCTGGTTTGCGACATTCAAGGGGTCGGTCTTCTTAGACGCAAACCAGGATGGAATCAGGGATGCCGGCGAAGTTGGGATCTCCCAGCAGAACATCAATATCAGATTCCGTGACGGCTCGATTTATCAGGCAAAGCTTACCAAGGCGGACGGCTCATATGAATTCGAGGAAGTTTTCCCTTTCTTCAAATGGCTTGTGACCGAGGTGGATTTTGTCCGTTTCAAACCCACGGGGATGACCGCCTTAGTTGATAATGGCGGACCGCTTAACAATTACCTGCCTCCTCGCACCGAGACAGGACCTGTCCTGCTCGAGGGGATGATGCTATTTGCCGATCAGATCAATCAAATTGACTGGGGGAAGGTGGCATATGACACTGGGGAAAACGGCGGCATTTCCGGCGTTATCTTCTACGACACTACCAGGGCTGAAAACGACCCTCGCTTCAATGCCGGTGAACCGTGGCAGCCTGGTATCCCCCGGGTGCAGGTCTGTCTCTATCAGGACAACGACCTGGACGGTATCATAGATGATATTAACAGCGTCCCTGGCATTCAGCTCTGCGATGTTGACAACTATCCCTTCGGCTGGGCCGAGGGAACGGCTCCCAAGGGGCCCGAAGACATAGTCCGGAGCGGAGACGGCGTGACATTCAGCCTGGGCGATGCAATCGAAGTCGCATCGACCGACAGTTGGGACGACCACCTGCCAACCGGATGCGTCGGGCCGCCGCAATTCGACATAAACGGCCAGCCGCTTGTGGACTGCGCCGAGACACTCAAGACATGGAACCAGTTGGTGCCTGCTTTATTTGACGGCGGCTATGCCTTCGGGTTTGCCGCAGGAGGATTCGTTGCTCCTGGCACCTACATTGTCGAGGCCGTTCCGCCTGTTGGCTATCAGGTCGTGAAGGAGGAGGACAAAAATGTAGATTACGGCGAAATTTACTCGGTGAGTCTACTTGCCCCGGCATCGCAACTCCTGCCGCCGATCTGCGTGGGTTCGATCTCTAACGGCCAACCCCTGCATATCGTTCCAAACGAACTGGCTCTTTTCACTGGCGTTGCGATTGACCCGCCGCTGGCAGGTTCAACGACGCCGCTCTGCAGCATGAAGCAGGTGACTGTTGCAGAAGGCAAAAACGCGGCAGCAGATTTCTTCTTATTCACCGAGGTTCCTAAGTCTGCACGGGGTGTTGGCCTGGTTACGAACGATCTGGCCATCACTGCGCAAAATCCCAATAACCCAGGGTTTACAGAGAAGACGCCAACGCCATGGCTGCCGATTGCCGTCTATGATTTCAACGGCAAGGAAATCCTCAGGACCTACACCGACCAATGGGGTGTATACAACTTCCTGGTGCCATCAACCTATACGATCAATCCTCCGATGCCGACCGGGGTCTCTCCCAACATGCTGAGAGTATGTCTGAACCACCCCGGGCCTTATACGAATCCCTTAACCGGTCAGCTGACCATGGATCCGTTTTTCAATCCCAGATATAGCTTTACCTGCTATACTCTCGATTTCTGGCCGGGGAAAACCACGTATCTCGATACACCGCTTGTGCCTTTGACAGCCTTCGCTGAACTGGCGAACGCCAACCTCGATTGCGAGATGTCTGATGGCACGCCGGTTATCAGTGATGTAACCGGGGCGGGTGCAGTCGGCCCCTATGTCTCGATTGCTAATGGTACGCAGTCGGTTACCATCACCTCTCCGGGGTCGGTGCAGGTGCCGAACCCGGCCTGCGCACCCTTCGACCCGGCTTGCTCGCCGATGATTACCCGTAACTTCGGGTTCGGCACTACGCCTGGCACGGTCACAGTCGGAGGGATTCCTCTTACGGGTGTGATCTGGTCAAATCTGAGTATTTCAGGTAAGGTTCCCGCGGGAATGATTACGGGGCAGCTCGTGGTGACCCGGGGTGACAACGCCAAATCGACAGTCGAAGGCATTACCCTCACGGTCGGGGGTCCAGCGCCGACCGTAGTGCAGGCCCCCCAGTCAATCCAGGCCGCTATTGACTCGGCTACGCCTGGAGCGCTGATCATTGTCCGGCCGGGCAGTTATAACGAGAACGTGATTATATGGAAAAACGTTAGGCTGCAGGGATCCGGTGCATTTTCGACAGTCATAAATGCATCATCTGTCACACCGGAGAAGATACAACTCTGGACGACCAAGCTGAACGGACTTCTGGCTTCAAACATCGTTAGCCTGGTTCCCGGTCAGGATCCTGCTCTGCATCTGGAAGAATCCGGGATACTTGTTATCGTCAAGAATGATGGAAGTTTCGCGTCGCCCACAGCGAGGATCGATGGCTTTTCTATCATGTCGGCGAATCGGGGCGGCGGCATCACGGTGAATGGATACGCCTCCAACTTTCAGATCGGCAACAACCGGATCAGCAATAACGGCGGCAGCTACGGCGGCGGTATCAGGATCGGTACGCCATCTCTTATCGATCCTTCCTGCACCGGCTTCTGCAGTTCCTTCAATACCGGAATCAAGATCCATCATAACCATATTGCCCAGAACGGTGCGGTCGGAGGCGCGCTTGGCGGCGGCGGCATTGCGATCTACAACGGTTCTGACAATTACGAGGTGAGCAATAATTACATCTGCGGAAACTTTGCTGGCGACAAGGGCGGCGGCATTGCGCACTTCGGTCTGAGCACAGGCGGGACGATCGCCAGCAACAAAGTCCTCTTTAATGAAAGCTCGTTCGGTACGCTCACCGGCGGCCAGGGTGGTGGCATCATGATCAAGGGCGAGCCCAACCTGATCGCCGGAGGCCTGACCCAGGGAGCAGGTTCAGTAACGGTGGCAGCGAACCTCATCCAGGGCAACCTGGCTGGTTCAGGCAACGGCGGCGGTATCCTGGCCTCCTTTGTAAACGGCCAGGATGCGGCAGGGACTCCCTATTCTCTGGCAATAAAGAACAACATGATTGTAAACAACGTGGCCGGCTTCTCGGGCGCAGGCATCTTTCTTGAAGACACGGTGAACTGCAGCATTGATAATAATACGATTGCGAACAATGACAGTACAGCTACGGGTGCTAACGCTTTTCTGGGCGGCGCAGCTGCTCCATCAACCCCGCAGGCGGCCGGTGTCGTTGCCCGTGCGCACAGCAGCGCGTTGGCAACTGTGGTCGGCATTGGGTTTTCGAACCCGCTGCTGCGGAACAACATCATCTACTCCAACAGGTCATTTTACTGGGAACCGACGTTGAACGGCGGTATTGGCGGGCTCTCGCCAAATGCTACAAAACCCAACTGGGATCTCCAGGTCATTGGAACAGCAGCTCCGCAGCTTCTGAATCCACAGTATTGCCTCCTGACAGATGCGACGGGCTATGCGTCTACGAATGTGCAGTTCATCCCTGGTTTTGTGGCAGGTTATCTCAATGCTCTCCAGACAGCATCGTCGCCTCAGGAAGGGGGAAACTTCATATCAGTGACGTTCCAACCGACAACTCCCGCTGGTGACTACCATATCACGGCCGCCTCGCCGGCGGTTAACCAAGCCAATGCGGCGAGCGCCCCGACTACGGATTACGACGGTGAAGCCCGGCCAAACGGTCCGGCGCCGGACATTGGCGCGGATGAGCTGTATGTAATAGGACCCTTGGTCATAACGACAAGCAGTTTACCGTCTGGGGTAGTGGGCACAGCATACCCTGCAACGACCCTGACGGCAACGGGTGGCTTTGGTGCAAAGACCTGGTCCGTAGTAGCGGGCGGCGGCCCTGGCGGGTCTGGTGGAGCGCTACCTGGCGGCTTGACGCTGAGCGCAGGTGGGATAATCACCGGTACGCCGACAGTATCGGGGACCTTCAACTTCACGGTAAGGGTAACAGATGCCAGCGGCACAACAACAAAGGCTCTGAGCATCATAGTGACAGCATCATCGCTGCCGCTGAGTATAACGACAAGCAGTTTACCGTCTGGGGTTGTGGGCACAGC
>CAYWRK010000020.1:0-45416 GCA_964461065.1 uncultured Nitrospiraceae bacterium
CGTGAATCGTGAGGCGTGAATCGTGAGGCGTGAATCGTGAGGCGTGAATCGTGAGGCGTGAGGCGTGAATCGTGAGGCGTGTTCCGTATTCTGTGGGGCGATATTTCTATCACCTATCACCCCAGACCGCAGACCAGACTCTCTCACATACTCAAGGTCGCCGTAGCAGCTGTCAGAGTTCTTTTGTTCCATGGTCTCAGCGACTTTTGCGATCACCCCATTATCAGCATAGATATCATCTGCGTGGAGGAAACCTATAACATCGCCGGTTGCCATCCCGATGCCTTTGTTTAATGCATCGTAGATTCCGTTGTCAGGCTCGCTCAATATACGCGTGAGACGTGAAGTGTGAAATAACATCCAACGTTCCGTCAGTCGAGCCGCCGTCGATGATGATATGTTCGATGTCGGGGTATGTCTGGGAGGCGATGCTCTTAAGGCAGGTTTCGAGATGGTCCTTGTTATTGAGGACTGCAGTGATGATAGAGATTTTCATGCTATTTGAGAAAGTAATCGGTCAGGAGCAAGGCTCACTATTCAAGAGCTTAACCCACGCAGCCGGGATTGCGAGGCCACGCCACGAAAGGGCATACATAAGCAGTGGCGAGATCAAACAAAGGCCTTCTGTGCGAAATTATGCAGTTTTCTGCCGGTCCCCTACGCCGAACAAGAGGCCAGCAACACTGATATCCTCATCAATCTCATTCCAGTGAATACCTGTGCCTCCTCCACTCAACTCGAATTGCGAACGCTGCTGCGGCGTGGCATGTAAAAGCCTCGGGAAATATGCAAGAGGTACAGACAACTGCCTGCCATCAGTAAGTTCCAGCCAAAGGTTTCCTGGATCAGTCCAAACCTTCTTAGCTGCTGCCGTAGCTACCGAAGTATGCATACCAAGCCTCCTTAAACAGATCCTGTTTCTGAGCTATTATACCTTCAAGCTCATTCAATTCTGAAGTATTAAATTCAAAAGAGTTTTCGAGCATCACCTCAAGCTCAAGCCAGAATTTTGCGGTACTCGATCCTTTGCGCACATGAATATGAGCTGGCTCCTGAGGGTCTCCCTCATTTGAGAAGAAAAAGAAACTGTAGCCCTTTATCCTGTAAATTGTCGGCATTGCCTGACATTATCCATACACGGCGACTGTTCTGCTTGCATGCTTGTCATTATAATCCTTTCACCTCCGAGGTGCAAGAATATGGGCTTCCAACGTGCCGTCTGTCGAACCCCCGTCGATGATGATATGTTCGATGTCGGGATATGTCTGGGAGGCGATGCTCTTAAGGCAGGTTTCGAGATGGTCCTTGTTATTGAGGACTGCAGTGATGACTGAAACTTTCATGTTCAATAGGGAAGTGCTCGGCTATCCTTGCTTCATACAATAATTATGCTGTTCAGTGGCATGGAGTTATTTGCCTGCTCCTTTAATATAATATCCTCCTGTTTTCTTGCTTCCACGATATTCTATGCGGTCCTTCATCTTCAGATCGGCAATCCAGCGCTCAATCGTCTTGGCCGGAATTCCAAGACTTTTCGCAAGCTGCGGAATCCTGCTGCCCGGTTTATTGCGCATATGCTCCAGGAGAAGATTTATTCCCTCACTTATTCCCTCACTTATTCCCTCATTTATTCCCTCGGACGTTACCTCCCCTGACGATATCTTCTGTTGTTTATAGTTCAGTGTAGCAAGAAAACCGTCGCCGCTCTCCTTATAGGTAAACTGAACGTTTACAATCATTTAGACTTTAGCAAAAGCCTTTCAATCTCTTCTTTCTTGAATTCCAGGTGGTCCAGTGTCTGATAGTCGTTCCACGAGTCTTTCTCTTCTGTCTGCCCTGTTTTGTATAATTGATCAAACTCTTCTGCAGATTTGATTTTATATTTTCCCGTTATCCTGAAAATCTCTGACTTTATCTCACGCAACTTTCTCTCTAAAAATATCTTCAATCCCTCCTGAATGATTTCATCTTCGGAAAGGCTAAATTCCCTGGATGGGTAGTGGTACAGTAATCCGTCCCTCGACACGCGAGTCTCATTCAGGATTGATGGCATAAAATATCGCATTAGCATAGATTCGAAACTGCAGATCAGGAGACAGGAAGTTATAGTTTCTTATATAACTGAGTGAAGCCTTTCTGTTTGAGACCTTTCGCGAGTTGTTTGTCCCCAGTCCATAGGAGGCCGTTCAGTTCAATCGTCAAAGCAACAAACACGGTATCCTTTTCGTCAATATCTTTGCATAACGCATATGCTTTCTGCAGACTTGCATCGGAAATGGCATCTTCATTGTAAAATTCAACCTTTGTCATTAGGTAATAGAACAACTCAAGCAGTTCATCTTCTTCGAGGCCGGAACACTTCAACAGCTTATCCTTGTGCTTGAATAATTCTACTATAGCAAACTTGCACGAATAGGGTTTAAGGTTAGGGACAGAGAACAGCGTTTCACGAATCGTAACGCTCTTGCCAAGCAAGCTGGAAAACAAAATGTTCGTATCAATAACTAAGGGTATCAATTGTTGTGCTTGACGATAAATCTCTGCTTGTTTTTCTTCCACCAGTCAGTCTTAATCTTCTCCGAGAGATCTGTTACATCCCCTTCTTCCAGCTTGCTTTTCCTGAGGATTGTTTCGACATTCAAACGCTCGATGAATTCCCTCACATATTCCTTCGAGATAAGCTGTTTTGGGAAGGTAAGCACGGCATCTTTGGCCTTATATTTAATCGTCACCATTCCACTAACCTCCTTCTCCGCATTGCATGCATTTAATTATAACACCTCAGGTGCAACTTAGTTAAGAGCTCCGTCTGCTCGTAAGCTGTCCCATTTAGTTCAACTAACTTCACCGCTCAATAATACCTATTGTCTTCTCTCCACAAACCAATCCCCCATAACCAACACGTCCATCTTTGTGCGGAGGAAACAGGCCAAGGCCTCTTCAGGTTTGCAGACGATCGGCTCGTTCTCGTTGAATGAGGTGTTCAGCACAACCGGCACGCCGGTAATCTTTTTGAATTCGTCAATCAGGGTCCAGTACCGAAGATTGTCCTGCTTCCTGACGGTCTGGAACCTGCCTGTGCTTAATGCGCGTAAAGCGCTCCTCAGCGATCAGCTTGCCGTCTACAACAATACAGGCTGATGAATCGCCGTGATATGCGTTAAGGCCGAGAATGATCATATTTTCACCTCATGATTGTCAGAACAACAGCTGCCAAGCTCAGTGTAACAATACCTTGCACCTTCGGGGTTCAAGGATTGTGGATGCGGGAAATGCTTTACGCAGCATGCGCAGGCGCAGCGATTTTTCTTTTTGCCGGTCTTGCCGTCTTTTGCTCGGGCTCAATCGTTACTTTCAGCTTCATGGAACTAAGCAGTGTCAGAATGCTTCTTATTTCGGGATTGCCCCGGGAAGAGAGCATGCGGTAGAGGCTTTCCCGGTTCATACGTGCTCGTCTGGCAAGTGCTGCCATGCCTCCTTGTGCCTCGGCTACATTGCGCAGAGCGAGCAGAAAAACTTCTCGGTCGCCGTCTTCGATCGCAGCGCTCAGATATGCTGCCGCCTCGTCCGGATCCTTGAGCGCTTCAATGAGATCTTCCTGATACGTGCTTATCCTTTTTCTCATCTTTTTTTCTCCGTGTGTGATCAAGCCAGTATTCTTGAGCCTTTGCTATGTCCTTTCTCTGCGACGACTTATCGCCTCCTATCAGAAGCAGAACAATTGCCTTCCCATCAAGAGCGAAATATACCAGGTAGCCAGGGCCATGATCGATCTTGAGTTCATAAATGCCATTGCCGACCGTGCGATTGTCGCCGAGATTCCCCAAACGGACCCGATCAAGTCGAATGCGGACAGTATTTCTTGCCGCAATATCCCGGAGCCCGTCAAGCCAATTCCCGAAAGGCTTCTCTCCCTTTTCGGTGAGGTAATACTCGATTGTATAGGGGAAAGTTTCCACAAGTCCATGCCCTACTGTATCATATAAGCTACATATATGGCAACGTTGGTTTGCCACGCCGGGAAACTCCTCCACCTCCGGGGTGGAAGGATTTGGCGATCAGCTTGCCGTCAATGACAATGCATGCTGAAGAATCGCCGTGATATGCGTTAAGACCAAGAATGATCACTTTGTACTTTCTTCTCTTCGAGTTGTGAGTATTCAGGCCTGCCGGCTTGCCGACGGTTTTATCCAGGTATAATTTCCCGAAGTGTTTTAATGGGAAGGAATAGGTGCAAATCATGTTCAGGGAGTGACTCAAAGCCGAAATGTTTGTAGAAGGCACAGGCACCGGCATTCTTTGCATCGACAAACAAACCTATGACACCTGCCTGTTCCGCAATCAGCACTGTACGGTGGATTGCGTCAGCAAGAAGGAGTTCACCGCAGCCTTTGCCCTGATGCCTTCGCGAGACAGCGAGACGTGCAAGCCGTACGGCAGGGAGACCATGTCCGGGATATTTCCTGGCATACGCCGATGGGAGTCGCCCAGCGATGACTTCACAGAGAGTAAGGGTAAAGAACCCTATGACTGTGGAGGGGCTATCCTGATCGATTATGACAAAAGTACGGGATATCCCCTTTGTGGTGTGCTGCCGCGCAGTGGCCTTTAAAAAAACGTTTAGTTCAGGTATGCCGCAATCAAAACCAGAGCGCTCATGGTCACCAGAGAGAGGTACTATCTCGAACACAGGAGATCTTTTCTGCGCTCCATGGCTTTTTTCAACCGCTTGTTTGGCTCAGGAGGATTCTCGATGAGGTCGAAAACGGTTTTTGCCGCCTTTGTGGACAGGGATATGACCCGTTCCCGCTCAAGTATCTCATTTGCCCTTTCCAGCGCCGCATGGACAAGGAACTGATTAAGCGTGGCTCCCACGGCCTGAGCGGCTTCGGAGATCTTCTCGTAGACCGCATGAGGCATTCGTGCAGGAATTCTTTCTTCTGTCTTTGTAATCGTCATACGCTGCCTCCTATGATTTTTAGATTAGCATGATGACGCCATTTTGGCAACAATTATGCGGCTGTGGGGCAAGGTCCGCAGTCCTGCCCAGTGTTTAATGCGCGTAAAGCGCTCCTTCTTCTTCGACAGCAGCGATCAGCTTACCGTCTACAACAATACAGGCTGATGAATCGGTGTGATATGCAAGGACCTGCCCCCATCCTTTGTGCCAAATGTCCCCTTTGTGTCCCCTTGCTGTCCCCTTGATCCCTTAAAATGCAATATGTTCCTTTACCTATAGATCCAATTTGCTCCAAAATCTCTTTCCCTAACAGACAACGCACCGAGTTGAAAAGAAGCACCTCCGGGGTGCAAGGATTTGGGCTTAGGGGGTTAGTTTCTGGCGGATGACGCGGAGGAGGAAGGAGGGGTTGGAGATGAAGTTTCTGCGCCAGAGGCGGCGGGGGTCGCGAAGGAGGCGGGGAAGCCATTCAAGCCCCATTTTCTGAAACACCGGATGGGACCGTTTTACATTGCCTGTGTAGAAATCAAAAACAGCGCCTTCAGGTCAGCGCACAGGCTGGTTCGCCGAGGAGAAAAGGTCGGGGATTAAGAAGAATAGAAATGATGCGGGAGGCGGCGTGGCCGTCCCACAGTTCAGGTATTTTGCCTTTCTTTGAACTACCTGAACTGAAAAGAGCATATGCGTCAAGAATGCCATTTCTTGTTATTCCGACAAGCGTGTTAGTGCCATCCTCTATCGTAATTGGCCTCTCAGTGTTTTCACGGATCGTAAAGCAGGGAATGCCAAGAGCTGTCGTCTCCTCCTGGAGCCCACCGCTGTCAGTGAGGACAAGGGCGGCGCCTTTCCACAGGGCAAGAAAGTCGAGGTAGGACTGGGGCGGCATGATTCTTATGTTCGAGCGTTCAATGATATGCATAAGTCCGTATGCCTCGACATTCTTTTGGGTTCTCGGATGGATCGGAAATATAACCGGCATATCCTTCGAAATCTCCGCGAGAGCATTCAGTATGCCAGCCAATGTTTCAGGGACGTCAACATTCGAGGGTCTGTGTAACGTACATACAGCATAGGGATACGAGACTGACTGCTTGTCAGTTTGCCGGTCCGGCAACTTGCTCAAACAGTAATGCAAGGTATCTATCATGACATTGCCTACGAAGTGAATCTGATCCGCACCTTTGTTCTCTTTCTTTAGATTGGCAATGCCGCTTTTTTCGGATACAAAGAGATAATCAGATATTGAATCGGTTACGATTCTGTTAATCTCTTCGGGCATAGTCATGTCTCCACTTCTCAGGCCCGCCTCGACATGTGCGACTTTGATATTTAATTTCTTTGCAACAATTGAGCATGCGAGCGTGGAATTAACGTCACCGACAACCACAACAGTATCCGGAGTTTCAGCCTGACAAACTTTCTCAAATTCGACCATAATCCGGGCTGTCTGTTCGGCATGGGAGCCTGACCCCACGTTCAGGAAATAGTCAGGCTCAGGGATATCGAAGTCCTCAAAGAAAACCTTGGACATGTCATAGTCGTAATGCTGACCGGTATGGACAAGCTTCCACTCAATATTGGAATACCGCTGTTCAGCAGGCAGGCTTGCAAGCTGATGAATCAGCGGAGCGATCTTCATGAAATTAGGTCTTGCTCCTGCGACAAGTATTATTTTCATTAAGTGCTCTCCTTCAGCTTTTCTTAACGACGTCTTTAAGGTAGTTGAACATCACATGTGCGAGCCTTTTTCTATCATAGTCCCTGGCAAGCTTATCGCATCCATCCTGTAACCTGGCATAAAGACCAGAATCTGCTTTAATTCTGCTGATACTTTCGAGAAAATCTTTTTCATTTTCCGGCTCAAAGCATATTCCTGCCCCATACTGCTCTACGATCTCTTGGGCTTGCCCCTCCACACCTAAGAGAATCGGTCTTCTCATTGCTGCGGCCTCAAATATCTTCGATGGTATAACTGTTTTGAAGGTATCGGATTTGAGAAGCGGCACAAGCGCAACATCAATGATAGACATATAGGCGGGAACAAGTTCTTTTCTGACCGGCGCCAGGAACGACACATTGTCAAGTCCCTTCTCTTTTGCAAGCTGTATTACTGCATTTTTCCGTGCACCATCTCCAATGAACAGGAAGTGGATGTTATCATCTTTCAAATTTGCGATTGAGCTTACAATAAACTCGAGACTGTGTGCCATGCCATGCGTGCCGATGTAACCAATGATGAATTTACCGTCAAGCCCATGTTTCGCAAGAAGATCGTGGTTCTTTTCCCTATGAGAGAAGAGTTCAATATTCGAACCATTAGTCACGACCCGTATCTTCTCCTCAGGTATTCCCCTCGATATCAAATTGCTCTTGAATGCATCGGTAAGGGCTACCACAGCATCAGCTTCCCGATAGAGGAACAGTTCGATCTTCTCAAGCAGTCTTAGAACCGCGTTCTCCTTCATGGCGCCGACGGTTTTTATGGACTCTGGCCAGAGATCACGCAGTTCGAATATCCACGGCCTACCCTTCACTTTTGAAAGCCCATACCCGGCAAAGGTGGTAAAGAATTGGGGAGATGTTGCTATGATGATATCAGGCTTCTGAAACAGCCCGGCAACAAAAGCGCTGAAGGCAAAACTTGTGTAGTCCATTATCCTCTTCAGAAAACCTGCGTTTGCAGTAATATAACTCCATAGCCGTATAACTTTAATGCCATCGATAATCTCTTTCTGATACAAGCTGTTCTTATATCCATCGTATACTTTCCCATTCGGAAAGTTCGGAAAACAGGTGAGTACGGTAATGTCTGCGCCGAGTTTTAGCCACTCTCTGCAGTGCTCTAAGGTCCTTGTAGCGGGAGCATTTACTTCGGGGGGGAAATTATCCGTGATAAACAGTATTTTCATTACAGGTATATCTCAGTCCTAAGGGATTTTCTGAAATCAACCTGTATCAAAAGTCCCGGTACCAGCCGATTGAACTCCGGCGCATATTGGTAAGGCTTCAAGTTGATCTCATCTGCCCCTGTAAACCGGATTGCCCTGCCGCCAGCAATAGCAGATGAGCCGTCAAGTCTTACGTCGATCTCCGGGTGAAAATGGAAAAATGCCGCGCCTGAATGATTGCTGTCCGACACTATCTCATCATTAATACAGATCAGGCTGTCACTCAACGTGAAGGCCCTTTTGTGTAATACATTGATGCGGTTATAGCCATCGTGGACTGCTGATATTTTTGAAGAATCCTCTTCTCTGTTGTTTACTTTTGCTCGTCTCGCAACCCTAAAGCTGCTCCATACCTCGCTCTGCTCAAGACCGTCTATCTGCACAGTATTGTGTGCAGCTGTTCTTCTTTGGTTCAGCCTGAGCTCTCCGGGTTCATAGGTCGATATGCCGGTATCCACAATAAACGGTTTCCGGTCAATGTATAACAGAAAATTCAGGGTATCGCTGTGAGCATGACCGGGGATATAGTCAGGGCCAATATCACCGACATCAGCCAGCAGTTCATACCTTTCCTTCTTAATCTTCCGGTAACCGCTTTCTTTTAGAGATATGGTGGTCTTGTCCACCGACAGCCTTTTGGCATATTCAATCAGCTCGGATGCCACAGGAGCAATATTGAAGGCTGCATCATTGACAAGCGGCATGTCCCCGTTTTCGAAGGTCATCTGATCAAGCCATCCGAGCATGATGGATGCCTTGGCAGTCAGATGCTGCAGCAGATCACCATCAAAACGTTTATTGTTTTTTACCAGGTTGACGCAGTCGAGCAGCCGGTCAAGCAGGATCTGGTGATACATAGGGCTTAACTCGAAATGTCCGCCATCCGGCAGAACCTGTTCGTCCAGTTCTACTGCAAGAATATGCCTTGCTTTTGCATAGAGCCGCTGATCTTCAAAATAATATGCAGCGTACAGGAGAGCAAAGCTGTTTTCAAGAAGATGGTTGCCACGCAGATGATATTCTATATTTCCGGCAAGCAGATCAGCCTGCGAAAACAGACTGTCATCTATGCGGCTGTCCTGAATCGAGTGCCGCGAGATGAACTTTATCCAGTTGATGATGCGAAGAGATGTGGGATAAGGATCAAGACCCGTTTCAATACTCTCTATGGCGCTGATATATTCGAAGATGAGCTTCATGCCAGCGGCTGCACTCATCCCTGGCTGGTTTAAAAAATCAAAATAATTGAGATTATAGCACCACAGCTTGCCGTGGTCCTGAAACTCCCAGTTAATGGGGCCCGGGAAATCATGGGCCTTATTCAGGAAAATAAAGCGGTTGCCGGTTAGGATCTGATTTCGGGGGATTGACAGCTCAAGAGACAGAGGGACAGGCTGCTGCTTAGGTGAGATAAGGCGATAGCGGGGAAGAGAAAGCTTACGTTTGAGGAACAGCATAAGTCTGTAATAAATCTGCTGCCATTGGAGATATCGAACGGTATGGAAATAAAGAAGGGCTTTGTTCATGCATCAACGATGCTACAGAGATATCGCACTTTTTGTCCGAAGGGATTCAAGCACTTTGAAGGCAGCGGCAGTAGTAGCAAAAATCGACTGCAGGGGGATTGCCGCTTTACCAGACTTGACAGCATTTCTGAAAGCCTCAAGTTCATTGGTGAAACCTTTGTCCTGGTTCGCACTTTTTGTCATCTGCTTCTTGCCACCTCTGTATACCGTCAGTTCCCTGAAGTCGTTCATCTGCATGGCGCTGTTGGGGCAGAAAAGTTCGATATGCTCCTTTGGCATCTGCCTGTCTCCGTATGCGCAGTACACGATTGTTGCGATGGAACCGTTTGGATAGGTCAGGATGATACTCACATTGTCTTCGTCAGCAACTGATGCATCTCCTTTTCTCACGCAGGATGCGTACACATCTATGGGGTCAGCGCCTGCCAGAAATGAGCAGGTATCGATAAAATGGCAGACCTCTCCGATTATCCTTCCCCCGCCGATCTCACTGTCCTGTATCCAGCTTTCCCTGGGAATGACACCTGCATTCACCCTGTAGATGATCGACATGGGCATATCACCGAGCGCCTGCTTCATCTGCTGAACTAAGGGAGAAAAGCGCCTGTTGAAGCCCACCATCAGGATCTTTAGCTCTTGGCTCTCAGCTCTCAGCTCATAGGCTTCTCTGATTTCTTCCAATTCCTGCATTGTAATACATAAGGGTTTTTCTACAAAGACATGCTTGCCGGCTCTGAGGGCTCTTAAAACATATTCCGCATGCGTATTGTGCCGGGTTGTCACAAAAATAGTATTGATTTCCGGATTATCAAATATTGCGTTGCTGTCTGTTGTGATATGTTTGAATCCGTATTTGGTTCCAGTCGCATGAGCACTGATTCCGGTTGCTGTGCAGAGACCGGCAAGCGCAAACTCGGGGAATTTCTTGAGTGCAGGCAGCATAACGGCCTTAGTGAAATTCCCGGCGCCGATCAGGCCAACAGCTATTTTGTCATCACCTATAGACTTTGAAGATATCGTGATGGACTTCTTATGCTCCGCGCCAGACTCGTGCGAATAGGTCAGCACAATGCCAAGGTACTTTTCCTTTGTCTTACCTTCCAGAAGATCGTATGCCTTCAGGGCTTCAGCGAAATCGAACCGGTGGGTAACAAGCTTCTTGGGAGTTATTTTGCCCTCAGCAACCAGCCCAAGAAACGCCTCGAAGTTGCGTTGCTCCGTCCACCGCACATAGGCATAGGGGTAGTCGATACCATGCTCCTCATACTGGGGATCATACCGTCCGGGACCATAAGCCATAGAAAGCCTTAGCTCCAGCTCTTTTTTGTAGTAGCTGTTTCGGGGGATATCCATACCAACCATGCCGACAACGACTACCCTGCCTTTCATGCGTGAGATTTCGCCGGCATCGACAATCGGCTGGTTGCTCTGCGTCGATGCTGTGATGATCACCGCATCGACCCCAAAACCATTGCTGAAGTCTCCGGCAGTCTGCAGAAGATCGTCCGGATTACAGACCGCATCAGCACCAAGCTGCATGGCAAGCTCCAATCTGTCCGAGTCGATATCAACACCAAGGACCCTGCAGCCATTTGCCTTTAGGAGTTGCACGGTCAGCTGTCCAATGAGCCCAAGCCCTATCACCGCGATATTTTCGCCAATGGCAGGATCTGTCTGCCTGACTCCCTGCAGTGCAATCGCACCGACCGTAACGAATGAGGCATCCGCGTCATCCACCCCATCCGGGATCTTTACAAAAAGGTTTCTGGGGATGTAATTGATTTCACTGTGGCTTGCATATCCTGCGCCGCCGCACGCAACGCGGTCGCCTATTGAAACGCCGCTGAGATTGGAGCCGACCTCGATCACGTTCCCGGCGCAGCTATAGCCCAGAGGTATAGGGGTATCCAGCTTTGTAAATACTTTTTTGAGAGTATTCCTTATGCCCTCCTGCTTCATCTTCTGGATGACCTGTTTGACCAGATCAGGGCGGGCCTGCGCCTTGCCGATGAGCGACTTCTTCGCAAGATCAACGATCATCTTCTCGGTGCCTGCTGAAACCAGCGAGGCGGTTGTCCTTACAAGAACACCGCGCTCTCCGCATGCAGGAGGCGGCAGCTCGAAGATTCCGAGTTCGCCGGTTTTATATGATTGAATAAGTTGCTTCATGGTTTTTGTGCATTATTGTCCAGGAATATTCTGAACCAGAGTTCAATACAGATCAGGGAAAAGATCGTATACGCAGCATCGACTTGCCCTTTTCTGTCCATCTCTATTAGTCTGCTGACCCCTGTTGGATCAAAAATACCTCTCCTGTTCAGCGAGACCGGTGACAGCAGATCCTCAACAAGATTCCTGAGTTCATATCTGAGCCAGTGTCTCAGCGGCGCACCAAACCCGGTCTTTGGCCTGTATATTACATCAAGAGGGAGATAAGGCTCCATAGCCTTCTTGAATATCCATTTGCCGGTTCTGCCATGTTGTTTAAAGTTTAATGGCAGGCTGTACGCAAATGATACCAGATCAGGATCAAGGAGCGGCACACGGACCTCAACTCCGTGGGCCATGCCCATCTTGTCCGTATAGTTGAGATTGTGATCAGCAAGAAAGAACTTCCCGTCGAGAAAAAGCATTCTATTAAGGTCAAGAACTTCTTTTGGAAGCCTCGAAAGGGCAGAAATCAGAGGGTCAAGGGATCTATCAGCGTCAATTGAACTGCTGCTATCTTTACGGTAAAGGCTTCTGAGCTGCCTGGAATTTGTCCAAGCAAAATAACTTGCAATCCTTTCGTCTCCATCCCTGTCAGCGTACGCAAACGCCTTGGCAAGTCTCCGCCCAACAGATGAACCCTGCGCAATAGTGCTCGTGCCTGTCTTCATCATGCTGCGTACCGATTTGGGCAGCCATGCCCACCAGGATTCGAGGGTCTGGGCATAATGCCTGCGATATCCGGTAAAGATATCATCACCCCCTGCTCCTGATAGCAGCACTTTAATGCCCTGTTCTTTGGCCAACTTGCAGATAAATGAAGCATTGATCGGAGCAGGATCAGCCTGAGGCTCATCAAGGTGATAAATCATTTCAGACAACTGTGCTGCCATGTCAGAGGATGAAACATAGATCGTCTGCAGATCAACATCAAGATGCTTTGCCACTTTCTGCGCATAGGGCAGATCATCTGCCATGCCCTCCCTTGCAAAGAGATCATCGTTAAAGCCGATCGTGAAACATTGGAGCCTGTCCTTGCCGGCATATTGGCGCGCATAGTGAACCACTGAGCTCGAATCAAGCCCGCCTGACAAAAAAGCACCCACAGGCACATCTGCAACCATCTGACGTTCGACAGCCTGACCCACGTGCCTCTGGAGGACATCAACTGTCTGCTGCTCGCTCATTGTTTTGATAGGCTGATTATAAGGCAGGTCATAGAACTGCCACTTTTTTTCAACGGTACCATCCTGCACAATCATTGCATGACCCGGCTCAAGTTTCTTCACGGATTTCAGCATCGTGTCAGGCGCAGGTGACCAAAGAAATGTCAGATAATTTTGAACTGCAAGGAGATTAATTGATCGATCAATAGACGGTTCCTGCAAAATCGCCTTCATCTCACTGGCAAAAAGAAAACCCTTGGGTGTTTCTGCATAGTAAAGCGGTTTTACGCCAACACCGTCGCGGGCAATAATCAGCCGCGGAGCGGCTAAAAGCTGAGAGCTGAGAGCTGAGAGCGAAGAGGCTGAGTCGTAAATTGCAAAGGCAAAGATGCCGTTAAGTTTTTCGAGCAATGCGTCAATACCCCATTCCTCATAGCCATGGACCAGCACCTCGGTGTCCGAGTTTGACTTAAACTTATGGCCCTGAGCTATGAGCTCAGAGCGAAGAGCCTGATAGTTGTATATCTCACCATTGAAGGTGATCCAGATACTGCTGTCTTCATTGCAGATGGGTTGAGCCCCTGCATCAGACAGATCAATAATAGAAAGACGCCGGTGCACCAGGCCGATGCGGGTCCTCGTATCAAAGTATTCGCCATTTCCGTCAGTCCCACGATGGGCAATGGAACTGCCCATATCCCCTAATAGTGACTTTGAAAAGCCACCGGAAAAACCTGCTATGCCGCACATAATAAAATTGGACGCTTCTGTCGTTGATTGTCAGGATTCAGAGCAAGCAATAAGGGCAGACAAAAAATTCCTCCACCTCCGGAGCGGAAGAATTTGGCGATGCTATTCATACTGCTTAACTCTTGAATCTGGCCTTCCCGGGCCAGAACAGCGGGCTTTTGGCAGGTGGCCTGTCTGTTCGATTTCCCTGCGTTTATAATCAATAAGCCTCATCACATCCGAGCGCAATCGAGCCCAGGCAAAGCCAACCCATCCTGCCCGCCATGCACCTTGCCATAGATAGTGGAAAAGAAAAAGAAGGGTGTAACGAAGCGGCAGATGGTAAAAATTCTTTTTCAGCCACATTCGGTGCTGCAAGGGTGTGCCGAACAAGCGTGGCATATCTGACAGTGGCGTTTTCTGATAAGCGATAATGGCTTCGGCGGTGGTGTAGCGGTTCTGTTTTTCCAGCCAGTGATCAAGATCCGGGCTGTCATGGTGTTCCATTTCTCCGGCCAGATGCTCGACTCGCCCTTTAACAATGGGGTGTTCATTTACCGCAACATCGCTGAAACGGCATTTCCCGGTGCGCCATATGCGCACCAACTTCTGCCTGACAGGCAGAGGGCGCCCCATGAACCAAAGGCGGCGTGTTAGAGAAAATCCCTCAGCATCGTTTTTTTGAATTGCTGTTAGAATATTATTCTTCAGTTCATCTGTCAGCCGTTCATCCGGATCAAGCTTCATTGTCCAGGGAGCGGTAATCGGCAGTTCTTGCAAGGCAAAATTCCATTGATCGCCAAATCCACGAAATGGCCGTTGCACAACATGCACCCCATAACGCAGGGCAATATCCACGGTGTCATCCTGGCTAAAGCTGTCCACCAAAAAAACCTCTTGCGCCCAACCTGCAAGGTTCTGGCATACTGCCTCCATATTATGGCCCTCATTCAGCGATATCATGATCACGGCAACAGGGGCTACACCTCTTGGCCAAACACTAACGGTATTTGTAACTTCAGTCATGGTGCGTCAAGCAGCCTTCACAAGTTCATCGATCAGTGCATTAGCTAAACAGAGCATTGTAAAGGTCGGATTCGCTGTCCCTGCACTCGGAAGCACACCCGTGCTAACGACCCAGAGATTGCTCAGCCCCCAGACCTTAAGCTGGGTATCAGTGACAGCCTCTGAGTCATTGCCCATACGGCAAGTCCCAACAGGATGAAATGCGTCATGTGGCTTGGATGAATTACAGCAAAGATCCAGAGGTACCAATTCAGGCAACCCACCTTTAATGCCAGGCCATTTTTGCAGCATTCTTTCTGCAGCTGATTGTATTTCATTCAGATCGCTCTTACTGATCTGCCAATTAATAATAGTCTTAGGGCGGCCAAAACGATCCCTTTCTTCTGCCAACGTCAGACGATTGGAGTATGCAGGTAACTGCTCCAGATCAAGCTGCAGATGGGATTTCGTGTTCCGTGGGATATACAAAGTTGAGCGTAGATATCTGGCAAAGGCAAGCGAACCTATCCCAATAATACCAGACGATACTTCATCAAACGTCAGGCTTGGCAAACGATTAGCCTGCACTGCGGTTAAGACCTCTTTTGCCAGATGGAACCCTGGATCTTCATTTTCAAAAATAAAATGAGCAAAAACCTTAGGCGCTGCAGACGGAGGATCTGCTTCTACGAATCGAAATGAGCGCATCCAGCCATAAAGAAACCGGGGACCAAACAGCGTTATTGCGGAATGCCGGCTCTGCTCAGCGACATCTGCAATTGATATCGAAAGATGATCCGCCAGATACGAGCCTATTGCCGCTGAAGGGCGAGTTACCGGTTGCAGGGACTGCGCATTGATTTCAAGCAGTATACGTGCAGATTCTATTGCGCCCGCTGCCACAATAAAGCGATCAGCAACAACCACAAGCCGATTCCCATTATGCGCAACCGCCGAGAGCTTGCAAAGGTGTGTGGTCTTGCCGTCAGAAGCGGGCGCCCATTCCCATGAGGTGACCACGGCATTCGTAAAAACCTTGAGCTGATTGCAACTATTGGCATACTCGTCAAGCAGAAATGCCAGATTTTTTTTCCTAAAAGGCAAAAACAGGTTCGCCATAAGATCCAGTCCACCTGCATGCAGGCTCTCGTATATTTCAGGAAGTCGTTCTTTTCCAAAGTCAGTAAAGTCTACAGCTCCAGAATAGCCCAGAGTTTTCAGGACATGATCGGAATTCTTTTCAACTCTCAGAACAATCGAATCCCATGGATCACATCCTTCGCTCGTCCTCTTGCCCAGATCATGGCGAGAATGTGGCACTAGTAAACCACCCCATGCGGATGTAGTGCCGCCAAGCCCAAAGGCTCGTCCCTTGGTCGCCCCCTGATAGGGCAGATCAGTAAATAATGCCTCAAACCCTACGCCTGCCGAATCTGTACAGACAGAGCCTCCTGCTTCGAGCAAGATGACATCCAAACCCTTTGCCGCAAGCTGTGTTGCCAAATAAATGCCGGCCGCTCCAGCGCCAATAATACAGATATCACCCCTTGCCTCCACACTTGGTGCGTCTGTGGTTAGAAGGTCCCTGATAAGAGTATTCTTCAAGAGAGCAACTTTGTCATAGATGTGACATGAACAGCATGACGGGTCGAAAAGATTATCGAGCCGTTTGTGTTGCGCTGTATAGCTTTCAAGATTACGTCATGCGCTGACAGTGAATTCATTCGCGATACAGACGAAGATATATAGCCATAGGTGAATTGGAGCGGGCGACCAGTGTCAAGAACAATGTCTGACTCTCTCTGGTCAAGGCTGTCTTTTGTCTGGAGGATCATTGCAAGAGGATTGCTATCGGAAAGCCAAGCTCGCAGTGGCTCAGGATTTCCTGCAAGCCCCCAATACCGAATCTTGCCTTGTGACCGTATCTTTTCAAGCCACATCAGAAATTCCTCAGCTCTGAGCAATGTTGGATCTGGCTCATGAAGAAAAAGAATGTCCAAATAATCAGTTGCAAGACGTTTTAAGCTTTCGTGAAGACTCATTTCAGCCCGTTGTATGCTCCAGTCGATTATTGGAGCAGAAATTCGTGCATTAATCTTGCCGCCCATTTTGCGGAGCCAAACACTAAGGTTGTCATGCTGGCCGTTGCCCGGAGAATAGAGGCCAACCTTTGTTGCCACTGTTATTGAAGCCCGTCTCTGCCGCATGAGGACGCCCAAGTCGCTTTCAGCAAGGCCAAACCCATAATAAGGAGAGGTGTCGAAATGGGTAATGCCAGCGGAATAGACTGCTTCAAGTAAATTAAGGCGCTGTTGCTGCCGATAGAGGCGATGAAGTGAGGCTGTGCCGAAAGAGAGGCGGGATACTTGCAGAGCCGTATTATAAATAGTTACAGACTGCACTTCAATCAGCGAACTGCCAGGACATGACTGGCATCTGGCCAGGAAATTGAAAAACCGGCATTACTTAACAACTCTTCGATTTTTCTCGGCACATCACCTTTGTCCTGGTTTTCAAGAATGCTGAAGTGAACCTCGATGCCGATAGCCCTTACCTGATCTTGCTTCAATAACCCTTTCAAACCTCCAAGGACTTCCCACTCAAAACCTTCAACATCAATTTTCAGCACATTCGGTGCGTTTGCGAGACCCTCTTCAATTAAGCTGTCTCCGGAACGGATGTTTACGACATCTCCACTGTTCCCGGTTTCTTCAACCCGACTCGTAGCACCCAAGGAATCCTCGCCCTGGATAAAATTAAGCCGCCCATCTGCTGCACCAAGGCCAATCTGATACATCTGCACATTAGGTCGGGTTGAGCAGCGTTCTATCAACCTGCAAAAATTGAGATGGCTTGGTTCAAAAGCAAATACAGCTCCCTCAGAACCGACTCTGTTCGAAAACAACTCAGTGTAATAGCCAATATTTGCGCCGATATCCCATACGCAATCCCCCAGTCGTATGCAGGCGGCGAAATCATTGTCATACCTTGCTTCATATGCCCTGCCATAAAGCGCTGTGGCAATCCACCTGTTCAGCCCCAAAGCACGGCCAGTCCGACGCAGTGCTAATATTAAGCCCGATGTCCGCCAGCTACTCATTCCGCAACAATCTTTCTCAATCCAGGCGTACCCAAGCTGGAACAGGCAACGCCCTGTTCAGCAGCCATTGATATGTACCTGACATCATTGCCCCGATCCTGCTCCAGGAAAACTCATTTGACATCCAACCTCTTCCTGCTATTCCCATTTCTGTCAGTCGGTCAGGAGGGGTTGACATTGCCTCTTCCAGGCGAGCCACTAATGCGTCAACCCCAATATCAATCCACCATCCCGCTCCATGTTTCTCAAGCCCGCTCCAGGGAGCTCCCTTTGAAACTATTGCAGGTGTTCCTGCAGCTAATGACTCAGCGACGGTCATGCCGAAGTTTTCAGAATAAGAAGGCAAGACAAACAGATCAGCATCTCGGTATGCCTGCAGCTTTTCAGCACCACGCAACTCTCCTATAAACTTGATGCGTTTCAGCCCAAGTTGCTTAACCATTGCCTGCAGATCACCAAGGTATCCAGTTTTTCCATAATAGCCATTATCATCGCCCACAATAACTAACTGCCAGTCTGTGAAGCGATCCTGCAACACTCCCCAGGCCGGCAACAACAAATCCAGACCTTTTACTGAATGGAGACGCCCGAGAAATAAAAGAGTGCGATAGTCACCAGCATGTTTCGGTGAATATTCCGGAATGTCGATACCATTTGGTATAACAGCCACGGGCTGACAAAATCCCAAGCGGCGAATATCCTTGTATTCGGCCTCTGATGTGGCATGAAAGCAAGAAGCTGCTTTAATAGCAGGTTTCTGCAGGAGCGGCCAGAATATATTTTTGATGAAAGAACCATGCTGCATAGCCCATTTAGAAAATGCACCTCGGGGAGAAATGACAAGATTGATCTGCCCTTTTCGGGCTACCCATCCGGGATAGACAGCATTCATCTGCCACATGCCATGATTGTGCAAAATATCCACGCTCCCATTTAATACCTGCTCTTTTAACCACCTCTGCATTAGTGGAGACCTTCCAAGCTTTCTTGGCCCCAGGCCCAAAGGGAATGTTTTCAGGAAAGGCAGTGTTGAGGTCATTGATCCCCAATCCAGCGCAGAAAGCGTTACATTTTGCCCTTGCGCGATCAGCGACTCGCAGAGTCGCACGACGGAGTAAGACGGCCCGCTTGCTTCTTCAGTTATAGCAGGAACGATGTGGATTAGACGCATTTGAGATAGACAAATAAAATTATTTTCATTCGGTTATCAGTTTTGATGCAGATAGATAATTTGCAAAGAAAAAAGGGCTGGAGAAATATTTTATGAGTCAAGCCATATCATTCATATTTATCTGACCGGCTTCCTAAGCACAAAGACCATATTGGCAGTTATAACTCGTGGTTGACCGTCATGAAATACAAGATTAATAAGGCGAGCAATAATTGTCTGCACCAATCGGACACCACCGCGTCTTATGGCTCGTACCAGCCCAAGCCCAAGTATCGGAAGCCGAGGCGATCCGATATCTATCACTTCGAAACCAGTTAGTGATGCAAGTTGTCGTACTGCCGACGAACCCATTACCGTTTGATGCGTAATATCGCCATGAAAAATAGCCCGGCCAAAAGGGCTATCCCCACTGGGCACGCGTGCCAAGACTATTCCCCCAGGTCTTAATAAATCTTTTGCATCCATCAGGAACGACTTGATATCTGCAAAATCAAGGTGTTCCAGAACGTCGAAAGCGACGACAACATCATACGATTCTTGTTTGTCAATTGCCAGCGCTTCTTTAATGCCGCCCTCGTAGACATTGAGGCCAAACTTCTTTGCCCTCTCAACCAGGATGTCATTGAGCTCTGAACCAAAATACGCGCCACCTTTAGAGCTCACATGGCCCGCAAACGTGCCATTGCCAAACCCGATTTCGTAAAAGCGAATATCTGTACATGTATAAAACCCAGCACGTTTCAATTCAGCTGAAAAATAAGCAGCATCAATAGAAGAGCAAGTGCCAAATGTGCCAGGAGTCCATTGCTTCCAATCATCGTAGCCCTTGTAGCTACTCCTATTTATATCCATTATCTAATTTCCCTCGGTATTATATTTAAGGCTTGCTTAGGATTTCGTAATGTTTTGTCTCGTGCAATACCAAACATTACGGAATTGTTCACATGCGAAATTAGCTTTGGTTAATAAAGCAATCAAAGATTTTTCAACTTCACTGCCATGCGTCTCAAGAAGAATTGTCCCGACCTTGTCAAGCCAGTCTCCAACACCTGATGGAACAACCTGCGCTTCAGCACCTTCAATATCGAGTTTGAGTAAATCTATGAAATCGAGATTGAATTGGGTCATTAACTGCGTAATGGTTGATGTTGGCACTTCAGCACCCGATGTGCCAATGGCGGCACCTGTTTGAATGCCACCAAAGTGAACTGTTGTTAGCTCGAACCAGAGAGCTGTCTTGAGTAAGGTTACCCTTTCTCCATAAGGCATAAGATTCCGCTGGGCAAGCGGAAAGCTGTCCTCATTGGGTTCAAGTGCAATTACATGGGATTTAGGGAATCGTGTTAAAAAATAGGCGGCTGTATCGCCGATATAAGCACCTGCATCGACAATCACTTTGGGCTTGAAATTATTAGAGAATTGCCCATATTCCTCTCGAATAACATTATTCACCACTGAAGGAACATCATCAGTACCCGGGCGAATAGCGATAGGCCAAAGAAGACTACGAAGGCTCAAGGTCATCTGAGCTTGATTAGCTTCTTTTGTTTTTTGAAGTTGCTTCATCACTTCCCAACCCTCGCGGCGGAGAATTTGCAACTGAAAAACTACATGAGCAGTTATGCGGTAGACAGGTGAGCGATAACCCAGAATAGCTCTCAGTCGTTTACGAATCAGTTCTATATTCATTATCATCAGCCTATCATTATTTATCTCAATTAATCTGAATCAAGAATGGCAAGCGCTTGTGTCAGTGCCTTGCCATGTGCTAATGCCTGGTGCTGTCGGCCGATACGCAGAGAAGCTTCGCCCATGCGAGCATGCAAATCCTTATTGTCAATGATACGCAGCAGTTGTTGCGACATGTCACCTATATCTCCGCACCGATAGACGAATCCGTTAAGACCTTGGCGTACATCATCGGTAGGCCCGTAGCTGCCACACCTGTCCGAAAGAACAACCGGAAGTCCGCAGTATATTGCTTCGCTAATGGCAAGGGAATGCGGTTCGTGGTTGGAGCAGTGAACGTATATGTCGGCAGCGCAGTAATACTCTGCAAGAACCTCGGGGATAACGAAACCGGCAAACAATACACCTCCTACCCCGATTCGCTGTGCCAACGCACGTAATGCAGCCTCATCTGGGCCTGTACCTGCCAGCACCACGGTGACATCTCCACGCTCGGCCTGAAGAGCATTGGAGAATAAAATCAAATCTGCCTGCCGTTTCCAAGGCACCAGTTTACCTGCCATCATAATTACCTTATGGTTCTCCGGGATCTCTAAGAAGGTGCGAATGTTATTTCGGCATTCATCACGCCGTGCCACGACTGCGTCATAGTGAGAAACATCAATCGGGAAAAAACTGCGCACAAGCCGCTTGTCCGAAACGCCATAATTGCGGTAGTAAGCTTCGTTAGCATCACCAACTGTGAGGAACAGGCTTACCTTTCTATAAACACGCGGCAGAAAAAGTGCCTTTATGGCACGTTTTATAATACTCCGAGGAGAGCGCAACTCCGAGTCAGAAATCATTATAACTGGGATACGATTGGCGTTTGCCCAACGAAGTGCCCGGCGTTGCAACTTCTGAGAGTAACCATAGATCACTACTACGTCTGGTGAAAAAGATGATAGACGATCTGCCAAATCTGTCGAATCTATGGCAGGGCCAGTGGCCCTTCCCTCAGCCCGTGGAAGGAACTCATACGGAAAATCCAGCTTAATTCTGTCCCATTTGATGACCCGTCCGAAGCCCTTATCCTTATAAGCAACAAGACCATGATCTGAGGCAAAAAAAACCTTAAGATCTACTTCTTGCAGCATTGCCCAACTTACATATTGCGGACAAAAATGCTGAATAGGATGAGAAGCAACTACAGCAATACGCTTTTTCTGCACTTCAAACACCCGCCTGAGATCGGATGAATGTTAAAACCTGTTGCGCCCGGCTATCGATTGAATAGGCTGGAACAGCGCGTGTATGTGCTGCTTTAGCCATTTTGAAGCGGACTTCATCTTTATCGAGATAATACCGGACCAATTTAACCAGTTCTTGCGCATTATCAAAGAAGGGAACTTCTATGTCCTCGTGATAAACTGTCTGGACATAGTCGGTTCTGCGATGTATAAAAAAACAGTGAGCTGCTGCCAACTCATAGGTGCGAGTCGAGTCTTCATCGCCGGGTTGCCGTTGACCGTTGATCACCACATCACGCGTAACAGGAGCAATCAATATTTTTGAGCGCTGGGCCCATCGGGCATAAGCAACCCCAACAATTCCGCCAGCAAATACCCAGCTATCAGGAAACTCAGTGGCATGCTCTTGCCATCCGTTACCAGCGATGGCGACACGCACATGATCTCGCGTGAGAAGGCTGGCAACTTGCTTCATCAATTCATGGTATTCAGGACGCCACGTAGCAATAAGACCAACATCGTATTGAAATTCCTTAGGGGGAGTTGTTATGAGGTGCACGGCAGAATCGTACCCATGCGGAACAAATACGCAGCGATTGTTATAGCCGTATACACTCTGCCACAAAGTCTGATGAAATGGCTTTGTTGAGATAACAAGGTCATATTCCCCAATAGCCTGCCTTAAGCGATTGCCCTGAGCATGTGGTGAGCAATCAGGAAAGATATTTACCGTGAAAATGCCCATGGCTTTAACATTACGTATCAGTTCGACGCTGACACCGCTACCTTTATACACTATAAATACATGCGGTGACATGTCACGACATGTATTAATAATCGCCCGTGTCAGTTCATGCCTATAAGCTGGTGTAAGAACACGGTGAATCGCTCGCAGCCAATGAGCACGGGCCTTTGGAATATAAAGGTCCTCATTTATTTCGTCGATTTCATCGAAACCGTCTGAAGTGATTCGACACAACGCCTCTTTCATTGACCTTGCGCAAGAACCCATCCAAGATTCACCTACAAATAGGATTTTAGACATATTCTATTTCGTGATAAAACGATTACTTTTTTTCTTTGTAGTATGATTGACGTTGATAGTCACTTTAAAAATACGCATCACAAAATATAAGAAATAACCCATAAATAGTATGCGGACAAGCCCGATTAAATAGGATGAAAAATACGTATCGCCAATACTCACCGCCATAGCTAATAATATCATAGGGATGTATTGCATTGGATTATCCCTATAGATCAGCAAAAATGATCCTGCAATAGTGATTATTACACCAAGCACTAAACCTGACAGAATGACTAATAAATAACCCCCAGCTAAATATGATGCCACTGGTTGAGATGGAGTAACTGAGTTGAAGGGATTCCCATCTAAATCAATAGATAATTGTTTGCCCAGGTCCTGCAAAGGTTTCTCTGACCAAAGAAAGCCAGGAATAAATGTCAGTAACGGAAGCAGTCTGTATTGTTCTCTTAGGCTTTGCTTATAATTTTGAAGCCCACCATAACGATCCGCTGATAATGTTTTAATAGCAACGTTTGAATAGTCAAGTCTATTGATAAATTCATCAATGACACTATCACCCACATTTACAATCAAGTTATCATCAATAACCTCTAAGAATGCCACATCAGCACTTATTTCAACATTTGATTTGTGTGCAATATCGCGCATTGGTTCAACAACTGAGTATGAAATAATTATCAGTGAGGATAATCCTACATAGTGCCAAAAACTCAGGCGTTTTGAAATCCAGGCAGCAATAGAAAGCAAAATCATCGGCAGTATCACTTGCGTTTTAAATGCTGACAGAAATCCAGCAATAATCCAAATTGCCATTAAGAAGAAATGCTTTGTCTGCAGAGATTTATGTTGCCGATAGGCAGATAGGTTAGTAACGAAAGTCAATAAAATTGAAATATTCAATACGAATGAAAGAACAGTACGTCCAAAGGGTGGATTTTCTAAATACTCCCTTTTCATGAAATACCCTTGCCATCCTAAAATGGCCGATATAATTGCGACAATCGCGCCGCCAAATGAAGCTATGGTTGCGAGGCGATCAATGGAATGTTCATTAAGACGAAGAGGAGGAACTTTCAATAAGCCAACAAGTAAGGTAGCCCGCTTTTTTATCAACAGGTGCCCAGCCCATAATGAAAGCAGTGAAGTAATAACCAATTCGAGATAAAATGTGCTTTCCAAGCGACCGATTAGCCATTCATGTCTAGTGTTACCTGCGAAAGCGGCGGGGAAAATAAATATGTATTGGCTGGTTGTAAGGGCAGAGAATAACATGCAAAACCAAGACGTTGAACTACGAAATCCTCGCAGCGCAATCCAGCTTGCGTGGATAAAAAGCCCCAGTATTATGCCTGTTAAAATAAATTGATAGTTTGACTCATCAAGCATGACTCACCTAACCGATTAAAACCGTGACAGCTTGTGTATCAAGCGTCGCCAGAATTCAGTCATAAGATCACGAACTGCACACGACCTTATTACTTTGGGCAATTCAAAAGCATAGAGCGCCCAAATGCTCCACCTTACCTTCTCACGAATATATTCTTCTGAATCCTGCTGACCTGCAACTATTAGGTTCGTATGACCGCCAATGAGTGTTTCCAGTGCCGGACATTCGAGGGAAGATACATCCCTAACCGCCCATACAGAACCCGCATGCAAATGGTCGTGAAAGCCAGCTCTCTTTGAAATTAATTCATCAACATTCGCAGTGGCACGCATTTGCACACTTCTTTCTTGATGTGAGAAATGCAGAAGCTTGGGTTGTACAGAATCAGATTTTGTTAAAAAACTAAAATGCCATCCTGCATGATCAATTGATTTGCCGGGTTTAATCATCAACCCCCATCTTTGGGATCTCAATTCCTGCGGACTTGATATGGAGCCCATCCTTTGGGCAACTGGCCCAGCCCATATCACCTGTCGCCCATGAATGAGTTGATAATTGAATTTAAAGTTGAAATAGTCTTGTAACAGAACTACAGGCTCGGTGAGTTCGCCCTGAGTCACAAGAAATTCCAAACTCTCCGGACGGGGAATCTCATCAATATCTGATATTATAACAATAGAATCCAATGCTGTATTTGCCAGCCCTTTCATAAGCATATTTCGCGAATAGGTCTCACGCTCCCACGCACCCCTGCCCTCTATATGATCAAGTTCAATGATCTCAATGCGATCAACTAACGCCTTAATTATGGGCAACTCATAGGGAAAAGGATCGGGCTTTCGCAGCCCAGTGAACGTATAGGACGACCAAACAATTACAAATTTGTCTACAATATTTGAAAGCAGATTGAGCCGAATGTTCAGCAAATCGATCTCATCATTATAAAGAAAGCAGTCAATAATTTGTTTCATTTACTACCTCTGATAATCTGCATATATTGTTCGATATTTATTTGGTTATTCTTAAGCTTAGTAAATGTATCTTTGCAAAGATTCTCAAAATAAAATTATAAAAATGGCTTTTCTCGCCTTTAATCTTGAGGTAAAACAAAAGCCAAATTAAACCTTTCTGCACAGATATATTCTTTTGATAAACCGGAATTCTTCTAATATCTTGCAAGGAAATGCCAGGCGTATTCGCTCCATTTCTCCACACCCTGTATTTTTTTACTTTTTCCCTGATCACGCTTACGCGTCCAATGCCAATAAAACGTAAAACAAAATCCAGGTCTTCGTATTTTAAGTTTTCATCATAACAACCAATATCGTCGAAAGCCTTTCTTGGAAATACCTGATGCTGATATGGAGTGCCAAAGAATAAAACTATATCCCTAATTAACCGATTGCCAACTAATTTATCACCATATTTATCAATCCTGGTTTCGCGAATAATGTCACCATTCTCGTCGATAACTTCAATATTTATCATTACAAGACTATCGGCATTCATTCCATGTTCTAAATGACGAACACAAGAAGTTATGCCCCCTGTCGTCAACTCGTCGTCACTTGCGAGCGGCACAATATACTTACCCCTTGAATTTCTTATGAGCCTATTAGCTGTTTTTGTAATGCCTTGGTTTTCCTGTTTTTCTATCCAAACATTTTCGAATATATTGTTATATTTTTGTAAGGCGCATTTTGCATTTTCGAAAGATGCATCACTTGAGCCGTCATCAAGAATAAGCAATTCAATCCTGGGATAATCTGATTTGGCAACACTCCTTATGCAGGATTCAATCCAGTTGGCGTGATTATAACAAGGAATGACAACACTGACCAAAGGGGTTTCGGTATTTATTTCTATTGTGTCCATGTGTTTAGACCGTGTGCTTCCTTTTCATATCTTCCTTTTGGATTCTAGAAATAAACGAATCAAACTCATTCCAGATGTTTGCAATAGACGATTAAAGCAGTAGACGCTTAGCATTATTAGGACAAGAATATTGACAGGAAATTGATACCAGGGGTTAATGACAAACGCGCTTATGAGTCCGACAATGGCAAGCAAGGCGCCAAAGATGACAATGTGCAGAACATTAGCGCGGTTCCATGTTGTGCCGCTGATTTTAAACACAACAGCATAAACCATAATGGTCACTATCACGTACAAGAGTAAAAAGGCGATGCCAGTCCCTGGAAGACCCCAGAGGTGCGTGCAGAACCAGATCGCAAAAACATAGAACAGATTGCTTAAAGTCTCAGTGAAGAAAAAGGTCTTTCCCTTGCCTTTGGCCAGCAGTACAAAACCTAAGGGCCAAGATATGACCCTGCCAAATATGCCATACACTGACCAACGGAGGATATCCACTGCAGCATCGAATTTGCCGGAGTAAAAGATCGCAATTGCCAGTGGTGCAAATATTATCGTTGCAGCCAAGCCTGGCACAGCAAGAAGCAGGGCGATCTCGGTCTGAGCATTCACCTCTTCATTAACGCGCATATTGTCATCCGCCATGGCCGTCAGCCGGGGATAGTAGTCTGTCCCCATAGCGCCCAGCACAAAATTGACCAGAACCCCGGACAGGCTATAGGCCGCCTGCCAAATGCCTACGCCGTCCAAGCCGACCTGTCGAACTAATATTATATTAATGAAATATGCGCTGAGCGTAGTCATCAGGCCTGCCAACATCAGCGGTATGCCAAAATGCAGCAGTTGGGCGGCATCAGCCCGGCTCTCTCTCCACGGCATTGTGACCGGCATGACAGCAACCCGTCTTGCAAACCACCATGAGGTGGCGAGTGTAGCCACTGAAGTCATAATTAGGCTTGGTAAGATCCCTTTTAACCCCCAGAAATAGAAGCAGGGAATGCTGATCGCTGTTCCGTTCAACGCACCAATTATGCTGACCTTGGCCAAATCGCTGATTTGACGCGTGCCTTGAAGGATACAAGACTGGCCAATAGCTATGTTCCCCAGCAGAATGGTTATGCCGAGCAGTGCGATCGGCAGTGCGTGGTCGTAATTGCCAAAGGAAGAATGGGAAAAGAATGAACTTCCCAGAATTATGGTCACCATACCCAAGAGGCCTGTCAGCCAGACTGTGCGGCGCAATGTTATGACTGTACGGGCGATACGATCCTGATCCCCTGTGCCATGAGCCTCTGCTATCTTCCGGACCCCGCTACTGTTCATCCCCATGCTTGATATGTTGCTTACCATGCCGGTGATAGCGGTATATACGCCTATTAATCCGATACCCGTCGGGCCAAGTAAAATTGCGACAAACTTAGTGCGCACCATGCCAATCAGGATACTGATCAGCGAGGAACCACCAATCAAGGAAGTGGATTTTAAAACACTGCGATAGCCGCGCTGTGCTTCAGTCATTAAAGTGTTCGCAAGATTTTAGCAGGATTTCCACCAGCGATAACTCCTGAGGGAATGTTTTTGGTAACGATGGCGCCATTTGCAATAATTGAATTGCGACCGATTGTAACTCCCTTAAGAATCTTCACATTTGATCCAAGGAAAACATTATCTTCAATAACAACAGCAGCAGCTTCATCAGGCGAACTGATGCCTCTTCTTTCGGGTTCGAGTCCATGGAAATTGCTGTCATATATCTCGACAAAAGTTCCCATCAATACATTCTTCCCAATAGTTATGCTTTTGTGTTCACTGATTGCGACGAAATTATTATTGATCCATGTCCCATCACCAAAAGAAATCTTAGACTCTCTATTCCTCGCTTCAAGATAACAATAACCATTATGGAAAAACGGCGACGGGAAAAAACCAAATGTTACTTTTCCTATGAATTCAATTGAGCCATTACCAACACACTGAACAGGTTGGAATCTTACGGGACGACCAATTAGTTCGCATGTGGAAAGTAATTGGTAATAGCAAATTCTTACTTTTTGAATGAAACCAACGATTTTACGTTTCACGAAACGATTAACGCGAGCCCAAAACATTCGACACCTCTTTAACTATTCGCTCAATCGCTATCTCTGACAGGTGTGAGCCCATCGGTAGACTGAGCACTTCTATTGCCATCTGCTCAGAAATGGGGAAATCTCCATTGCTTAAATTGAGAGTGGCATAGGCAGGCTGCAAATGCGGCGAGATCGGATAATGAATCATGGTGCCGATCCCCGCTTCGACAAGGGCTTTTTGCAGGACATCACGCTGCGCATGACGAACAACAAAGAGGTGCCAGACCGGCTCAACCCATTCCGGCACATGGGGCAAAGTCAGATCTTTTACTGCGGCGAGTTCACTAAGATAACGACTGGCAACTGTACGTCGTCGTTTATTCCACTCATCAAGTTTTCTCAGCTTCACCCGCAAGAACGCAGACTGCAGTTCATCCAGACGCGAATTATATCCAATAACCTCATTGTGATATTTCACGCGGGAGCCATAGTTACGTAAACCCCGTATGCGCTCCGCCAGTTTATCATCGTTCGTCACGACCGCCCCACCGTCACCCATCGCGCCAAGGTTCTTGCCGGGGTAAAAACTGAAACCGGCAGCGTTGCCAAGTCCACCTGTCCTGTGCCCCTTGTATCTGGCACCGTGCGCCTGCGCGCAGTCTTCGATAACCTTTAGCCTATACTTTTCTGCCAAGGCATTGATCGGGTCCATATCCGCCGGTTGGCCATAAAGATGGACAACCAGAATCGCCTTTGTTCTTGTAGTGATGGCCTGTTCGATCATGGACGGATCAATGTTATAGGTGCTTTCAACCGGCTCAACCGGGACGGGCGTCGCCCCGGCATGGGTTACAGCAAGCCAAGTGGCAATATATGTGTTGGCAGGAACAATTACTTCGTCCCCCGACCCGATTCCGTAGGCGTGGACAATCAGGTGCAGTGCCTCAAGTCCGTTGCCGACGCCGATGCAATATTTTGTTTCACAATACTCCGCAAACTCGGCCTCGAACGCTTCGACCTCCTTGCCGAGAATGTACCAGCCGGATTCCATGACGCGTCGATAAGCAGCATCGAGTTCTTCTTTGAGTTCGATATAGGGGAATTTGAGGTCAAGAAAAGGAATTTCAGCCGTCATTTTTTCTTCCTTATACTGCTCACAAACTGATCGTAATCTCTGATGTAATCTGATGCAGAATATGCTGTCGAGGTCAGAACAACACAAACTGCTCCCGAAGAAAAGTTGTCAATCTCTCGCCATATCTTCGTTGGAAGATAAAGTCCATAATAGGCCCGATTCAAGTGATATTTCTCTTTTTTATAACCGTCATCTACTCGAACATCGAAACTTCCACTCATGGCAATAATGAATTGCTCTGATTCGATATTGCAATGGCCAGCTCTTGTCTCACCACCAGGCACATCATAGAGATAAAATACTCGTTTGATTTCAAAAGGTATATGATTTGACCCCTCGACAAAAGTTAGGTTTCCTCGCGGATCGAATATTTTCGGAAGCTCGATAAGTTTACAATTAATAATACTCATTTAATTGGTTCTCCAAAATGTGTTTTTTGTATTTCTTGCGAGTTTCGAGATAATTTTCTCGGGGAAAAGTGAAATAGTAATTAAGATCATCAGAACTTCTTACCGTAGCCCCAAACCTCTTATGAAAAGCAACAACATTGGCATTTCCCTTGCGTACATCAAAATGAGAACGTTTGAACCCTAAAGACAAAAAGGCAAAGTCATAAAGCATCAGCGAAGACTCAATTGCAGCATATGCAGGTGCCCCCTTGGATAAAAGCCAACTCCCCCAGCAAAATGAATCACCTTTTAAATCATAAATGCGAATAGTTCCCAATTTTATCTGCGACTTACTTTCAATGATAAAATAATATTCAGATTTTGCTTTTTCCTTTAATTTATATTGTTTGAGCCAATCGATTTGTGCGTCCAATGAGTAGTCACCAGTCGAAATATACTGATTTAACTCTTTATTGGTTCGCAATGATAGGATGAAATCAGCGTCATCAACTTCTGCAAGTCGCAGATTTATATTTTTCCCCGTGATCATTTCTGTGAATCCAACCTGCCTTGCACATAATTCGCAATGTTTTGGAGAGTATCGAGTTTGTCGACATCCTCATCGGGGATCTTTATACCATATCCCTCCTCCACAGATAGAAGTATATCCATAAAGAGAAGAGAATCAATACCCTGATCTCTAAGGCTAATATTATCTTGCAATTGATCAATATTAAGTTCTATGTCTGCTTTTACTATAATCTTTTTAATCTCACTTGCCGTGCTAAGCATGATGTTCTTACCCCTCTGTCCTTTTTATAATCCCGCTGGCCCATGATAGTCCGACACCAAACCCGCTAAGAACAATAGTCCTATTTTCATTAAGCGTCATCTCTTTTTCCAGAATTATCGGAATGGAAGACGACACGGTATTCCCATAATCGAGCATATCAAAAGGCACTTTGCCGGCATCAAGCTTTAATCGTTTGGAGATGGCATCTATCATATATCTACTGCCCTGATGAAAAATAAATTTATCAATGTCTTTTAATTCCAAATTGTTTTCTTTGAGTAATGCATGAATGTCTTCAGGAACATTTTTAGCGCAAAAATTAAATATTGCCCTTCCGTTCATGTAAAGTCTTTTGTCAATACAGATCAGTTCTTTATAGTCCTCCCCAATTGTGCCAAAAGTGAACTTACCAGCAGTATATAAAGGCTTATCGGAAATGAGTGTGACTGTAGCAGCATCTCCAAAAAGAAGTGCCGTATTTTTATCGTTTTGATCAACTATCGTCGAATAAGGATCTGCAGTAAAAAGCAACCCATGCTTCATATCATTGTCCTTCATGAAGGATTGGATAACAGATAATGCATAAACATAACCTGAGCAGCCAAGGGAAATATCAAAACAGGCGCAGGAAACAGGCAGATCAAGCTTACCATGCACTATTGCAGCCGTGTGAGGAATGTTCGTATCTGGATTCTGAGTGACTACTACTAGGACGCTGATATCACTTTTATTAACAACTATTTTATTTGATAGGTTGTTAAAGGCCTTTACGCAAAGATCAGATGTGGCTTCATCTTTACCTTTAACGGCGCGGCGTTGCACACCAATTTTGTCGCAGATAAAGCTGTCATCAATTTCGAATTCCGCCTTGCGGTCATAATTTGAAATTCTATTTTCGGGGATATAAGAAGCTATTGCTTTAATACCTATCATAAGTGTGCCTTGCTGTCAGCCTGCCCGAAGGTTGTGTGAAATTTTCTGTCATTCGGTCCGTCGATCTGTGTGCGACGCCAGTGATGAACGAGGATCGAGTCGGTGAAACCTGGTCCACTTGTGACAAGGATATCTCTCATGGTTGGGTTCCGAGAATGCGATTGTTGCAGGCTAACATCATGGCATTAGCCTCTGACAAGCTTTCAAATGTGCCTGCATCTGTCCAATCCCCTTCTACAATATCGTATTTAAGCGCTTTGCGTCGGATATATTCATTATTAACGGCGGTGATCTCATACTCCCCACGTGGAGAGGGCTGAAGACTGCGAATAATATCCCAGACCTGCTGGTCATAGCAATAGGCTCCCACTACTGCATAGGGACTTTTCGGCTCACTTGGTTTTTCCTCGATCTCCAGCACATGATGCTCATCAAGGGCTGCAACGCCGTATCGGTGAGGATCATCAACGGCCTTGAGAAGCACACGGGCACCTCTCCCCTGGCCTCGGAACCGGTCAGTGAATGGCCCGATTGAATGTGTGAAGATGTTATCTCCGAGGAGCACCAGAATAGGTGAGACCCCTGCGAACCCTTCCCCAAGTGCCAGGGCGTGGGCGATACCACTGGCATTATCCTGGACGCGATAGGTGAAGTCGCAATTAAAGTCCCGGCCACTGCCTAACAGACGAACTATGTCACCCATATGCTCGGTGCTGGTTACAATCAGAATGTTTGTCACCCCTGCGCAAACCATCTGATGAACAGGATGAAAAATCATGGGCTCCTGTCCCACTGGCAACAGGTGCTTGTTGGTTACTTTGGTGAGGGGGGATAGCCGAGTACCACGGCCACCGGCAAGGATAATGCCTTTCATTGTTGGCTCCTGGAATAGGGTAGCATCAGGCGAAGTTTAATCAATATAGAAGAGATAAATGACAAGTTGAATCCATGGTAATACTTCTTATTTCATGAACATCGGCATCATATATAATCCAAAAAATAAACCTGCAAGCAATGTAAAAAAAAGTATACCGTATTTCCGCAGGAAGGCCTTGATCTGGCGTTTTCTGCTTCGGGAAATACGGAGCATGGTGCGCTGCTGTTCTACTGAAGATAGATTGTCCTTTGGCATCCTTATCCTTTATTGCTTTCCTCGACAGGGGTTGCGATGAGTGCAGCATTTTCTTGCCTCCAGGCCTGTGTTTCACGCAAGGCTTTGAGAGCCTCGTAAAGATCGTTGTCCAGAGGTGCCTTGTATCGTGACAGTAATATAGCATTTAAAGGCAACGCCTGGCTCAACATGACAAGCTTATTGAGCAGGCTATGTTTAAGGGCATTCTGTAACACTATAGCTTTACCTTTTGAGATAAGGCGGCCAGTGCTTTTTTGAGCATGATGATGAGGAAGAAGTTCATATAGCGCCGATTGCACGTTTGCGCAAGTTGATAAACGGAGCTTCCAGTATGTAATATCCGATTGATGCCAAAGCCAAGCCCAGCGGAAAAGACCAATATTGAGGGTAAATTCTAATCCAGCCTATTGCCAAGGCGATGGCGACTGGATGTAGCAGATACAGGGAATATGATATTTTGCCAATGAAATTGAGCACGCCAGGCGTTTTGAATGCGAGTGATTTCCAAACGAAAACTGCAAACACCAGCGGACCAATCCAGTAGATTAAATGCAGCCGAAAAATGACAGGGTCTACCAAGAGAACCGTAACTGAGGCGGCCAGCACCAACCCGAAATGTTTTTTTTCAATAGAGTTCTTTTTTTGGACAAACATCTTTGCCATGACGGCACCAAGGTGCCATATCCAGAAAGTAGCTATAAATGACTTCTGCAAAACACCCCGCCATGGCTCAACAAATGCCACTGAAACAAAAAAATACCATGTAAGGCCGCATGCAAAAAAATATGCGCTTTCTTGCAGGGTGAACCTAAAGCGTTGATAGAAAAGTGCGTAAATCAGGTAGAACTGCACCTCGATTGCAAGGGACCAAAACACGCCGTTAATACTGTAAAAAGTATCTGGACTCAGGTTATGAACAAAGAAGAGATGCATCAAGAAGTCATGAAGACCGTGACATCTATTTATGACATTGGTCTGAAAATACTGTCCCAGCCAGCACGAAATCAGTAGAACCACGAAATAAGCGGGAAATAATCTAAGCAAGCGCCGCTTAGCAAACTCACGGTAATCTAAATTGCGTTGCCCCAAGTTATTTTGCAACTTGACCTGCGAGTAATGGATACAAAAACCACTCAGCAAAAAAAACATTGTCACACCGGCCCAGCCAAGGCTGCTTGAAAACTTACCAGAGGAAAACTGTTGCACAAGGTGTTGCAGGAAAACACTCAGGGCAGCCAGTGCCCTAAGACCGTCAATCGAAACGATATGTTTTTGTTGCATAGGGAGGTCCATGTAGATTAGGGTTCAAACTCGGCAAAGGATCGAATGATAAAAATTCGGAAGCTCAATAGCGAAGGATGAGAACAGCACATCTCCCAATGATTGCAAGAATGCGAACCCGCCGAATTTAATAACTCCAAGTTTCCTGATGCACATTATGTTCAATAGAAACCAAATGCTGAGATTACTATAGCCGCAATTGTATTCTAATGTAATATTTCGAATCAACAATATAGCCTATATTCTTTACTTATCTGCATGCATTCCGTGGATAGGTATTAATAGGGATCAGACTAAATGGAGAACTGGTATCACTATAGGTTGCTAACATATTAACTAATGATAGGTGAGCTAATTAAGACTGGACAAGAACATTGCTGCCATCAAAGCGCATAGGCATGCAAAGACTCTCAATATGGCTGCCATTACGAACCAGCACGTAGTTGGCCTCGAAAAAACGCTCTATCTCAGGATGCCACTTTTCATAGAGTTCAATTCCGTTACCAAAAAGCTTTCCTAATCTGTATGGTTTGTCTTTAATGAAATCAAACACATCCCTGAGCATTGCATGATTCGCTACCCAACGGTGGTTATATTCAAACTGCCAAACTTCGATGGCCCCTGCTCGCAAGCTTTTTTCTGCACCACGCAGCACGCTCATGTCATGCCCCTCAGTGTCACACTTAACCAACGAGACTGTCGCCAGTCCGACTGATGCCAGAAAATCATCGAATCGCTGTGTTTGAACTTTCTCGATTACCGCTCCGTCGGTTTTGTGAAGCGAGTTTGTCCCGGCTAATTCTCCAATGACAAAGAATTCGGCCTCGCCAGAGTGTTCGGACAAAGCTACTTTGTTTAACTTAACAGAAGTGTCAGCATGGAAACGATTTACTAAAAATATATATGTAGATTGAGTTGGTTCGAAAGCGTAAATCAGCCCATGCTTATGAAGATCCTTAAGCATGCCAGTTGCCTGTGCTGTCCAATCGCCACGATTGGCGCCAATGTCCATTAAGATTGTTGCACTATCTGGAGATTCCCTGAGAATATTCTCTATAAGCCAATATTCACCATTAGTTGCAGGATTGTTGTCTGCATCATGCCTTGCCAAACAATACAGACGACGTCCGAGCCGCCAGATTAGAGACCTGATTGCGGCAATATTCATGGCATTAAACATATATCTCCTTGGGATAGGCTCATTTGTTTTTGCACACTATTGCAAGCTGTTTATATTGCTCTCGAAAACAATGAGAGCTGAACTTTCCTTTGACCATTTCACGTCCCGTGGCACCCATTGACCGCCGCAGTGAAGCATCTTCCGCAAGTTTAGAGATATCTTTTGCGAGCATAGACACATCTTCATACTCTACCAGATACCCGCTTCTGCCATGTTCAATCACATCCGGAGTGCCACCGTGGTTGCCGCCTATGCAGGGCTTGCCGTGTCGCATGGCCTCCAGAAAGACGATACCGAAACCTTCTTTTTTGCTGGGCATGACATAGACATCACAGTCTTCGTACGCCGCTGACAGGTCTTCGTCTGACAGTGTGCCCCAAAAGGTGATCTGTGACTGTAATCCAAGCTTGTTTGCAACGCTTTTCAATCTTGATTGATCATCACCGCTGCCCACCAGATTGAGATGAATGCGCCGATGGTAAGGCTTCAGCAAGACTATTGCATGAAAGATTTGTTCAAAGCCCTTATAGCGTTCGGTGGTGTCCTGCCGCGCTACGCAGAGCAATTTGAATTCACCATTGAGTCTGAAGTTAGCTGAAGGAGCAATGCTCCGTTCATCAGCACACAAGGGAATAATTTGGAAGTGATCCGCAGGTATGTTGTTGAGCCGAGCGCATTCTTCTGCTGTAAAGCGTGTTGTGGCGATGATAGCATCTGCACCTGAAAGTGCATGGCGTTTCAGAAATGCGATACGGTTCCATGCCTCGATGCCGTGCAAAATGACGTAATAGCTACGCACCTGACCAAGCTTCTTGAGCAGATAGGCGACTGGGGCCTGACCAACGTGCCCAACAAAGAGAATGTCAGTGAATGGCATTCCTACAAGCGCGTATGCAATCAGCTTGAGCTTGGAACGATCTGCGCCCCAGACATTCACTGCTGCCGGCATGACAGGATGATGGCGAAGCATGTCAGTGCTGTCATTGAGACTGACGCAATATCCCCTGGCAGCCTTATTGTCTTGTACCAATTCAGCAATAACTTCTGCAATACGGAGCATAAAGGATTGGATGCCGCCGCGCGTGCAGACTTCGGGCGCGATTAGGCCCACGCAAGCAGGGGGCTGAGAGAGTGAACGGGTTGGTTTGTGCTGAACACTGAGGTAATGCTTCATGCCCCCAGTTCCAGGACGGGTAAAACCTTGTCCGGCGTATATCAGAGTGGCCCAATCCCGTAAGCCTCGCTGTGCTGATTTATTTGTACTTTTAGAGACTCCCATAAGCCACTCGCGCACTGGCACAGAAAAGCCGGTTTTAGGGCGATTGAGCACAGCCTCTGGCAGTGGCGTTGCCGGGCTATTGACCATATCCATTTTAGTGAGTGGTTGGTTGTCCTTATAAAGATGGGTAATCGCGCGCATCAATTCAATATCAACCAGAGGGGAGCGGATTTCGAGTGAGTGTGCCATGCTGGCCCAGTCAGTATCGCGCAGCAACTGATTGCGCATATACCATGTGGTTTCAAGTGCCGATATCTTGTACTGGGGTCTCTCTATGCCATGCGTTGTTTGGTCAAGTCGCGCGATGCATTGCAACTCATCCCAGCCTTGGCGCACAAGATCAGGATCCAGAACTTCGGGTAGTTCCCAAGGCATAAAGAGCGAGCGGCGCAGCAGATAAGCGCCTGAATAATTCCCGCCATATTCCAGAAGACCGGCATATTTGGGGGGGACAAAGCGCTTTAGAAGGGGAGCTGCAACATAGCGAAAGCCTGACCCCAGCCAGCGCATGTTGTCTATCGGTCGCAGCAGCCGTACCATGAGCGGTATCTGTTTAAAATGGGAATATCCTGCGAACAGTTCATCGCCACCAACGCCGGAGAGTGCGACCTTGAGGCCGGCCTCTTTTGCCACCTTGCTGATGAAATAACTATTGACTCCATCTATGGTGGGTTGATCCATGACCTCCAGCAGTTGCTGATGATCGTTATGAAAGTCTTCTTTTGCTACCCAGCGGGTCTGGTGGTAGGTGCCATAATGCTGTGAGAGCTGTTCGGCAAAAATGGTTTCATCATTGGTAGAGCCTCGAAACTCACTGAAACCGAGAGTGATGGAGTTGAGAACTTTTACTCCCAATTCCTTGGCGATTGCAGTCAGGATGCTTGAATCGAGCCCGGCGGAAAGAAACATTCCAATCGGAACATCTGCAATCAGGTGATGTTTGACGGTGTCAAACAGTGCTTCTCTGAGTTTTTCTCGTATATCCTCCCTGCTGAGCGATACTGTTGAACGTTCTGCTTCGGATAGAATGGCAGGAATAGAACAGTACGTTAAGGGCGACAAGCTAACAGGCTGACAAGCTGACAAGCCAGCAGGCGAAGAGTCAGAAATACACATATAACTGCCGGCGGGTAGGGAGCGGATGCCTTTATAGAGGGTATAGGGTTCAGGGACATGACCCCAGAGGAAAAAGCCGACATGGCCTGCAGGCTCAATCGAGGTATCAACTTTGCCACCAGCAAGAAGCGCCTTGACCTGAGAGGCTATCTTGATGGTTTTGCCATTGTCAGAATAATAGAGCGGCTTAATGCCGAAAGGATCGCGAGCGATAATCAGCCGCGGAGCGGCTGCAGCTGGCAAGCCGGCAGGCTGACAAGCTTGCAAGCGACCGGACGGACGGGAGTCGTAGAGGGCAAAGGCGAACATGCCGCGGAGTTTATTCAAGAGAACTTCAATTCCCCATTCTTCATAACCGTGGATGATGACTTCGGTATCAGAACTGGATCTGAAGCTGTGGCCAAGAGCTATGAGCTGAGAGCGAAGAGTCTGATAGTTGTATATCTCACCATTGAAGGTGATCCAGACTGTTCCATCCTCATTGCACATGGGCTGGCTTCCTGATTCAGAAAGGTCGATGATCGAAAGCCTGCGATGGCCCATACCAAGGCGGTTATCTTTTGAATACCACTCACCTGCACCATCAGGACCGCGCGTGATCATGTGGTCGCGGATGCGCAGAAGCTCAGAACGATCAACTGACTCGTTTGAGTTGTAATTAAATATGGTGACTATGCCGCACATGGGAATAAAGAAGTTCTACGTTCAAAGTTCAACGTTTGTTAAGGAATATGTATTTTAAGTAAGAGAATATCGTGGGGAAAAAGGGTAAGCAGGGGGGCAGCAGAACTGCCCCCCTGCTTACAAGCTTAATCTACGGCCATGTTACTGTGCTGCCGGCAGCAGTATAGCTACTGTTAGCGTAGCCTGCCGCAGTTACATATACACGGAACTGATATGTGCCAGGTACAGCAGGCAGAATAAAGTATGGGTTACGATTTGTCCCACCATAGCCCTCTACCCACGTCGTACCGTCTGTACTGTATTCAAAATGGTATATGCGACCTGGTGTTCCTGATGCCGCAGCAATAAGACTTATCCCGCGGGTAGTACTGTTAAAGCTGACAACAGACAGAGGGCTCGCTGCAGCAGCCTGCGGAAGGGTGACAGTTGCCGTGCTGCCAGTAGCAGTATAGCCACTCGCTATATATCCTGATGCTGTTACATATACACGGAACTGATAAGTGCCAATTACAGCAGGCAGAATAAAGTATGGGTTACGATTTGTGCTGTTAGATCCCACTGTCCACGTTGTGCCGTCTGCACTGTATTCAAAGACATAATTGGCACCCGGTGTCCCTGATGCTGCTGCAGACAAGCTTACGCCACGAGTATTGTTGTCATAGCTGACAAGCGACAGACTGCTCGGTGCAGCAGCCTGCAGGAGAGTGACAGTTACCGTGCTGCCAGTAGCAGTATAGCCACTGTTAGTGTAGCCTGTCGCAGTTACATACACACGGAACTGATATGTGGCTGCACCAGCAGGAAGAATAAAGTATGGGTTACGATTTGTGCTGTTAGATCCCACTGTCCACGTTGTGCCGTCTGCACTGTATTCAAAGACATAATTGGCACCCGGTGTCCCTGATGCTGCTGCAGACAAGCTTACGCCACGAGTATTGTTGTCATAGCTGACAAGCGACAGACTGCTCGGTGCAGCAGCCTGCAGGAGAGTGACAGTTACCGTGCTGCCAGTAGCAGTATAGCCACTGTTAGTGTAGCCTGTCGCAGTTACATACACACGGAACTGATATGTGGCTGCACCAGCAGGAAGAATAAAGTATGGGTTACGATTTGTGCTGTTAGATCCCACTGTCCACGTTGTGCCGTCTGCACTGTATTCAAAGACATAATTGGCACCCGGTGTCCCTGATGCTGCTGCAGACAAGCTTACGCCACGAGTATTGTTGTCATAGCTGACAAGCGACAGGGTTGCAGGGGCTGTAGCAGTTGGATCTAAGACTGTGACCGTAAGGTCCCCCGCTGTGTAGCCACTGTCAATATATCCTGTTGCTGTGACCTTTACCTGGAAACGATAGATGCCATTGACAGCTGGCAGAGTGAAGGTCGGATTGCGGTTTGTGCCACTGTCGCCCACTGCCCAGGCAGACCATGTTCCACCGCCAGTGTCACGACTGTATTCAAAGACGTAATTGGCACCCGGTGTCCCTGAGGCCGCTGCAAGCAGACTTACGCTGCGGGTGTTGTTGCTATAACTGACAAGCGATAGGGTTGCAGGGGCTGTAGCAGTTGGATCTGAGACTGTGACCGTAATATTTCCAGCAGTATAGGCGCTGTCTGCATATCCTGCAGCAGTCACCTTCACCTGGAAACGGTATATGCCATTAATAGCAGGCAGAATAAAGTAGGGGTTACGACTTATCCCACTATAGCCAACTGCCCAGGCAGACCATGTAGTCCCACCATCGACGCTCCGGCTAAATTCAAAGACATAATTGGCACCCGGTGTCCCTGATGGCGTTGCAAGTAGACTTACTCCGCGGGTATTGTTGTCGTAGCTGACAACAGTCAAACTACTCGGTGCTGCAGCGCCGAATCTGATCGTAATCGGAGCAGAAGTTGCAGTCACACCCCAGTTGGTGGTGGCCACAGCAGTAATCGTGTACTGACCAGTCGGCAACAATGCGGTTGCCCAGTCGAAATAATAGCCGCCGCTGTTATAAGTACCCGTTCCCAGAAGTGTGGCGCCATTATAAAACTCAACTTTTGAAATTGACCAGCCTGTTGCAACAACTGCGCTTGCACCCAATCTGATCGATGTTGGCACGGTCTTGTAAGTTGCGCCAGTCTTGGGTGTGATCAATTTCACTACAGGGGTCTTTGTTAAATTGTTTGTCGTGACTGATCCTGTAGCTGCCCTGGTCGCTGAAACACCTTTCGAATTGACTGCTTCTATCTCATAGGAATAGGTCGTGTTTTGCGCAGTAGCACTATCCACATAGGAAAGAAACGTGCCCGTTCCGGGATTGTTGTTCGGGAACGATTTTGTTGTCAGAAGCGAACCATTCCTATAGATATTAAAGCCAGTCACTATGTTCCCTGAATTCTCTTTCCATTTAACGGTTACCGTAACTCCCTTTGAGTCGAGAGCTGCAGTTGCATCCGTAGGAGCAGCAGGCAGAACAGAGGCCATCACAAAGACCATGGGCCTCATCATGTCATTTTCTTCATGGCTGAGGATATGACAGTGCCAGACATACTCCCACTGGAAGTTATACCAGGCGTTGAGTCTCGTTGCCGCATTGCCGGTAATCGGGTCAACCTGCGTGATCTCTGTTGTGGAACCGATCGGCGCAGCCGGGTTCAGCGGACGATAGCTTGCCGGCACCGCAAAAGGGAGCTCCGGCATTATCGGTCTGAAAGCAACGATGGTGTCTTCAAGCGGGCTTATCCTGACTGTCTCTTTCCAGCCAAGCTCAGTCGGGTCAGGCAGACGGACAAAGCCGTCCCAGCCAACACGGTTGATCACCTGAACGTCAAAGAGATGGAAATGGATCGGGTGTGTATCAACGCCATTATGCGTGATCTTCCAAACCTGGACCTCACCCTCTTTGAGAAACTCGGTTGCAGGAGAGCTGTATGTCTGAACAATAAAGTTCACCAGCTGTGCACCGCCGTTTGCCAGCTCGAGACCGAGCGCGGCACGCATGCGGCCATAGTCATCAAAGGTCGCGCCCATTTCATCATGGATCGACTTTCTCTTCATGTCAATGCTCTGAACTGTTGGGTTCAGACTGCCATCAGCATTAAGGGTCTTGAAATTGATGATCGCATCATTGATTTGAGCGAGACCCCAGTTCGGCGAGGTTGTCGGGAAGACAGCCGGGCCGGTTATTGAATTGCCGTATGCCTTACTGTACGCACTGAAGTCCTGAGGGAACATGAATGTTTCGTAGATAGGATCGCCTGCAGGATTCAGATCACCCTGAGCAACAATGATCGGTTCCTGAGCCTGCTGGAAAACTCCGGCTCCGCTTACAAGCACGTCCGTTGTAGGGTCAAAGGCATCCTTCAGTTTGGCGATGTCAAATGTCGGATCAGGAGCTATGTCAGCGATCCTGATCTGCATGATGGTGCGGATGTTGGGGCCATAGCCCGCAGCTGTTGAGGGCGCACTGCCTGACGCAGTGCCGTCAGGATTGCCTGTGTAAAAATCATACTGCGGATTCAGTGCAGGCCAAGGAGCTGATCCGTCGTTGTACAGGATCAGAGTCTTGCCTGCATAAGCCGAGAAATCGACGATAACATCTGCACGCTCAGCAGGACCGAGGATCAGTGATCCGCCGGTAATGTTGCCGACATTGAACATGCTTGGGTTTACGTTCCAGATTGTTGGATGGCTTGGAATCTCAACCGGCATAGGCAGGAAGCCGCCTTCATTGCCGATCATGATCCAGTTCGGGCCGCGCTCTAAAGCGTCAGGCACGCCGCCCGGTCGGCCGTCAATAGGCCAGGTGGCAGGATACCCTCCAGGAAGAGGAGCAGCTGCATTGATCGCAGCGATCTCGGTGCAGGCGACCCCGCTTGCCTCTAATGAAGGATCTGGATTTGAGCTGTCACATAGCGTGCCTGTAGCGTCAACTGCTGTATACATCGAAAGGTTCATAAACCGGTCGTGGGCAGCATTCAGAATGCGCAGGCGATATGCCTTTGGCTCAAGATCAACATACGGATATGCTGTGCCATTAACAAGAGGCGTGTCCATAAACGCCTCAGCACCCCATGAAGGGTTAGGCGTAGAAGGGATCTCAGGTGCCTGGCAGAAACCGCCCCAGCTTCCCGGAGTTGTATCATCAGCCGGGTCGCAATACGGACTGAAGTAGGGGTTTGGAACCGGCTGATACAGGTTGTTTGTTGCCGGATAGAAATACGGGCCGTAAGCCCACCTGCCCATGGGTGCAACGCCGCTGACGTCAAACGGGTTCTGTGCAGGCATGTACACATGAGGCCACCAGAGATCGCCGGTCTTGAGCTCCCTGATATCGGTTAATGTCGCCGAAGCATAGGCCTGAACACCACCGGGCAAAGGAGGAGCGATTGAGACAGTCGGCGCCGTATATCCTGAACCACCGTTTGTTATTGCTACAGCAGACACTACAGCAGATACGTTTGCCGTAGCAGATGCAGGCGTGTAGTTCGGGTTATTCGGATCAGTAATCGTTACGATCGGCGTCGTAGAATAATCAAAGCCGCCGTGTGTGACCGTGATGCTCAGAATAACTCCAGGGTTTAAAGGATCGAGGTTGGCCTGTGCTGTTGCACCCTGGCCAAAGTCATCGGTAATCATCACGATAGGAGCAACATACCCTGAGCCGCCGTCAACGACATCTATGGTCGTGATAACAGAGGATACTGCTGCCGTGGCTGTGGCAGCAACGGAGTGCGCACCAGTGATAGTGACTGCAGGAGGGTTGACAATGTCATATCCTGAGCCGCCATCAGTGACCGTGATATGGGTAACAACACCTGTTGCTGTAATAGCGCCGGTTCCCCAGTTCCAGGTCGGATCAGTTAAACCGATGTAGGTAGGGCTCAACGGGTTTGCATCAACAAAGGTCTTGTCCATGATAACAAGCGGGATTTCAGCGGTCGGGATAATGCCGGCTGTGATCAGGCCCTGCTCAACATCATCTCTGATCAGGTATCCTGCTGCCTCGCCTGCATACACATTAAGGCGGGTAATGCCCCAGGCATGGTCATGGTAGAACATCATTCTTGAGCTCTGCTGGTTTGTCCAGAAGAAGGTCTGTTCACCGGCAGCGGGTGCAGGAGTCGTCATATCCGGGACATTCGAAACACTTATGCCATGAGGGTAATTCGGGTCCTGATCTGTAGCAGGATCAATCCACTGGTGAGGGGTTCCGTCACTGATCCAGGGGCTCCTGCCGCCATGCAGATGCAGGGTGGCGCGGTTGGTGCTAAACATGCCTGTGTTGTGGGCCCCACCAGGTAATGCTAATTTAGTAACTGGATTATAATCGATATCATACGCGCCTGCGCCCATGATGGTGTCGTCAACAGGGAGGAAAAGGTCGCCATCACCACCAGTAGGATTAAGCTTGTTCTTAAAAAGCACGCGCACTGGCCGACCTTTTGTTGCAATGATGATCGGGCCGAGGAAGTGTATTCCGCCGGGGGTTATAGTGTTGTTTGCTAAGACAGTGCAGTCTGTCCCAAGAGGTGCACCTGCTACAGGGACTGTGCAGCTCGAGGTGTCGGTGCCGTTGTTGACCTGAACATATCCTCTCAATGTGGTCGGGTTGACAAGGTCACTATGCATCATCTCGCTGTACTGCTGCAGCTCAATTTCGTAATAGTCAGAGCCTGGATAGGTGACCTTATCCGGGATGGCAATAGGGATCTTTTTGCCGCCAACACAGCGGCCTTCATCTGTTGCCGGGTTGCAGAGACCCGGAAGAGGATCTATAAATTTCCTCAGGGGTGGGGTAAATGCCCAGTTCGGGGTTGTGAGATAGTCCGGCAGAACGCCAGGGCCGATCACAAATTGCCCAGGACCAAAGGTATTATAGTCAGGGGCGAGATAGGCCTGTGCAAGCCCTCCTGAAAGAAGTATCATCAGAGAAAAAACTGTGATGAGAAGTGATTTGAGTGATAGATTACGCATAAGTACCTCCATTATATTGGCTGCTAATTTTGTCCCGCATATTATTTCGAAGTCTGAAAGAGCTGGTCATTTGATTTTGGGCTGCTCTTTACATTCTGGGCCCGTATCTTCAGCTTTTTGTCACGCTGCTTGCGTGCTTCCTCACGCTTTTTGACCGTATCTATCTGGGTCTGAGAAACATTGGTCTGTTCTACACCCTGACCATTTCCCTGGTCAGATCCAGTGCTGCCTGCCATTGATGTTGCAAGCAGGAAACCGACCAGCAACATCCCTGATACTACTGCCAAGAATTTTTTCATCACATTACACCTCCATGTGTAATTCTACAAATTATCCTTATTATTGACCGCGGATTTTTCCTGCACCCTCGGTCGCCTATTCTCAACACTATTGCGATTATCTATTTTAACGATAAATTCATCCGCAATACAAATGCAGTGCCCCTTGATGAACGGGCTGTTCAGCTGGACAGTCAACTCTTGATTGGCTGCGCCCTTGATCATCTGATAGCCCATGGGCTCCAGGATATTGCGAAAATCTGTAGAAAGGGCATTGCAGCGCGTTCCGCAGAGGGAAAGCCCGATCTCCTGATCATCTGTGGCATTGGCAGGGACGTAACGGTAATCGTTTACGATGTAGATTGTTTCTGGCGTCTGCGCGGCAGACGAGCTGGCAAGCGAGCAAGCGAGCAAGTTGCAAGCTAAGAAAAAGCGGCATGCAAAAAGTAAAGCGGCATGCGGCATGCTTGAAGCCTGAAGCCTGCGGCTTGGCAGCGCCAAGCGAGCAAGCCAGAAGCTTGATTGCCTGCTGCCTGCCACTTGATTGCTTGATAGCCTGCTGCTTGATAGCCTGCTGCCTGCTGCTTGATAGCCTGCTGCTTGAAACTTGAAGCTTGCTGCCTGATTGCTATGCATAATCAAGCCTGCACCTTTCTATAAAAATTCCAAAGTAATTTGCCGACTTCCGCTCGCAACGTTTCGAGTCTCTCAAAATCAGCCGCTTTCAGATACTCCAGTTTCAGTGAGAATTCGATCAAATACTCGGTTTCTGCCAACGAACCCAGTGCGATACTCACAAAACGACCCAGCTCTTTGTCGCCATTTCTTGCATAACCTTCTACGATATTTGTTGGCACAGAAAGGGCAGCTCTTCTCAGCTGCGAAGTTAATCCGTAAATTTCATCTTTTGGAAAGGTTTTAGTCGCTCTGTAAACTTCAAGCGCCAATTCATCGGCCTTCTGCCAAACTGTCAGCTTCTTATAATTCATGGTTTATACCAGAGACAGCTGCAAGCGACAAGCGTGCAAGCGCGCAAGCCTGAAGCTTGAAGCCTGCTGCCTGCCGCTTGAAGCCTGCTGCCTGCCGCTTGATAGCCTGCTGCCTGAAGCCTGCTGCCTGAAGCCTGCTGCCTGAAGCCTGCTGCCTG
>CAYWRK010000021.1:0-44451 GCA_964461065.1 uncultured Nitrospiraceae bacterium
GCGGCGGAAGCATACGAATCCATAACCAGAAGCTCCAGAAAAAGATGTTCGAACTCCTCAACATTGCCGAAGAAGATGCCCGCACCAAATTCGGGTTTCTCCTCGATGCGCTGCAGTATGGCGCCCCGCCCCACGGCGGCCTTGCTTTAGGCCTCGACAGGCTTGTGATGCTTATGGTCGGCGCAACCTCTATCCGGGATGTCATAGCTTTCCCCAAGACTCAGAAAGCATCCTGCGTAATGTCCGGCGCTCCGTCAGCAGTTGAGACAAAGCAGCTCAGGGAGCTTCATATCAAGACTGATGTAGTGGTGGAAGAAAAAAAGTCTTAACCGTGCAGTTCGGCGTAGTGCTTCTTGTAGCAGTCTTCGCACATGCCGTGTGAAAACTCCATGTCGTGATGCGTGCCAAAGTATTCCTCAAGGGTCTGCCAGTAGTTATCGTCATCTCTGATCTTCTTGCACCAGGCGCAGATAGGCAGCAGGCTCCGAAGCTGCAGAAGTTCTGAAATATCCTCGATAATCAGCAGGGAGAAGTCCTTGTCGTTGAACTGAAACGGTGATGTGGTAACGAGAACATGAACGTTCTGTATCCCCTTATTCGTTAAAAGCTCCATCATGGTTTTCTTCCGATTCACCTTGTCGCCGGAGAAGGCTTTATTAACAGAGTTTCTGATGACACAGTCTGCACAAGCAGGCGCATGTCCGCATCCCTCCGGTGTCTCGCCTGCATGAAGGCAATGGAGGGCATCTCCGCCGCGCATATGATATACGCTATCGCCGCTCTTTTCGATCAGCATAAGTCCTTCTGCGGCACAGTTTAGATGAAGAATTCTGACATCATTGTCGACAACGAAAATCGGCGACGGGATCGCATTGAACAGATTCAAAAAGAATGCTGAATTATCAAAAAGTGACGGCATTACCCTGAGTTTTCTCTTTCCTGTTTTCCATGATTTAGTATATTCACTTTCGCCTGACAGATACAAGCCGGGTTCTTTTTATCTTTGAAAATGCCGACTTTTCTTGCTTGACAATGGCATTAAGAGCTCCTAAACTCTTGATAAGAATTGGAAACATTTTGTAAGTTGCCGGGTTTCATAATAAAAGGAGGATATATTAATGAGAAGAGAATTATTGTTGTTTCTGACAGTCGGTTTGCTCTTAGGGTTAAACGCATGCGTTGAGCCGGAGCGGAGGCCTTATCCCGGCAATGACTATGGACCTTACGACCGCGTTGATCGGTATGACGTCAGTGCTCGCATCGATAATCAGCAACGAAGAATAGATGAGGGTGTATCCTCTGGCGAGTTGAAGCGGTATGAAGCAGATCTTTTGATCGACAACCTCAACTGGATTAGGGATGAGTATTCACGGGCCAAGAGGGACGGCAGGTTGAGCCAGGCAGAGATCGAACGGCTATCCGAACATCTCAATCAAAACAACCGCATGATAACGGATAAGAAGAATAATGATATCCGGAGAGTCTTTACCCCCTTACCCATGCCTGCGCCGGCCCCTGTTCCCCCGCCGCGGCACGAACCGCAGAGAGACGATTTCCGTGACCGGATGGATAGCCAGCAGAGGAGCATTGACCAGGGAGTTTCCAGAGGCGATCTCACGCGGCGCGAAGCAGATATGCTTCAGGAGAATTTGAACCATATCAGGGATGAATACGGCCGCATGAAGGCAGATGGCAGACTCACCCCCAGCGAGGCTGACCGCTTGGACCGCGACCTTGAAATTAACAGCAGGATGATCCAGGACAAGAGAAATAATCAGATCAGAAGGATTAATGAACCCATTCCTATGCCAGCCCCTGCACCTCGCCATGAACAACCAAGGAACGATATCCGTGATCTAAACGAACACAGAAGGAGTGCCCCTGGAGCCTCATCGGATGAGCAGCCCAGAATGGATTTACGTGAAATTAGGATGGAGAACCAGCAAAACAGGATCAACCAGGGAGTTGCCAGTGGGGGACTGACCAGGAGAGATGCCGCGATTGTCCAGGAGAATCTGGATAGAATCAGGGCTGCCTACTCGCGCATGAAGGCAGACGGCAGGCAGACTGTGGCTGAGCTGGATAGGATTGACAAGAAGCTGGATCGGAACGATAACATGATCCATGACAAGAGGCTTAACGCAATAGAGCGTCTCGACTGATATGCCTTAAGGCAGGCAGTTAGGTTAAAATAGTTCTTCATGATATCGAAGAATACCCTTCAACTGCTCGAATTCGACCGGCTTCTGGAAATCATTTCCAATGTTGGCCATAGTGCAATATCGAAACAGGCGGTTCTGGATATTGCTCCCCTTTCCACCGGGGACGCTATTCGGAGCCGCTTTTTATTGATCGAGGATATTCGCAGGATCTCCTGCCAGGGTGCTCCTCTGAGACTGCATGTTTTTCAGGACATCACATATCTTCTCGGTCGTGTAAGGCCGCAGGGAGCCGTGCTTGAGGCATCCGAGATATCAGCCTTTGTTCCGGTGCTCGACATGGCACTGGAAATATCAATGCAGATTTCTGAGTTTGAAGAGCTTAAGGCACTTCCTGAACTGACCCGCCCGTTGTCCGGGCAGCCTGATCTTCTCAAGACCATACAGAAGTCGATCGATGCTGACGGCCACATCAAAGACAGTGCATCTCCGGTTCTTGCAGGTATTCGCAGGGAACTGAGAAGGCTCGAGCTGGGTGTTCAGAAGAAACTTGAGGAGATGACGCGGGATGCCTCGCTTTCTGTTTTTCTTCAGGACGATTTCATTACCAAGAGGGCAAGCAGGTGGGTAATCCCAGTGCGCATGGACTCCAAGGGTATGGTGCCGGGCGTTGTTCATGACATTTCAAAGTCAGGCGAAACAGCCTTCATAGAGCCCCTTGCCGTTATTCACCTTTCGAACGAATTAGAGAACCTTTCTGCAGAGGAGCGGGCTGAAGAACTGCGTATCCTTCGTGCCATCTCTGTGATGATACGATCAAGGACAGACGAGATAGCAGCCGAGTTTGCTGTCATCGTCCATCTCGATATGCTGAACTGCATTGCACGATTCGCTGATCAGCTGAATATGGAAGTTCCGGAGATCAGCGAATCAAATGAAATCAGTCTTGTGCATGCACGCCATCCTCTCCTGGCGCTGTCTCTTGAAAAGGCGGGCAGCAGCAGAAAGGTCGTCCCGCTGGATCTTCAGCTCGGGCGAGATGAGATATGCATGGTCATTACCGGATCAAATGCCGGCGGAAAAACCATATCCATAAAGACGGTCGGGCTCCTGCTCTGCATGGCCTTGTCCGGCATGCCGGTGCCTGCAGGTTCATCATCAATCTTCCCCCTCGTTAGTTCGCTGCTAGTGGATATGGGTGATGAGCAATCGATCGAGAGCAACCTGTCAACTTTCTCTGCTCATGTCAGGAATATTGCACAGGTTCTTGATATTGCTGATGCAAAGGCAATGGTCTTGATCGATGAACTCGGAACAGGCACAGATCCTGATGAAGGCACAGCGCTTGCCTGCGCAGTTCTGAAGGAGCTGCAGCAGAGGGGCTCCCTGGTATTTGCGACCACCCATCTCATGGGCATCAAAGGTTTTGTGCACAGAGCTCCGGGCATGGCGAATGCCTCCATGGAGTTTGACAAGCAAACGCTGTCTCCCCTTTATCGCCTTAGGACCGGCGAGCCAGGCCAGTCCCATGCACTTGAGATAGCGCAGAAATACGGATTGCCTGCTCATGTTGTTGACGCCGCTAAGGAACTGTTAGGCGGAGGCAAGGTAGATTTTGATAATCTCATGGCTGATCTTAACGAGAAGAGGGCGGAGTATGAACAGCTCCTTGAGGAACTCAGGAGAAAGCAGGCTGAGGTTGAGGTCAAGGCGAAAGAGGCAGAAAAGAGGATAACAGAAGCAGAGGTCAAGAAGAGGGAACTGCTTGCCGAGGCACATAAGCAAGCGCTTGATATCGTTTCTGATATCAAACGGCAGATGCGGCTTGAGCTGGATGAGCTAAAGAAGAAAGAGAAGAAAGAGCTGCAGGATAAGATCAGAGACATTGAGCTGAAGCAGCTGCAGATATCGGAAACGCTGGCGCAGTATGCAATGGATGAAGCAGGAACGATCAGCATCGAAGACATGCATGTGGGTGATATGGTCTATGTACAGTCACTCGGGTATGATGGCACGATTTCCGGAATTATGGCACAGGCTGACCGTGTCAAGGTTATATCAGGCTCAAAGGAGATCCTCGTGCCGATCTCTGACATCAGGATAAAAAAGGGCAGGGCGCTTGCCGAGAAAAAGGAGCTGACACAACAGCACCATGCACCTGACGAGACAGTGCCATCCAGAATAAATCTCGTAGGCATGCGTGTTGATGAGGCGCTTTCACGGCTCGAACCTTTTCTGAACCACGCATCCCTTGCCGGTTTTCGTGAGGTCACGATCATTCATGGTTATGGCACGGGCATCCTTGCCAAGGCAGTGCGTGAACATGTCACCCGCCATCCGCTGGTCAAACAGTTCAGGCACGGAGAGCCGTCCGAAGGCGCAGGCGGAGTCACCGTCGTTACGCTGGTATAGACAGCAGAATGTCAGATCATGTCCTCTTGATTATCGCGAATAAGCCTCACCCGATAGAGACAGATGAAAAATGAAAAGTCCTTTTCTGCATGTTTGCGTACAAAGGACCGCCTGATTGGTGTAGATTTCTTTTGGTAATCATTGCTCCAGTCAAATTCCCTGCATTGGAGGGAATGATATATAATGAAAAAAAAGATAACTAAGAGTTGCTGCCACCGGTTATAAGGACTACAGGCAGCAGAAGCAAAATACATAATAACGGGGAGGTAAGTCATGAGAAGAAGCGAACTTGTTGTCGTAGTTGTTTTGATTTTGACATGCTTTGGTTATTCTACCTCTGTTTATGCTGAAGAGGTTAAGGTAAGGCTGAATGTGCCTACGGTATTTTGAGCGTCAGCAGCTATGACGGCAATTTTTGCCGTTGAGGGTCTTGCAGGTGTAAAAAAAGCAGATGATGATATAGATAAGCACACACTTACCATAATCTATGATGACAAGAAAGTTGCTCTTGATGCAATTAAAGAAGCACTAATTAAAGCCAATCACAGAATTGAGGGGGTTGCTGAAATATTGCCTTAGAGAAGCCTTAAATCCTTGCTTTTTCTTGAAACGCTTTGAATGTTAGGTGCTGCGGGGAAATTATGCCAGGGGTCAGACTTGCTTATTTGCAATTCCTATATATCGCAAGCTTATATCAACTGTATCAATCCCTTATCTCAATGCTGATTCGTATGTAAAGTGAAGCAACGTTTATAGTAATAGGTAAATTGAGCAGGCTGTGGGGCGAAGGATTACAAGTCTCAGGTTGCTTGATGAGCTTGATATATCGGCCATTTTCTTATATTCTAAATACCTGCATTAGCGGCAGCGATCAGAGGTTTTTTTATCAGACATACCGCAGCAGAGATAACGTTTACGTGTCATTTTACATATTCACGGAAAAACAAGAAGGGGTTTATGTTACAGATAAATAATCTCAGCAAGGTATTTGGCAAACAGACCATATTTGACAGCGTCACCTGTACGATCAATCAGGGAGAGAGAGTTGGGTTTGTTGGCAGGAACGGCTCCGGAAAGACAACGCTCTTCAGAATGATCCTTGATGAAGAGCACCCGGACTCGGGAAATATCAGCGTGCCGCAGGGTTACCGGATTGGACACCTTTCGCAGCACATACATTTTACCAAGAAGACCGTACTCAAAGAGGCAAGCCTCAGCCTCAGGCCGAACGAGGATGGTATTGATGAGACGTACAAGGTTAAGAAGATCCTCAGCGGCCTCGGCTTTACTGATGACGATCTCGAAAAATCTCCTCAGTCTCTCTCGGGCGGGTACCAGATCCGTCTAAACCTTGCAAAGGTGCTGGTATCTGAACCAAATCTCCTCCTCCTTGACGAGCCGACGAACTATCTAGATATTGTTTCGATCCGCTGGCTTGGGCAGGAACTCAGGGCATGGCAGGGTGAACTGATACTCATCACCCATGACCGCGATTTCATGGACAGTGTTACAACCCATACCATGGTGATCCATCGCTGCAAGCTTCGCAAAATACCGGGGTCAACGCAGAAGCTCTTCGAACAGATACTCCTTGAAGAAGAGGTTCATGAGAAGACAAGGATGAATGATGAGAAGAAGCGCAAGGATGTAGAGCAGTTCATCAACCGCTTCCGGGCCCAGGCAAATAAGGCAAAGGCTGTGCAGTCCAGGATCAAGGCACTCCAGAGGCATGAGCGGCTCGAGAAGCTGACCGATATCAGGACGCTCGATTTTTCGTTTAATGCTGCGCCGTTCACCGGCAAGCAGCTCATGGTTGCTGAGACCGTATCGTTCGGCTTTGACAAACAGCATCCTCTGATCAAAGACCTTAACCTGGTGATCGGTAAGAGGGATCGCATTGCGATCGTTGGCAAGAACGGCAAGGGTAAGACAACACTCCTGAACATTCTTGCAGATGAACTGAAACCCCAGCATGGCGTGATCACACCCCACCCTGCCACAAAGCTCGCATATTTCGGCCAGACAAATATCAGCAGACTTAATACGGCAAATACGGTGGAAGAGGAGATCATGGATGTTCACCCTGATCACAGCCGCGGTGTCAGTCGTAAGATATGCGGGCTCATGATGTTCAGCGGGGATCATGCACTCAAGAAGATATCCGTGCTTTCCGGTGGTGAAAAAAGCCGCGTCCTGCTTGGCAAGATCCTTGTGAGCCCTGCCAACCTGCTTTTCCTTGACGAGCCGACGAACCATCTTGATATGGAGTCCATAGATTCTCTTGTTGAGGCGATCGAGGCATTTGCGGGAGCGGTTGTTATTGTTACTCACAGCGAGATGATCCTCCATGCTGTTGCTGAAAAGCTGGTGATCTTTGATGACAATAAGGTGAGTGTCTTTGAGGGCACGTATCAGGATTTCCTTGACCGGGTCGGGTGGAAGGATGAAGCCTCTGTTGACAGTGGAGCCGAAAAGCGGCCAAAGGCTGAAAAGGGCATTAACAGAAAGGACCTGAGGAAGATGCGCGCTGAGATCGTCACGAACAAGTCAAAGGTGCTGAAGCCGATCCAGAAGCGGATGACAGAGATTGAGCATACTATTGTGAAACTTGAAAAAAAGATCGAGCATGATACAAAGGCGCTCCATGACGCTACGCAGAAGGGCCATGGAGACCAGATTCAGGGTCTGTCAAAGGAAATTCACGACATGCAGAAGAAGATCGAACCACTGTTCAATGAACTTGCCGCACTAACGGATGAGTTCGAGAGAAAAAGCAAAGAGTTCGAAGAGCAACTGAAAGAGGTTGCGTAGGGAAGGTCAATAGTCTGTAGGTTTTTAGGCTGTAGCTGTTTAGTCTTTAGTCTATACCTACAGACCACAGTCTACACAACCTTATCTGCATTCGTTTCATAAGGAGAACGATAATGGCATTGCTCGATTATTTCAAACCTGTAGTCTCGATGACCGCTGAAGAGGCGCGGGTATATATGAAGGACAAGACCCCGGATGATTTCAACCTGATCGATGTTCGCCAGCCCGTAGAATACGAACTCAGCCATCTTGCCGGTGCAAAACTCATTCCGGTGGGTGAACTCCAGAGTCATCTTAATGAGGTTGACAAGGCCAAGCCGACGATAGCCTATTGAGGGTCAGGAATGCGCAGCCGGGCGGCTGCGGCAATCCTTTCTGACTCAGGTTTTAATCCGGTATATAACATGCAGGGTGGTATCAGGGCCTGGGAAGGCCTTGTTGCAGAAGGTCCTCCTGAGGCCGGCATGGCGTACTTCAGCGCGGCTGCAAAGCCGGATGAACTTGCCATGCTCGCATGGATGCTTGAGGAAGGCTCACGTCAGTTCTATGTTCGGCTCGACGAGTTTCTGAAGGATGAGGATGCCAGACACCTGTTCCAGAGCCTTGCAAAGGCAGAGGAAAGCCATGAAAAGACCCTCGCTGAACTGTATAAGACATTCTCGGGCGGCATTGGTGTGGAGGAAAAGCTTCCTGCAGAAAAGGGAGAGTTCATGGAAGGCGGCATCAGGCTCGATGAGGCACTCCTCTGGGTACGGGATAAGGATCTGCATACTATCCTTGAATTTGCGATATCGCTTGAGACGAATGCGTACGATCTGTATATAAAGATGGGCCGGAGATTCGAGGGTGATGCGCGGAAGGTATTCGCGCTCTTGGGAGATGAGGAGAAGAAGCATCTTGAACGTCTGGCAAAACTGCTTGAAAAGAAGATATAGATTGCAGAGAGGCAGAACCACTGAAAAGCCCTGCAATGCGACATATTCTTACTGTGTGAACTTTGAGCGTAACTTTTTCCAGGCAGGTTGGTCGGCCATATATTGTTATGAGAAATAGCGGTGTCGCAGGCAGTGCGTTTTCATTGCCCCTGCCTCTCTGCTAAAGCGGTTGGTGATTGGCAGAGAGTCAGAATCACTGAAAAGCCCAGCAAAGCTTCATGTTCTTACTGTGTGAACTTTAAGCGTGACTTTTTTCGTGCAGGTTGGTCGGCCATATATTGTTATGAGAAATAGCGGTGTCGCAGACAGTGCGTTTCCATTGCCCCTTCCTCTCTGCGGGAAATGTTTTGTGTAGTAGATGAGAAGCATCTTGATATTGATGTGCAGAATGCCAGAACCGCTGAAAATTCCCGCTGCTTGACAACCATTTTGACATTTCATTAATCTTCACATGCAGACTTTATAACGCTAAGTAGGAGGCGCAATGGCAGGGATCAAGATAGGTATTATCGGCGGATCGGGCATGGATGACCCGAAGCTGCTGCAGAACAAGAAAGAGAAGAAGGTAAAGACGCCTTACGGCAGTCCGTCCTCATCACTTACCACAGGCAAGATCAATGATATTGACGTTGTCATCCTTGCGCGCCATGGCAAGGACCATTCGATCTATCCGACTGGCGTGAATTTCAGAGCTAACATCCATAGCCTCAAGCAGGAAGGCTGCACGCATATTCTGGCTACCACTGCAGTCGGTTCGCTGCGAGAGAAGATCTGGCCGGGAGACCTGGTCTTTGTTGACCAGTTCATTGACTTCACTAAACAGCGGATCCTGACATTTTATACAAAAAAGAAAGTTGTCCATACCCCTATGGCAGAGCCGTTTTGTTCTGACCTGCGGTCATTACTGGTCAAATCAGCAAAGGAGCTGAGGCTGCGTCACCACGCTAAGGGTACGGTTGTGGTGATCGAGGGGCCCCGGTTCTCGACCAAGGCTGAGTCACATATGTTCAGGCTGCTCGGGGCTGATGTGATCAACATGTCAACGGTCCCTGAGGTGATCCTTGCGCGGGAGCTCGGCCTCTGCTACCAGGCGATTGCCATGTCAACAGACTATGACTGCTGGAAAGAGGGCGAGGAACCAGTCACCTGGGAGATGATCCTGGCCACCATGCATAAGAATTCGGAAAATGTTAAGCAGTTGCTGCTCAAAGCGATATCAAAGATAACAGCTGTGCACAGCCACTGCGCATAAAGGAGAAAGTCATGCCGATCAAAGCAAGGATAAGGACCATACCTGATCACCCAAAGAAAGGGATCATGTTCAGGGATATTACCACGCTTATCAAGGACCCAGTCGGCTTCAGACTGGTGATCGATAACTTCACCCAGAGGTACATCACCGGTGATATCAACTTCGACACGATCGTCGGCATCGAGGCCCGGGGATTTATTATTGGCGGCGCACTTGCCTATACGCTCGGCAAGGGGTTTGTTCCGGTGCGCAAGACCGGCAAGCTGCCGGGAAAAACTATCAGCCATGAATATGATCTTGAATACGGCACAGACAAGATTGAGATGCATGTCGATTCGATCAGCAAGGGAACACGAGTATTGCTGGTTGATGACCTGCTTGCAACCGGAGGTACTGCCCTTGCAGCTGCCACGCTTATCGAGAAACTGGGCGGTGTAGTTGCGGAGATGGCCTTTATCGTGAACCTGCCTGATGTGGGCGGTGCAAAAAAGCTCAAGGAAAAGGGATATAAGGCGTACTGTCAGACTGAGTTCGAAGGGGATTAGCTTGTCTGAATATTTTTCTGAAGACTATACACGAGGGGTGTCATGATCCCCTGGACGTTCCTTGACAGCACGCATGCGCCTGGAGACGGCGGAGAGCTGAGGCTCTATCAGCGCGGTGCTGAGTTCTCTATCAGAGTTGAGAAGTGCGAACTGATGAACAGTCGGCATTATGGTTCAGAGGATGCGCTGGCCGAACTTTCGTGTAAGAGAATTGCTGATCGTCCCCATCCCCGCGTTCTGATCGGCGGCCTTGGTATGGGCTTTACGCTGAGGGCAGCACTGAACAGTCTTAGTTCTGATGCAAAAGTGGTAATTGCGGAACTGGTTCCTGCAGTTGTTGTATGGAACCGTGGCCCCCTTGCTGCTCTTGCCGGAAATCCTCTTAAGGACCCCCGTGTGATCGTGAGAGAGGCAGATGTCGGCGAGGTGATGCGTGAGAAGCAGAATGCATACGATGCCATTATGCTGGACGTTGATAACGGGCCTGAGGGGCTGACCCGGAAGAGCAATGATCTGCTTTACGGATTGTCTGGACTTAAGATAGCGTATGATGCGTTGCGGCCAGGCGGGGTACTGGCAGTCTGGTCAGCCGGTACGAATCACGCTTTTGTCCGTCGGCTTCGCAAGGCCGGCTTCACGGTTGACGAGGTCCCTGTGCGTTCACGCGGTGCGCGCGGAGGAGCCAGGTACACAGTCTGGCTTGCCCAGCGGGAAGACTGACCCTTACTTTCATGTGGCGTTGAACAGTCATTGTCTAAGAATTGAGTCGCGCGGTGCACTTGCAATTACGCATAATCGCTAGACTGTCAAGGGTGTTGATTATCAGGAGAAAGGCTTAGAATGACACACATCACCGCCGGCGTGCAGTGGTGTCCGTATTCGTGCGCTTGCTCGGAAATTCTAACTCGATATAGATAGATAATTCTTGACTTATACACAGCTGAAACGAGAAGATACTATAAGTTCCGACAAACAACAGAGAAAGGAAGGCTTTTATGAAAAAAGGATTCATTTCTATCGTATCACTTCTGTTTCTTTCGGCCTTATTCCTACACCCGGTATCTGCTGAAGAAAATAAGAAGAGAATGTTGATCGGTCTCATTCCGGAGATGAACATTTTCAAACAGAAAGAGCGCTTTAAACCCCTTGGAGTATACCTTTCAAAAAAAACAGGAATAGATGTCAAGTTTACCGTCCTAAGCAGATATGGAAATATTATTGACCGTTTTGAAAAGGAAAAGATGGATGGCGCTTTTTTTGGTTCCTTTACCGGTGCTGTTGCAATATATAAACTCGGAGTAATCCCTCTTGCGCGGCCAGTGAATCTTGACAATTCTTCAACATACCACGGCTATATCTTCGTCAGGAAGGACAGCAACATAAAAGATATTAAAGACATGAAAGGAAAAGTAATGGCCTTTGTTGAAAAGTCAACAACAGCCGGATATATATTCCCTCTTGCCTATCTCAGGGAGCATGGTATTGCTTCTCCAGACAAATTTTTCCGTGAGTATTATTTCACCGGTAGTCATGACGCAGCAATAGATGCTGTTCTAAATAGAAGAGCAGATATAGGAGCTGCCAAACACAGTATCTATGACAGAGAAAAGAAAGAAAACAACAGAATTGAGCAGGAATTGGTCATTATTGCGCAGTCGCCCCCTGTGCCTTCCAACGGCCTTTGTGTACGTAAGGATCTTGATGAAAATCTCAAGAAAAAAATGAAGGATGCTCTCATCAACATAGATAAGGACCCCGAAGGACAGACCGTATTGAAGCAGTTTGGCGCCCTTAAGTTTATCGATACTACAGTTAAGGATTATGAACCAGTTCATGAGCTTGCAGTAAAGGCCGGTATTGACCTTAAGAACTACAAATGGAAAAATGAATAACTCGGGTTTTACCCGTGAGAAGAAACGTCGCAGGCATGGGTATATAGCACTGAACTATAGCGTATGAAAAAAAAGATTGTTTATTCCCTGCTCCTTCTCTTTCTCCTCTTCTCAATAGGGATAGCTTTTTCGACACTCTATGTACAGAATACGACAGCGGCCCTTGAAAAACTCATTAAACTGCATCAGATAGAAGACCTTAGACAGCATCTCCTCCTCTCAATTCAGACAGTTCAGTCTGAACTCTATACCGTTGGAACACCTCTTGGGCACAAAATAGATATGATCATTGACAATGTAAGTCTTCTTGAAGAAAATGCTGCCCAGTGTACAGGATGCCACCATGAGCCTGAAATTGACAGAAGACTTAAGGAGACGCAAAAATACATACGAAAATATCAGGAAGCCCTAAGTTATTACATTACCGCTTCTGCAAACAGGGAAGGCATTGATCGCCTGAAGCTGGCAGCAGCCGCAATAGGCAATACGCTTCTTGCCTCAACAGAACAGATGTCACTTGATGCAAGCCGTAAGCTTGCCTTTATGACAAATGTGGCTCTTGAGCGGGCCCGTATTGCAAAAATAATTCTTGTCGTAACAACTTTGCTTACCTTTGTTTTTTCTCTGCTGATAGCCTATCGCCTGACAAAGTCCATTACAGATCCTATCACTGTGTTGGTTAATGCAACCCGGGCTATTGCCTCAGGCAATCTTGATTATTCCGTTTCCTATCAAGACAAGACTGAATTTGGAGAGTTGGCTAACAATTTCAATATTATGAGTGCTGCGCTGAAAGAGGGATATGCACAGCTCGAGGAGGATATTGCCGAGCGCAGAAAGGCTGAAGAAGCACTCGCAAAGAGTGAGGAACGATATGCCCTTGCTGCGCAGGGTGCCAATGATGGGCTCTGGGATTGGGATCTCACCAACAACAGGGTCTATTACTCACCCCGATGGAAGATAATGCTCGGTTGTAATGAAAAGGATATCAACAACAATCCAGAAGAATGGTTCAGCAGAATACACCCTGATGACCGGATGAAATTTGATTCCCAGCTTGCTGCGCATATGCTCGGTAACTCTCCTCATTTCGAAAGCGAATATCGCATCTCCCATAAAGACAGATCCTATCTTTGGGTACTCAGCCGGGGGATAGCTGTGCGGGATACTTTGGGGAAGGCATGCCGGATTGCCGGATCACAAACCGATATCACTGCCCGAAAGTCGGCCGAACAACAGTTAATTTACGACGCTTTTCATGATGCGCTTACAGGTTTGCCGAATCGTGCCCTTTTCATGGACCGACTTCAGCAGGCACTGCGGACGCTAGATACCCAGGTCCAGAGACACCGTGACTTTAACTTTGCCGTGTTTTTTATCGATCTCGACCGGTTCAAAGTCATAAACGACAGCCTTGGTCACATAATCGGAGACCGTCTCCTTGTTGCCGTGGGTCAGCGGCTCTTGAACTGCCTGCGGCCGAGTGATTCGGTAGCACGTCTTGGAGGGGATGAGTTTGCGATTCTTCTTGAAACTGCAAGTGAGCGAAAAGATTTCATAGAAATTGCAGAGAGAATTCAGGCAGATCTGCCAGTACCTTTCCTCATTGATGGACATGAGCTTATTACTACTGCCAGCATCGGCATTGCATTTAGCTCCGAGATATACCATCATGCGGATGAAGTTATCCGGGATGCTGATATTGCGATGTATCAGGCCAAGGCAAAGGGAAAGGCCAGAATCGAAATTTTCGAGGAACATATGCATGCGAGTTTTATCGACAGACTCCAATTGGAGGCTGACCTGAGAATGGCACTCGATCGCCAGGAGCTCAGACTTCACTATCAACCAGTCATAGATATGACGTCAAACAGGCTCACGGGTTTTGAGGCACTTGTCCGCTGGGTCCATCCGACGCGTGGAGTAATTCTCCCCCTCGAATTCATCCCCCTGGCTGAAGAATCAGGATTAATCATGGAAATCGGGGAATGGATCCTTCGTGAGGCATGCAATCAGCTCGCTGCTTGGCAAAAGAAATATACGGCATCACCGAGTTTAAAAATGAGCATAAATATTTCGGGCAGGCAGTTTTCAAATCCGGCACTCTTTGATCAGATTATTCAGATTATAGAAAACGTTGATATTGAGCCGAGCAGTCTCATTATCGAAATTACGGAGAGCATTATCATGGAAAATGCTGATCTTGCTCTAGCCACATTGCGTAAACTTCGCGAGATGGGGTTTCAGTTGCATATTGATGACTTTGGCACTGGGTATTCGTCACTTGGCTATATCAATGTATTTCCTGTGACTGCTTTAAAGATCGATCGCTCATTCATAGCCAAAATGGCAGACAGCGAGGAATCTCTTGAAATCATAAAAGCTATCATTGCGCTGGCAAAGAATCTTAATTTCGAAGTCATTGCTGAGGGACTTGAGAAAATTGAGCAGGTTTCGCAGATGAAAGACCTAAATTGCAATTATGCGCAGGGGTTCTATTTTTCCAAACCAATGGATCCTGAAGGCATTGAAAACTGGATAAGGGATAAGGGTTGATTTGCAATTATTGCGATATCGATAGTTTGTGAGATATTGCCAGCTCGGAAGGTCAGTAATGACTTTTTTGTTCAGGCATTATCTCCTCAGATAGAATGCAGCTTACACGGGCAACATGGGTATAACAAGCACAGGAAAAAGTCTTTTATCGAGGAATTGTTCGATTAGTCTCCACCGTCGCCTATTTTGGTTGCGGAATGGCAGTGGCCTGGAAAGTTGCTACCTGCAAGCCGTTTGACGTGTTGACAACCAACAACATGAATCTATTTACGCCTTCGATAACTCTGTCACGGGTTGTCGCCTTCAGAACAAATTTACCGGAAACAACGGCAGAGTAGCCGAAAACACGGACGTTTGAATCCTCAATCCTTATCGGATCATATTTTCTTACTCCGGTCTGAAGCGCTTCCATGAACTTGGCCTTGGACTCAACCAGCGCCGTTGCATGAACATGAACGTAGTCGGTGTGCAGCAACTCGTTAAGTCCTGCAATATCAGCCTGGCCTACCACTGTAGCCCATCGTTCCGCCGTGTTCAGTGCCTCTGAGTTGCTCAAAGTCCCGACCCTGGCGTTCTCGGCCTGTGTTCCTGTGACTGCAGAAAAAGCGAAAATAACCGTAGTGACCATTTGAACCAGTGACAAACGAAATTTCATAGGAATCTCCCTGTTGGGCTAACACAGCAGTTAAGCCGCCCCGATAATACATAAATTTGTATGTTAGTCAGATACAGTGCGACAATTCCCACTGTCGATTACGAATAATAACTTGCACTATTTTGCATGCTTTGAAAATGCGACTTTCAGGAAGATGAACTAAACCACCGCGCAGCGGTTTAGTTCTCCAGGAAGAACTTCTCATGAAGCATTTGCCCAGGGAAATGATTCCTATGAACAATAATCAAGATTGCAAGAATACCCAATTCATAAAACTATTATCCCAAACTTTTTCAATGTCGCTGAAAGGCTTGCGACAGGCAGGCCGATAACATTGAAATAATCGCCCTCGATCTTCTTTACAATTAGCGAACCAATTCCCTGGATCGCGTATGCGCCTGCCTTGTCGAGCGGTTCGCCGGTCTTAACATATGCCCTCAGTTCGTCAATAGTCATCTTCCTGAACCAGACTTTTGTCTCTACTGCAACAGAAGACCTCTTGCCTCTCCTGGTATCAATCACAGTATATCCTGTTATGACCGAATGCAGTTTGCCGTTCAGCATCGTAAGCATCCGCAATGCTTCTTTTTCGGTATGAGGCTTACCTAACAGTTTGCCTTTAAAGACGATGAAGGTGTCTGCTGCGATGATGACTGCATCATTATATTTTGGTGCAACTGCACGGGCCTTTTCGAGCGAAAGAAACTTTGCGAGCTCGCGCGGTTTGAGCTTGAGACCGAGGTCTTCCTCATAGTCACTCACATGAACCTTGAATTTCAAATCGATGAGCGAAAGGAGTTCCTTGCGGCGGGGCGATGCAGATGCCAGGATTATTGCTCTCTGTTCAGACATGCTGCCCTGCAGCATGGCCTGATGCCCAAGCCCAATGAAGATTGTACCCGCCAAGCTCTCCGGTTACATCAAGCACCTCTCCAATAAAATGCAGTCCTGAAACTTTATTCGCTTCCATGGTCTTGGATGATACTTCATTCGTATCAATTCCGCCAACCGTCACCTCAGCCGCAGCATACCCCTCGGTACCGGACGGCTTTACCTGCCATACCTGGAGCTTTTCCGCAGCCTCACGCAGTTCTTTTTCATTGAACTGACAGACAGGCTTTGTCTTGAGGTAATGGTTACACCAGACCTGTGTGAAGCGTGAAGGCAGATATTGAGAAAGCAGTGTCTTGATCTCTTTTCTGCTCTGTCTGCTGGCAAGAAGGAGATCATGGGCATTAACACCCGGCAGTAGATCAATCGATAGCAGCTCGCCATGTTTCCAGTAAGATGAGATCTGGAGTATAACCGGCCCGCTTAGTCCGCGATGCGTGAAGAGGAGACTGCCCCGAAAAGACATCCTACTGGCGGTAACTTCTGCATTGATCGATACACCGCTCAGTTCCCTGAAGACCTCCAGCTCTTTTCCTGCAAGAGTGAGGGGCACAAGCCCGGGTCTCGGTGCTATAACGTTCATCTTGAACTGCTCTGCGATCCTGAGGCCGAAGTCAGTAGCGCCGAGCTTGGGATATGACAGTCCGCCTGTGGCGATGACCAGTGATCTCGCCTGAAATGTGCCTCTGTTGGTTGTGAGGCTGAAGATTTCGTTCTTCTCGATCTTGCTGACGCTGCAGCCAAGGATGAATTCTACGCCCGCTTTTTCGCACTCAGCCCTGAGCATGACGATGATCTCCGCAGAGGTTGCATCACAGAAGAGCTGTCCGGCCTCTTTTTCATGGAACGATATCTTATGTTTCCTGAGCAGGGAGATGAAGTTTTCAGGGGTGTACCGGGAAAGTGCAGATTTGCAGAAATGCGGGTTCTGCGAAATATAGTGTTCAGGTGAGAGGTGGAGATTAGTAAAATTGCATCTGCCGCCGCCTGATATCCTTATCTTGGCCCCGATCTTTTGGGAATGGTCAATAACAATGACAGTTCTCCCGCGCTTGCCTGCCTCGATTGCGCAGATGAGGCCGGATGCCCCGGCACCGATAATGATAACGTCCTTGTTCATCTATTTGATCTGAAGATACTCACGTGCAAGGGCAGGATACAGACGCGGATTAAAAAGGATGTTAGTCATAAAATAGCATTCATGAGTACAGTAGCACTGGCTGTCCCTGATGCTGTTCAGGATAGCCCTAGACCTGTCTGACCTGAGAAGCTTCGGTATGTTATAAGCATAATCCCTGACATTCCCCAGCCCTCTTCTCAGACTTTCGCAAGGATAAATCTCCCCGGTTTCCTCAAGAACTACGTTTAATTCCCCTGCATAACAGGGGATGAGCCGCTTTTGTTCATCATTAGTCCTGGATATGAGGCCGCGCTGGAGGATATCCTGAGCAGCCTTGATGCGTGCCCCCCGGAAACGATATGTCTTTGCAGATCCCTTTTTCTTCAGATTCTGTTCGAGCCGCGCAATCGCATGCTGATATTTATTCTGATCAACATCCTTAAAGCCCTTATCAGAGAGGTCTCCCCTGATCAGAGAAATGGTATGGGTCTTTACGCTGTCCATCGCAGACACGAAATCAATGATCTCATCCATTTGGTCCTGATTTGTTGAGCAGAACACCGTGTTTATACCCAGTTCAAAGTTCGGGTATATATCAAGAAGATTCCTGAGCCGATCATAAGTCTCGATGGTTTTTGTGAAGATGCCAGGGGTATTACGCAGCCTGTCGTGTGTCTCACCTATTCCATCGAGCGACAGCTTCACCGCGATCGTGCTTTTCGGGCAATCTTTGAGTATCTGCTCGGTCATCTCCCTGATGCGGTCGGGAAGCAGGCCATTCGTAGGGTAGAGCATGATCGCTGGTCTGTTGTTCTTGTAGAAGATCCGGCTTATTTCCGGCAGATCGGACCGAAGATAGATCTCGCCGCCAGAAAATGCGAGCCAGAGCAGGTCGCCGAGAGATGAAGAGATCTTCGTTATCTCTTCAAGGGAAAGTTCGTGGTCAGAGCTCTTCTGCTTATCGTCAGACTTGAGATAAAAGCAGAAAGGACATTGGGCATTGCAGTTGCGTGTTATGAAGAAGGTGAGGTGGATTGGCCGCTTCTTGATCAGGACGGAGCCGATATGGCGAAAGGGGGAATACATTATGTTGCTTTCCTCTGGGATTGAAGATAATAAGCCATGCCTGCTGCTCCGCCTGCTGCCACAGCAAGGGGATAGATCATTGAATAATAGAGTGTTGCCGTGATGCCGAAGGTGATACCCTTTTCCCTGAAGAAGGCCCTGACCAGAGATCTGTTGACTCCAAGGTTAAAGGTGGAAACGATGATAATGCAGGCCAGAAAGAATGTGTCAGGGACAATGCCGAAACAGAGGGAAAAAAACCATAGGAGAGAAGAGCAGAGCACATTAAACTTCAGTTCCACTGATGCTGTTCCCGAATCCGCCATAAGATTCCTGTTGCCCATGGAGTATGCAATCCAGTATTTCGATTTTCTGAAGGCATTTCTGAGTGACTTGATGAGATCATAGTTGAAAATATGCCTTACGAGAATAGCGCTGTCCATGATCAGCCGCTGTCCTGATCTTTTCAGCCTGTGACTGAATTCTACATCCTCTATGATCGGTATGAAGTCTTCGGGAAAGCCGCCGCTCTTCTCAAAGATATCCCTGCCGATCACCATTGCGTGACCCGCTATGTAGTCAGGCTCGACCGACCTGAGTTCCGAATAGTTGATAAATATGGACTGGAAGGTGCTAAAAAAAGTGTCGTCATAGGCGACAGGCGTATAGCTGCCGCCTATGACAAGGTCTCTGTTCTTATCAAACGCATTGATCACATGCAGGATAGTGTCGTCCTGAACAACACAATCCACATCGATGAAGAAGAGGGCATTGCCGCTGCTGTTCTTTGCTCCTGTGTTCCTTGCCTTTGATGCTCCTGCCTGTTTTTCGAGCCTAATGAGCCGGCAGGGGAACTTGCTGATCATTTCAACAGAATTGTCAGTAGAGCAATCGTCTACAACGATCACTTCAAAGGGTTGGTGTTTAACAGAAAATAATGCCTTCAGGCAAGAGTCCACAAAGGCACTGCCGTTATGGTTTGGGATGATCACCGACAGCTTAATACTCATCGGTTTATTATGAAGTAAGCCCACTGTATATGCCAATTAAATATTTCTCATTCTATGGCTGACCGCGGTCAGGGATAGAGTTTATAACTGTGGCACCAGGCACTTTTGCTGAATTGACGGGTTTCTGTATAACGCATTAGATGTATAGTGATTTTCATCATTACAGCTCCTTGACTGAAACAGGCCTATATTATTACAATATCAGACTATGAAAAGCTTTATGGCAGCCAATTGGAAGATGAACAAGACCATTGCAGAGACCAGGGAGTTTCTGCGTGATTTTGTCCCTGCGGTCAAGAATGTGTCTGATGTGGATATCATAATCGCTCCGCCCTTTACCTCTTTGGCTCATGCGGGTGAGGCTCTGAAGGGAACCAATGTTCAGCTTGCGTCCCAGGACATGTTCTGGGAGGAGAAGGGCGCATTTACCGGTGAGGTCTCAGCGTCTATGCTCCTCGATGCCGGCTGCAGCCATGTTATCATCGGCCATTCAGAGAGACGTCAGTATTTTCATGAGGACGATGCAGTTATCAATAGAAAGATCAAGGCAGCAAAGAAGGCTGGTCTCGGCGTGATATTCTGCTGTGGCGAGTCACTTGCAGAGCGTGAAGCGAACAAGACTTTTGATGTGATTGGCCGAGAGGTCGAAAAGGGGCTTGAGGGTGTTGATGCCGAGAACCTGGTTGTGGCGTACGAGCCAATCTGGGCCATCGGAACAGGCAAGACCGCATCTCCGGAGCAGGCCCAGGAAGTGCATGCATTTATAAGGAATAGTCTGAGAAAATTATACGGCAGCGCAGCTGAAGATATCCGCATTCTGTATGGGGGAAGCGTGACACCGGAGAATGTTGAGGTCCTGATGGCATGCCCGGATGTTAATGGCGGCCTTGTTGGCGGCGCAAGCCTTAAGCCCGACAGTTTTGCTAAATTAGTCTGTTATAAAAAGGAGAAGTAATGCTTTCAACACTTATTTTAATTGTGCATCTTATTGTCAGTCTGTTTCTAATCGTGATTGTGCTTATCCAGGGCGGTAAAGGCTCTGAAATGGGCGCAGCTTTCGGCGGTTCAAGCCAGACATTGTTCGGCGCGCGAGGAGCAGCCACCTTCTTCAGCAAGCTTACAACCGTTGCTGCTGTAGTGTTTATGCTCTCTTCGTTTCTTCTTGCTATTGTTCAGGCAAAAAGCGGTTCTTCGATCATGAATACTGTTCCCGCAGCTACACAGCAGCAGAAGGGCAACATCCCTCAGGGTACAACAGGCCCTGTGCAGGGACAGCCTACGCAGCCTGCTCAGCAGTCAGCTCCTGCAGCACCTGCGGCACCGGCAAAATAACAAGAGAGCAGTATACCCATAACTCGAAATGGGTATCCTATGGATGCCCTTTTTTATTTTCCTTCTCATCATCTTCGTCGTCTTCCATCATCCGGTATTTGGGCCCTTCAGGATCATCGTATTGACCGCTCTTTACTGCCCAGATAAAAAAAAGCCAGGTTCCGATACCGAGCGCAAGCGAAAGAAAAATAAGAAAGATCAGGGTCCACATCAGGCTTTTCCCCTTCTTTTTATCCTCAGGGAGTTGAGCACCACGAAGAGGGAACTTGCTGCCATAGCCCCTGCTGCCATAATCGGATGCAGCACGCCTGTTATGGCAAGGGGAATAGCAACTATGTTGTAAAAGAAGGCCCAAAAGACGTTCTGCCTGATCACGCGGTATGCTCGCAGAGACAGATCCATGAAATAATGAATGGCCGTAAGGTCGCTTGTGACAAGGACGGCGTCTGCACTCTCCATGGCAATATCCGTTCCCTTGCCCATGGCAATACCGACAAATGCCTCGGTAAGGGCAGGCGCATCATTGATACCATCGCCGACCATTAATATTCTTGATCCGATCTGCTGGAGCCCCCTGATATAATCTCTCTTCTCCTCTGGTGACATCCCGGAAACAACATGTTCTATACCGGCAACTGAAGCAACAGCAGCCGTTGTGATCCTGTTATCTCCACTGACGACCATAACACGTTTCCCCCGCAAAAGGATCTCTTTGACTGCGTCGGCAGATTCATTCCTCATGCAGTCAGAGACGATAAAAACAGCTCTGATTGTGCCGTCCCATCCTATGTAGATGACCGTATCTCCTGCCTGCTCATAGGGGAGGGTAAGATCTGCTATGGGAGCAGAAAGGGCAGGGGCTGTCAGGCCATGTTCCTTTATGAAAGCTTCGTTGCCTATTATGATGCTCTTATCATCGGCAATTCCTTTGATTCCGCGACCGGGTACTGCACGGAAATCCAGGACCGGGAAGAAGTCTCCGTTCCACGCCTCCACTAGTGCTCTGCCAATACTATGCTCAGAAAGATTCTCAAGTGAGGCAGCTATCCTGAGGATATATTCTCTATCTATGCAGCTGTCGATCAAAAGTAATGTCTTGAGGGAGGGCTTGCCTTCAGTTATGGTGCCGGTCTTGTCGAAGATCACATGATCGAGTCTGCTGACGTTTTCTATCACCTCGCCGCCCTTGATCAGGATGCCTCGTGAGGATGCCAGAGTGGAAAATACAAGCACTGCAAGGGGCGTTGCAAGTCCGAGGCTGCAGGGGCAGGCAATGACCAGCACTGATACGCCGGTCATGAGCGCCTCATTCAGAGATGCACCCCTCATGATATAGCCAGATACAGTCATAAGTGCTATAAGCAGAATGGCAGGCACAAAATATCCGACTATCCTGTCAGCCAATATCTGAAGATGAGGTTTGCCGGCCTGAGCATCCTCAACGGCCTTGATAATCCCGGCCAGGATTGACTCTTTTCCTGCGCGCGTAACCTCAAAGATCAGCGTGCCGAATAGATTGACACTGCCGCCGATCACCTCGCTGCCAGGGATCTTTCTTACCGGCCTTGATTCGCCGGTTAGGATCGACTCATCAGCTTCAGACTCGCCGTAGTTTACCCTGCCGTCAGATGGAATCCTTTCGCCTGGCAGCACCTTTATGAGATCCCCCCTGCAAAGAGAGTCTACCAGCACCATGGCTGTCTCTTCAGTGGTGAGATCCTTTGTGCTGTCTCTGGATCTCTGGACGATCCTTGCTTCCCTGGGTGTGAGCTCAGTCAATTTCTCGATCGTTTCAGATGCCCTGCTTTTTGCTGTTGACTCGATATAACGGCCGAGCAGGATGAGCGTGATGATCATGGCAGAGGTGTCAAAATAGACCGTGCCGCCAATGAACATCTGATACACGCTGTATATGAAGGCTGAGCCCGCACCGATCGAGATGAGAGAGTCCATGGTGAAATGAAGATGGCGCAGACCCGAGATTGTACTTTGGATAATGGGCATGCCCGAGTACAGGATGACCGGTATGGTCAGAAGCATGGCAATGATCTCGAGGATGATCTTTGTTGTGGAATCAATTCCCTGGAAATAGCCGGCATAAAGAGCAATGCTGTAGATCATGAGCTGAGAGGAGAGGAATGCTGCGGTGCCGAAGCGCACCAGAAGATCTCGCGATTCAGCCCTTCGTGCCCTGAACTGCTCTGATTCTCGGTACAGCCGGGGCGTATATCCTATTGCCTGTATTCTTTTCAGAATCTTCTCAAGGCCAATGAGCGCAGGGTCCCAAATGATCTTTGCCTTGTGCGTGGCAAAATTGATGCGGGCCGACAGGACACCTTCAGCGCGCAACAGGAACTTTTCGTTCAGCCAGACACAGGAAGCACACCGAATGCCTTCGATGTAGATATCAATCTCCCTTCCCTGCTCGACACTTCTCACGTCCTCGTCGAAGGATCTAAGATCAAGCTCTTTATGGGGATCAGCAGGGGTTCCCGGAGCATCCCAATGTCTCTTGTCATAGAAGTCTGTCAGGCCTTCGCTGCGGATCAGAAAATAGACCCCTCTGCAGCCATGGCAGCAGAATACCTGCTGGCTGCCGTCCACTTCCTCACGGATTGCATCCCGCTCGGGAAAGGTGAGGAGGCAGTGGTCACAGGTGAGCGTTGCCATATTAGTATCTGAAGGAGCGATAGATGAGCATTGCTCCGATAATGATCATAAAAAGGGACGCGATCCTGAAAAAACGTTTTCGTATCCATTCGCTCTTGAGAGCAGCAATACGCCCGATCAGGAAAAGGGCAGGCGTCGTGCCTATGCCGAAAAGGAATAGCATGAACAAGCCTTTAAGAAATCCCTCTGCCGGACTGTTCGAGCCTGCGCCGGCACCAGCAGCGGCAATATAGGCTGTATAAAGCAGGCCACAGGGAATGAATCCCGTTGCCATGCCGATGGCATAGAACGAGCCTGCAGTATGCGTCTCAGAGATAAACGATATCATGCGATTGACCGCAGAGCCTAATGCTGAAGAAAAAGAGTTCTGCCCTGAACTATTCTTCCCGCTCCTGCTGAAGGAGAACCATCCTGAGGCCGCAAGTCCCATGATGATCATCAAAGCGCCGATGCCTGCCATGGTAATATTCTGGAACCGTTCGATGGTTTGAACTACGCCTGCAAAGGATCCGGTGAGACCCATCATGCCGCCGATGATACTGTAGGTTGTTATTCTTCCGACGTTATAGAAAATATGGGGGAGAGACGCGGACGCCTTTGGCGCATGCGCGTCAGTCCTGAGATTTAATGAGTAGGTTGCAACGATCGGGCCGCACATGCCGCTGCAGTGACCGACTCCTCCGAGCAGGCCTGATCCGAAGATAAGCAGATAGATCGAATCACTGGCTAACATTGAATGTATAGGAGACCTTGCCGGCCCCGGGAATAGTGACTGATGCGCGCCAGAGTTTCCTGCCGCTTGGGCAGCGGGGAATGATCCCCTTACCGCTGTAGGATCCGTCAGGGGTTTTTTTCAGAACGACCTCGTTTCTGCCCATGTACATGCCGGGCATCGAAAGATCGAGGAGAAGAGCGGGTGCGGTATTCCTGCCTGTTGCCCTTATCGTAAAGATCAGTTCCTTCATGGCCTTAACTGGCTTGGGTGAGATGTCGAAGATGATCTGTCTGCCTGCTGCTGCAGCTGTGCATGGCCCCTGATCAGGAGCGCAGTCAGCGACCTCTGTCGCTCCCTGTGCCAATGAATGAGGGGACATGAAAAAGCAGCAGAGAAGAGCTAATGCAATGATGGATCTCATTATGGTCTTTTCTGCTCAGCAAAGAGAGTCTTTTCGAACACGATGCTTTTGCTTTTTTCTGTCACCTGAACGCTGGCAATCCAATAACCGTAAAGTGGGAGATCTGCCTGTGCAATAAACTGTCCATTTTCTTTCTTGACCGCTTTAAACGTTCTGTCAAAGGCTTTTGACGATGGTCTGCTTATACTCAGAACAATCTCAGCATCAGTGAGAGATTTTCCATTTCTGTCGGTAACTGACAGCAGGATATCATTTGTGCCGGATGTAAACGTCTTATTCAGGATCTCCACATTCCAGCCTGAGACCTCTTTTTCATGATGGACTGCGTCATAGGCCAGCCCGTGTTCATAGGGTTTGTCCACGATCGTGCCGTCGAATGTTCTTGTACCGACAACAACAGCGCCGATAACAGCGCTCAGGCCGATTATCGAGACGATAATGAGTAAAAGCTTCATTTAACCTCCAAAGGAGCCATGATGCTGATGTCTCGGACGATCTTTACAGAAGAAGGCTGCGAGGTCTCGATGGTCAATACTGCATTGCCTTGCTCTTTTTCTGAAAGCAACAGATAGATCGGCGTTCTTTTATATTCTCCTGCCTTCAGCAGGATCTTTTCAGGTAATACTTTCACTGTCCTTCCCTGAAGGCTGGCAGTTGTCGTGAATTCACGATCCTGTCTGCTTCTGTTTTCCGCTGCCAGTATAAAGGAATTGAGCAGCTCCCCTTTTTCAGTGATCCGCGGCTTCATATCGTAGTTAGGCATGACTGTAAGATCAAGGGGGTTTCTGGTGAATGAAAGATAGAGAAGGACGAGCAGGAACAGCAGCGTTAAGGAACCTATAAGCAGCGTATTCGTTCTCAGAAGGTTTCGCTTGCTGCCAGGACTGCCGAAGAAATAGCCGATCAAGCCCGGTTTTTCTTTCTTCTCCATCTTGCCTGAGCAGGTGTCGAGGCACTCTGCACAGTTGATGCAGGCTGCGCTCAATCCCTTGCGGATGTCGATATGCACCGGGCATACCTTGACGCAGGCCCTGCAGTCCATGCATTCCTCTGTTCGCCTCTGGTCAAAGGCGATGATCATGGTATTGCTGTCGAAGAGAGCTCCCTGGAGCTTTGCATATGGACATACCGTTGCGCACCAGGCATGACGCAGGAATGCATAATCAAGAAAAAGGATGATGGTCAGGGATATCCAGAAACCCCAGGCGATTAATCCGAGACTGCCGTCCATCAATGCCGGTATGAAGTCATAGGGAGAAACAAAATACCAGATCAGGCTCGCGGCCGCGACGATGCAGGCGAGAAGTGTGAGGACATAAGCAAGGGCCTTCTGTGCGATGCCCTTTGATCGCGCCCTGTCCAGAAACCTGGTGATATCGATGATCACGGTCTGCGGGCAGAGCCATCCGCACCAGATGCGGCCGAAAAGCAGAGTAACAAGAATGAAGAGGAAGGTAAGAAAGAAGAGACCCATCAGGACAATGAAGAACTCATCCATCCAGAGGCTCAAGCCGAACAGGTGCAGTCTCAGGGATGGAACATCAAAACGGAGTGCACTCTCGCCATTGATCCTGACAAAGGGCATCCCCAGGATAACCAGTGCCTGGACAGCTTCTGCTATTCGTCGCCAGGGCTGGATCCTAATCGTCATCTTCGAACATCTTGTACTTCGGGTCCTCCACTTTCTTATGTCTCTTTTTTGAATAGTAGAAGGCAATGATAATGACGAAGAGAACAACAAGAGTCAAGCCGAAGACAAAATAGGCAATGCCCTGAGCATCCATTACTTCTTCTTCCCCTTCATCATCAGATACAGAACAACGATGGCTGCTGTCGGTATTACCGTAAACGCTATGGTTGCAATGATCGAAATATCCATGGTTTCTCCTTTATTGCGGGCAGTGAAGGACTGCTGTCCAGTCACTGCCCTTTTATCATGTCACTCCTTACGATTCACTCTTTACGCTTTACGGTTTCTTTACGGACTCTTCATAAGCCCCGGACTGGGTCCATCCGCTGATAGATGGAGAATACATCGCAAAGTAATAGACACCCCAGAGGATCAGGCCCCAGAACAATATCATCCAACCGACAGGAAGTTTCCTGGCTGTGTCTTTTGCTTCAAAGTCTTCAATGTTTGTATCGTCAAAATCTTCTGCCATGGCTTCCTCCTTACTTTCTCTGCATTGAACGGATATAGGAAATTACCTGCCAAATCTTGTTCTTGTCGAGCTGGCCTCCGTAGGACGGCATGCCGCCTTTCATGGTTCTGCCCTCTTCGATCTTGCCCTGCTCTGTGCCGTTATGAATAATCTCATAGTAGTCATCGTCAGCCAGATCGCCTTTTGTGTAAAGGAACATGTCGTCAATAAGGCTCGGTCCGATTCCGCCCTCACCTTTCGTGCCATGGCACATGGCGCAGTTCTGGTCGAAGATCTCCTTGCCGAGTGCTGTAGCCTTCGGATCATTCTTGAACGGATTTTCAGCTTCATGATCGGACGCGGTCTTCCCCGACGCAGCCGGCGCCAATCTTTTTACCGCAGTACCAATAACCTGCATGTACGCAACCAGAGCATCGAGTTCTGTCTTTGCAGAGAGTAATGCTATCTCATCTTTTGTGTATGGGAACCCATTTGCCTTCATATGGGCTTCCATGTCCGCGGGATCGAGCTTGCCGTCCTTTAGCCATCCGTATTTAGGCATATTGGATTCTTTGAAGAATGACTGAGGATTTTCAAAGTGGCTGTAGTGCCATGTGTCGGGATACTTTCCGCCAATACGGGCGAGGTCAGGGCCAGTTCTCTTCGAACCCCAGAGGAATGGGCGGTCGTATGCGAACTCGCCTGCCTTTGAGTAGTCACCGTACCGCATGACTTCTGTCTTTAGAGGCCGGACAGTCTGGGTATGGCAGTTGTTGCAGCCTTCGCGCTGATAGATGTCCTTACCTGCCAATTGAAGCGCAGTATAGGGCTTAAGGTTTTCAAGCTTCGGATGCATTCCCTCAGTGAACATGGGGAAAAAGACGGTTGCGATCGTGCCGATAAGAATGACGACCGCAGCCACTATGGCGAACATGATCGGTTTTCTGTAGATTTCACCAGACATGGTCCACCCCCTATGCCCGCGATGCCGCAAGTGTCTTGCCCTTGCGCATCGTCATATAGATGTTATAGATAAAGAAAAGCATGCCAACCGTAAAGATCAGGCCTGCTACGGTCCTCAGTTGCCAGAACGGATAGTTCTTTACCAGCCCCTCCATGAAGGTGTATTTAAGGCTTCCGTCAGCGTTTGTGGCCTTCCACATAGCACCCTGCTGAATGCCGGTGATCCACATGGTGATCGAGAACATGAGCTGACCGATCAGGACAAGCCAGAAATGGATGTTCGCGACCTTGACGCTGTAGATCTCGGTATTGTAGATCTTCGGGATGATGTAGTAGATCGAAGCTGCGGTCGTCATCGTGACCCATCCCATGGTGCCCATATGCACATGGCCAGGCACCCAGTCAGTGTAATGGATGAGTGAGCTCACGACCCTGATCGCCTGGGTAGGACCCTGCACGGTCTGCAGACCGTAGAAGGTGATTCCCATGATGAAGAACTTTGTCAGATAGTTGGTCTGCATCTTGGACCAGTCAGACCCAACCGTGTAGTACCCGTTCACTACCGATCCCCAGGATGGAGCGATCAGGAAAAGCGTAAAGACGATGCCCAGTGTCTGGATCCAGTCAGGCAGCGGCGTGTACACGAGATGATGGGCACCGGTCCAGAGATAGGCAAAGACAAGGGACCAGAAGGCGATGATCGAGAGCCTGTGGCTGAAGATCGGCAGTCCTGTGGACTTCGGCAGGAAATAGTAAAACATCGCCAGGATCGGCGTGGTGAATATGAAGCCCACGGCATTATGGCCATACCACCACTCCACGTTGGCGCTGTTTACGCCTGCATAGAGATGATAGGACTTGAACAGCCCTGCAGGGATCGAGAGGTTGTTCACGATGTAGAGGATGGCAACGGCAACGACTGTTGCTATGATATACCAGAGCGAAATGTACATCTGATCCTCTTTCCTCTTGATGATCGTGCCGAAGACATTGACCGCAAAGATGACCCAGAGGATCACGACCCCGATGTCAAGCGGCCATTCAAGTTCAGCATATTCCAGGGACTGATTCATTCCCATGAAGAGACTGATTGCTGCAAGTGCGATTGCTGCATTGAACAGGTAAAGATGAAACCGTGCGAGCTTCGGAAAGAGAAGGGGCCTTTTCGTCAGCCTCATAACAATGTAATAGGAAATGCCGAAGATCGCCCCAATGCCGAGACCAAACGCGAGCCCATTGGTGTGTACTACTCTCAGTCTTCCATACGTGAAAAAGGGCGGTATATTCAGCTCAGGCTTCCAAAGCTGGATCGAGATCCAGAGCCCGATCAGAATACCGACCACACCCCAGAAGATCGAGGAGACGATAAAACCTTTTACCGTCTGGTGGTCATACTGATAGTCACTCATACCGTAACTCCTCCTTTAATAATAAATTCTGCAATAGCTTCAAAGAAGCTTTATGATTCCCTAGCTTTTCTTGTTGCCTCTGCAATGTCTGCAAAGTTATGTTTCTTTATAAGGTCATTTACTTCGCCCCTGAGTTTCACCCATACCGTATGCACCCCGCAGGTGCCGCTGAAACTGCAGACGCTGCTGTCCACTGCGCATGCGTTCAGGGCAACGACGCCTTCTATCGCCTCTATCACATCGAGCAGGTTGATATCCTTTGGCTCTCTGTTCAGCTGGAAGCCGCCTTTGACACCCCTGAAGGAGTTGACTATGCCGGCCTTCACCAGTTTCTGCAGGATCTTGGCCAGAAAGCTCTTCGGTGTACCCATTTCACGCGAGATCTCATCGACCATGACGACCTTTTTCGGCTGACCGGAAAGGTAGAGTATGCAGCGCATGGCATAGTCTGTTTCCCTCGTTATCTGCATTTTTTATCCTTCATCCGTATTTTAGGACATATACACTCTTGATTCGCTAACCCCATACTATCAAATTGAGATTATTAAGCAAGATGAAAATAAGTTAATACAAGATTAATTTACTCTTGATTAAAATCCATGTCAAGTATAAAATAAGAAACAATTAGTCCTGATAATGGGCTGGGATGATGATCCTTTTAAATTCAATGGGATAGACTGACATATTAATGTTAATGATCAGACCAAGAAAGAGCTTAGCTTCCTGTCGATACTGTGATACGATGAAAATGTAAGGAGAAATAGAGCAGAGGGATAAAATCAGAACAGAGGGTCATTGACCCGAATTATTGCAATAATTTATACACGGAGGAAAGATCATGAGCGAACATTACGGCATTAAAGTTGGCGAGACGGTACCAGATTTCAAGATCGATACGTATGAACCGTCAAAGGGAGATTTCGGATCAATCAGCCTTGCTGAACTGAAGGCAAATAAGAAGTGGACAGTGCTGTTCTTCTATCCGGCCGATTTCACCTTTGTCTGAGCAACCGAATTTGCTGCTCTGGCAGAGCAGCATGAGAATTTTAAGGCCCTTGGTGCAGAACTGATAACTGTCAGCACAGATACCAAATTCGTCCATCTTGCCTGGAGGCAGGATGAGAAGATGCTCGAAAAGGTGAAATATACTATGGGGTCAGACCCGAATGCGCGGCTTTCGAAAATGTTCGGCGTATATGACAAGGAAGCAGGACTCGACCTGCGGGGAACCTTCGTCATCAATCCTGCGGGGACCCTTATGAGCACAGAGGTGAACTATTTCAATCTCGGAAGAAATGTTGAGGAGCTCCTCAGAAAGGTGAAGGCCAACATCTATCTCGATGCTCATCAGAATGAAGGCTGTCCTGCAAAATGGCAGAAAGACGGCGACAAGACACTTAAGCCCTCTGCACAGATGGTCGGCAAGGTATTCGAAGCCCTTAAATAATGCTAAAATACTCCTAAAACGAGGAGGGTCTAACATGGCTAAATTGCCGAATCAGTTCGTCAGCATCAGGAAGCGGTTCGAGAAGTTCTTTAAGGCTGTTGAGAATGTAGGGAAAGAGGCAAAGGCAGCCGGTCCGCTGAACAAGAAGACCGCGCATCTGATACAGCTAGCAGCAGCAGCGGCAACCCGCTCTGAGGGTGCTGTGCATTCTCACACCAGGAGGGCGCTTGAGGCAGGCGCAAAACCTGCTGAGGTTTATCATGCGATAATCCTGCTGACGAGCACTATCGGTTTCCCTACGGTCTCGGCTGCACTCTGCTGGGCTGATGATATTATCGGAGAGAAGGCAAAGAAGAAGTAAGCTCGGATGATGTCTTGCAGAAAGGGGTGGGCAGAATCCTGTCCACCCCTTTTTTTGTCGAGTAGCTATCGTATTACTTAACAGAGAGGATTTCTGGTAAACTTTTGAAATGGCGATGATAAGAGTCGAGAACCTTGTAAAGAAGTTCGGGAATATAACTGCGGTAGATAATGTTTCTTTTGATGTTGAGGAGGGTACGATCTTCGGTTTTCTCGGGCCGAATGGCGCAGGCAAGACAACCACGATCAGCATTCTCTGCACCCTTCTTGGACCAACATCAGGTCAAACTTTTATAAACAGCTTTGACTGCAACCGTGAATCGTCAAAGGTCAGAAGTGCCATCGGTATTGTCTTTCAGGACAGTTCTCTTGATAAGGACCTCACTGCAAGGGAAAACCTGATCTTTCATGCGTTCCTGTACAATGTGCCGAAAACAGAGAGAAAGCAGCGGGTGGAGGAAGCCCTGCAGTTCGCAGGTCTTACAGACCGTGCAGACGACTTGGTAAAGAAGTTCTCAGGAGGCATGAAGCGGAGGCTTGAGGTTGCACGCGGCCTTATCCACAGGCCAAAGGTGCTCTTCCTTGACGAACCGACACTCGGCCTTGACCCCCAGTCCAGGGCAAGTCTCTGGGAGTTCATCAAGAACCTGCAGGAAAAGCATAAGGTAACGATCTTCATGACCACGCATTACATGGAAGAGGCCGAGGTCTGCGATAACATAGCGATCATTGACAAGGGCCGGATCATTGCATCAGGCACGCCTGCTGAACTGAAGAAGATCGTCGGCGGCGACGTGATATATCTCAAGACCACGGACAACAATAAGGCAATGGAAGATATCAGAAAGCTCTTTGAGACAGATGTATATGAGAAGGATGGAGAGATCTTTATATCTGCCATGAAGGGGGATGCCTGCATCCCTGCCTTGATCCGTGAGGTCGGAGAGAGCGTGCTTTCTGTGCGTATGCAGAGGCCGACGCTGAACGACGTCTTTCTGAAACTCACCGGCAAAGCCATGCGCGAGGAAAACGGCTCTGCCAATGATGACATAAAAACCTTGGTGCGCTCATACAGGAAACGTCATGATCGAGACTAATGTTATCTATGTGATTGTTGCCCGTGAATTCAAGAAATTCATCAGGGAAAAGACCAGGTTCATCTCTACGCTGGCCCGTCCTCTGCTCTGGCTTTTCCTTATCGGCGGCGGCATGTCACGGCTCGTTCCTGCTGGTGAGAACATATCCTATACACAGTTCATGTTTCCTGGTATTCTCGGCATGACCATTCTCTTCAGCGCGATCTTCTCCTCAATCTCGATCATATGGGACAAGGAATTCGGGTTCATGAAAGAGATCCTCGTGGCGCCGGTGTCGCGCTTCTCAGTTGTGGTCGGCAAGGCAACGAGCGGTATGGTGCTCTCGACATTCCAGGCGATCATTGTGCTCTGTCTCTTCCCGCTTATCGGACTGAGGCTTGATCCCATGCAGGTGCTCGGCGTGATCCTTGTTTCTGCGATTCTGTCCTTTGCTCTTGCTGCCTTTGGCATTCTGCTTGCCTCATTTTATGACAACTATGAGAGTTTCAGCGTGATTATGAATTTTATTGTGATGCCGATGTTCTTCCTTTCCGGCGCCATGTATCCGGTCAAGCTCCTGCCGACTGTGCTGAAGTTCCTTTCAAAGCTGAACCCTCTTACCTACGGCGTTGATGCTCTCAAGAATATTGTATTCCCTCAGGAGACCGGAAGGATGGGTGCAGACTTTCCGCTCTCACTGGATATGATCGTTATTACCGGCCTGGCGGTGGTCTTTGTGCTTGTAGCAGGCAAGGTGTTTGAGAGGAAGCAGTAGTAGTTATTTCTTCAAATGATTTAAAACGTAAGTCCTTGCCGCTCCATCAGCATCTCTCCCAAATACGAGCCGGGTTTGACGGATGCGTTCTTGATCAGTTCAACCTTGTCCAGTTCATAATATTTTACGCAGGATGCGCAGATGTAAAACTTGCAGTCAAAGTCTTCGATAAGCGTTGTCATGAGCTGATGGAGGGGTGAGAACTCGTCCTTCTTCTGATACGTGAGGGTCTCGGCAAAACCTTTTTTGCCTAACAGCGCACCGTTATCCATAAGAAAGAAGTCTATTTCTGCATCAAAGGCCTTCATATTGGTCGCGAGCTGGAATGCTCCTGCCACAAGGTCAGGCCTGTCATATGATTGAGTAATGATGAATACAAATTTCTTTTTGTCCATGGCGTCTCCTTATTGAATATGAATTAGTGATGAGAACAGGCTGAACCGTTTGCATGTCCGCCGCAGACGTGGCCTGGCACATAGGCGGCCAGACTGCCGGCAGCAAAAAGATCAAGATTCTCGCTCACGGTCTTTGCAGCAGCCTTATAGACCTTGATGCCGGACTGATTGAGTTTTGCAAGCGCGCCGCCACCAATACCGCCGACAACAACACAGTCTATATCATGGCCGCCTAATGCTCTGATGGGGCTGCACATGCCGTGCGTATGATGCTGATCTGCATTGGTGATCACTTTCAGATCACTGGTGACCGTATCAACGAGAACAAATGCTGGAGCTGAGCCGAAGTGTCCGTACACCTCGCTTTCAAGTGAGGGTGAGTCATTTACCGGGAAACATACTTTCATTTCTATTCTCCTTTTTTACAGACTGTTTTTTCAAGAACGAGAGCTTTGCACTGTGTAAGAGCGCTGGCCGTTTTCCGGCGGGCGCTTGCGAGGATCCTCTGTACTGTTCCACGGGATATGCCCATTTGATAGCCGGCCTCTTCCTGTGAAAGGCCGTCAACATCGCAGAGCTTCAGGGATTCAAGTTCATCTGAATAGATCATGATCTTTTCAATTTCTGATAAGGGGATACCAACGGGTTTAAATGCCTTGCCTTTAAATGTGCAGCCGCAAGTCCTGGGTTTCTTACATCGGGGAGACATGGGCCGATCTTCCTATATTGTGCATATGCACAATATAGCATTAATCAGGACTGAGCGTCAACGATATGTATGCATCGGGTTGGCGTTCTTCTTCTTTAAAGGTTAAAATACAGAACAGATCTGGACCTGCTGTTTAATGTTGGGTAATCTGTACGTGATTAAAATGATAAGATCTGCGATAAGACAAATAAATGTAATCAATCTGCTTCTGCTGACGGTGATCTGCCTATCAGTAAAATTCTACTTATTGCCAGTTCTTGGAGAAAATCCGGCATTCCCGCAGCCCGCTCTCAACACTGGCCCACCACAGCAGATTGTCTCGGCACCAGTCCCATTTCAGCCTTCTCCTGCAGCGGAATATCGTATTGTTTCAGTCCAAAATATATTTCATCCTGAAAGAAAAATACCGGCAGAAACGAAAGAGATAAGTATCGCAGCAAAGCCGGAGTTTCTGCTTTATGGTACCCTGATTACTGATTCAACGGCACTTGCATACATGGAAGACCGGAAAAGCCCCCGCAGCAGCAAGGGGAGGGGAAAGAGGCAGCAGTCGGTGATGCTGGGGAAATCCTTAAGCGGTTATATCTTGGCTGAAATTCAACATGACAGGGTGTTGATGGTCAGAGATGAAGACAGGATCGAAGTAAAAATATCCGCCGCTCGGCAGTTTCAGGGGAAAAGCACACAGGTAACTATTGTTTCTGCCCCTGCGGAGAAAAGAGAGCCAATGACGATTCTTGAGAAGAAGCCTACAGGCAGTGGACTGCCTCCGGGAATCATCCATAAGGAAATGCCGCCTGAGCTAAAGGATAAGGCGCCGAGCCAGTTGAAAGATCTCTTTAACGGACTAATAAAGAAAGAGTCAGGCCTAAAATAAAAAACAGGGGATTCTTTTCAACAAGATATCCCCTGCATTGAAGCCGCGTCTGAAAGCCGGAAAGAGCAGTTACAGTGAGTATGCACCGTAATGGTACCAGTTATAACCATCATAAGAGAAATACAGATCATAATACGTGGGGAAATAGTTTGCCCAATAATACGCATCAGGCACTCCGTCGGGATCAATCTGGGTGGCGGAAGCGGTCGCATTGCCCCAGTTCATAGTGAGGTTCAAGTGGTTAAATCCATCCCAGCTAAAGCGGTCATAAATCGTGGTGAAATCTCCAGTACTCGGATAATCAGTCCCCCATATGGCCGCCTCAGCCTTAATTGCGCCTAACCCGAGCATTAATACTACTGCAATTATCAATACGAATCTCTTCATGATATTCTCCTTTAAGGGTAACTTCATAATCAAATATCTTTAGCCGCCGCCTTATACGGATTAATAGCAGTTTTTCGTCATCACCCCCTTCAACAATATTTTTGCGGGCAGACTCAAGTGTTATATGAAATGGTACATGATACCAAATTCACTGTCAAGGATATGTCTGAAAACTCATTTTCAATACGTAGTTCTAATGTGTGTCGAATCCAGACCTTATCACTGCAGACTTTTATCAGCAATATCTAGTTATCGAGCCAGTGAGTGTAGACGAATATGGTGCCACGTGAACTTTATTTCATTTGAGTTTTTGCATGATCTGTGCAAAGATGAAACTAAATATGAGGTGCGATGTTTAATCAGCACAAGGAGGACTTTCCATGAAAACAATAATTTGTATTGCCATGTTGCTCGGTCTGGGTAGCATAATTACCGGATGCACACCCTATCACGCTCAGGGTGTCAGCTCGGGTGTTGCTGTTGGTGGGACTGCTGGGGCTATTCTGGATCACAGAAACCCCTGGAGGGGAGGAGTCATTGGCGGTCTGATTGGTGCGATTGCCGGTGCAACGATTGCTGATGTTGGTTTCCGTGGCGGACGTGAGGCATATTACAATGATCGGCCAGTTGAGTATTATACAGAAGACCGGCGCGGAAGGTATTATGCAGAGCCCCGGGGATACAATGATAGAACGAGGTGCAGGATTGTGCGTGAGAAGGTGTGGGAGGACGGAAGACTGATCAGGGATGCAGAGCGGGAAATTTGTGAAGGACAGTAAAACGATCCTGGATAGCAAGTGATTGCACAATGCGTTTCTAAGAGAAGGGTGCTGAGCAGCGTCATTCTCTTCCGCTTTTGCAGGGTTATAGGCCGATTTTTATGAAATCAGGAGGACTGTGATACAATATTGCCTATGAGAATACTACTGGTCGAAGATGAAAAGGGTGTGGCGAATTTTATCAAAAAGGGGCTCGAGGAGGAACACTATACGATCGACCATGGTGTCGATGCGGAAGAGGGGCTCAGTCTTGTCGGGGTTAACGAGTATGACATGATCATTCTCGACATTATGCTCCCTACCATGAGTGGCATTGAGCTTTGCAGGGAGATCAGGAAAAAAGGCATTCAGGCACCTATCATGATGCTTACTGCGCGGGATACGATCGATGACAAGGTCACCGGTCTTGACAGCGGAGCTGATGATTACATGACCAAACCTTTTTCCTTTGATGAATTTCTTGCGCGTGTGAGGGCATTACTTCGCCGCAAGCAGGATAAACTGACCGAGCTCATATGCGGGGAACTGAAGATAGACGCCCTTGCGCATAGGGTATTTGTGAGCGGCAAAGAGGTTCTGCTCAGGCCAAAGGAATACGCAATTCTTGTCTATCTTCTCAGGAATAAGGGTCGTGTGCTTTCGCGTACCCAGATCCTTGAAAATATCTGGGGATATGATTTCAATCCGAATACGAATATTGTTGATGTACATATTAAGTCACTGAGGGAGAGACTTGACGAAGCGAGCATCCTGAACCTTATACGGAGCGTACGGGGTGTCGGGTATATGATAGACAACTGACCTTCCCGGGATTCCCGATGATTGTTCCTACAAAAAAAAGGCTTGCAAGAATCTTCACCTCTGTTATTCTGATTTTCAATGCCATTATTCTGATCGTGAGCTATGTCTTCCTTCATCAGAGCATAATGAATGGTGCAAAACGCCACATGCGGGACGATATACAGACCGAGTTCCTTGATCAGTACAAGAGGTCAGGCCTCGACCCTATCAAGAACCTCTGGGATGAGCACTTCTTTCAGATCATGAACAGGGAAGGCGGCGTGGTGGTGTCAACAAGAAACTCCGTAAATTTTTATCCTGATCTCGATAATGTCCTCCTCAATAAAGCATTTAGCGGGAAAAATACTTTCACTGTCCAGAAGATCGGAAATAACGACTTCATGATCTCCTATTTCCCTCTTGACGGAATGTATGTTGGAAGAGCAGCCATGTCTCTAACCGAGACGCAAAAGTATCGGAAGAATTTTCTCTACATGATGGTGATAGCGCTGCCTGCAATGTTTCTGTTTTCCTATCTGACCAGCCGTTTTCTCGTGAATCATGCAATGGAGAAAATATCTGATTTCTTTACCTTTCAGGAGACGTTCTCTTCAAATGTTACGCATGAATTGCGGTCTCCGCTTGCATCTCTGAAGGGAAATCTTGAGGTGACACTCAGAAAGGAACGATCAATCGAGGATTACAAGGATACGCTCCAACTCAGTCTGAGAGAAGTTGACCGTATTATTGGCCTGCTGAATAATCTGTATCTTCTTGCTTCATCCAAGTTCAAACTTCTTGACTTGTTCAAGAACTTCGTTGATATTGTGAAGATCGTCAGGGCCGTCGAGAAGACCTATGCTGCAGCAATGGCAGAGCAGGGGATTGTATTTACCCTGTCAGGTTCAGATACAGCCCTTTGTCACTGTGATGAGGTTCTTATGCGCAGGACGATTGAGAACCTTATGGATAACGCCGTGAAATACACGCCTGAAAGCGGGTCCATAACCATGGAAGTCGAGAAGGACGAGAAGAAAATATCCATGACGATCACGAATACCTGCAAAACCCTTGATCATAGCGATCTAAAACATATCTTTGATCCTTTTTACCGTGGCAGAAATACGAAAAATGCAAGAATCGAAGGGAAAGGGCTTGGCCTTTACATATCACGCTATATCATTCGTTCTCATGGTGGGGATATCAAGGTGAACAATACCTATGGTAATCTCTTTTCCCTGACCATTACCCTACCCCTCAAATAGACGGAAGGCTTGTTACTCAAGGGTGATGATCTCGGGGAAAAGATTATTGCCCTGAATAGTAATACGGCAAAGAGTGACCGGAAGAGAAAAGCGACGCGGTCCGGCGCTGCCGGGATTCAGATAAAGTATTCCATCTCGTCTTGTAATGGCTGGTATATGACTGTGTCCGCTGATGACAACATGCATGCCGGCTGATTGCGGATCAAGATCAAGTTTGTCGAGATCATGAAGGATATGGAAAAAGAATCCGCATAGTTGAACGCTCTCTGTGGGTGGAATGCCTTTAAGCCAGGGACCGCTGTCAGTGTTTCCGCGCACGGCAAACAGAGGAGCAATTGCCTTCAGTCTGCTGAGGACTTCAGAGCTGCCAATGTCTCCTGCATGAACAATACACTCTGAACCTTCAAGTGTGCGGACTGCCTGAGGCCGCAAGAGACCGTGCGTGTCTGAGATTACTCCGATGGTGCATTGTTCAGGAAGCTTGCAGTCTTGTCCCATAAGGTCAAAATTATACCCGACCAGGCTCAAAATAAAAAGGGAGAACAGAGTACTGTTCTCCCTTTTTAGGAATAAGCGATTCAATGCGCCGTCGGCGCCGCCCCCTTGACTCTTACTGATGAGACGCTGTTTTGAGCCTCTCTCTGCAAAACATCAGAAAAGACTAAACTTGCACCGAAAAGGCTCAATACAAGAAGAAAAAATAATAGAAATTGGATGACAGTTATGCTTACCATTTTTTTCATGAAGCCTCCTTTTGACGGTTGATCTACTTCATGTCTATGAACACGCAGTTAACAATATACGAAGGAGATGAAGGGAAGATTAGCGGAGCATGAAATAAAATTAATACTGAGCGGTTAAGAAAAGCGAGAGATTCTCTGGACGCCTCATTTTACCGAAAGGTTGCTGATCTGATGAAACAGTCTAAATGACAAGGAAAAGCGTCTTCAGGATGAAGAAAGGTCTGCATAACGGATGAATTTGTTCCTGCCGCTCTTTTTCGCAGAATACATTATTAATTTCTTTTTTGCGATAGAAGAGTAATTCTTTGAAAGCTGACCGATCTCGGAAAGGAATAAATAACTACGGGAAAAGGGCAAGCTGGGCAAGGCCATCGGTCTCGTTAAACCCCATCATGAGATTCATGTTATGCACAGCCTGGCCAGATGCACCCTTGACAAGGTTATCAATGGCAGACACGATGATAAGCGTGTTGGTCCGAGTATTGATCTTGGTGCCGATTTCGCAGGTGTTTGTACCCCGCACATGCTTAATGTTAGGGAATATTCCGTCAGCGAGTACACGCACAAATGGCTCTGATGCATATGACTTGGCGTACAGACTGAGCACCTTCTTTGTGTCTATGTGCTTGTTCAGTTTTGCATATATTGTCGTGAGAATACCCCTGTCAACAGGCAGAAGGTGAGGTGTGAAATTAACCGTGATCTTCTTGCCGGCAAGTGATGATATCTCCTGCTCGATCTCGGGCGTGTGCCGGTGCGTTGCAATACCATATGCCTTGAACCCTTCGTTCACTTCGCAAAAAGATATTCCAAGGTCTGCCTTTCTGCCTGCACCGGTCGTGCCTGACTTCGAATCAATGACAATAGTCATTGGGTCAATGAGCCCATATTGCAGGGCAGGCATCAGTCCAAGTATTGCGCTGGTAGGGTAGCATCCTGGATTTGCAATGAGCCGCGCCTTCTGTATCTTCTTCCGGTAGATCTCAGGAAGACCGTAAACAGCCTTTTTTAGCGTATCCTTATAATTATGCAGAAGGCCATACCACTCGGCATAGGTTGCTGTATCAGTGATCCGGTAATCTGCAGAAAGGTCTATTACCCGCTTGCCTTTGCTGAAAAAATAATGCACAGCCTCCTGTGAGGCGCCGTGAGGAAGTGCAAGAAAGAAGAGGTCTGCCTTAGGCAGGAGCTTTTCCCTGTCCATAGGTTCGAAAGTACAATGAGAATAAGCAGAGAGAAAGGGAAATACCTCCTGCAGTTTTTTGCCTGCGGACTTCTCAGAGGTTACAGCAGTTATCTCTACATGAGGATGGAGCGCAAGGATCCGGAGCAGTTCAATGCCCGTGTAACCGCTTGCACCGCATATCCCGACCTTCAGTTTCTTTATATCAGTTTTCTTCATGATTTTTATAATACCTTACGCTGTTGTAAAATTTCAGGCAAAAAAAAGGCCTCCCGACATTCGGGAGGCCTTTTGGTGTCGTATCAGAAAGAATACTATCTCTTTGAGAACTGGAAGCGCTTTCTTGCGCCTGCGAGACCGTATTTCTTTCTTTCTTTTTCTCTTGGATCCCTGGTGAGGAATCCTTCCTTTTTGAGTTTGCCCCTCATCTCAAGATCCACTCTCAACAGAGCCCTTGAGATTCCGTGTCTTATAGCTCCTGCCTGACCGGTAAGGCCGCCGCCTGCGACTTTGACGGAAATATCATGCTTGCCGGTAACCCCAACGAGCTCGATCGGCTGCTTTATCATCATGCGGAGAGTTTCTCTATGAAAATAATCGTCAAGCGATTTATTATTTACCGTTATCTTGCCTGTGCCTGGTGCGATGATAACCCTTGCAACAGCATTCTTTCTTCTTCCGGTGCTGTTATATTTTATCTCTGCCATCTCTTCTCCTCTACTGCAATATTTCCGGGGCCTGAGCCTTGTGCGGGTGTTCAGCTCCCTTGTAAACTTTCAGCTTCTTCAGCATCTGTCTGCCAAGGGTGTTCTTCGGAAGCATACCCCAGACAGCCTTTTCAATGATCCGCTCAGGATGTTTCTCGAACATCTCCTTGGCTGTTTCGGCCTTGATACCGCCGATATATCCGGTGTGATGATAATAGACCTTGTCGGTCATTTTGTTGCCGGTCAGCCTGACCTTCTCGGCATTGATGACAATAATGAAATCTCCGGTGTCAACGTTGGGAGTGAACACGGGCTTGTTCTTGCCCCTGAGCTGGACGGCAATCTTTGTGGCGAGTCTGCCGAGAACAGCATCCCTGGCATCAACTACGTACCACTTGCGCTCGATATCACCTTTGTGTGCAAACTGGGTCTTCATTGTTACTTATTACCTTTCTTTCTGAAAATGTGGGTTAAATAAAATAATAAAAAACAGATAGAAATGTCAATATTTTGTGGAAACTATGATTGAAATTTTGAAAAATCCGCTATCGGTGCGACAGTTTCCCATATCTCCCTGAGCAGGGAAAGACGGTTTGTTTTGATCTCGTCGCGTTTGTCCATGACCAGAACCTTGTCAAAAAAACTGTTGATCGCAGGTGTTATCAGCAGCACCGCCTTAACAGCCGAAGTGAAATCACCCCTTTCAATGAACGGTGCGACAGCTGTTTTCATTGAAGAGCAGTCTGTGCTCAGGTTCTTCTCCTCATCCTGCTGGAACAGGGAAGGCTCTGCAGCCGGAAGCGCAGTCTTGGGTACGATATTGTTTACCCTCTTGATCGCCAGAAGAAAGTCAGTGAACGTATCTTCTTTTTTGGCCGCAGCAAGAGCCGCGATCCGTGCGGTTATACCGGAAAGGGGATGCATAAAGGAAAGCTGAAGAACGGATTTGATAATCTCCTGATCGTGACCTGCTGATGAAAGGATGAACTCAGTTCTCTGGCTCATGAAGTTCGTGATGGTATCCATGACGGTCTCAGGGGATTTGATTTTCTGCAGGGTGCTGAGCGCATGTCTAAACGCCTCGAGCAGGCTCAAGGTATATCCTTTTTCAAGGAATATCGAGACAACGCCCATTGCCTGACGCCTCAGGGCAAAGGGGTCTTCAGACCCTGTAGGGATAAGACCTATCGAGAAGAAGGAAGCAATACTGTCGATCTTGTCAGCAAGGCTCAGGATTGCGCCGACCTCTGTCTGGGGGATCCTGTCGCCGAAGCTTTTCGGCAGATACTGCTCCTCAAGGGCATCGGCAACATCTCTCTCTTCCCTGTCGTGATGAGCATAATATTTCCCCATAATGCCCTGGAGTTCAGGAAACTCTCTGACAACACCGGTGATAAGATCGGTCTTGGAGAGACGAGCTGCCCTGACTGCTTTGTCCTTCAAGTCAGGACAGAGTTTTTCTGCAAGGAACCCTGCGATCGAAGCGATCCGCTCTGTCTTCTCAAGGACGGACCCGAGCCGTGCATGAAATGTGACATCTCTGAGGCTTTCGATGCGGTCAGCAAGAGGCTTGGCAGAGTCTTCGCTGAAATAGAACTTTGCGTCGTCAAAACGCGCCTTGATAACCCGCTGGGCTCCCACCCTTACGGTCTCGGCATTTTCTGCCTTGGTGTTGCTGACGACGATAAAGCTGTTCGCAAGATAGCCGTTGGCATCCTGCAGAGCGAAATACTTCTGGTGGTCTTTCATGACCGTAATAAGCAGTTCCTTGGGGAGCTTGAGATAATCCTTGTCAAAACTGCAGAGCACCGGCACAGGATATTCAACAAGATAGTTGACGGTTTCGAGGAGGCTATCATCTGCGATAACCTGCAGTCCCGAGTTCTGGATGAGCTGAGCCATGGACTTTATGATCGTGTCGCGTCTTTTGTTCTGATCAAGGGATACAAAATTTGTCTCAAGGAAGTGGCGGTAAGAAGAGATGTCCTTTATCTGGAAAGAGGCAGGAGACAGAAACCGGTGGCCTCTTGTCTGGTTGCCGCTTTTTAGTCCATCTATATCGAACTCGATCTTTTCTGCGCCCGAGATTGCAAGTATCCATGCTATGGGTCTGACGAACGTCATGGAGCCATTACCCCAGCGCATGGATTTGGGGAAGTGCAAAGACAGAATGATCTTTTTCAGCAGTTCAGGAAGTACGGTTTTTGTATCCGTGCCCTTTTCCTCGACAACTGCAGCGACATATTCTCCTTTGCCTTTCTGCTTCAGCGTCAGGGCAGTGACAGCAAGGCCCAGCGATGCTGCAAAACCGGTCGCAGCCTTTGTCGGGTTGCCCTTTTCGTCAAAGGCTGCATTTTTTGCCGGTCCAAAGACCTCTTTAACATTGTCTTTTTGCGATGCTGCAACGTTGCTGATCATAAGGGAAAGTCTTCTTGGTGTCGCACAGACGAGTATGTCAGCATGATCGATGCGATACTCCCCGAATGTTTTTGCCGCTATTGCTGAGAGGTCTTCTATTGCCTGGGGAAGAAACCGGGAAGGAATCTCCTCTGTCCCTATTTCGAGCAGTATGGATGAAGCGTTCTGGTTGTTGTTTGTTTCGGTCATTTCTCGTTCCTCAGAAGCGGGTACCCCATCTCTTCTCTCTGGCGGCTGTAAGCCTCTGCAGCAAGCTTCGCAAGGTTTCTTACGCGGGCTATGTATTTTGTCCGCTCGGTCACCGAGATCGCGCCGCGCGCATCAAGGAGATTGAAGAGATGAGAGCATTTTAGGCAGAACTCGTAGGATGGGATCACGAGGCCGAGGCTGTTTAATCTGATCGACTCCTTTTCACAGTCCTCAAAATGGCGCACAAGCATTTCAGCATTGGAATGGTCAAAATTATATTTAGATCCTTCCACCTCGGTCATATGATGGACATCGCCATATAAGAGGTCCTTATTCCACTTCAGTTGATATACATTGTCAACGCCCTGGAGATACATGGCTATTCTCTCAAGGCCATACGTTATTTCGAGGGAAACAGGTTTGAGGTCAATGCCGCCGACCTGCTGGAAATAGGTGAATTGTGTCACTTCCATGCCGTCGAGCCAGACTTCCCAGCCAAGTCCCCAGGCGCCGAGCGTTGGAGATTCCCAGTCATCTTCTACGAACCTGATGTCGTGTTTTGTAGGATCAACGCCGATTGCTTCAAGGCTTTCGAGATAGAGCCCCTGGCAGTCTTCAGGTGACGGCTTGATGATCACCTGGTATTGATAATAGTGCTGGAGCCTGTTGGGGTTCTCGCCGTATCTTCCATCTGTCGGTCTGCGCGAAGGCTCGACAAAAGCAGTTTTCCATGGCTCAGGGCCGAGTACCTTCAGGAATGTTGCCGGGTGGAATGTACCTGCGCCGACCTCGATATCATAAGGCTGAAGCAGAGCACAGCCCTTTTTCGCCCAGAACTGATGCAGTGTGAGTATGAGATCCTGGAAATGCAATGGTTACCTCCGTAGAATGAAGAAAAATCATAAATAATTCCCTCATAATTGTCAATGAAGCAGCAAGATCATCATGTCTCATGCAGGGCCTCGAAAACAGTTTTAACGCTCAGCTCCTGTAAGAATGTCGGGGCTTTTAGCATAGATTTTAGCAGTCCTCAGGAAGTAAAATTGAGAAGGAGTCAGTCAATGGAGCCTTATGCAAAAAATAGAGAGCGTGTAAGAGAGGTATTGACCGGCGAGGTCAGAACCGAGGGTGCCGGCACAATAATGGTTGTCAGTGCGCTCGGTTCATGCATCGCGGTGATCATGCATGATCCGGTTACGCTGGTAGGCGGCATTGCCCATGTCATGCTGCCAGGGAAATGCAGGCAGCCAGGCCATGCCGATCGCTTCAGATATGCTGAAGAAGCTATCAGCGAACTACTCGATCAGATGTTCCAAAAGGGCGCAAAAAAAGAAGATCTTGTGGTTTGTATTGCCGGCGCCGGCAACGTGCTTCAGCGACCTGAGGACAATATATGCACGATGAATA
>CAYWRK010000022.1:0-41296 GCA_964461065.1 uncultured Nitrospiraceae bacterium
CTAATTGACCGTGTGGCTTGACCCTTATTTCTCTTCCCTCCTGTTGTCAAAAAAATTCTTGCCAAAAGAAAAAAACGTAGTAAGATAAAAACACATAAATATAAGGGGGCCGATAGAGCCCCTTTTCTTATCCTCAGAAAAAGGTGACAGATGAAGGAACGTGACATATTTGAAGAGATCATTGATGTCGGCAAACGCCGGGGTGTGCTTACGTACGACCAGATTAATGAGGCGCTTCCGTCTGAATACTTTTCTCCTGATGAAATAGAAGATCTCATGGACCTCCTGCAGGACATGGGGGTGAAGGTTACGGACTCCGTAGAAGATGAAGCTGCGATCGAGGAGGAACTCGAAGAGGAGCCAGTTGAATACGAAAAAACTGAAGATCTTGTTCAGGCTTACTTCCACTCCATGGGAGATATTTCTATCCTTACGAAGGATGAGGAAACCGAACTTGCTAAGCGGCTTGAAGAGGGAAGGAATATCATCCGTGATATTGTTGTGGCAATGCCGCTGTACAAGAATGTTGAAGCACAGATTGCACTTGAGCGGGAGCAGCTTGGTGAGGAAGAGGAGATAGAGGATCAAGAGGCTGTCGAGGGTGAAGAGGAAGAGAAGCCTGATGAGGCATTAATCAGGAGCCTAAAAATGCTCGACGAGCGCATGAGGGAAATTGAATCTTCTGACAGAAAGATTGGGCGGCATGGCAATCTCAAAGATTTGAAGAAGCTTATTAATGATAAAAAGAAGAAAGATATCAATCCCCTGAAGCTTAATGAATTGGCAAAAGAAATCCAGGCAAAATACAAAAATGTTGAATTAGAAATAGGATTAAAGATAGATGAGCTGAAAGAAAAATGGGATAGGGTAAGCAGAGCACGAGCGCTTGTTACGGAGGCGAAAAATGAACTTATTACGCGCAACCTTCGCCTTGTCGTCAATATTGCAAAGAATTATGTTGGGCGCGGGTTGCCGCTCCTAGATCTTATTCAGGAAGGCAACATTGGCCTCATGAAGGCAGTCGACAAGTTCAAGTATGAGAAGGGGTTCAAGTTTTCAACCTATGCGACGTGGTGGATACGTCAGGCCATTACGCGTGCTCTCATTGACCAGACAAAAACAATACGCGTTCCTGTCCATATGATGGAGTTTTATAACAGGGTTACCAAGGCTTCGAGAGAACTCACTCAGGCATTAGGCAGAGAGCCGAGCAATGAAGAAATTGCAAAAAAGTTGGGTGTATCTACCAGAAAAGTAGAAGAGGTATTTCGCGCGATTCAGGATCCGATTGCACTTCAGACGCCGGTTGGAGATGAGGACACAGAACTGGAAGACTTCATCGGGGATAAGAACAGTCCATCACCCTATTCGGATGCGGAAAGAAACGAGATTTCCGATCAGATATTGATGATTCTGAAGACGCTGACACCAAAAGAAGAAAAGGTAATAAGAATGAGGTTTGGTATTGGTGTTGATCGAGACCATACTCTTGAAGAGGTTGGCAGGCATCTTTCAATTACCCGTGAACGTGTGAGACAAATAGAAGCAAAAGCCCTGAGAAAGCTTAAACATCCAAGCCGCCTCAGGGCCCTCAAAGTCCTTACATCTGCGTAACAGTCTATTCTGCTGCTATCATTAGCCTCTTTGTCATAATATCGCTGCGTCGTTTAACGATCGCTGCAGAAGGAGAACTTCAGTTTTTCTGCCTGCGTTATCATATTACCCCTTGTTATGGCATCTGTGCTCTGCCTAACGATTGCTACAGATGACGAGTCCTGAACCTTAATTACCTGTATTAGCCCATTAGTGACTGTAAACTTCCCTTTATTCGCAGTTTTCAGAAGATCGCCAACCCTAATGTCATCTCTTTTTCCCTTATCAATATAGACAATATCAAACTGGCCGTTATTAACGCGACGTTGCCGAGCCTCGACAATATAACCACTAACTTTAGGTGTTCTGCACTCTATTTCAGAGACAACCGGCGGGATATCTTTCTTGTACGCAACAAGCGTATCTCCTATGTTTACATCAGAATAGCTTTCTATTATCACTGCTGGTGTTTGTCCGTCGTATTCGGACTTCTTTATTTCCGCAATGCCTGTAATTTCAACAAGATACCCCATCGCATTATTAGTAATAGGATGCTTGACGATCGGACCTTTTCTCAAAATATAGAAACGGTCGCCAGGCTTATTAGGCGCTTTTGTTGTTACGAAGACCACATCATGGTCACCTAATAGCATTTTTTCTGAGGGTGAGCCAATGATAAGTCCCAGTCCATTCACCGAGCTCGCTATATCGCCACTTGAAATAAAGAGATTAGCATTGACAAGGGGTTTGGGCGCAGGCCGAGCAGGAACACTCAATGGGGCAGGAGTGGCCTTTGGCGGTTCAGCTTCAACGACAGGTTCTGGAATGGGTTCTTCCTTCTGAGCTTCTTTCCGTAACAAATAAAGAGGGATCCTAATGATCTGTCCAGGCATAATTCTGTCAGGATTGGAAATGTCCGGATTTTCTTTCCAGACCTTTGGCCAGAGGAAAGGATCGATTAGCTCCTTCTGGGATATATCCCAAAGCGTATCACCCTGCTGCACTTTGTAATCCTTTATCTCCTGCTCTTGAGCAAGAGCCAAGGAAGCTATGCCCAACAGGACAATTTCAAATAATAGTATAAGTTTTTTATTCAGCACAATACCTCTCCTTTTTACGTTATTCTTCAACTAAAAACATAACCGAGAACACCAAAACTGTCAAGTATAATCTCGTCTTGCTGCCTGTATTGCCACTGGCTGGTTGCAAAAGCAAAGGACTTTAACGGAAAATAAAGACAAAACTCTCAGGAGCCAATATGTCAGGAATAGAAATATATGTTAAGGATGAACACGAAAAAGCAAAACTGATAAAGGACTATCTTGCACCTGATGACCTATATCTCAGGGCGATCGATGACCTAAAGGAAGAGATGATAGGCCGCGGTGTTGACCTCAATACCCACGAGGGAAAGAAACAGTTCATTCTTGCTGTCAGAGAACTGAACGCCTGGTTCGGCACAGAATTGCACAAAGAGCTTCCGTAACCTTTTTTGCCTATGCCCCCTCGCCAGCAACTGAAGCGCCTGAAAGCAGAGCTTCAGAATATTGCCAATCCTGAAAAAGCCAAAATCCTTTCCCGGTTTTTTAAAACAGGCAAGGGTCAGTATGGCGAAGGAGATATATTTCTCGGCATTATGGTGCCTGCACAGCGGCTAATAGCAAAGAAGTATGCGTCCCTCTCCCTTAAAGATATTCAAATCCTCCTTGCAAGCAAGATCCATGAGCATCGGCTCATAGCGCTGTTTAACCTGGTCAATCAGTATCAGAAGTCTGATGAACCGATGAAAACTAAAATAACAAACTATTACCTTGCGCATGCTTCCCGCGTCAATAACTGGGATCTTGTGGACCTGTCCGCCCCCCATATCCTGGGTGACCATTGTTATAAAAAAGACGCGACCATGCTTTATCGGCTCGCAGTATCGGATAATCTCTGGAATCGGAGGATCGCTATTATGGCAACCTTTGCTTTCATAAGGAAGAACAGATTCAAGGAAACGCTTGATATTTCTGAGATTCTGTTACACGACAGACACGACCTGATCCATAAAGCTGTTGGCTGGATGCTTCGGGAGATCGGGAAGAGGGACCTGAAAAAAGAAGAAGAGTTTTTGAAAAAGCATGCTCACGAGATGCCTCGCACCATGCTTAGGTATGCATTAGAGAGATTCGAAGAGAAGAAAAGAAGTTATTGGATGAACAGAAAGAAGGATCTCATGTCCTCATCCTCTTAAATCAACGACCAGATGAGGCAGGCAGAGAATACTCTTCTGTCTGCCTGCCTCATCTGGTCGTTGGTAGATAGTTATGAGACAATCTCGGCAGCAATCTCTCTGCTGAAATGGACTTGTCTGTTTTCAACATCTACCTCAACGGTATCTCCTTCCTGAAACGAACCTTCGAGAATTTTTTTTGCCAGCTCGTTCAGGATCATCTTCTGGAGAACTCTTTTGAGTGGCCGCGCTCCATAGATTGGATCAAACCCTATTTCTGCAAAGTATTCCTTTGCCCGCTCGGTCAGCTTCAGGTCAATATTCTTCTCCTTGATATATTTTTTCATCCGCTCAACCTGGATATCAACAATGCTGGCGAGGAGCTTCTTTGTGAGCGGATTAAAAATGATGATCTCATCAACCCGGTTCAGGAACTCGGGCTTGAAAAAAGCCTTCAGATCCTGCATCACCTTATCCTTAAATTCCTGCGCTGAATTATCTATCCAGTATGCAGAAGGATTTTTCTCTCTTTCTGTAAGCATATCCTGAATATGCGAACTTCCCAGATTTGATGTCATAATGACCACTGTATTCCTGAAGTCCACAGTTTTGCCATGGCTATCCGTAAGCCTGCCATCATCAAGAAGCTGCAAAAGAAGGTTAAACACCTCAGGGTGCGCCTTTTCAACTTCATCAAAGAGCACAACAGAGTAGGGCCTTCTTCTGACTGCTTCAGTTAGCTGCCCGCCTTCTTCGTACCCAACATAGCCGGGAGGCGCTCCTATAAGCCGCGAGACCGTATGCCGCTCCTGATACTCGGACATGTCGATCCTGATCATCGCATTTTCATCATCAAAAAGGAATTCGGCCAAAGCCTTTGCGAGCTCGGTCTTGCCGACTCCGGTCGGTCCAAGGAATATGAACGACCCAATTGGCCTGTTGGGGTCCTGGATGCCAGCACGCGCCCTTCTGACCGCATCTGACACAGCCCCAATTGCTTCATCCTGTCCGATAACCCTCAATCTGAGACGATCGTCCATATGTAGCAGCTTCTTTATCTCGCCCTCAAGCATCTTTGTTACGGGAATGTTTGTCCATTTCGAAACAACTTCTGCTATGTCTTCTTCATCGACCTCTTCCTTGAGCATTTTTCTCTGTTGCTGAGCGTCAAGAAGCATGGCATTTTCAGCTTCAAGGGCCTTTTGAAGTTCAAGGAGCTTTCCATATCTCAGTTCCGCAGCCTTTGCAAGGTCTCCCTCCCGCTCTGCCTTTTCCGATTCACTTTTCGTCATTTCTATCTGCTCTTTCAGGTTGCGGATCTTGAAGATAACTTCTTTTTCGCTCAGCCACTGGGACCTGAGTTCATCCCTCTGGACTTCAAGAACTGACATTTCCTTTTGTATCTTTTCGAGCTTTTCCCTTGATTCTTTGCCGTCGTCTCTTTTTACTGCCTGTTTTTCTATCTCGAGCTGCCGGAGCCTACGCTCGATTTCATCGAGCGCTACAGGCATGCTGTCGATCTCCATTCTAAGCTTTGACGCAGATTCATCAATCAGGTCGATTGCCTTGTCCGGCAGAAATCTGTCGGTAATATAGCGCTGGGAAAGCACTGCCGCAGATATAAGCGCCGCGTCTTTTATCTTTACGCCGTGATGAACTTCGTATTTGCCCTTGAGGCCTCTCAATATTGAGATCGTATCCTCAACAGATGGCTCCTTGATCAGAATAGGCTGAAATCGCCTCTGCAGAGCAGGGTCTTTTTCAATGTATTTCCGATATTCTCCAAGAGTAGTGGCACCTACGCAGCGGAGTTCTCCTCTTGCCAATGCCGGCTTGAGCATATTGGATGCATCAATAGAGCCCTCTGCCGCGCCTGCTCCTATAAGGGTATGAAGTTCATCAATAAAAAGAATGATCCCGCCTTCTGCTTCCTCGATCTCCTTAATTACGGCCTTCAGCCTGTCCTCGAACTCGCCCCTGAACTTGGCCCCTGCAATGAGAGCTCCCATATCAAGGGCAACAACTTTCTTTCCTTTCAGGGTCTCGGGCACATCGCCAGCAACAATTCTCTGCGCCAGGCCTTCAGCCATTGCTGTCTTTCCTACGCCTGGATCACCGATCAGTACAGGATTGTTCTTGGTTCTTCTTGAAAGCACCTGGATTATTCTTCTGATCTCTTCGTCACGGCCGATCACCGGATCAAGCTTGCCTTTTGCTGCAAGCTCTGTGAGGTCTTTGCTGAACTTCTTCAGCGCCTGGTACTTTTCTTCAGGGTTCTGGTCAGTGACGCGCTGGGTGCCCCGAATCTCCTGTAGTGCTGTCAGGAGTTTTGTAGGATCCAGGCCATATTTTTTAAGAAGGTCTGAAGATGGACAACTGACCGAAAGCACAGCTACCAGCAGAAGCTCCACGCTGACATATTCGTCCTTTAGACGCTCCGCCTCTTTTTGTGCTGTTTCAAACACTTCTTTTAGTTTTGACGTTATATATATCTGTCCAACAGGGGAAGAGCTTATTACCTTTGGCATGCGGTCCAAGGCTGTCTCAAGGTCCTTTTTCAGGAGCGATGCGTTTATGCCAACCTTCCAGATAATCTGTAATGCAACACCTTCTTGGTCATCCAGCAGAGACCAGAGAAGGTGCTCAACATCGATCTGCTGATGTCCCTTTCTTTCAGCAAGTCTCTGCGCATTCTGCAGCGCTTCCTGACTCTTCATCGTAAGCTTGTCCATGATAGTTCTCCTTACTCTTTTTTCAATGCCTTGCGTAATTTATCTCTGAAATCCTTTCTGATCTCGTCTTCGAGATGGCCCATCATCCCCTCCATCTCCTGCTGGAGCACCTCCATGCGATGCCTCATCCTAAGAATGATGTCAACGCCAGCCCGGTTTACGCCGAGCTCCCGGGTCAGTTGAAGAATGAGGGTTAGCCTCTCAATATCGCTCTCCGAATATATCCTCTGTTTCTTCGCTCTCATTGGCTGGATGAAGCCTTCTCTTTCATAGAGGCGCAACGTCTGAGGATGAACATTCAGAAGCTTCGCTACTATGCTGATCAGATAAACTGGCTCATTCCTGTCTCGACTCTTCATTTCCTCACCATTCCTTTTCTTGGCGATTCCTTGTAGAGAGCCTCTACATCCTGAATTACAGTCTTCTCTTCTTCGCTGAGATTCTTGGGCACAGCGACTTTAATCGTTACGAACTGATTGCCTTTTCTGCCTGTTTTCGAAGAGGAAAACCCTTTGCCCGAGAGCTTGAACTTCTGGCCGCTTTGCGCCCCCGGAGGCAGCGTCATTACGGTCCCGCCTTCCATGGTCGGTATCTCTATCTTGGCTCCGAGCGCTGCTTCTCCAAAGGTGATAGGCAGATCGAGGTAGATATCATCATCTTTTCTGGTAAAGAGCGGATGCGGTCTGACCGTGATCTCAATCTGCAGATCTCCGTACCCGCCACTGCCGTGTCCGGCAGCGCCCATGCCTTTCAGCCTGACGCGTGATCCAGTATCTGCTCCGGCAGGAATTTTTACCTTGATTGATTCAGTCTGGAGGATCATTCCCCTCCCCGAGCAGTGCCGGCATTGCTTTGTAGTTTTTCTGCCCGTTCCATTGCACGGAGCGCAGGGCTGGGCCATCTTGAAGAATCCTTTAGATGCGGTCACCTTGCCAACGCCCTTGCACTGGTCGCACTGCTGAAACGTTTCTGCGCCTGTGCCATGGCATTCCTTGCAGGCAACCTCCCGGTTGAACGTTATCGGCTTTGTAACGCCAGAGAAGGCTTCCTCCATCGAAAGCTCAAGACCCATGACCAGGTCAGACCCTTTCATGTCAGACTCATGCTGCCCTCCGCCGTTGCTGAAAAGATCGGAAAAGATGTCTCCAAAACCACCAAAGTCAAAGCGATCGCCTGAGGTGTACGCCCGGTAATCGAAGCCAGGCCCGCCACTGTCAAAAGGAGATTTGCCGAACTGGTCATAGTCAGTTCTTTTTTTCTCATCACCAAGTACCTCATATGCTTCGCTGAGTTCTTTGAACTTATGCTCGGCAGTTTTGTCCCCTGGATTAAGATCCGGATGGTATTTGCGGGCCAGTTTCCGGAATGATTTCTTAATCTCATCCTGCGAGGCTTTCTTGTCCACTCCCAGCGTCGCGTAATAATCTTTCACATTATGGGCCATTTTTATCTCCTTGCCTTCATATCATATAACATGAGTCGGTTCATGTCAAGAATGGTGCTATGATGTTGGTTGTATTAAACTTCGGGATTATTGGCATCCTCACTTTAGGCGACAGCATTGCTTCTAATCTGTTTAATAATCCGGAGAGGCAAAAGAGACAGCGAGTCGAAAAAATTAGCGGGTCGCGTTTATTCGTCGCTGTTTTTCAACAGCAACCATGAGAATCGAAAGTGCAGCAGGAGTCATTCCCTGTATTCTGCCTGCCTGGCCGAGGCTTTCTGGTCTGACCTCTTCAAGTTTATAGAGGATCTCTCTCGATATCCCCGGCAGTGAGCGGTAATCAAAATCATTCGGAATTTTCTTGTTCTCGATTCCCAAAAGCTTCTCCGCAGCTTCCATCTGCCGCCTGATATAGCCTTCATACTTTGTCTGAATTTCAACCTGCTGTTCAATATCATAATTCAGCAAGACAGAGGAAGGGGCAAGCTCCTTTATTACAGCATAGGAAACCTCAGGCCGTTTGAGAAGCTGCTCAAGGGTAATGTCTTCGTTGATTACGGATGAGCCGAGGACATTCAGAGTGCTATTAATAACAGAAGGTTTTATTCTGATGTTTTTAATCCTCTGTATTTCTTCTTCAATCTTTGCCTTCTTAACCACGAAGCCGGCATACAGATCATTGGCTAACAGCCCAATGGCATGGCCCTTCTCCATAAGCCTGAGGTCTGCATTGTCATGTCTCAAAAGAAGCCGATATTCTGCACGAGAGGTGAACATGCGGTAGGGCTCCTGAGTCCCTTTTGTGACCAGGTCGTCGATCAGCACACCGATATATGCCTCATGTCGTCCAAGTATGAGGGATTGCCGCCCCTGTATTTTCAGGGCAGCATTGATGCCGACCATAAGCCCCTGAGCCGCAGCCTCTTCATATCCTGATGTTCCGTTGATCTGGCCTGCAAGGAATAGACCATCGATGTTTTTAGTTTCAAGCGAAGGCTTAAGCTGTGTAGGGAATACAAAATCATATTCAATGGCATAAGCAGGCCGCATGATCTCCACTTCTTCGAGCCCAGGGATAGTCCTCAGAAAAGCGAGCTGAACGTCATACGGAAGACTGGTAGAAACACCATTTGCATAATACTCGGCTGTCTCAAGTCCTTCTGGCTCCAGGAAGACCTGATGGCGTTCTTTATCGGCAAATCTGACGACCTTGTCTTCGATGGATGGGCAATAGCGGGGACCAATACCGGTTATCTTTCCGCTGTACATGGCAGAGCGCTGAAGGTTTTCCCTGATAATGTGATGAGTTGCCTTGTTCGTATAGGTTATGTAGCAGGGCAGCTGTCTGTTTTCGATCTTTTCAGTGCTGTGGGAGAACGGTATTGGCGGATCATCGCCATATTGTGCTTCTGTTTTTTTAAAATCAATAGATTTTGCATCCAGACGTGCCGGTGTGCCGGTTTTAAGTCTGCCGAGTTTCAGTCCGAGCTGTGCAAGACTATTTGAAAGGCCGACAGAGGGGAGCTCGCCTGCCCTTCCTGCATCGAAACTGTCGTGGCCTATATGCATAAGACCCTTGAGAAACGTTCCTGCAGTAACAACTACACAGGTTGTATTATAGATAGTTCCAATGGAAGTTTTTACGCCACATATCTTATTACTTTCTGCGAGAAGTTCTTCAATGGTTGCCTGCTTGATGTCAAGATTTGTCTGCTCCTCAAGCACCCTCCGTATTCTGAGTCTGTACAGAACCCTGTCAGCCTGAGCTCTCAAAGACCAGACTGCCGGCCCTTTTGACTTGTTCAGCATCCTGAATTGAATGCCAGCCCTGTCAGTCACCTTTGCCATCTCACCGCCAAGGACATCGATCTCCCTCACAAGATGGCCCTTTGCAAGTCCGCCAATCGCAGGATTGCAGGACATCTGTCCAATAGTGTCAAGGTTCATCGTGAAAATGCAGGTTGAAAGTCCCATGCGCGCAGACGCTAAAGCAGCCTCACACCCGGCATGTCCTGCTCCGATAACGATTACGTCATATGTTTTGGTTGAAGTCATGAATGTTTATTATAAGATAATTTAAACTACCAACGCACAGAAGGGGAAGGATGAAAGCTTAAGTATGAGAAAATTAGATCTGTCCCCGGTTTCCACTGGCCATCGAAACTTCTTGCTGCATCCATGTTTTTTTGCTATTCTTCAATCAATCATGCAGGCCTTCAAGAGATATACATTAAGCCCTGAGGAGCGTGGAACTGTAATGAGAGGAATTACGGCCTATATAGATAAGGAAGAGGCTATTCTGTTTGCATATGTTTATGGTTCCTTCTGCGGCGAAGACGGTTTTAATGATATTGATGTTGCAGTATATGTTAACGAAACAGTCCTAACAAAAGATGACCACCTTAACTATCAGCTTGGCCTTGCGGTCAGACTTGAAAGAGAACGGAAGCAGTATCCGATTGACATCAGGATTTTAAACAATGCACCCCTGTCATTCAGGTTTTCGGTTATCACCCATGGAGATCTTGTTTGCGCAAGGGATGAAAAAGCGAGGGTATCGTTTGAGGCCATGACAAGGAGCCTCTATTTCGATTTCAAGCCCCATGCGCAGTTTTATTATCAGCACATGATCGCTGGTATTTAGATGACGCCGATTAATGCAGAAGTCGTAACGCGGCTCCTTGCAGAGATGGAGCAGGCCGTTTCAAAGCTCCGTTCCCTATCAGCCCTTTCGCAAGACACGTTCCTTGCCGACTCCAACTTCTATGACGCAGCCAAATACAACCTGATTGTGGCAGTGGAAGCCCTTATCGACCTCTGCAATCATATAATCGCACAGGAAAAACTGGGGAAACCGGAAGAATATGCTGATGTGCTGAGGATCATCGGCGCCAGGCTGTCCCTTAATGCCGACTTCATAATCAGGCTTGAAAAAATGGCCAAGTTCAGGAATCTTATTGTTCATCTCTACTGGAAGCTGGACAACTCCGAGGTATATAACATCCTCAAAAACAACCTCGACGATTTTGATCTTATTAAAAAGTCCCTGACCGGATACCTGAGGCAGTAGCGCTCATCTCATGAAGCCGTCGTCATGGGTGTGCGTTGTATTGAGTAGATCTCATTGGATATGAGGCGAGGTGTCAACAAATTGAGATGTATTCCTGACAGACCTAATGGACTGATAGCGATTGAGGAGAAACTCGCAAGAAGGCTCGGCAGACCCAAGATGAGTTACTATGCGATAGTACGCCGATATTTAGTCTGAGCATGGTCCGGACCATTGCTTTTCAACGCTGGAATAAAGCGCAATCTGCATGCTAAAATAGCGCATCCTTAATCCCACGGAGAGAATTAATGGCTGAAGTGATCCCTTTTAAGGGGGTTTTGTTCAATGTTCCCAAGGTGTCAAAAAGCTCAGGTGAAGAGCTTCTTGCGCCGCCTTATGATATCATCACTCCTGAAGACAGGCAGGTCTTATACGACAAGAGCCCTTATAATATTGTCAGAATAGACTTTGGTATCAAGAATCCTGAAGACAACGAGCAGGAGAACAGGTACTCAAGGGCAAAGGTATTCCTTGAGAGCTGGTTGAAGGAAGAGGCGCTTGTCTCGAGCAGCAGACGCGGGTTCTACTCCTATGAGGTGGCCTATACCATCCAGGGGGAAAAGCTGACCTTGCGGGGATTCCTCGGTTTGGTTAAGCTTGAGGCCCTGGGAAAGGGCAATATCCATCCACACGAATATACGCATTCAAAGCCCAAGAAAGACCGACTGGATCTTATGCGATATTGCGAGGCGAACATCAGCCCGATCTTTTCGATATATAACAGTCCCGGGAAAAAAGCATCTGCGATACTGCAGGAGAAGGGCAGTGAGAAGCCCTATATCGAGGCAACGGATGCAAGCGGTTCTGTGCATCGCCTCTGGCAGATCGATGACGTTAATGCTGTTGCTGCAATAAGTGATGAATTGGCTGACAAGGCGGTCTTTATTGCTGACGGCCACCACCGATATGAGACGGCCCTGGAATACCAGAAGGAGATGCAGAAAAAGGACGGACCTTCTGAATCAGCGAGGCCTTATGACTATGTGCTTATGTTCCTTGCAAATATGGCTGACGAGGGCCTCACGATCCTGCCGACTCACCGGCTGGTGAAAGACCTGCCTGCTGATGCGCTTGAACAGCTCTCCAATGACTTTGACATACAGGAAATGAAGGTCAGTGATGATATCCTGGCTGCAATTGCCGGCAAACGGGATGTTTATGGATTTTATACCGGGGGAGATATCTGGTACCGGCTGAGTTATAAGGGCGATGGTATTCATGGCGTGCCGCCGGTGCTCAAGGATCTTGATGTGACGATCCTCCATGACCTGATCTTCAAGCAGCTCCTGGACATTGAAAATGTCTCCTATGAAATGGATCTGCAAAAGTGCCTGCGTGCAGTGCGTGCAGGTGATTTCAGCGCAGCCTTTTTTCTGAATCCTACAGGCGTCTATGATGTGGAGAGGGTTGCCCTTGCATCTCTCAGAATGCCGCCTAAATCAACCTATTTTTATCCCAAGCTTATGACGGGAATGGTTTTGAATATCTTTAAAAATTCTTTATAACGGAGGTTCTCATGGCATTACGCGTAGCAATTAACGGATTTGGAAGGATTGGAAGGAATTTTCTCAGGACAAGCAAAGGCGTTGCCGACTTTGAGATCGTTGCGATCAATGATCTTACCGATGCCCCATCCCTTGCGCATCTTCTTAAATATGACTCTGTGCATGGCATATTCAATGCGGACGTGAAGGTAAAGGACAGCAGCCTTTTTGTTGACGGCAAGGAGATAAAGATCTTTGCGGAAACCGCGCCGGAAAAACTCCCCTGGAAAGAGCTGAAGATCGATGTTGTGATCGAAGCTACCGGACGCTTTACTGACAGGGCAGGTGCTGAAAAACATATCGCTGCAGGCGCACAGTGGGTCATCGTGTCGGCCCCTGCAAAGGACCCTGATATAACGGTCTGCCTTGGCATTAATGATGAGCTTCTTGATCCGGCAAAGCACAAGATCATATCAAATGCATCCTGCACAACAAACTGCCTTGCTCCGATAGCAAAAGTGCTGCTGAAAGAGTTTGGTCTTGTGCGGGGCCTCATGACCACGGTTCATTCCTACACCAATGACCAGAGGATTCTTGACCTGCCGCATAAGGACCTGAGGAGGGCGCGCGCTGCTGCGATCTCGATGATCCCCTCGACAACCGGTGCTGCAAAGGCGATTGGCTTGGTGCTTCCTGAGCTGAAAGGCAAACTCGACGGTTTTGCGATCAGGGTCACAACGCCGAATGTCTCGGTCGTTGATCTTGTTGCCGAACTCCAGAAGGACGCGACAGCAGAGGAGATCAATGCTGCCATGAAGAAGTGGGCAGATGGTCCCATGAAGGGCATTCTCCAGTATTGTGACGAGCAGCTTGTCTCTGTAGACTTCAATGGCAATCCGCATTCATCCATCTTTGATGCTACCCTTACCAAGGTCATGGACGGCAAAATGGTAAAGGTCATCTCCTGGTACGATAATGAGTGGGGTTATAGTTCAAGACTGCGTGACTTGATCATCCAGATCAACAAAAAAAGAGGGTAACCAATAATGGCCAAGCAGAATGGGAATCCGATGCCGATCAAGGATGTTCTCGGGAAACTCGCTATTGATGATCTGAGGCTAAAAGGCAAGAGGGTCTTTATCCGGGCAGATTTCAATGTGCCTCTTGATGACAATCTCAGGATAACGGATGACAGCAGGATTCGCTCTACCCTGGCAACGATCAACTATGCGATAGACGAAGGGGCAAGGGTCATCCTTGCCTCCCATCTTGGCAGACCTAAAGGCAAGCCTGATCCCCGGTACAGCCTTGCGCCTGTTGCTAAAAGACTGCAACGCCTGCTTGATAAGGATGTGATATTCGCACCCGACTGTATCGGTTCTCAGGTCGAGAATGTCGTTTCGAAAATGAAGGATGGTGACGTTGTCCTTCTCGAAAACCTCAGATACCATGCTGAAGAGGAGAAGAACGATGAGGAGTTCTCCAGGAAGCTGGCGAGTCTTGCAGACTTTTTCATCAATGATGCATTTGGCGCTGCTCACCGGGCTCATGCATCTACAGTAGGTATTACGAAGTTCCTTACATCAGCTGCCGGCTTTCTGATGAAGAAGGAGATTGAGTATCTTAAAGGAGTCGTGGACAATCCGATCAGGCCATTTGTTGCGATACTTGGTGGCGCAAAGGTCTCAGGGAAAATAGGTGTGCTCGAGCATCTTGAGAATAAGGTGGACAAGGTTATCGTGGGTGGCGGTATGGCCTTTACCTTTATCAAGGCAATGGGCGATGAGGTTGGTGACTCTCTGGTTGAGACAGAGATGCTCGAAACAGCCGAAAGAATCAGAAAAAAACTCAAGTCAAGCGGCATTAAGTTTTATCTGCCAGTTGACTGTGTTATTGCGCAGAGCCTTGAGCCAGGCGCAGAGACAAAGATCGTGCCTACGCTCGAGATTCCGAAGGGCTGGAGAGCCTTGGATATTGGACCTGCCACGGTGAAGCTCTTCTCAGAGGCTCTTGAAAACGCAAAGACGATCCTCTGGAACGGCCCTATGGGGGTCTTTGAGGTCGATGCTTTTTCGCGCGGAACCTATTCCATAGCGAATGCTGTAGCTGATGCCTATGCGCTAACAATCGTCGGCGGCGGCGACACTGATCTTGCAGTACACCGGGCTGGCGTGACCAATGCGCTTTCTTTTATTTCAACAGGCGGCGGTGCGTCTCTGCAACTTCTTGAAGGCAAGGAACTTCCTGGCATAGCAGCGCTTACTGACAGAAAAACTGAATAACTGAAAAGGCGAAGAGCAAAACAAAAGGCAGGGTAAGAAAACTTACCTTGCCTTTATGTTTTGTAACGAACAATAAGCCTGATCAATAATAAACCAGGGCAGTAACTACGGTATAACTTTGTTCAGCCGATATTCAACAATGCCGGATGCGCCTGCTTTTTTCAGCTTAGGTATCAGCTCACGGACGGTTCTTTCATCAATTACAACATCAAGGTCATACCACCCTTTGTCAGAAAGGGCTGAAATAGTGGGGGAGTGCATTGCCGGCAGAATGGTCAGCAGCCGCTTTAGATCAGACTGCTTAACGTTCATCTTCATGCCGACCTTTTCCTCTGCTGCAAGCGCTCCTTTAAGAAGCATGACCAGATTTTCCATCTTCTGCTGCTTCCATCTGTCCTGCCAAGCCTTTTTGTTTGATATGAACCGTGTGCTTGACTGAAGAATTGTTTCGACAATCCTGAGATTGTTCGCGCGAAGCGATGACCCGGTTTCAGTGAGTTCAACGATTGCATCAGCGAGATGCGGCGGCTTCACTTCTGTGGCTCCCCAGGAAAAGTCTACATCTGCCTTAATCTTGTTTGTCTTGAGGTATCGTTTTGTGAATCCCACGAGTTCAGTTGCTATTCTTTTTCCGTTGAGATCCTTAATGGTCTTGATTTTAGAATCATTGGGAACAGCCACAACCCAGCGAACCGGTTTCAGCCCTTCCTTTGCATAGGTCAGCTCAGCGACCTCTTTTATGTCAGCGTTCTGCTCCATGATCCAGTCATATCCTGTGAGGCCGCAGTCAATAATGCCGTTTTCAACATACCGGGCCATCTCTTGTGCCCTTATCAGCATAGACTCTATCTCCACATCATCAAATATCGGATAGTAAGACCGGCCGGAAACGGCCACATGATATCCTGCTTTTCTGAATAGTTTTAATGTCGCTTCCTGCAGGCTTCCCTTAGGCAGTCCAAGCCGCAGAATCTTCTTTGTCTGTTTCATTCCCTCTTCCTTTCTGAATATATCACTAACTATTTTTATTTAGGAGTTCTTCTTTTCTCACACGAATAGTGTTCCCATGAGCCTCAAGTCCTTCTGTATCAGCTATAGCCTCGACGACGGTAGAAAGTCGGAGAAATCCTTCCCTGGTGAAGCCGAGGATGCTTGACCGCTTATAGAAATCATATACCCCAAGAGGTGATGAGAAGCGCGCTGTGCCGCCGGTGGGAAGCGTATGGTTGGGGCCTGCCGAGTAGTCCCCTAATGCCTCAGGACTCCAGGGGCCTAGAAAAATGGCGCCTGCATTTTCGATCAGCGGCACAATATCGATCGGTTTCTTAGTCATGATTTCAAGATGTTCCGGCGCTATCGTGTTTGAGATAGCTACCGCATCCCTGATGTTTTTTGTGACGATGATAGCCCCATAGTTATTGAGCGAGATCTTTGCGATCTTTTTTCTCTTCAGCGTGCCAAGCTGGTGTTTGATTTCCTTTGCAGCCGCCTCAGCAAGCATACGGGAGTCTGTGATAAGAACAGAGGAGGCAAGCTCGTCGTGCTCTGCCTGGCTCAGCATGTCTGCTGCAACGAACTTCGGGTGCGTTGAGCTGTCTGCTATGATCAGAATCTCACTGGGGCCTGCAACCATGTCGATGTCAACAATTCCGAAGACCATCTTCTTGGCTGTTGCAACAAAGATATTGCCAGGGCCAACGATCTTGTCCACTTTATTAATGCTCTTAGTACCGTAAGCAAAGGCTGCGACTGCCTGGGCACCGCCAATTTTGTATACCTCTTTTACACCCAACATCTGAATTGCGGCCATGACATACGGGTTTACCAGTCCGTCAGGAGCAGGAACGCAGAGTGCTATCTCAGCAACGCCTGCAACCTGAGCTGGGATAACGTTCATAAGAACGGTTGAGGGATATGCTGCCTTACCGCCTGGAATATATGCGCCTATTCTTTTCAGAGGTCTAATCGCCTGGCCAAGGATTGTGTCGCCTTCAGTGAAGGACCAGGAATGTTCCTTCTGCATCTCATGGAACCTTCTGATGCGCTTTGCCGAGACCTCGAAGGCCTTGACGATCTTCGGATCAGCCTTCTGTGCCGCTTTCCTGATCTCTGTTGAACTCACCTGCAGTTTAGAGGCTTTTTTGTCATCGAATCTGCGGGTATATTTCAGGACTGCCTTGTCGCCGTTCTTCTGCACATCAGCAAGGATCGTCTCCACAGTCCGGAGCACAGACCTGCTTACAGAAACATTGCGTGACTGCAGCTTTTTGAGAAATGCCGACAGGTCACTGGTTTTACTTATAATCTTCATTACTGTTAATTCTATCGTGTAACCCCCAAATATTCAAGGTGTACCCTCATCTTTGTCAGGTCAATGTGCCTATGTTAGCAGTTAGCAAAGCGCTTCTTATTCCTTATATATTGATGCTACAATGGTTCTTAAATATTTTATTAGGGAGAATATCTATGAATGCAGGTCGCGGGCCGATAGTTGTTGCAGCAGGGACAGGGATCAATCTTGCGCTTGGGGTTCTCTATGCCTGGAGCATATTCAAGGGAGCGATCAAGCAGTCCATCGAAAAAGGCGGACAGAATGCTTTTGCCTGGGACATGGCGTCGCTCAATGATCCCTATGCTGTCTGCTGTCTGGTCTTTGCTTTTGCTATGATTGCTGCAGGAAAATGCCAGGATATAATCGGACCGCGCAAGACTGCTGCGGCAGGCGGCATTCTGGTCGGCCTCGGCTTTCTTTGGGCATCTCAGACTACCAGTTACATGGGTTGGGTATTGGGGTTTGGCGTTCTTGCAGGCACAGGCATAGCTTTCGGCTATTCTTCGGCAACGCCAGCTGCGCTGAAATGGTTCCCGCCGAACAAGAGCGGTAAAATAGCAGGCATCGTTGTGGCAGGTTTCGGGCTCGCATCTGTGTATATTGCTCCTCTTTCTCAATATCTGCTTGGCAGCTTTGGGATCCAGAAGGCCATGCTCTTTTACGGTACCTCATTTGCTATCGTTGTCAGCTTCTTCTCCATATTTCTGGTCAATCCTCCAGCCGGGTATGTGCCAGAAGGGGCTGTTGATCGCCGTTCTGCTGCTACAGGCCCTGCCCGGGCCTCATTTCCTGATGAGAACCTCTCTCCCTTTGAGATGATTAAGCGGCCGATCTTCTGGATGCTCTGGCTTCTCTATTTTATTGGGGCAGGTGCAGGCCTCATGGTAATCGGCAGCATGGCAGGCATGGCAAAGACCAGTATGGGCACAAAGGCCTTTCTTGCAGTTGCCATTCTGGCAGTCGGAAATGCGGCGGGCAGAATAGCAGCCGGCATTCTTTCTGATAAACTGGGGAGGAAGACAACGCTGCTGATCATGTTTGCCTTTCAGTCCATCCTGATGTTCGCTTCAGTGCTGATAACATCAAAGGGCGCTTCCAATGCCCTTCAAATCGTCCTGCTGGCAACCTTCATCGGCTTCAATTACGGTGCAAATCTTGCGCTTTTCCCATCCTATGCAAAAGATCTCTGGGGCATGAAGAATTTTGGTGTAAATTACGGCATCCTTTTCACTGCTTGGGGTATTGGCGGTTTTGTGCTGAGTAAATTATCGCAATATCTGGTAGCAGGCACAGGCAACTACCGCTCATCTTTTCTTGTTGCCGGCACGCTCCTCCTGTTCGGTACGGCTATTGCCTTTGTGATGAGGGACAGAAAAGAGGAGATGCGCAGGGAGCTGAAGCAGCAGCAACTCAAGGCAATGTCAGCATAGAAAAAGGAGGCACCATGCCATTTGTAAATATCAAGATTACCAAAGATGGTGCTACAGCAGAGAAAAAGGCCGAGCTCATAAGCGGTGTAACAAACCTGCTGAGAGATGTTATGGGAAAGAATCAGGCGACCACTGTTGTAATCATCGAAGAAGTGGATTCGGATAACTGGGGTATCGGTGGGGAGACGGTGACTGAGCGAAGGAAACAAGGATAATAATAGTTTCAGGTGACCTGGCGCTGAAAATAGTTTATACCATGACCAGGAGCATGATGACCGGGATTGGAAATGTCAATGTGGGCGGGTTCCACCAGAAGGAATTCGCATCCTTTTGTAATCGTCAATTGAGCCCTTTGACTACTATTGCCAATGCAGATGAACACCAGTAAGAAGGGACCTTTATTGGCTTCTTGTTTGGCGTTCTGTTTTGAAAGATTCGATTCTTGCCTTCAGAGGTTACTTAGTTGTTCAGCGAACTCGTTGAGGTGTCCTTCCTCCTCATGCAGGATATGGGTAAGAAGCTTCTTTATCTTTTCGTCAGGAATGAGAGCAATATGTTCCTTGTACATGGCAATGGCCTCTTTCTCAAGTTCGATAAGTCTCTTGAGATAACCTTTTGGTCCGCCTTTCCCGAAGCTCAACTCGCGGTGCTCCATCGACGGCACGCCGCCAAGATTAACGATCAGTTCGGAAAGTTTTTCAGCATGCCGCATCTCGTCCTTTGCGATCTCTTCCATTTCTCTGCTTGGTCTGCACTGAGGCGTTACAAAGCTGTTTCGCATATAGATGAGGATAGCCTCGATCTCGCCGGTCAAGTCCTGATTCAGGAGAGCTATAATGTCCTGTTTCTTCATGGTTTCAGCTCCTTCAGTATTTCAGCTTTGTCTTTTCGAGGTTGCCTACAACAACGAGGATATAATTTTTTGTATCAAGATATTTCCTGGCCACCCTCAATATATCCTCTTGTGTAATAGCATTGATTATGGAAGGATATTTATCAACATAGTCCAGCCCCAAGTTGTTAAACTCTACAGCAAGAGCAAAACCCGCTATTTTACTGTTGGAGTCAATGCGCAGAGGGAAACTTCCGGTAAGGTACGATTTTGCGTACTGAAGCTCCTTGTCGCTTACTGATTCTGTTCTTATGCGCTCTATTTCCCTGAGAACTTCGTCGATAGCAGCATTTGCAGACTCATTTTTTGTCTGGAGGCCTGCCTGAAAACTGCCGCTGAATTTGCTTGCGGAAAAGTAGCTGTGCACGTCATAAGCAAGTCCTTTGTTATCACGGATACTGTCCATGAGGCGCGATGCAAATCCCCCGCCACCGAGGATATAATTCATAACCGATAGTGCATAGTAATCGGGATTGTCACGGCTGATGCCCAGATGTCCAAGGATGATGTTTGCCTGGGTGAGATCTTTGTTCACTTTGATAACAGTTGGATTATTCTTTGCGCTGATGCTGGGGAGCGGCGCTGAAGAAATATTTTTCTGCTTCCACTGCCCCAGATGTTTGTTCAGGAGAGCCTTTAATTCATCGCGGCTGATGTCGCCCACAACAGACATGATCGTGTTGTTCGGTGCAAAGAAGGCATTGTGGAACTCAATAATATCCTGCCGGGCAATAAGGTCAAGCGATTCAATAGTTCCCTGCACCTGCCTTGCATAGGGATGTTCCCCGAATACGGTCTTCGAAAAAGCGATGGAGGCAACAACGCCCGGCTCCTCGTTCTGCTGAATGAGCCAGTTTCTGGTGATCCTTTTCTTTCTTTTGATCTCATCTTCATTGAAGGCAGGGTTCATCAGGATGTCAGAGAGGAGATCAAATCCGAGGTCAATGTCTTTCTTTAAGAGAGAAAGAGAGATTGTGGTATAGTCAGCCCCTGCTGATGCGCTAAGTGAGCCGCCGACAAATTCAATTGCTTCGCTGATCTCGCGGGATGTTCTCTTTTTTGTGCCTTCATTCAGGAGTGTTGCTGTCAGGTATGCCAGCCCTGCCTTGCTTGAAGGCTCAACAACGCTTCCTGCCCTGACTGCCATGACGACGGTTACAATCGGCAGTGCCTTTCGCTCAGCATGGAGGAGCACCATGTTATTTGACAGGAGCTCCCTTTCTGCCAAAGGGCTGCCGGATGCCTGTGATGCAATAAACACTGTAAATAGAATGATAATCAAGTGTTTGACGATCTTTTTCATTGCGCAACTCCCTTTGCAAGAGGGATCAGGATGCCGGTTGTTTTGCCTTCATCAATAAGATATTTTTTTGCCACGCGGCTTACATCTTCAGGCGACACTTTGCGGATACCTTCAAGATATTTGTCAATAAACTTCCAGCCCACGGTCATCTCGAATGAGCCGATTGTTCGAGCCTGCATGTATATCGAATCCTGCTGCATGATGAATGAAGCTTCGACCTGATTTTTTGCCCTCTGAACCTCCTGAGCTGAAGGCAGCTCGTTCTTGATCTTTTCAATTTCGTCGAGCATGGCCTTTTCAACGTCCTCTATCTTTTTCCCCTGTCCTGCAGTTGCTCCGGAGAAGAAGAGGAAGGGATCCTTATAAAGGCCCTCGTAACCGGCCCATGCGGAGATGGCTATCTGTTTCTCATAAACAAGAGAGCGATAAAGCCTGGAGCTTTTCCCGTCAGAAAGAATGCTGCCTAACACATCAAGGGCAAATCCATCCTCATGGGTAATGCTCGGTACCTTGTACACCGAAAGGACATAAGGGAGTTCAGCCTCTTTTTTTACATAGATCCTGCGCTCCCCTTTCTGCTCGTCCTCTTCGACGGTAACTTCCGGAATGGATGGTACTGCCTGGATACCGCCGAATGCTGTCCGAATCTTTTTCATGATCTCAGTCTGGTTCACGTCGCCGACAACGATGATCACCGCATTGTTCGGTGCATAATACGTTCTATAATGATTGATAAGATCATCGGGATTGAGCGTCTTCAGGTCAGACATCCAGCCTATAACAGGCCAGCGATATGAATGGTTCTTGAACGCAGCAGCAAAGACCTCTTCCATTACATAGTTCTGAGGATCATCCTCATAGCGCATTCTACGCTCTTCCATGACCACAGCGCGTTCTGAAAGCACGGACTCTTTTGTCAGGATAAGGTTCTGCATGCGGTCTGCTTCAAGCTCGATCGGCAGGCTGATACGGTCAGAGGCAAGAAGTTCGAAATACCCAGTATAGTCCTTTGATGTGAACGCATTGTCAGTGCCGCCTGCCCTCTGAATGGTCTGGGCAAACGTTTTGGGGCCGTGATTCTTTGTTCCCTTGAACATCATATGCTCGAGCAGGTGGCTCAGGCCGGTCTTGCCGGTCTTCTCATTGCGAGAGCCTACTCTGTACCAGACCTGGAATGTGGCTGTCGGCGCTTTGTGGTCCTCAAGGATCAGGACCTTCAGGCCGTTGTCGAGCACGTACTCATTGACCGGCAGGGCAAAAGACGAAGCAACAAAGATTAAGCTAACAAAAAAAGCAGCAATATTTTCTCTTTTCATGGTTCTATTTTACTAATATTGCCTTCCGCATTCCATATGATAATGAAAACCTATCTGATGCCATATCCATAGATCGTATAGAAGAAATGGCCGTTGATTGTATAGGAATCCATTCCCCAGTCATCGGGAATGGGCCAATAAGGCTCTCCGTCTTTGAGGGCCTTAAGAGCGGCATCATCAAGCATTTTATAACCTGAGGTCCTTACCAGTTCCACTGCCCCGAGTTTCCCATCCTTCTTGATCGTGAAGCTGATTTTGAGGTCTCCATAGAGTCCTTTTTTCCCCGCTTCAGGCGGATACTCCCAGATGCTTTCGATCTTTTCCTTCAGCTTTCGCATATACCCTGCATACCGGTAATCCTTCGAGTCAAAGCTGAGCGTATCTTTTTTCTTCTTTCCACCTTCACCCTTAAGCGCTGTATCTCCTATAACAGCCCGGTCAAAAAGTTTTTCCCGGGTTGTTGACTCCCGCCTGCCTGGCTGCTTGCCGCTTTTTAGATACCCCGGCTTTAACGAGATATTTTCTGTGCTCTCATCGCCACGGCCTTCGCTTACCCCCGGCTTTGGTGAGGCACCTTCCGGGAGTGGTTTGCCCTCATCTTGCCCTTCTCCCAGAACGACAGGCTTATCAGGCGAGGGTGCAATGTTAGGTGACATCTTGGTAGCAGGCGGCAGCAATCTCATAGACTTGGGAACCGTTGGAATAGGCAGTGCCGGAATCGGCTTGATCGGGGGAGGTGTCTTTCCTGGAACTCTTGCCTGCTCAGGCGTGACGAGTTGAGTGAAAATTTCGCGAGCTTTTTTTTTCTGTGGTTCGGGTAAACAATAAATGCCGGCGAACACCATCGTGTGGAAAACGATGGAGATGAGCAGAAACCTTTTTATAGTCAATGGTTCTCTTTCCTGATGAATATATCGAACGTAGTATAACCCTCATGATACAAATTTCAAAGCTGCTTTAAGAAAGAAATACTAAAGAGAATAGTGCTTATCAAAACCCGGGAGGGAACGGACAGTGAATCTTCACTTTTCTGAGCAGTGAGGGCTCGGCAAGGTAGTAGGCCGCGATTTTGAAGAAGAAGCTTCCTACCGTGCCGGAAACTGTTCCATCTCTATTTTCTGACCATACAACGGTCTTTCGGTTGTCATTGATAGCAATGATGAAATACACATGGTCAGGGCTCATACCGTTTACATCTTCTTCACTCGGACGTGGCAGTCCCTTTAGAGGGCCGAACTCAGTATGGGAGTGAAAATCGCCTACGATCTGGAGTCGCTCCAGTTTCTCGAGAATAGGAAGGATCTGTTTGTGGCTTCGGTCAAGGGATACGACGCCTTTAGGTTTTCTGTCGGCTGTCTGCAGGCTATATGCGTGTTCTATGACAAAACGATCTTTCAGTTTATAGCCGAGCAGAAAACCCAGACACTCTTTTTTGTAAACCTCTGCCGAACTCAGTAACAGATCTATGAATGCATTCTCTGATAAATAGACTCTCATCTCTGATGTTTCGGCAGACGCACCGACAGAACAGGACATGGCGCATAGCGCACAACCTGCTCTGCGGTGCTGCCAAAAAGAAGCCTGTCAAGGCCAGTTCTGCCGTGAGTGGCCAAGACAACAAGGTCAATTTTTTTCATTTCAGCGAACTTGGTAATCTCCTCATAGGGGATGCCCTTAACGACAATATGTTCAATATCCTTGAACCCTCTCATTTCCTCGATAAAGGTTTTTTCAAGCTCTGTTTTCGCACCTTTTTCAAGGTCTTTATACATTTCTTCAACAGAAATGTGTGGGACATACCATCCAGTTGTCTTGGCAACGTCATAAATGACATGCATAAAGAAGAGTTTTGCGTCGTAGCGTTTTGCAAGATCCACTGCATACGGCAGGGCGTTCTTTGAGCCTTCCGAAAAGTCAGTTGCGAAAAGGATTGTGTTAAATTTCATGTTAAACCTCCCTTAGGTATTTAGCTGCATTTTCAGGCGATGTGGGCAGAATGTAAAAACCTGAACCCCATTCAAATCCGCTTGTTCTGAGGAACCGCGGCATGATCTCAAGGTGCCAGTGAAAGTCTTCCCCAAGGGTATGCCAATGGTCTTTTCGGGGAACCCTGTTTGGTGCTGAATGTATGAAGTAATTATACGAAAGATTCGGGAAAAGTGCCCTCAGTTTCTTCAGTACAGAAGAGAGGATGAGAGCAAGGTCCTCAAGTTCGTCTGGTCGGGTGTCCTGGAATGCGCAGTTATGTCTTTTCGGCAGTATCCAGGTCTCAAAGGGGAATTTCGATGCATAGGGGCAGAATGCCGCATAGTGCCGTGACTCGAGAATGACTCTGGTGCCGACTCTGAGTTCTTCGCGCATGACGTCACAGAAGATGCACCGTTCCTTATAGGCAAAATACTGTTTAGCGCCATCAAGCTCTTCTTTGACTCTCTTGGGTATTACGGGAGTAGAGGCCAGGTGAGAAACAGGATGACCAAGATGGCTACCAGATGATATTCCATGGTTCTTATAGATTAGGGTGTATCTCAGGCGGGAATCTTTTTCAAGATCTGATATGCGGTCCCTGTAGGTCTGAATAACGCGTGTCATCTGTTCAAGGCCCATGTCCTCAGGCTGAACATTATGATGAGGCGATTCAACGATAACCTCATTTGCCCCAATGCTGTTCATCTTGTCATACATGCCCTCGCCTCTTCTGGCCAGGTCTCCCTCGACCTTGAAGACAGGGTTGAAGTTCGGGATAACCCTTGTCCACCAGGCATGTGAGGCGCTTGTCGAAGATGTGTTCCGGACGCGCATAATCTCTCCGCTTGTTTCGCTCTCCCGGCCGGCACAGAGCATGCAGCTTTCTTCATGGGGACTCGCAGGAGAAAGTTCCTGCCAATATTCAGAGGGAGGTGCAGACTCACTGAGAACAGCTATCCATCTCCCCAGCAGGGGATCTTTTCTTAGTTCATTGAGCTCTGTTTTTTTCATAGAGTATCTTTAATCCCTCTAAGGTCAAATCCGATCTGAGCAAATACGGTCTTCTGATGAAATTTCCGATCAGAAAACTGTACCCTCCCGTGAGGATCGTATTAAATGTCAGTCCTGTTTCAGTTTCTATCTCTTCAATGATCCGTTCAACCGCACCGGCTGTGCCGATGAGCAGTCCGGTCAGTATGCAGCCTGTCGTGTCCCTTCCAAGAGCGGATTCAGGCTCTTGAAGCTCAATCATATTGAGCTTTGCTGTCATTGTGCCGAGGGATTCATTCATAAGGCCAATTCCCGGCATAATCGAGCCTCCGATATAGTCGCCCTGACAGTCCACAACCGTAATTGTGGTTGCTGACCCAAGATCTATCACTGCAACCGGCCTTCTGAAAACAGAAAAAGCTGCTACAGCATTTACTATCCTGTCTGTGCCGAGTTGTTCAGGGAAAGGTATTTGGAACCTCATTCCCGGCATAGTGAAGTCAACAACAAGGAAATCAGCCCCTCCTTCTTCTGGCAGCCCTTCCAAGGCTTCTTTAAAAACATTGGTGTGGCCCGGAACCACTGATGATATTATACCGCTACATGCTGATTTTGCTATATTTTTTTCGTCCATAAAGGATCGCATCAGAAGTCGGTATTCCTTCGCTCTCTGAAGCGGATTGGTCGATATTCGCTGCACAACGAGGCCGGTATCCAGAAAATAACCTATAGTTATTGATGAGTTGCCGATATCTGTTGCAATAAGCATAATAATTGTTATTTTATATTGAACGTTCCTGATTTATATGCATATATATACCTGAGCTAAGAAAGAAATGAAATATCTCCAGAGCTTATCGTTTTGCGTTCTCCTGACCGCATTTTCAGCATGAGCATTCCATTATCATCGATATCTTCCGCAATACCTGACCAAGTGATGTCTCTCATAATAACATTTATTTTTCTGCCCAAGGTGGATGAGTTTCTTCTCCATGCTTCAAGAAGCGGTCTTTTCCCCTCTTCTTTCAGAATGGTGTACCACTCTTCAAACTCTCTCAGCAGTTGAATGATTATTTTGTTTCTTTCATAATTTTTTCCAGTTTCTATCCGCACTGAGGTTGCTATATTTTTAATCGCTCCAGGCAGGCTGCTATGATCCATATTCACATTAATACCCATTCCTATGGCAGCGACCGAAACTCTGTCAGGGTCAGCGCGAACTTCGGTCAATATCCCCCCCAGCTTTTTATGAGAGATGACAAGATCATTGGGCCATTTGATCGATACGGGGAGATCACATGATCTCTGTAGCGCCAAGGCTCCTGCAACTGCGGCAAGGATGGTAAGCATGGTTGTATCCTTAGGCTCAAGCTCAGGCCTGATTATCAGACTTAAATAGATGTTATTGCCTGCCGGAGATTCCCAGATCCTGCCGAGCCTGCCCTTGCCTCTTGTCTGGTGGTCTGCAACAAAAACTGTCCCAGGCGCAATTTCTCCTTTTGTTGCAAGCGACATGGCAAGATCATTGGTTGACTCAACTGAATCGTGGACAATGACATCCTTCCAGAGATTGCCCTTGATCTTTAAGAGCAGATATTCCTGGGCAAGGTCCGGAGCGGTTTTGAGGCAATAGCCTTTTGACGGCAGAGCTTCGATCACATATCCTTTATTCCTGAGCGCAAGTATCTTTTTCCATACTGCAGCCCGGGATATACCGAGGCGTCTGCTGATCTCCTGACCGGAAATGATGTCATGAGCATCAGTAAGCAGGCTAAGGATAGTTTCTGGCATCAGGGCTAAAAGGAATCAGCGAAATATTAGTTTCCACGCTATTCTTCAGGGAGGATATCGACAACAATTTTACCCTTCAGCTGTTCGGCAAACTTCCTTGCATCCTCTACGGTTCCCACAATGGAGCCGTAATGCATGGGGATTGCTATTTTGGGTTTGATCGCAAGAGCTGCAAGCACTGCCTCTTCAGCTGTCATGACGTACGTTCCCGATACAGGGAGCAGGGCAATGTCAACCCTGAAGCTCGCCATCTCAGGGATGTAGTCAGTGTCGCCTGCAAGGTATATGCGCTCTCCGGATACGGTAAATATATAGCCGACCCAGCCCCTGTCTTTTGTATGGAACTGCTTGTTGGTATTGTATGAGGGTACGACCTCAATCCTGATGCCTGAAACATCAATCGTATCTCCCCGCTTGACGATTTTGATGTTACCCTTCAACTTCGAAGCACAGTCAGCAGGCGTAACGATCACTGTATTGGGCCCCTGGACTTTCCTTATATCGTCAGGCGAGCAATGGTCACGGTGCTCGTGAGTGATCAGGATAATATCAGCTACATCTGCCTTCTTTACCTTAAATGGATCAGTGTAAATGACTTTTTCCCCGGTGATTTTAAAGGTATCATGACCGAGCCAATGGATATTCTTTACCATCGCAAAACCCTCCCTGCGCGCAGTAAGCATAAGCAGAACAGCCAAAAATGTATAAAGGAATGCATTTATCAGTGCTTTCATGACCGGATTATATCACACAGTCAAAAGATAGTATAATGATTAGCAATGAAAATACTTGCCACAAAGAACAGTGAAAATGACAAACATCTGAAACAGCTTCTCGATTATATCCACGCAATGCGAGGTATTGATTTTTCGCTTTATCGCCAGGCAACAGTGTCCCGAAAACTTGAGCTGAGGCTACAGGAGACGAAAAGCAAAGACTGCAGAAAATACCTCTCTTTTCTCAAGGCAAATCCTGACGAACTTCAGGTTCTGGTCAGGACGCTGACTATCAAGGTGAGCAATTTTTTCAGAAATCCTGTTGTTTTCGAACTGCTCTCATCAAGGGTATTACCTGAACTGATAGTTGAGTTCGGTTTTCTGAAGGCATGGAGTCTGGGCTGCGCCGACGGTGAGGAACCCTATTCGGTTGCCATGATAGCACATGAATATCAGCTGCAGGAGAGCCTCTCATTTGCCTGTCATATTCAGGGGACTGATGTTGACCCTGATGCAGTCGAAAAGGCAAAAAAAGGTGAGTATTCGGACGAAGAGCTTTTCGAGACAAAAAGGAAATACCTTGACGCATACTTTAAGAAGCTGCCGCATCAGTTCGGAACATGCCTTGGCAATGAACGTTATGCCCTAAAAGATGAGATCAAGTCCATGGTCCGGTTCACGAACGACAATATTATGAGCATGCTGCTTCATAAAAGTGCTGAACTCGGAAGCTACAATCTCATACTCTGCAGAAATGTACTGATCTATCTGAACCGGGAGATGCAGGAGGAGATGGTCAGGGCAATGGGGGATATCCTGTATGACAGGGGCTATCTCGTGATCGGAGAAGCTGAGACCATGCCCGAAAGTGTGAGGCAGGAATTTGAACAACCCTTCCCAGGGATCAAGATATTCAGGAAAAGAAGGTCATCTGCAGCAGGCTGAATTCTTCATGCCGAGATAGCGAAGGGGATTGGCTCTTGACGCCCTGGCGATCAAGGCGTCAGGTATGCTGATAAGCTGAAGCCTCTTCACTGCCCCGCTGACCGTGAGCCCGCTGCCAGCAAGCACGCCTTTGTCATAAACAACTCCTTCAGCAGTTTTCTGGCCTATTACAGAATCCGAGACAATAATGATCCTGTCAGAACGCTTGCAGCTGAAGATTAACTGAAGGGTTTGCGCATGCAGGTGAACCCCGTCTGCGATCACTTCAACGTACAGTTCTGGATCCGTGAGGCCTAATCCTGCAAGACCAGGCTCCCTGTGATGAAACGGCCGCATGGCATTAAAGATGTGGGTGATGCCGGTTGCGCCTGCCTTCTTGCCGTCAAGCGCCTGTTTGAGCGTAGCGTCAGAATGCCCCATATTGACCTTGAGCCCGATGTTCGCACATTTCTCTATCACCTTGAGCGCACCGGGTAGTTCAGGTGCTATCGTAATGATCCTGACGATATCTTCGTAATCCGCTATCAGTTTTTTGAGTGCGGTAATAGTCGGCTTTAGGAAGGCGTCCTTTGCCAGAGCACCGCACTTGACAGGATTCAGAAACGGCCCTTCAAGGTTCACGCCTAATATCTCTGCGCCGGATCTCCTGCTCTCGGCCTTTTCCTGCATCTCCATCGCCTTGCTCACAGCCTTCAGAGTTATTCTCATCTCATCAATAGGACCTGAATAGATAGTAGGAAGAATGGCGATCGTCCCTGCCTTTGCATGGGCCCTTGCCAGTTTCAGGATGTCTTCAGCCTTGTCTGTTCGCGTATCGTATCTGCCGATTCCATGGGTATGGAGATCGACAAAGCCCTGAAGCTTCATAACATCTTTCCTCTTCGGGTAAAAAAATCGTTTAAGGCGAGCCGAATGACACCGCCTTTTGACCATTTTCTTCCGGTATCTTTGGCAAGTTCAGCTGCGGCTTCTTCGAGTGCCTCAGGCACCTCTTCTTCAAGATAGACAGAGGTCTTGACCAGTTTTTCGTGCTCTTCTTCGTGTTTGTGTTCCATATTTCCCGTATATCAACAATACCACGGACCCTGTATAGGGAGACAACCGCTCCTGATGACATGATCAGGACATTCTGGTAGAGTTATTGGGAAATGAGATACATGAAGATCACCAGCAGTGCAAACAAGCATATCAGGGATATCATCCAGATCAGGGAGACGCGTGCAAAATTCAGGCACGCTGCATTTCTGATCGAAGGGCCGCATCTTATGGAGATGGCGCTTAACGCAGGGGTTCAGATCAAAGAGACATTTGCGACCGAAGAATTCATTAATGCCAAAGAACATCAGGCCATTCTTGAGAAGATCACGGGAACTGTCTTTGAAGTTTCTGAGCAGGTCCTGAGAAAGATCACGGATACCGAGACGCCGCAGGGTATTGTGGCTGTTGCCGGGTATGAGATGGGCACTCTCGATACGCTGTCTTTGAAGACAAAGCCTTTTCTTGTTGTCCTCGATGCTATACAGGACCCTGGCAATCTCGGGACTATTATCAGGACAGCAGATGCGGCAGGCGCTGATGCGGTCATGCTCCTTCCCGGCACCTGTGATGCCTTTATGCCGAAGGTGATCAGGGCAACTGCCGGGAGTCTTTTCAATATTCCGCTGCTGTACGCAGAGCCAGATGCGCTTGTCGACTGGTTAAGCAAGAAGAAGGTCCAGCTTGCAGTCACTGCTGTCGATTCAGGAAAGACTGTCTTCGATGCTGACCTCAGTAATGGCATTGCGATCGCCTTTGGCAACGAAGCCCATGGTATTAGCGATCACCTTCGAAAAGCTGCTGATCTTTTTCTTAACATCCCCATCTTCGGCAAGGCAGAAAGCCTTAACGTCGCCACATCTGCAGCGATATGTTTATACGAAGCGGTGAGACAGAGGAAGGTTCGCTGTTGACGTTTCGTAGTTAATGCAAACATCAATGCCGGACATGATTTTCTTTGATGCTGGCTACTCGAAAGAGAGCGTTCCAAAGCATTCCGGTAGATGGAAATTCTTTTCCGGCAGAGGCGTCCATGAGGCCCAGTGAGGATGAGAGGTTTCGTCTCCGCATTTGTAGAAATTGGCTTGCCAGGACTGACCTGCAACATGGCCAATTGTTCCGACATATTGTTCGAGCAGGCTGAAAGGGATAAAAAACTCAAGGAACCATGTTACGGGCGCTGTAATCTCAGGCTGAACAATGTCGGGCATCGAATGATATACGAGAACCTGCTTCCCGTCCGCTTCCGGAAGTTTCACGAAATCGAGAAAGCCTTCAGGTGTTCGTGTCGGATCAACAATATAGCTGCAGAATAGGGCGCCGCCGCAATTAAATTCAAAGTTGAAATATCCTTTGTCCTGCTTTGGCTTAATAAAGAACTCAACACAGCTGTCTTTGTGTACAGGTGACAGGTATTCAGTATGCATGCTTCTCACATAACGGTCTTCGACTCTGAGGATACCGAAGATGCCTGCCTGATCATGGAACAGGCGTGCCGCTGTCTTTGGTCTGTGATCGCTCCCCTCAAGCCGGAAATGGAGAAGCTCCAATGTATCTGCCTGGTCCCATGCAGGCCCCTCCCAGCGCCCGGTGAGGTCAGGCTTGATGGCTGCAGAACGAACAATGTATTGAGACATTAAAATTCTTTGAAGACTTTTGCGAGGGAATCGCCGGCAACATGCATCTTGAACTCATTAAAGTAACCGAAAGGGGTCTGCATGACAGTGTGCCCTGTGCGTTCGAGCTTTATGATCACGTCATCAAGCAGACGTTTGGCAAACTCAGGCGAAGATTTGCTTGAGGAAAGGTGGTTGAAGGAATGGAGCACGACATTCTTAGTGCTGAATTTTCCGGCAAGCCACTTAACGTTCTTTACGAACTTTTCGCAGACACTGCCATATTTTTCTTCATCCACTGCCTCGGCGTGAAAGAAGAAGACAACAGCATCAGTCATGGATTCTTCTATCTCGATATCAGGCGCGGTCTCAAGTGTCTTTGAAGCGGTTTTGTACCACCATTCCTTTGTATAGAACATGAGAAGTTTCATCTACAGCCCTGTCGGGTGGTCGATGAACTCTGTTGCAATGCCGAATCTCTTTGTGAGCATGCTGCCGACAGCCTTCACTCCGACTGTCTCTGTAGCATAGTGGCCTGCAAAGACAACGTTCAGCTTCATCTCTTCGGCAAGGGTATAAGCGCTGTGTGACGGTTCGCCAACAAGGAGGGTGTCGATTCCGGTCTTTTCCGCATCGTAGATCGCTGACCAGCCTCCGCCGGACACAATGCCGACCTTCTTTACTTTCTTGCCGAAGCTTAGTGCCGTTGATCTCGTGTTCAATGTCTTGTCCACCCTGCCAATAAAATCTTTCAGGGAAAGTTCCTTTGTTAGGCTGCCCCAATACCCGATCGTTTTTCCGTGGTATTCGCCGAACTCCCCCATTCTTTTGAGCGCAAGGACCTTGAGAAGCTGCGCATTGTTGCCGTACTCAGGATGCCAGTCAAGGGGAAGGTGGCAGGCATAGAGCGAGATGTCTGCATCAAGGAGCGCCTTTATCCTTTTCTTCATGACGCCGCTGACGGAACGTATGCCTCCCCATACAAGACCATGGTGGACAATGAGAAGGTCGATCTTTTTGTCCGCAGCTGTTTGAAAGACATGATCGCAGGCATCGACTGCCAGACCGATCTTATGGACTATTGCAGAGCCTTCGACCTGGAGGCCGTTAGCACTTTCGTCTTTTGGGAACTCGGAAAGTTTCAGCTCACTGTTCAGGAAAGATACGAGTTTATTGAGCGGGATGTTTTTCATGCAGGCCTTAATCGCTGCTGACACTTACTTATCTTTTGCAGGTGCCGTCAAGGTTGAACTGATAGGTGGACCAGTTCCTGCAGTCCGGACAGCGTCCTGACCAGTCATCAGCGCGGTATCCGCAATGGTTGCAGCAATAGGGAAGCCGGAACGCGGTCTTGATGTCAGCGGCTTTTTTGAATTCCTGGACAGCTTTTTCAAGCTGCCTCTTCCTCATATAAAGATTGCCCATGAGTAGATGGAGTTCAGGGTATGAAGCGCCGCCTGTATCAATACCGGAAAGCGTGTCAAAGGAGTCGTCGATCATTTCAAGCCGGTGGAAGAGCTTGCCTAAAAAGAACTTGGTGACCGGATCATTGGGGTTGCGGGATATGCCGCTTCTGTATATGCGGATCAAGCGAGACGGTTCACTGATGCTGATGAGCAGATCCTCAAGCCGGGCAAGCAGGATCTTTGACTCAGTAGCGGCAAAGGCATTTTCGAGCATATTGATTGCCTCTTCGCTCTCGCCCTCCTGAAGCAGCACCTCAGCAAGGCCGAGGATTGCGGGCACAAAGTCATTTTTCGTTCTCATGATGTTTCTGAATGCTTTCTTCGCCTTTTCGAGTTGGCTGTTTTCAAGACTGTGGCGGCCATATTCATATTCATAGCCGATAAGATTTTCATGTTCGCGCTTCTTATCTTTTTCAGAGTGTTCGCGTTTGAGAATCGCCTTCTGAAGGGAGACAACATCATCCCACCGCGCCTGCTTTTCAAGGATCTCTCGCTTTCTGTACATGGCTGTCAGATTCGCATCGTCAATGTCGAGTATTTCGTCAAGATACCGCAATGCCTCAGACCATCTGCCTGATTTTTCCAGAAGGCTGTCGAGCGCAAAAAGGGTCTCGATCCTTTTTGGTTCCAGCTCCCGAGCGCGCTGATAATGGGTGTTAGCCTTCAGAAAATCTTCGCCTGCTGCCGCAATGTCGCCGAGACGGAGCAGGGCATCAATATGGTCAGGCTCTTCCTTAAGAATACCCTCAAGCGCTTCTTTTGCAGCGTCTTCATTTTTCGCAAGAAGGGAGTTCAGTGCACGGGAATAGAGCTCCTGCACTTTTATCTCCTGTTTCTGTTTTTTCTGGTATTGCCAGTTGTCAATGAACTTCTTCGTGTCCCTGATGGTGAAAAAGATAAAAGCGATAAAAACGCCAACTGCAATAGAGAGGAGTATCAGGGCGAATTTCTGCACTTCGTAGATCTGACCAAAGGGGACTATGATCGAAACTGTTCCCTGGTTAAAGATCGAGAAGACGGAAAGCGCAAAAAGGAAAAGAACGAATAAGAAGATCGATAATTTACCCATCAGTGATGATAACCTCTTTTCTGCAGAATGGTAAAGGAGCGGTAAAGCTGCTCTAATAAGACGAGTCGAGACATCTCATGAGTTAAGGTCATGGACGAAAGGCGGATCTTCTTTATTGCCTTTGCCTTCACATCCCCTGAAACGCCGTATGCGCCGCCCAGGAGAAAGGTCGCTGAAGATCCCTGTTTTTCGATAAACCGGGCAAACCCGACAGAGTCATAGGTCTCTCCCAATTCATCGAGCAGTATGTAGGGGGTCTTGAGGACCTGTATGCGTTCGCTTTCCTTGCCTAACATTCTGCTGATGTCCTTTACCTTTTCTTCCCTTATCTCAGTTATCACAACATCTGCATAGGGCTTCAGGAGCTTCAGGTATTTCTGCAGCCCCTCATGAATGAACGGCTCTTTTGTCTTTCCGACCCATATCAGATTGATCTTCATGGAATTCTATGGTCTTTGCATCCATCCAGAGTTTTTCGAGACTGTAGTATTCACGTGTCTCCTCTTCGAATACATGTATGATCACGTCCCCGTAATCGAGCAGGGCCCAATGGCCGTAGTTGACGCCTTCTTTGCCGATCGGCTTGATGCCCAGCAGCAGGAGTTCACGCTCCACGAAATCAGCGATAGCCTTGACCTGGGTTGTGCTTTCTCCGGAACAGATCACAAAATAATCAGCAATGACCGTGAGACCGATAAGTTCAAGGATGACGAGATCCTGAGCTTTTTTCTGGAGAGCTGCTTTTGCTGCCTTGAGGGCCAGGTCTTTTCCTATGAGCGGCATTCTTTCTTTACAGCCCTGTTCCGTGGTTTTTTGTCTGCATACAGTTTATGAGAAATTATATAGGATTCAACATCTGCTGGCAACAGGTATTTCAGGCTTTTTCCTTCTATTATGCGGGTTCTGATATCGGTCGACGAGATATTGAGCGGGGAAACATTGAGGAGCATGACCGAGTTTTTGTTCTTGAGCGTTATTGCTTGCGACGATGTGATTCCCCTATCAAGTTTTCTGAGAGTCTCTTTGCTGACAGACAGATTAGGAGAGGCGGACAGATCAGCGAATCTGCATCCCGGCCGCGAAAGGATCAGAAAATGTGAGAGGCTAAGGAGACGTTCAGGCCTGTACCAGTTCGGTATGTCAAGAAAAGCGTCGATACCCAGAATGAAATGAAGGCTGTCATCAGAATAGAGATTGCGAAGTTTTTCAAGGGTATTGACTGTATAGGACTTCTGCCTGGTCCTGCATTCGAGATCAAGGAGATCAAAACGCGGATTATTCTTTGTTGCAAGCCTGACCATTTCATATCGGTGCCGGGCAGGTGCAATGCCTTCAGTCTTGAGCGGGGGATTGCCTGAAGGGATAAAGATCACACGATTAAGACCGGCCAGTTCCAACGCTTCTTCAGCTGCGCGAAGATGGCCAAAGTGGATCGGATTGAAGGTCCCGCCTAATATCCCGAGTTTCAAGGTATTCTGATCATTCCCTCAGCTGGCCATTGCCAAGGACAATGAATTTTGTGCAGGTCAATTCTTCAAGCCCCATAGGCCCGCGGGCATGGATCTTGTCCGTTGATATGCCGATCTCTGCACCGAGGCCGAACTGGTAACCATCATTCAGGCGGGTCGAGGCATTGATCAGCACAGCAGAGGAATCGACCTCTCTCAGGAACCTCATGCCTTTGGCATAGTCTTTCGTCACAATGGTGTCTGAATGGGCTGAACTGTATGCAGCAATATGATCCATCGCAGCATCAATATCCTTCACCACCTTAACATTGAGCATGAGGTCAAGATATTCAATGTGATAATCATTATCTTTTGCCGCCTGCACGGAAGGATCGAGTTTTTTTGTTTCAGGGCAGCCCTTGATCACAACGCCTGCGCTTTTGAATCTCTTGAGCATTGCAGGCAGGAATGCCCTGGCGATCTTCTTGTCAACGAGCATCGTCTCCATAGAATTGCAGGTGCCTGGCCTCTGGACCTTTGCGTTAAAACAGATCTCCTCTGCCATCGCAAGGTCAGCATCCCTGTCAACAAAGACATGGCAGATCCCCTTGTAATGCTTCAGCACGGGTATGCGTGAATTCTCAGTCACGGTCCTGATAAGGCCTTCACCGCCCCGGGGGATGATCAGGTCAATGATGCCTTCAAGCTTCAGCATCTCCATGACCGCTGTCCTGTCAGCAAGATCAATAAAGGTGATCGCGCCTTCATGTATGCCATGCTGCTTTGCAACATCCCTCAGGATCTTTATGATCGCCTTGTTCGAATGGATCGCCTCAGAGCCGCCGCGCAGGATGACTGCATTGCCTGCCTTGAGGCAGAGGCTTGTTGCATCAGCAGTGACATTCGGCCTGGACTCATAAATAATGCCGATCGAGCCGATCGGCACCCGCATCTTGCCGACAGTCATGCCATTGGGCCTCTGCCACATTTTGATGATCTCGCCCACGGGGTCAGGGAGCGCAGCAACCTCAATAAGACCCTGCGCCATCTCGTCGATACGTTTCTTGTTCAGGGTAAGCCGGTCTATCATTGCCTTGCTTAGGCCCTTTTCCTGTGCGAATTTGATATCCTTCGCATTCTCCCTTATAAGTTCTTTTGAGCGCTTTTTGAGTGCCTCAGACATGGACAGGAGAGCGGCATTCTTCTGTTTTGAAGATGCCCTGCCTAATGAACGCGCGCCTTCCTTTGCTTCTTTTGCCTTTGCAAGCACATATGCCTTTATGTCCATGAGAACAGCCTCCTGTATGGGCAGTGATTTATTCATAGTGTATTTGTTTAGCATACAAAATCCGTCTGCTTTTGAAAAGGCGGTCTCCTGCAGGAAAGATGCTGTTGTCATAAGAGATTCCCTTGCGAAATGCTCCTGCCAATACGTACAATGTCACATGCCAAGCATAACAGTTCTCCCAACAGATCTCTGCAATAAAATCTCTGCTGGTGAAGTTATTGAGCGGCCTGCATCTGTAGTAAAAGAGCTTCTTGAGAATTCTCTCGACGCCAAAAGCACTGAGATAAAGATTGAGGTGAGCCGCGGCGGCAAGCGGCTGATGCGGGTTTCGGACAATGGCATCGGCATGGACCGCGATGATGCGCTCCTCTGCTTCAAGCGTCATGCAACAAGCAAGATAACGGAATATGACGACCTCTTCAATATCAGTACATTGGGCTTCCGTGGTGAGGCACTGCCTTCAATCGCTTCTGTGTCCAGGCTCAGGCTCGTCACCGGGCTGAAGGGTTCAACAGTCGGGGTCTCTCTTGAACTTCAGGGCGGAGAAATGAAAGATATTAAGGATGCAGCGGTGTCAGGCACCACATTAGAAATAAAGGACCTCTTTTTCAATACCCCTGCCAGGAAGAAGTTCCTCAAGGCTGACAGCACCGAACTTTCCCATATCATCGACATAGTTACGAAAGAGGCGCTTTCTCATCCTGAGACGGCGTTCTCGTTTTTTGTGGACAGCGCTGAGACGATAAGACTTGCAAGGGCATCAGGTCTCAGGGAAAGGATCATGCAGGTTTACGGGGAAGAGTTCCTCAGCTGCCTCATAGAGGTCTCTTCGAGTATTGATGGCTTGGCAATGCATGCCTTTGTATCGAACAGCGCACAGTTCAGAAGAACCAGATCGCACCAGTATATATTCCTGAACAGGAGGCCGATAAAGGACCAGTCAGTAGCGCATGCGATCTATAAGGCGTATGAGGGAATTCTGCCTCCTGATAAGCATCCCATATATTTTCTCTTTCTCCAGATAGATCCCCAAAAGGTCGATTTCAATGTACACCCCACAAAACGGGAGGTGCGGTTTGAGGATAAGGAGACGATCTATCGGTTTATTGTCTCCCATCTGCGGGATGCAATAAGAGCAGGGCATAAGGAATATGCAGAGGAGTTTGCTCTTCCACCAGGGGCTGCTGAAGGTGTTTCACCATTGCAGGGAGAGTCTGGCCTGTCCTATGCTCAGACTCCTTCATTCGGCAGCTTCGGCATAGCCGAAAATCTTGAGTTCTCTTACCGCGCTTCTCTGCCGCATATCTATCTCGGCGATACCTTTGTGGCTGTTTCAGGAAAAGGAGGGCTCACCCTTCTGGACCACCATGCAGCCCATGAGAGGGTCCTATTCGAAAAACTGCTCAAAGGCATCGAGACAGAATCCCGACAGCTCCTTTTCCCGAGGCAGGTTCAGGTATCAGGCAAGGAATACCGGATCCTGCTTGAACAAAAAGAGATCATAAAGACCCTAGGGATAGAGGTCGATGACTTTGGCAACAATACAGTCATTGTGAGAGCAGTGCCTGCAGAGATCGCAGATGCAGACATCCCCGGTATCCTCTCTGACATTGCGGCAGGACTTCTCGATGAGCATGCATCAGCAAGACCTCTGCGCTATGATCTCGCTGCGCGCATAGCTTGCCACGCTTCAATACGCGGCAAGAAGATCCTTTCTCAGGACGAACTTGCAAAGCTTCTTGAAGACCTTGAAAAGACAGAGAACCCTGACCAGTGTCCTCATGGCAGACCGACAAGGATCTTCTATTCGCTCCATGATTTAAGCAGACTCTTTAAGCGCAAATGAAAAAAATCATTGTTCTGCTCGGCCCGACCGGTGTGGGCAAAACGAGTGCATCCATTCTCCTTGCCAAAGAACTGAACACCGAAATTATCAGCGCAGACTCCATGCAGATATACCGTCATATGGACATTGGCACTGCAAAGCCCTCAGAGGCGGAAAGAGCCGGCATCAGGCACCATATGATTAACGTTGTTGAGCCTTCAGAGGCGTACAGTGCAGGCAGGTATATCAGCGATATTGAGCCGATTATTGAGGAGCTTTTCCAGAACGGTAAAACCCCCCTCATTGTTGGAGGAACAGGGCTTTACATCAAGGCAATGACGAGAGGCATATTCAGCGGCCCGTCATCAGACCTTGAACTCAGAGACAGGCTGCTTGCAAGGGAAGAAGAGGAAAAGGGGTCGCTCTATGCTCATCTCTGCGAGATAGATCCCGAGACTGCTAACAAGACCGAAAAAAATAATATCCGCAGGATTATCAGGGCGATCGAGGTATGCATGAAGAGCGGCAGCTCCCTTTCATCTCTTCAGAAAAACCTCACAAAGCCCCTGCCATACGATTTTATTAAAATAGGTATAACCCGGGAGAAAAAAGAGCTCTATCAGATGATTGACGCGCGTGTGGATGCAATGTTCGGTGCAGGGCTTGTTGACGAGGTGAAAAGTATCATGCAGATGAACCCTGACAGAACACCCTTACAGGCCATCGGGTACAAAGAGATCGTGCGGTATGTAAATCAGGAGATAAATCTTCAGGAGGCTGAACGTCTGATCAAGAGGAACTCACGGAGATATGCAAAGCGGCAGTTTACCTGGTTCAGGAAGGAGGAGGGTATTGCCTGGATAGACGTAACGGGCATGAATAATGGCCGAGAGGTCTTTCAGGCATTAAAGCATGCCACTGCTGATATCCTTCCCGGAACAGGCACTGTATTTTAGAAACATGTCGTTAAAGTGCTTGAATAAAAGCTCTGAATAATTTATCGTAATAAAAAATATAACTGTTATTAATAAAAGGGAGGCAGGAGATGCCTACGTCAAAAAGTCAGAGTCTACAGGACAATTATCTTAATCAGTTAAGAAAGGATAAGTTGCCTGTACTCGTTTATCTCACCAATGGAGTACGGCTGAAAGGGGTTGTCAAGGCCTTTGACAATTTCGTCATTCTCCTTAAAGATGCGAATCAGCAGCTTGTGTATAAGCATGCTGTCTCGACGATTGTCCCTGAGCGGGATTTAGATATCCGCTTTGATGAGTTGAGCTGAACTTATTCCTTCTTATTTATCGCAGATATTATTATGACTATTTTTCGGAGGTATTGATCAGATGCTCAAGGCGATGCGGCACCATGCCAAATATTTGTATTTTCTGTTCTTTATTGTGATTCTTTCTTTTCTCTTCTGGGGCGTGGGCACAGTAGATCAATCAAGTAATGCTCAGATCGTTGCGGAAGTTGGCAACCACAAGATATCGGCCCAGGACTATGGCAGGATCTATGACAACTATTACAAGTTTTACCGCGATTTGTATAAGGACAAGTTTGATGAGGAAATGCAGAAGAAGCTGAACCTGAAGGACAAGTCCATTGAAACGCTTGTAGGGCAGGCCATCCTGCTCATAAGTGCTGCAGAGAACGGGATTAAGGTGAGCGACAGCGAAGTAAAAGAGGCTATTCTCAATGAGCCCGTTTTCATGAAGAACGGTTCTTTTGACGGTGAGATTTACCAGAACACGCTCCGTCTTTCGAGACTCACTGCCGGTGTTTATGAGTCGAACAAGAGGGAAGAGCTGACCATACAAAAGATGGGCAGACTTATACAAACTGCCGCGCTTGCCCCTGATGCCGGATTTAATAATATCTCTGCTGATGAGCAGACAAAGAAGATGATCCGGGATGCCATGACAAAGGATGCAAAGGAAAAAATAGTCAGATCATATATAGAGGGCATGAAAAAGAAGCTGAAGGTGAAGATCAATACGCAGCTTCTCTGATGAATAAATCTGACGGCAGGAAATGCTTATCTCATTAACGCGGGAGCAGGTTTGCAGATTGCCTCATTCTCTCTCCATTCTTTTATCCCACTTTTGATTGTAGGGCATTCTGGATATGAACAGAAAGAGAGCTACGTTTAACTCATCAAAGAGAGAAAGAGCAGACCGAGATCGGTCAAAGTCCAGTGACGAATGGATCTGCGGGCTCAATCCTGTGCTCGAAGCTGTAAGGGCTGCCAGAGAAGTCCGCAGAGTCTTTCTTGCTTTCTCAAGAAGAGACAGGGTGGCCATTGAGGAGGAACTGTCAGTCAGGGGTATAGCCGTTCAGAAGGTTGACCTTCAGTTTTTTGACGAGCGGTTTCATAAGGGGCATCAGGGGATCGCGGCAACCGTAGGGCCACGGACTTATGCTGATTTTGATGATCTCATCGAAATTCCTCAGACAAAGAAAGAGGTCCCTCTTTTTCTTATTATTGACGGTGTTGAGGATCCGAGAAATTTTGGTTCGATCCTGAGAGTTGCTGATGCAGGCGGAGTTCATGGCGTGGTGATCCAGTCGCATAGGTCAGCATCGCTGACGCCTGAGGCTGTAAAGGCATCTGCCGGGGCATCAGAGCATGTGGTGATATCCATGGTCCCGAACATCAAGCATGCGATCAGTTCGATGAAGAATTCAGGGGTTACTATAGTCGGTGCCGAGGCCGAAGGAGACAGGGACGTATGGGATATTGATTTTACAGATCCCATTGCATTGATTGTTGGCTCAGAGGCAGAGGGAATGCGCAAAACCGTAAAGGAGCATTGTGATTATATTATAAAGCTTCCCATGCGGGGGAAGGTTAATTCGCTCAATGCCTCAGTTGCTGCAGGGATAATCATTTTTGAGATAATGCGCCAAAGGATGCAAAAGAACAAGATTTGAAAAGAAAAAAAGACATAATCTGGCGAGGCCTTGTTTTTTTCTGGTTGACTGTACTATAATCGTACCCTTATATTAC
>CAYWRK010000023.1:0-39940 GCA_964461065.1 uncultured Nitrospiraceae bacterium
TACTGCCTCTTTAAAACTCATTAAGGCTGGAAAGTATGTCCCTACCACGTGCCTTATATTTCCCCCATAAAAATAAGACATCCCTTTACCATCCTGAACCGCTGAGTTATTATACATAGTGAAAATAATAATACATATTCTAACGCCACAGGGGGAACTATGAAAACAAAAGGAATATGGTCAATCCATTACTCTCTATCAACAATTTTGATAACTGTCATAACTGTAATGGTTCTGCATGCCACAGCGTTCGGCCAGACAATCACCGATGAATGGAATACCGTAAAGGCGCCATCCGCTCCGGACCTGAAACCGGTAAATCTTGACCCAAAGACTACCGCCCTGCTCCTCCTTGATTTCAATAAGCAGACCTGCAATGCAGAGCGCCGTCCCCGCTGCATATCCTCTATCCCGAAGATTAAGCAGCTCCTCGACAGGGCACGCACCAGCGGCGTCAAAGTTCTTTACAGTCTGTCTGCCAATGCTTCACCAACAGATATCGCACCTGAGCTTGCTCCTCAGGCCGGCGAACCTGCAGTGACCTCGGGCCCTGACAAGTTTTTGGGGACGGAGCTCGAAAAGCTGCTGAAAGAGAGGAACATACAGACTGTCATCGTGGCCGGTACTGCTGCCCACGGAGCGGTCCTGTACACGGCAAGCGGAGCTGCACTACGGGGCATGAAGGTTATTGTGCCGGTAGACGGGCTTTCTGCCGAAAGCCTGTACCCGGAACAGTACACCGTCTGGCATCTCTCAAATGCGCCGCGGGTCTCCGGCCAGGTGACTATTACGAGGTCAGATCTTATAGGTTTCTGAGTTAGGATACTGAACAGGAGGGGTGGTGCTGCACCCCTCCTCAGGGATCAAATTCTGTCGAGGGCCTGCTGAAGATCAGCGATCAGGTCTTCGACATCCTCAAGGCCAAGGGCCAGTCGAACCAGGTTGTCCACCATGCCAATATCCTGTCGGTATTTTTCTGAATAGTCGAAGAAAGACATAGCCCACATCTGCGTGACCAGGCTCTCGCTGCCGCCAAGGCTCGGCGTGATGAGGAAAAGTTCGAGGGCATCAATGAACTGGCGCGTCTCCTTGTTGCCGCCCTTCACCAAAAAACTGATGACACTGCCAAAGCCCTTCATCTGCTCCATGCCGAGCTTGTGATCAGGATGCGACTTGAGCGCCGGGTACCAGACCTTTTCGATCTTCGGATGCGCTTCCAGCATCTGGGCAATAGCGAGGCCTGCCTTGTTGTGATGCTCCATGCGCATGCCAAAGGTCTTTAAACCCCGCTCGAGCAGGAAGCAGGTGAGCGGACCAGGGGTCGCGCCCATCATGCGCTGCATCTTGTACAAGTCAGTCATAAGGGCGTTGGAACCGAGGCAGACACCTGCCATGAGGTCGTTGTGGCCGCCCAGGTATTTCGTTGCCGAGTGGATAACCACGTCCACACCCATCTCGATCGGCTTGATGTTATAGGGAGTAGCCAGCGTGGCATCGATAATGGTCAGGACGTTCTTCGCTTTGGCGACCTTCACAATAGCCGGGATATCAAGCACGCGCAGATAAGGGTTTGTAGGCGACTCGGTGAAGATAATGTTGGTATTCGGCTTGATGGCCTTTTCAATAGCCTCGGCCGTGGGGTCCACGATGGAGTTGTCCATGCCGAACTTGCCGAGAAAGTTGATCGCAAAGTCGCGCGTCTGGCGGTAGCAGTCGCTGGTGAAGATGATATGGCCACCGGGCTTCATGAAGGTCATAATCGCAAGCAACACCGCTGCCATGCCGGACGAATAGAGCACCGCACGCTCAGCCCCTTCTATGGCCGCCAGCTTGCGCTCTGTCTCGATCTGGGTGGGATTGCCATACCGGGCATATTCGTGCTCACGGATCACCCTGCCCTGGCCTTTAGCGCGCATGAAATCCTCGACCTCGTCGGCTGTGTCAAAGTAATAGTTGGAGGTATGCATGATCGGGGTGGAAACAGCATGATGAGCCTTGGGAAGCTTCCCGTTACCGTGGATGGCAAGGGTGGCAGGCTTCCAGTTCTTTGCGTTTGACGACTCGTTAGGCATCTATCTCTCTCCTCTTCTTGAGTGCATATTGAAGCGCATCTTTTACTGCATCAACCGTTGGCGGCAGTTCGATCGGTTTGTTCGAAAAACGGCAGGGGAAGTCCAGACTCCCCTCATGATATGCAACCTTGAAATCCGTAAACTTCAGGCCATGCGCAGTGGAGATGACCACTACATGCTCTGATCTGTCAATCTTTCCTGCTTTGAGCAGTTTGATCATGCCCGCCAGAGCAACGCCTGTATGGGGACAGTTGAACATGCCGGTCATGTCGCCAAGAGCAACCGCATCAGCAAGTTCCTGCTCGGTCGCGTCCACCACAACACCGTTGAACTGCTTAAGCGTGCGGATAGCTTTTTCGATACTGACCGGATTACCGATCTGTATGGCGCTTGCCAGGGTCTTCTGTGCCTGGATCGGCTCGAAAGATTCGAAGTCCTTCATGTACGACCGATAGAGCGGGTTTGCACGCTCTGCCTGCGCAACTACGATCCGGGGCAGTTTGGTGATCAGCCCAAGGTCGCGCATCATCAGCAGCCCGCTGCCAAGAGCAGATACATTGCCGAGATTGCCGCCCGGAATAACGATCACATCAGGGACTTCCCAGTCGAACTGCTGAACGATTTCGATGCCTACCGTCTTCTGCCCCTCAATACGGAGCGAATTCATCGAATTGGCAAGGTATATGGTCTCGTCCTTGGTGATCTCCCTGACCACCTCCATGCATCCGTCAAAGTCCGTGTCGAGCTGGAGCACCAGCGCCCCGTTTGCAATGGGCTGGACAAGCTGCGCTATCGAGATCTTGCCTTTGGGCAGCAGCACGACCGACTGAATGCCTGCGGCAGCGCAGTACACGGCCAGAGCTGCAGAGGTGTCACCGGTGGATGCGCAGGCAACTGCCTGTATCGGTGCACCTTCACTGATCATCTGCTTTACCATCGAGACGAGCACAGTCATACCAAGGTCCTTGAAAGAGCCGCTATGGGAGTTGCCGCAGAGCTTTATCCAGAGGTTGTCAATGCCGACCATCTTTCCGAACCGCTCAGCCCAGAACAGGTTCGTGCCGCCCTCGTATAATGAGACGATATTTTCGTTGTTAAGCTCAGGAAGGACCCATTCCTTCTTGCCCCAGATTCCGGAGCCATACGGCCATTCAGTGGACTTGTACCGGTCCTCGAACAACTTCATCCACTCCTTGGCGCTTTTGTGGCCAAGGGCCTGCATGTCGTGCTGCACTTCGAGCAGTGAGTTGCAGCGTTTACAGCGGTAGATAACGGTATTGAGCTGATATCGCTCGTTACACTGGGGATTGATGCATTGAAACCATGCTTTGTATGACATAACCACCTTAGAAATGAGAATATGGATTTTTACTCAGTAAAAAGATATCACAATCACGCCGGGTTGTTCAAGAATCCGACAGCATAAGCACTCTCCTGCATCTTTTATTAATACACAGGATCAAGCCCTGTGCTGTAACCACTCGCCAGGATCAACATTGTAGAATTCTCTGAGCTCAGCGTACAGATCAGGGGCTTTTTTCCGAAGCTGCAAAGGTTTTTCGAAAAACGCCTCTGTTGCAACGGCAAAGAACTCCGCAGGGTTCGTTGCGCCGTATTCGTCAAGCACACTTTTTTTGTGATGCTCGCTGCTGGATTGTAAACGCTCATATTCTTCGGTCATGATACGGGCCCAGACCGCATAGCTGGACTTTTTTCCTAATATCGGTGCTCCGTCAGCAACGCCGTCTTCCTGGTCAAGTTGATGGGCAAACTCGTGAATTACAACATTGTGGCCATCCTCCGCATTCATCCCTCCCTGTTTCACATTGTCCCAGGCAAGAACAACCGACCCATGCTTCCACGATTCTCCCAGTCTTATTGAAGGCCCCTCTGCATACACTCCTCCGCCGATATATCTGGTCTCTTCCGCTATATAGGAAGATGGATAGACAAGTATGGAGGTGAGCCCAGGATAGTCCCGGTTCTCTCTGTTCAGCAGAAGCAGGCAAGCCTCACCGGCTATAGTGATTTTTATCTCGTCCGTGATCTCCAGACCGCCCAGCCCCTCGAACCGCTTCTCTCCCAGAAAGATCTTAATATCGTTACGGAGCTGTTCTTGAAATACTGCCGGCAGGTGACGGTATAGAGCAATGTTCCCAAGCAGTATCCTCTCCCACTCGTTAGAAAAGGGCACTGCTGCCAGCTGTCTGATCCTGCGGCTATGGAGCGCTCTCTTCAAAGCAAAGAATGCGGCAATTGACAGGCCAACAACTATGGAAACAGCAATGATGTCCATATTAGGGATAAACGCCTTGAAGTTTCAGACCCATCACAGAAAATGTGACACGATCATGCAGAACAGGTCCCCTGTCTATGTCTTTGACCCCTGCCCTGTGATATGGCGCGCCAGAAACTCCGCATCTTTGGGAGTAAGATCGAATTTCAGACAGGCCTTTTCGATCAGAGTGTACAAAACAGAGTCAGGATTTTCTGTGCGCTCGTCCGATATCCATTTCACTGCCTTTCTCAACTGCTCACCCTCAGGTAATATGCTCATCTCTTTCTCCTTGTCTCATATTCAATAGCATTTGCAGAGCAATAAAGCTACCGGGACCCTTTTGAGCCAGGGTCCTTTACTTTCAGGTAGTCTGCAAGCCTGCCCCTGCTGTGCTCATCCTCGTGGCAGTAGACACAGAGGTTCTCCCAGTTAGACCCGTCCGCAGGATTGTTCTTATGGTTTCCATCCCTGTGATGGACCGTCAAAAGCTGCCGGTCCCTGTCTTCAAACTCTCTCCCGCATTTCGCACAGATTAGTCCGTGCACTTTCAGAGACTGCTCCCGATAATCGCTGGAAGGTCGACCGGACTGCCTCAACTCTCTCACGATCTCTTCCACGGATTTGGCGCTATCGTTCTTTTGTGGTATGCCCTGTTTGCCGTACCAATTATGCCCCATAATACCTCTCGATGAAACACTGTTCTATTGAGATTTATCTTTCCAATGCTTATTATATTGCATTATGAAAAAACATGAATATAAAAACGATTACTTCTATTTTATCGTGCGGCCGGAGAAAAGAGAAGACAAGGATGTTCTGATCTACTGCTCAGGCATCAATATCACACGCTTTATGCCGATGCTGCAGGGCCGTCTGGGTCTCGGGTCAAACCCTGTCATAAGCGGACTTCAGTTGGTTAAATATGACCTCTGCACCCTGGCACACGCTAAGGGCGCACTGCCTCATGAGCATTACTGCAATATCGGATGCGCCGGAAATGTGCCTACAAGAGAATCCTGGTACACTGAACCGCTGCTCATAGAGAACCCCGGCAGCCTGACACCAGAGGAAATAGTCGCTTTCTCTGTCAAAGGCATTGTAAAAAAGATCAACGCCGCGTCGCTGTCTGACAATAAACTGCCTGATACTCTGCCGCCGGCAGAGTTGCAGAAACATCTCGAGATTCTCTGCAGACCGACGTAACGAAGATCGGTGCCTTAGGCATCAGTTTCCGTTCATTTGCCTGCAACCGCGCCTTTTATGACATCTCATACAGAATGAAACACGTGAAAACAAATAGATGACTAAGACAGGAACATTCAACCAACTAAAGGTTATCAGCAAGTTTGATGACGGCGTTCTGCTTGACGGACAAGAGCTGGGAGAACTATTCATGCCACGCAGTTATTCATCCGCGGACTATGAAACCGGAGACACTGCAGATGTTTTTATTTTCTACGATTCTGAGGGGCAGCTTCTTGCAACCACAAAAAGACCCTTTGCCCTTGTCGGCGACTTTGCTTTGCTGAAAGTCGTTTCGATCACTCCTGTGGGTGCCTTCCTTGACTGGGGTCTGAAAAAAGACCTTCTCGTGCCGTTCAGTGAGCAGAAGGAGAAAATGGCAGAGGGCAGGTCATATATTGTTTATGTATACCGCGATGAGAAAACCAACCGTATCGTCGCTTCCTCCAAAGTGGGTAAATTCCTGGATAAAGAGCCGATCAGCCTGCAGGAAGGGCAAAGAGTAGAACTGCTTATCTGCAGTCAGACAGAGCTGGGCTATAAGGCCATCATCAATAATTCTCGCTGGGGCGTTTTATACAAGAACGAGATATTTCAGCCATTGAGAAAAGGCCAGCAGATACCGGGATTTATCAAAAAGCTGCGGGAGGACGGAAAGATAGATCTCTGCCTGCAGAAACCCGGGCACGAAAAAGTGGCTGATATGTCGGACAGGATCATCGATGCGCTGAAGACAGCTGGCGGATTCATTTCCATAACCGACAAGAGCCCTGCCGAGGTCATTTACCGCATGTTCAGCGTGAGTAAAAAAACTTACAAAAAAGCTATTGGCGGCCTGTACAAAAAACGGGCCATCGATATTGAGAGCGATGGGATAAGGCTGATCGACAAAACAGACTCACTGCCATGATGAAGCGGGCCCACCAGATAATCACTTCGTTTTTTCTGGCAATCTTTCTTTTTCCTTCCCCGTATGCTCAGGCAACTAATCCGCCCTCTTCTGCCTGCAACTTCCTGCACAACAAATATCTAAAGATAGAAGCCAGGTTGCTGAAAAACCCTTACAATATGCCGCTCTATGTAGAATCGCGCGAAGAAGACTTCAAAGCAGCTGTTGATGTGTACGGCGTCATAGAACATCCTTTCGAGACCGTGAGCACTATGCTCGAAATCCCTGCAAACTGGTGTGATATAGCTTTTCTTCATATCAATGACAAGGCCTGTACCTATACGAAAACCGACAATGAGTGGCACCTGACCCTGTACAGCGGCCGCAAGTTCTATCAGCCGCCCGAAGATGCACATCAGCTGAACTACGTTTTTCACATCAAAGCGCAGCAGCATGATTATCTTGCCCTGCAGCTCAATGCCCCGGTTGGTCCTCTCAGCACAAAGGATCACAGGATCGATGCTGAGATGATACCGCTGGATAAGGACAGAACGCTCATACATCTGAGCTATGCGTTCGGATACGGACGTCTCGGACGCATGGCCATGAAAAGCTACTTTGCTACGATCGGCCGAAGCAAGATAGGGTTCAGCACGGCAGGCACTGATGACCACGGCAGCCCGGTGTATGTGGGCGGCATAAAAGGTGCGATTGAACGCAATGTTGTTCGGTACTACAGCGCAATACTGTCATATCTCGATGCGTTAAGGTATCCGGCTGATCAGCAGTTCGAAAGACGTATTAACCGTTGGTATGATCTGACAGACCGGTATAAGAAACAACTCCATGAGCTCGATAAAGAACAATATCTTGCCAATAAAAGACTGGAGTTGAAAAATCAGATCATGCTGCTGAAGAGAACTGCAGTGCCGACCATAACGCGAAAACAGTAAGGAAGCCTTGCATTAGGATGCAATCCTTTTTTTGTTTGACATACGATGCGGGTTGGGTGAAAATGGAACAAAACAGGGAGATGCCTTGCCTGGCGTGAACCATGAGGCATCTTCAAGGAGGATCAGATGGACCAGCAGGAGCTTTTTGAGAAGATGAAACTGGCAATTGATCGGGAATATGATGCTTATCTGATGTATAGGGACATTGCAGATAACAGCGGGGATCCGGAACTCAGGGTCATCTTCGACCGCATTGCCAACGAGGAATATGAGCATCGCGAACTCATATTGAAACGGTATGGAATCCTGAAAGGACTGACCGACTGAAGATCTGCTGTGGCAGCGACGCAGTAAGGCTTCAGATGCTCAGAATGTCCGAAGTCGTATATCTACTCGCAATATAGAGCGGTAGCCGGGGATGGACTATCTTCCGGTGTGTTGCGATAGCCAGAGAAGCCTTGTTATTCTGTTCTGAGAGATGCGCCAGACAGGCCCACTTCAAATTCCCCTGCGATGCAGCCCTGAGCAATTCTGCGGCCTCGAGATTCGAAAGATGTCCTTCTGGCCCTTTGATCCGTTTTTGAAGAAAAGCGGTATAGGGTCCTCTTGCAAGCATGTCAGGATCATAATTGCTCTCGATAAAGACCGCATCAAGTGTTGATATCAGTTCCTCAAGCCCGTCAAAGGCATGACCCAGATCAGTCATGATACCCAGGCGTTTATTGCCGGATGTTACGACAAAAGCAGCTCCGTCTGCGGTGTCGTGCGGCGTAGGGATTGCCTGAACAGTCACCTGCCCAAAATTAATCGCCCCGTCAGATTGAAATAGGCGCACATCATGCAGTTTGCCGAGCGGATGCCGCTTGATCGAAATATCAAGGGTCTTTTGTGTGACATACAGCGGCAGACCATATTTTCTCTGGTAGATACCAGCGAATCGTATGTGATCTCCATGGTCATGGGATATGATCACCGCATCGACATCGCGGATATCCCGCCCTTGTGCTGCCAGCTTCTTCTCTGCCTGAACACCATTTATGCCTGCATCAATGAGGAACTTTACTCCGCCAGTTTCCACATAGATGCAGTTGCCGTTGCTTCCTGATTGCAGTGAAAATGCCAGCATTATTGTTCTCAGCCGTGTCAGCCCTAAAGGGAGACTACAGCATTTCCTCCTGCTTCCTTTGCCCTGAGAAGTGCCGTGTCAAGTTTCTTAATCAATCCATCCTTGAATACTGCGTCAGCGGGAAAGCTCGCAACGCCCATACTGTATGTGATCATGCCGTCGGGCTGACTGTCAGACTCCCCCTCAAACCTGAGCTGGCCAAGGGACTTCTGCAGTCGCTGCGCTGCAAAGACGCCCCTATCCTTATCTATTCCGGGAAGGATGAGAATAAACTCCTCTCCGCTGAAACGATACAGCCTGTCGCACATGCGGATACTGTATGAAAGTGTCTCTCCGACCTTCCTGATGAGCTCGTCTCCGCGCGCAGTTCCGTGGGCCACATTATACTTTTTCATAAAATCAATATCGATCTTTACCAGCGAAAGAGGCCTCCCGTATCGTTCAGAACAAGGTATGTCGACCTCGATATCATCGTTGAACTTCTGCCTGTTATAACAGCCGGTCAGCTGATCAGTCACGGTCGCGGCCTCCAGCGAGGACATGAGCGTCAATATTTCCACTGCCATCGCAAGCTCACCAGAAACAAAGTTAATCATTGCCAGATTCTCAGGAGTTAACGTATCTGGTGCCGACGAAAAGATATAGATAAATCCGCTGACCTTATCCCGTATGATCACAGGGCTGCAGAGCAGTGAGTGGGGCTTATCTCCAGGGAAGAGGTTAGATGTCCTGCACTGTTCAGGTCCGTAAAATATTCCTTCCGGAGTAAGGGCAAGTTGGCGCATGAGAGGCATGTCAGGCGTATAGTCCGACTCACGGACCGTCGCCTCAGCACCGACTGGAATGAGGAGAAAAGAGCCATCGTCATTTACCAGAAAGATAATGCATCCTGCAGGATCAAATGACCGGGAAAGCGCTTCAGCATACATGCCTGCCAGTTCACTGAGCTCCGGTCGTGTACGGACTTTATTCCGGACTTCAGTGACCATTGATGCAAGGTCACGCCACCTGTTTATCTCTTTATTTAACATGCATCCTCATTATGATCACCAGTATATTATACGTGAAAGCGACGGAAATCTATTCCGGCAAAACAATCGACTATAACTAACAGAGAAGGATACTGCCATTCGTTGAAGCAGTCTAAGTTCTGCTCGCTCTGCGAAGCGCGCCTTTCATGCGGGCGCAGAGTAACTCCTGCACCCGCTCTGGTCTCATCTTGATAGGTCTTAAACGCTGCAGTAAGCTATCGGGCCTTCCACTGAAATGCATGCGGCCAGGCAGCAGTATTGGAAGATACTGCCGTGTGACAGATATGGCAGGCATTTCTGTGTTTTGGTGCAGCGCCGCCATGCTGCTCTGCAAACTCTGAAAGGCCCTCGCCCCGCGAGTTCCTATGGCAGGCGCCGCAGCTGCCGATGCTCTTTGCCTTTCCCTGATACTGTATAGCCTGATAATTGTCAGACGGCTGATTGGTCGGAACCATGGCATGGGGGCTTCCGTGACAGGTTGCACAGTAAAGATTACCGTGTCCCTTTGCATTTCTGTATAAGACTGAACCAGTGTTCACTCCGATGATATTATGGCAGGACAGGCACGTCGGCTCTGAAACCCACGGAACCCTTCCTCCTGCAATCGAATCTGCGACCTGCTTCATGCTGCCATGACAGGTTGTGCAGTTTCCGTCCTGAGTGGTATGGGCAATACTCCGGTTGCATTTCGTGCTTGCCCCCGGGTGACAGTCGTAGCAGGAAGCACCTCGTGACGCATGCGAATTATGGATAGCGAACGAAAGATATTTACCCGAAGTGCCCGGTCCGGTCTTCCCCAGAGCTGGACTGCCATGGCAATTCGCGCAAAGAACCGGTTTCTGCGCCATAAGTGTTGTTCCGTGCAACTGATCATGTTTTTGGAGCAGGTCGTTGAAGGGATCTGCTCCATGGCATTTCTGACAGTTTATCTCATCTGACGTCGGAACTGTTGCGCGGGTCGTTGCAAGGATTTTCCCTGACGCATCCTTGACGTTAATCTCTGCCACCTGATACGGGTCCCATTTCCCTGCATCATCAACAGGCGTCAGCGGGATACCGTCGGCTGCAAAATGATCTCCCTTTGCCAGCATCTGACCGGACAGACCATTATGGACACCCGCGTCAACAAGATTGAGTCCTTTATCAATAGTCAGGTTTATGCCGAAAACCGCCAGGGCATTGCTCCAGAACTGGGAAAAGACAGCGCCAAAGGAATCAGTCTTTCCGGAAGAATAGGTATTGTTCAATATTCGGTATTCAACCGTTAATCCACCTGTGACAATTCTGGGAGGATTTCCCTTCTGTACAACCTGGGCAACGAGATTATTGTACGGCGGCAATATCACAGCAGTATCATACGTCGGATTAAGACAGTGCATCCCCAGATCATTCCAGGCGAAAACAACATATTCTCCGGTTGCCGCAGGGGAATCCGCCCCTCCGCTGCTCACTCCATTCTCTTTGCCCCCACCACACGCCGACAATCCAAATAAAAAAAGGCTCAGTAGACAGGCAAATAATACTTTCCGGTAAATAACAGTCATTTCTCTCATAAGTTCTCCTCTCTATTTATTGTTAGAAAATAGTAGCATAATATCTTAACTATTGAATTAAATCTATTTAATGCATATTGGATCTTCCATGACGTATCGCTAACGCGGATCATAAGAAAGCGGCGGGGAATCTCAGATCTTTGACAGACACGAAATAGAGCCTTAGGCGTAGGTGAGATGGTTCAACTGCAGAACAGCACCGGCAAAACTTCTGTATGCAGTCCTGCCCTCTGTTTCCGCTAAGGCTTGGAGCGAGTTTTTGCCTGCGGGTCGAGCAGTATAGGCGCTGAGAAACTCACATCGTATTGCCACTTCTGACCGAATTCATTCTGCATTCCTTCGGTATAGAATCGTCCTGCGATCTTTATTTCATTGTAAGCACTTGGTTTCCATTTCACCCATAAGGCCGAACTCAGAAATGTCTTAAACGCCGGATGCAGGGGCTCCGCGCTCATCACTCTTGCATCAGGATTCAGAACCACATACAGGGCGACCAGTCCCTCTTTTTTCGCCATTTCTTCCAGTTTCTCTTTGTTGCGGGCTGTCTTTTCAGGAAGTATGCGGTCAGAAATAACCACAACAACATCCATATATCCCGGCTCCGCAACGCTGTCTGTTTCAAAAGCCATGGCATACTTTAAGTGAGCTGTCTGTCCGTTTGCCGTCATGCTGCCCTTTACTTCCTGAGCTCCGGCCAATGGAGCCATCAGAACAAACAGTCCGATCATGAATCCGAAGATCTTGATCATACGACCTCCATAAATATGATAGTGATTTTTTTGTTCCATTACAGCCGCTTTAACCCCATTATTTCTCGCTCATTTCCTAAGAGAAATGGATTCACCACTATTAGCCGGTTCTCCAACTCTGCGGCAGCCTTACTCTTCCGCACTGGACAACAAAGACATTCACACGTATTATTCATCGCAGCGAATTCTCATTCTTTTTGCGAGCATTCTGCTGGGCCGGAGTTTCAAAAGGGATAATCTCCAGAAGATTCGCGATGCCAAGGGAATCAAAAAATAGCTGAATCTCGGTTCCTACTGAGTTGGAAACAGCTCCGTATTTGTCATCCACGACCGAGGTCAGCACCAGCTTTCCGTGATTCCTGAAGCTGTCACGCACCAGCAGTTTGACCATACGGACAATGGTAGTGATAGAGAATTCATGAGCATCTTCAAAGAAGATCAGGGATTTCTTGTCGAAGAGGTCTTTCAGGAAGTCCGGCAGATTGAACTTTTCAACCATGCGCATACCGAATTTCCCGTGCTGGATATTGATAAACTCGTCGGTCATGATATCTGCAACTGCCTTATCCTTTGCGTGGTTCTGCCGGTATATGAAAAGGGGTATCTTGCCGAATTCGCTCACCAGGGCACAGAGCTGCACCTTTGACGCTGTATTCCCGTCAAATCCGAGAACATTATGCATGATCGCTATGGAGAGTCCGGCCGTGGCCAGTGCCTTGTTCTTGAGCTCAAGGACGTCCGGGTTTGATCCGGCAGCACCGAAAAGGGCGCTGCTGAATATATAGGCCTTGATGTTTTCGAGACCAAGGACTGCTGAGACCTCCCAGAAATCGGTCAGCTTTTCCATTCCTGCATTGCGGTACAGGGGAGAATTGGCAATGCGAAAAAGCTCGTTCATGACATCAGCAGGCAGTTTTTCTTCAAGCGCGAGTATCCTGTATTTGCTGGCAAGATGGGGTTGATCGAGAATTGCCTGATCTTCAGCGCTGAGCCTGAAACCGAGATGCATGGAATCAAGCTCTGTTTCAATTTCCTGCAGAATTACATCACTTGTTACAGCCATAGTATCTCCCTCTTTCGCCGCGGAAAGGCAAACATACCGCAGGACCTATCTCTCCGGCCTGACAAAAAAGCGGTGTTTTCCATAGCTGAGTATTACACCCTCAGGCGTTATCTCCTCAAGATAGAGTCCATCATCCATATTATACCCTTCAGACATGATTCTGCCGTTGATACTGACCAGTCGGGAGTCCTTCCGGTACAGATGGGAAGTCACCCTGATGTCAGGAAGACTTTTCCTCACTGCCGGAGGCAGTTGTTTGAACTCCAAAACAGAGCCTGAATATTCAATAATGCCCGGTGCATCTATCGGGGGACTCAATGCGCGCTTCCCCTTCGCTGCTGTTGTACTGTCTGACACTGCCTTTTCCGGGGCATTACGGTCCTTTTTCACGGCTGCCACAGGCTTTACCGACTTCACAGCTTCCACCATTTTTATAGCCGCTGCGTCGTTCTCTGCTGCGGGCCCTGGCCCTGTTTGTAAATGAGCCTGAGGGTTCTGGACCGAAGGACTGAATAATGGCAACGGCGCCGGCAGTTGAGCGGCCTCTTGAATAGAGCCCTTTGCCGCAGATACAACAGGCCGCTGCGTCGATGTCGTGCTCCGGTAGACGACAACAGCCCCATACAAGACCGCAGCTCCAAGCAGGACTCCAATAACAGCAATATGCCAGGTCTTTGCACTGACAGGAGCAGCGTCCACTGACCGCGCCAACAGAGGCTCATCTGCTTTTGCTCCAGACTGCTCTGTTTGTCTGCGCATGGTCATTTCCAGCGCGCGCTGTCTGCCTGATTTCTTCAGTTGATCAAGAATAAATGACATTGCGATTAGCCCTTCTTCCTGCCATGTCCTGAACGAGACGCCTTGTGCTGAGAAGCATCCGGAGGAACGATCTTTTCAAGCGTTGTATACTGGCCTGTCCAGCGGGATCGGACGCTGGAAATATCAACCTCTTTCTCGGTATCGCCTATGCGGAGCAGCGCATTTTCATTCTTTACTGCCATCAGTGTCACAAGCAAACTGCCACCGATAGTATCAGAGAGTTTCAGAACAGCGGGGAGCTGCAGAGCCCGAAGGTCACGTCTCACTTCCCGGCGATCTATGCAATGCAGATTGAACAGCTCCATATCAGAGCAGAACGAATTTTCCGTTAATAGGCCTGAGGAGTCATAGGATAGGCCCTTCTGCTCCAGAAGACCTTTATACGCTGCATCTCTGGACCGCTCCAGGTCAAGTCCTGCGGGCCACCAGAGCTCATGAGAGGAGCCGGGCGGCGATGCCGGGACTGCTGCTTCGAGGCGTGCTGTCAATTGCGTCAAGGGTGCTGTTTTCGACATCGGAGCTTCGGAGTTGGCAAAGAACGCTATAGCGCCCAGCAATCCCGCTGCCGCACCCGCTGCAGCCCATCGAAGACGACTAAGGTTCCCGGATAATTTTTTGCCATGAGTCTCCTGCAGCACTTCACGTCCTGCCTCGATCAGTGTCGAACGGGAGACAATCTTTTCCTTTTTCATACAGGCGCCCAACAGTGCCCTATCGCAGATCACGTTTATAATACGAGGCACACCTCGGCTCATACGAAAGAGCGCCCTCATTGCAGATGGGGCAAATACATTTTCCTTTGCCCCTGATAGTGTCATCCGGTGGCTGACATAGGCAGTTACATCCTTTTTTGAAAGCGGTCCCAGATGATATCGTGCGGTGATGCGCTGGGACATCTGTTCAAGCTCAGGCTGAGCAAGCTTATCCCTCAGTTCAGGCTGACCGAGCAGGATGATCCTGAGGAGCTTACAGTCTGCTGTCTCGAGATTGGTAAGAAGCCGCAACTGGTCCATCACATCAGCTGACAGATACTGTGCTTCATCAATTATAAGAAGGGCCTTGTGTGCACGGGAATGAATATCAAGCAGATGAGTACTGATATGATCAAAAAGCTCCTTGGTACCGGCCGATGCAGGCGTATGCTCAATGCGGAACTCCTCACAGATAGAGACAAGCAGTTCCTGCACCGTGAGTTTGGGGTTCAAAAGAAAGGCAAACTCCACATCCGAAGGCATCTGCTCAAGAAGCAGGCGGCAGAGCGTTGTTTTGCCAGTGCCTATTTCTCCGGTAATGAGCACAAAACCCCAATCGTCATCAACGCCATACATGAGATGCGCCATTGCTTCCCAGTGTTGCTGACTCATATATAGGTAACGGGGATCAGCAGCAAGTGAAAAAGGCTTTTCTCTGAGATTAAACGCCTCGCAGTACATAGTCAGGGTACCCTCTGCCACGTAATGCCTGGTCTGTGAACGCGATATTCTTCTGTCATGTGAAGATTATACCAATATTTGTCCTCTTCATGGATATTTGAAGTTTCCTCTCATGCTTGACATCATTTACTCAGGTCTGTTAAAAGTAAACAGCGGCAATTAATTATCAAGTGTCGCAATGAACTATTAGAGATCCTGAGAAGGTCGACTATGCATCCGATGAACACCCTTGAAGAATACATTCTTGTAGTCGATGACGACGCGTCTATCCGCATTTATCTTTCTGCCCTGCTCAAGAAACATGGCCTCCCTGTTATAGTCTGCGAAAGCGCTGAGGATGCACTTTCCTTTATTCGGGCTGAGCCGATTACTGTTGTGCTGACCGACATCAAGATGCCTAATATGTCAGGTCTCGAGCTTCTTCATGAAATCCGCCAGTTGAATGCCGAAATACCGGTAATCCTGATGACCGGAAATGCTGACCTCGATATCGCCATTGAAGCAGTCAACAGGGGCGCCTTAAGTTTCCTGACCAAACCGCTTGACCGGGAACATCTCATCAACGCCATAAACAGAGGGCTGGAACGCCGCAGGCTGATCGATTCCGAAAAGAATTATATGGTCAATCTCGAAAATACCGTGCTTCGCAAGACACGGGAACTTGAGGACACTGCAATAATGGCTACAAATCTGAGCCTTGAGTTGATACAGCGCCTATCCGCAGTTGCGGAATCCAGGGACAGTTATACGGGGGCTCATATCGCAAGAATCGGCAAATACTCAAGACGCATTGCCGAACATATGAATATGTACAAGGATTTTATCGAAACCATTGCAGTGGCCAGTTCATTGCATGACATCGGGAAGATCGGCATTCCTGACAAGGTGCTCCTGAAAAAAGATGTGCTCACAAAAGAAGAACATGAGATCATAAAGGAACATACTGTCATGGGTCATGAGATACTCGCCGGCTCATCCCATCCCACGATCCAGATGGCAAGTTCCATTGCGTTTAGTCATCATGAGCAGTGGAATGGCAAGGGATATCCCAGCGGCCTGAAAGGCCAGGAAATTCCGATTGAGGCCAGAATAGTGATGCTGGCAGATCAATATGATGCACTCAGAAATGTGCGGCCGTATAAAGCTGCTTTCAGCCACGAGGAAACATGCCGCATAATCATACAAGGCGACGGCAGGACCATACCCGAGCATTTCGATCCTGAAGTGTTAGCCGTATTCGTCGAAATAGCGCCGCAATTTGAGGAGATATTCCTAACCTATCAGACGTGATATTCAGAATTCGGCAGGATCAGGCAGCAGGCAGACCCTGCCGCAAAGCATCAGCAGCCTGATAGATCTCGGCAAGTATGGTATCCACTTCCCGCTTTTTCATATCGATCTCAAAACCGTCAGGCAGAAATTTCATGCGGCCTTTCCATGCCTCGTGCAGGTTAAAGATCATCTCCGGCTGAACCGGTGTGTCAGGAGAGAACACCACTCTAACCCTTTCCTGGACCATATGTATCTTCAGGGTCATAAGCTCCCGAGCTACAAGTTTCAGCCTCATAATCGAAAGAAGGTGAGATACTTCCTGTGGCGCCTGGCCGAACCTGTCCCTCAGCTCTGCGCCAAGCTCATCAACATTCTTTTCAGTTTTCAGGGATGAGATGCGGCGATACAGACTCATCCTGATCATCACATCCTCGATATAGGTCTCAGGGATAAATGCTGATATGTTGAGGTCAATGAGCGGTTCTATCTCTTCCCTGATAGCCTCGCCCCTGAGTTCAGCCACAGCCTTTTCAAGCATCTCTATATACAGATCAAAGCCGATCTCATGGATATGGCCTGACTGCTCAGGCCCGAAGATATTCCCTGCTCCCCTGATCTCAAGGTCCTTCATCGCAAGCCTGAAGCCTGCGCCAAGGTAACTCATCTCCTGCAGAGCCTGAAGCCGCTTCTTGGCCTCGTCGCTCATCAGCGATTCTCCCGGAATGATACAGAACGCATATCCTCTAAGGTTGCCTCTGCCCACCCTTCCCCTGAGTTGATACAGATCAGCAAGCCCCATCTTGTCAGCCCTGTTGATGATGATCGTGTTCGCCCTCGGGATATCCAGGCCGGACCCGATAATGGATGTTGAAAGCAGAATATTGACATCCATCTCAAAGAACCGGTGCATAATATCCTCAAGCTCCCTGTCCGGCATCTGGCCATGCGCAATGGCAAGTCGTGCCTCAGGCACAAGCATCTGAATGCGCTGGCCGATCTTAAAGATATCGCTGATCCTGTTATGCACGAAAAAGACCTGTCCATTTCGTTCGAGTTCCCTGCTTATGGCGTCCTTGATCAGGGTCTCATTGTAGACAGTGACCGTTGTTCTGACAGCAAGCCTCTCCTCAGGCGGCGTTTCGATGACACTGATCTCACGGATGCCGGAGAGCGCCATATGGAGTGTGCGGGGAATGGGTGTTGCGGTCATGTTCAGCACATCGACGCTGCGTGCAAGCTCCTTGATCCTCTCTTTCTGACTGACGCCGAACTTGTGCTCCTCGTCAACGACCAGGAGGCCGAGAGCGCTGAATTCGAGCTTTTTTGAAAGGAGTGCATGCGTGCCGATCACAATATCCACTTCTCCGGCTGAGAGCGCCTTCATGGTGTCATTTATCTCTTTGCGCGACCTGAACCTGCTTACATGATCGATCCTGATAGGAAATCCTGAGAACCGCTCCCTGAAATTGCGATAGTGCTGCTCTGCAAGAATGGTAGTAGGCACCAGCACTGCCACCTGCCGATTGTCATACACAGCCTTGAATGCAGCGCGCATGGCTACCTCTGTCTTGCCGTATCCCACGTCGCCGCAAAGGAGCCTGTCCATCGGCTTCTCAGACTCCATATCGCGCTTGATATCTGCAATGGCTGTCAGCTGGTCAGGCGTCTCATCATACGGAAAGAAGCCGTCAAACTCCCTGTGGAGCTCAGTGTCAGGGGTAAAGGTAAAGCCACGGGCAACCTTCCTGCCTGCATAAAGGGCAACGAGTTTTTCGGCCAGCTCATGAACCTTTTTGCGCGCCCGCTCTTTTTTCTTTTCCCAGGTCTTTCCGCCTAACTTGTCCATGTTCGGGACAACACCCTCTTCAGAGCGGTATTTGGAAAGTGCCTCGATGTTCTGAATTGGGATATAGAGTCTGCCGTCCTGATACTCAAGCTGCATCAGTTCAAGTTCTGTTGACCCGCTCTGCCTTCTGACAATGCCTGAGAATTTGCCTACGCCGTGGTCACGATGAACAACAAAATCACCCGGCACAATGTCATCGAGTGATGCAAGAAGATTTGCGACCTTGGACCTCTTCTGCTGGCGGTATATGCGGCGCTCGCCAAAAATCTCCCGTTCTGTCAAAATGAGGAGCCCTTCAATATGAAAGCCTGACGACAGTTTCCCCTCTGTTACCGTAAGCCTGCCCTCAAAACCAGACAGGTCCTGCATTGCAACCCGCGGCAGTTCGATATCCTGCTCTCTGAAAAGATCGCGCAGCCTTTCTGCCTGACCCTCAGACGGCAGAACGATCATCACCCTCTGCTGCTTCGCAATCCCTGCTATGGTTTCAGGCAATGACTCAAGGGTTTTACGCTCTTCGGGCAGGATGCCAAGACCACTTAAAGAAATAAGTCCTGCATCGATCTGACGAATCAATGGCAGATCTTCAGCAGGCTCTTCGTCCGGCAGACTTCCTGATTCAAAGGAATACCGGGAAATATATGTTGTCTGCCGGGGAAGCAGCTCTTTATCATCAGGAGAGAAGAGGCAATACCAGCGCCTTTCACCCGCGATATCCTTGAATCCCCAGCTCAGTTCAGGCTCCTGCGCAGGAAAGATCGTGATGTCATCAACGTCTTTCACTGACTTTTGGCTCTCGATATCGAACATCCTCATCTGCTCTATCTCATCGCCAAAGAACTCTATGCGCACAGGATATTCTGACGTTGAAGGAAAAACGTCAATGATCCATCCCCGCTGGCTGTATTGGCCTTTCTCTGTTACCATCGAGACGCTGCGGTATCCAATGTCTATGAGGGACTGTTCAAAAGCAGCTCTGTCCTGCTGTGCCTTGAGCTTTACCCGGAGCAGCTGCTCGTCCAGCAGCTCCCTGTCCCAGAACCCTGCATGCAGGTTCTGAAATGAGGAGACCAGTGAATCTTCAGCTCCCATGGTGAGGATGATCCCTGCGCGTTCACCGGCAAGCTCAGGCCCTTCAGCCTCGGGCATAAAAAGGACCTTCCTGTGCGGGAAAAGCTGCGTATAGAAATCAATGTCCTTCTTCAGTATCTCTGCGCTTTCATTGTCCTTGTCAATGGCAACAAAGGGATTGGGGGAGAGGGCAAGCAGAAGCGCAGCAGATGATCCGGTGAGATTGTACACGCGGTCATTATTCTCAAGGAGAGGCAGGAATCTGTTGCTCAGAAATGAATGAAGGTTCAAGGATGCTACGCTGACTGTAAGATCTTCTGTATGATCCGGGTTGTTGAAAGCCCTTTGACAAAACGAAGACTGAAAGTCTCTTTTGCAATGTCTGAGCCGATGATCTCCTCCGGCTTCCAGTCACCGCCTTTCACAAGCACGTCCGGCCGCACTGCCCTGATCAGATTGTATGGGGTCTTCTCATTAAAGATCACCACATGATCAACGGAAGCAAGGCCCGAAAGGACTTCTGCCCTGTTCTTCTCAGCATTGATCGGCCTGCCCGGCTTGATGCCAGAAACAGACGCATCAGAATTAAGTCCTATGATAAGAACATCGCCCAGTCTCTTTGCCTGCTTCAGATAGCGCACATGTCCGGCATGGAGGATATCAAAACAGCCGTTCGTAAAGACGATCTTTCTGCCGTCTTTCCTGAGTCTGTCGCATATCTTCTTTATGACCTGTCTGTCCTGTATTTTTCTCACGATATTCTTTCCCGTTGTAAAAAACGGTTATCTGCTGTCATGGCAGGTGATCCGAAAAGGCGGTCGCAGCGATTCCGATGGCATCGCAAGCCACAATCGCAAACCTTCTGCCAACGTTTATTTCGTTCATCTTCTGAAGATCCGATACAATGCTCAGGGAAATACTATCGCCTTGACCGGGTTTGAGGAGCATCTGCCATAGCAAGGAGATCAATACTATGCCTGCATCTGCGTCAGCTTTGTGTAAGCCTTCTGCAGGATCGACCTGTCGCCCCGGTAGCTGATCTTCTCAAAAGCCCTGTCAAGCGAGAGCCAATCAGCGCTGTCAACTTCAGCATCATGGTCTGAGGTCTCACCCTCCACATACTCCATAAGATAGAAGGAGACTGACTTCCTGCATTTGGCATTATCACCCTTGATGTAATACCAGTAGCTGATATCTCCCAGTTTTTCAACAATCCTGCCGGTCAGACCAGTCTCTTCCCTGACCTCCCTGACAGCAGTCATCTCAGGCGTCTCTCCTTTGTCAATAATGCCCTTCGGCAGACACCAGGTCTTGCCCCCTTTGACAGAGACAAGGGCAATCTCTATGCCGCTTGCAGCATGCCTGAAGATAACCCCTCCCGCAGATGTCTGCTTGATCAATGAGGCAGGTTTGATCATCTCTGCTCCTCTTCCTTTACCGCAGCCATGATCTCCTGTCGCAGCCGCAGCGGCTTCATATCCAGACCTACACAGCCGAGCTTCACCGCTGCCTGCACCAGACGTTCTCCTGTTGCGTCACGCCTGATCTCATGCTTAAAGTTTATGGACGCAGGACCGACGCGGTCAACAATTGTTTCGATGGCAAGGATATCGCCATATCTGCCGGGTGAAAGGTACTTCAGGGATGCCTCGGCAACGACAAAAAAGATCCCGTCGTCAATAAGCTGCTTCATGCTTATGCCCTTTGACTCCAGGAACTCAGTCCGGGCGCGCTCACAATATTTCAGGTAGTTCGCATAATAGACCACATTGCCGCAGTCAGTATCCTCGTAATAGATCCTGATCTTGAGAATATGGGGCATGATCAGAAGGTCTTCCCGGTAATGAGACGCACAATATCATTATAAAAGGCAAAGGCCATCAAACTGAGCAGCAAGACAAGGCCGACCTTCTGTGAGATGATAATCACTTTTTCGCTGAGCGGCTTTCTCCTGATCGCCTCAATGCCCATGAAAAGGATATGCCCGCCATCCAGCACCGGGATTGGCAGCAGGTTGAGCACGCCGAGATTGATACTGATCACTGCCATGAAGGTAAAGAAACTCATCGCACCGTGGCTTGCCTGCTGGCCTGCCATCTGAAATATCATGATCGGGCCGCCAATGGTGTCAGCAGGAATGATCCGCTGAACCAGCTTCACCATCGAAAGCAGTGTCAGCACTGAAATATCCCAGGTGCGTGAAACAGCAAGAGAAAAAGCGCTGACAATTCCGGTCTGTTTCAGCTCAGTCTTGCCCGAGGGTGTTATCCCAATCAGGCCGACCTCTTTATCTTCGCCGAAAAGATTCTTTACCACTTTCTTCTCCGGCCGCACCATAAGGGTAAGAATACTTCCGCCTCTGTCGATCCGGATATTCAGCTCTTTCCCAGGCTGCTCATGAATGATCTCGGTCATCTCATCCCATCGAATGATCTGCCTGCCATCGACCTCAATAACCCTGTCCCCTTTCATGATCCCCTGCTGTGCAGCTGGTGAGTTAGGCGTAATATCGCCGACCTCGGCAAGCATATAAGGCACACCGTTCATAAATACCAGGAAGAAGATCAATACCGCAAAACAGAGGTTGAAGAACGGCCCGGAAAAGACCACAGAGAACCGTTTCCAGATCGGCTGAAAATTGTACGCCCGGTGTTTCTCTTCCTCTGAGATCACCTCTTCCTCTTCGGGCGTATCAGACTGGCCCAACATCTTCACATACCCGCCCAGAGGAAATGCAGAGAGCAGATATTCTGTCTCGCCATATTTCTTGCCGATCAATTTCGGACCGAAACCCAAAGAGAATTTCAGAACCTTAATGCCGAGGGACTTTGCAAAGATAAAATGGCCTAACTCATGCACAAAGATGAGTATACCTAACAGCACTGCCGCATAAACGAGCATCATTTCTGTATCTCCTTAATAGATGACTCGGCTGAAAGCCGGGCCCATCGGTCTGCCGCGATCACATCATCAAGCGAAGGCTGCAGAATCACTGCATGCCCTTTGACGGTTTTTCTGATGATCGCGGGAATATCATTAAATCCTATTCTTTTTTCGAGAAATGCATGGACAGCAGCCTCATTTGCCGCATTGAGCACTGCAGGTACTGTCCCTTCCTGTTGTATGGCTTCGTACGCATACGTAAGGCACGGAAAGCTGTCATGATCGGGCTTTTTGAACGAAAGCGTGCCGATCCGGTCAAGCTCAAGACCCTGAATGGGGAGATCAAGCCGATCTGGATATGAGAGTGCATACGCGATCGGTGCACGCATGTCAGGCATCGACATCTGGGCAAGAAAAGTCCTGTCCCTGAACTCAACCAACGAATGCACAATGCTCTGAGGATGGATCAGCACGTCAACATCGTCAGGTGAAAGGTCAAAAAGCCAGCAGGCCTCGATAACCTCGAGGCCCTTGTTCATCAACGTTGCGGAATCTATCGATATCTTTCTGCCCATTGACCAGTTCGGATGCTTGAGCGCATCCTCTGCAGTGATGTCGTCAAGTTCGTCCTTTGCCTTGTTCACAAAAGGGCCGCCCGAAGCGGTAAGCACGATCTTTCTGACCTCTTCTTTCTTGCGACCTTCAAGGCACTGGAAAACCGCCGAGTGTTCACTGTCAACAGGAATGATCCTAACCCCGTTTCGCTTCGCTTCAGCCATGACAATGCTTCCAGCCATGACAAGGGCCTCCTTGTTGGCAAGGCCGATGTCCTTGCCTGCACGGATGGCAGTAAGGGTTGGAAGCAATCCTGCAGCGCCGACAATGGCAGAGATCACAACATCCGCACTTTCGTATGCAGCAGCCTGGCTGATGCCAGCATGACCGAAAAGGATCTTTATATTCTTAACCCGCGCCGAAAGCATTTCTGCCATCTTCTCGTCCGCAACAGCGACGACCTCAGGTTTGAACGTGTTAATCTGATCTTCGAGAAGATCGATATTCCGGCCTGCAACGAGCGCAACGGCCCTGTAGTCTGAACTGTTCCGGGAGATAACATCGAGGGTGCTCCGGCCGATTGAGCCGGTTGACCCGAGAATGGTGATTCGTTTCATATAGTGGCTATTATACTAAATAGACAGGTCTTTTATCTCTGTGAGAATCAGTCAGCTATCTGATCACATTCAGCAGAAGACAGGCCCAGTAGAAGGCAGGACCGGCAAACGTGACACTGTCGATTTTGTCCAGAAAACCGCCGTGTCCCGGCACGATGGAACTGGAATCCTTAACACCGGCATCACGCTTGAACATCGACTCTACAAGATCACCGATAATGGTCGACAGGCTGACAACGAGCCCTAATATAATTGCCGTCGAAAGCGGCATAGAAGTCAGAATTGTAAATTTTATGAGCAGGACGCCAATGAGAGCGCCGATGAAAGAACCAACAGCTCCCTCGACCGTCTTGTTCGGACTCATCTCGACATAGAGTTTCCTCTTGCCAATGCTCTTGCCGACATAGAGCGCCATGCTGTCAGAACCCCACACCGCAGCATAGAGAAGAACAAGAAGCGGGGCCGCGGCCTTGATAATATCCAGCTGGAACGACAACAGTCCGGGTATATAGAGAAGCCCGAATACAGCTGCAGTCGCTTCCCTGACAGAACCGGCCGCATCCCTCTTTAAAAAGAGCCTCAGAGTCAGCATCGCAAGCACCGCAATAAAAAGAGCTCCGGAGAAAAGCTCCCTTGCAAAGAAGTGCAGCACCAGAAGCGCAGCGCCGAAGAAAAGGCCGGAGTATTTCAGGAAACCTTCAATACCTGCGATAGTATAGAACTCAGCAAGCGCAACTGTAGAGATTGCCGTTATCAGGAACAGGTAATATTGCGGAGGCAGATACATGGTATAGAGATACAGAGCAGGGACAAAAACAAGGGCAACGAGCAGACGCTTAAGATGCATTGACCCTCCCGCTGATCTTGCCAAAGCGGCGGTCTCTTCCCTGGAAGTCCTGGATCGCAAGCATGAACTCATCCCGGTCAAAGTCAGGCCACAGAGTGTCGGTAAAATAGAGTTCTGCATATGCCGCCTGCCAGAGCAGGAAGTTAGAGAGCCTTCTCTCTCCGCTCGTCCTGATGATAAGATCAGGCTGAGAAAGTCCCGCAGTATCAAGGTAAGCGTCAAAATCCTCTTCACGCAGTTCAGTCGGGTTCGTGCAGGAGTTCATCACTTTTCTGACAGCCCGGATGATCTCACTTCTGCCGCTGTAGCTGAGCGCAGCAACGAGGTTCAGTCCTTTATTGTTTTTCGTCCTGTATTCCGTTTCCCTGATCAGATCCTGAATATTATCAGGCAGCCGCCAGGTCTCGCCAATGGCTCTGAAGACAACATCTTTCTTGATAAGAGTCTCAAATTCATTTTTCAGGTAATATTCCAGGATCTTCATGAGCATCGAGACCTCTTCCGTTGGTCTCTGCCAGTTCTCGGTAGAAAATGCATAGAGGGTCAGACAGTTGATATCAAGTTCAATCGACATATCAATGACCTCACGTGAGCGTTCAGCACCCCTGCGATGACCTTCGATGCGCGGCAATCCTCTCAGCTCAGCCCATCTCCCGTTGCCGTCCATGATTATGCCCACATGGCGCGGTATCCTTCCTTGCAGATCCAAGCCCTATCTTCCCCGTGCAGAGTAAATATACATATGCGTTACAAGAGGGTTTTCACCCTTAAGAACATTTTCGAATTTAACGCCAAGGAACGGACTCGAGACAACAACAATCTTATCACCAACCAATGCATAGTCAATGAGCGTTCCGGGCACATCATCAATCAACACGCTCTCAGTCATCGAAAAACCTGACCACCGAAAGGCCTTGATCAAGGACTTCTTGTGTCCCAGCCCCTTTGCCATCTCGATAAAAGGGATCTTATGGATAACCATGACTTCTTTATTTCTCTCGCTGAGTCTGTCCTTGATCGACCATTCCGATTCCTGAATATAGGAAGCAGGAGACTTCTTCTTGAAGGTCACATTGAACGTTCCCACACTGGCTGAGCTTCTCCATATCCGGATTCCCTTTTCATCAAATACACTGAGAAAGCCTTTCTCATCATAGGCCACAACAAGGCGGTTATTGCCAGGGCCTTCAAGATTGACGAAATCATAAATATTGACGCCTTTCGGGAGTTTGAGCTTATCACCGGTTCTAAACGTGCTGCCGTCCCATATGACGGCAAACACATCACCCTCAAAGCCCTCATCCTGTGAGTATTTCTGTCCGATTAGGCCGCTGCCTGATTTCCGCGCAAAGAACTTGCCTTCCCAGAGTTTCCTGAATTCAGTTCCGTCAAACTCATGAATTGTCGAATAGACCTCTCCATTCCTCAGAGAAGTAATGATCAGTTCATCTTTGCCGTTTCGATTAAGATCAACCGTATCGACCCAGAGGTGATCATCAGAAGCATTCCCTTTCAGCTCCCAGAGGGGTTTAAGGTCAACTCCCGGCAGATAGGTGCGCAGATCCTTTCCGGTGCTCAGTCCAACCTCCTGCTTTCCGTCTCCATCAAAGTCTCCAGTCACAATAAAACGGGCTCCAAAGGGAAGGTCGTAATGAAGGAGAGCCTCGCCCGACATGCCGCTAAAATATTCGCCGCCAAGTTTAAGATCCTTAGCAAACGAAACGTCGACCTTTATCTCTGCATCGTAGAATCTTGAACCGTCGGACGCCCAAAACGCCTGCTCCCTCAGCAGTGTGCCCTTGTCTGCCTCCTTAGCCGTAATAAGAACAGCGATCTCGGCATTGAGTTTTTTCGCCTCTTCAACAGCTTTCTTGCTGTCGCTCGTCTCAAGAGCTGTGTCAGCCATCTCTACTCGTCCAGTTGCCTTAAATTTGCGGTAAAGATCATCGCCGAGATACCAATCCACTGACTTGTCCTGGACAAAAACCATCTTCACTTTTGTTTCCGAAAGTCTCAGTTTGTCACCAATACGGGCTGTTCCGTCAACTATTGTTCCGCTTATCTGATCGCCCTGAGCAGTTCTAACTTCTGCCTTGCCTGCCTGTGATTCAACCCTGCCAAGAATTTCACGGGTCACCGGATGCCTGAAGGGTTCCCCCTCTTTGAGAATGTTGAGCCGCGTCCCGGTCTTGAGCCCCTCCTTCGTGTTCATCTCTGCTGTGAACGTATTGCCCTCAACGCTCACGATTTTTCCGTTTGCAGGCTTGAAGAACTGCAGTGTTTCATCGGCAAGTCTCATCACCGGATCATCAGCGCCAAAGACCAGTGATGACATCACCGCTAGATATACAAAAACAAAAAGAACTCTTTTTATCACGTTGTTTCCTCCCCGTAGTGAACCGTAAAAGCTATTCTCTTTCTGTCCAGGCACTGAAGCGGCAGAACAAACAGAAGCGCTGTGCCCTGGTAGAGCCTTTCCACTCCCTGCTCTGAAAGAGAGATTGTCTCAACAGGATAGTGCCAAAGCTGAATATTTTCAGAGAAGCTGAACTGCAGCTGCAGATTCAGAAATTTGTCCTCGACAGTGAATTCTCTGACCTGCTCATGGGCAGCCTTTGACCGCACCTGAAGAGTTTTGTCGTTGACCTGGATCAGCGCAAAGGGTGAGCCTAACAGGGAAAGGTTCATCTCCACTGCAAAAAGGCCGTCAAAGGTCCCCTGAAGCTGGTATTCGACATTGATGCGTGATGCATGGGTAAGGTCGATCTTCTTTTTCAGATCAACCCTGTTCTGCCGGACAACGCCATCACGCGAAAACGTAATGCTGATATCTCCCTTTTTGTGTGACCGATCAAGGGAATATGTTCCGGTGGTAAAGTCACCAAGCTCTTCATAATTCGATCCTGCCATGGCATCAAGCGTGGTGTCAGCAGGTAGGAAATGGTCGAGCAGCGATACCCGCTGCTGACTGTCGTACACAAGAAATTCAGACAGGCCCTCTTCTTTTACGGTCAGCTGATCATGAATGGTCTTTGTGCCGCTGCCCGCTGCTTCAGATGCCTCGGCCACCTTTGCATGATATGCCTCAGGCCGCCTCGTGAGGGTATCAAGGATATTCACCGACTGTTTCCTGAGTGAAAGCTCGGTCAGGCTTCCGCCTTTTTCCGTTGCAGCAATTACCACCTGTTCAGTGCCGATAAGAATATCTTCAAATCCATCGCAGTCAAAATCTCCCAGTTCATTCTGCTTGTAGTCCTTGAGGATCTCGCAGGCAAGGGTCTCGGCCTTGATAAGATGCCGGTAAAGCGCAGACCTCAGGTGAGGCAGATACAACCCGCCGAAGATGCCATGCCAGTATGCATCGTTGCACTGGCCTTTCCAAAGCTCTGCAAGAGCCTTTGCACCCTTCTTCGGGTTTACGCTGTTTGCCTCATGGACTCTTTGACTGACCATGCGCATCCGCTTGTGGATATGATTTGATTCAGCATATTTGGTAAAGAATGCCCGCCATATGCCTCCCCGCAAAAGCTGTTTTGCCCTGTCGCCCGAGGTCTTCTCCAGCTGTTCAAGGAGACTTTCATATTCGATCGCCCCCTCCGGCGGAAGCGTCCACTCACCCATCTCCCGGTACGAGGCAGCAGGCAGATAGACCCTTCCCACAGGCTGGAACCTGTCGTAGTATGCGCTGAAGGTCGTGGTCTCAAGCCAGTCGCTGTTCTCCTCAAGCGCTATAAAGAACCGGTCAAGCCAGCGGTCCTCATAGCAATGCTTGTACGTGTTGGGCCAGACGCCGAACTTCTCGCCATCGTCAGCCATAGTGAGCAGCGGATCTCCGCCCTGCATCGATATCTCTCTGAAATAGGCGATCGTCTCTTCAACAGACCTGAACGGGATCAGATACCGGAGTTTTTCGCTGCCCGGGAAAACGCTCACCATCTTGCCGTCTTCCTCGGTAATGTAGTATCCGAGAAGGTCCTTATCCTCAAGCCCAGTCAGCTTGAAGTGGTAGTCGTCAATCGGAAGGTAATCAATACCCGCCTCTGCAATGAACTTCGGCATCTGCGGCTCCCATACGCGCTCGGCAAGCCACATGCCGCGGGCTGTGTACCCCAAGTTCTTTGTGATAAACCTGGTGAGCTCCTTTACCTGGAGCGGCCGGTCTTTTTCAGGCAGCACACTTAGGATCGGCTCATAGAAACCTCCGGAGAGCAGCTCCACCCTCTTCTCTTTGATGAGATTATTGAGGATCTCTATTGCTTCAGGATGGTGGTCACGCATCCAGGACAGCAGATGGCCTGAGTAGTGGAGCACTACCTTCAGTTTTGGATGGCCGAGCAGGGTTTCGAGAAACGGCAGATAGGACTTTGCATAGCAGTCCTCAAGCACGTGGTCGAAATTCCCTACCGGCTGATGATTATGAAATGCGAGAATAAGATGAAGTTTTGACATTATTTTTTCTGAAAAGCCGACTTAAGCTGGCTTTTTATTTCCTCCCCGAAAACATTACAAGTGCTTATGAATATAACATAAAGGGTAAAAAAGGTTAAAAGAAACTGAATCAGTTTACGCCAACTTTTGCCTGGATGCAGGCAAGATCATAATGTGAAGCATCAAGGCAAATACTTCTCTATATCAAGCGCTCCATGAAACACTCCAATTATGTCTATAGGCCCCTGCTCGCGTAGAAGATACGCAACTCGATAATGCCCGTATAGAAGGATTCTAACTTCGCCTTCCAGTTCCAAACGATATTTCCCTCCAATCTGGGGGAACCGTTGCAGCAATTGCGCTTTCTTATAAATCCCCGCTACAACTTTACCGGCTGCTGACGGACTGTCATTAGCGATATAGTCATAAATATCTCTCAGCCATTTTTCTGCTTCGGCTGTCCATCTCAGCTCTGCCATGTTCTGATTCTATGTTCCATCTCCTCATTGCTTATAACGCGACCTCTTCTTACATCCTCAAGCCCGCGGTCAACCATGCGCTCAAAAATAAGTTCACGTATAATTTCCTCGTATGAGGCATCTTCCGGTTGTGTCTCGACCACTCCTCTTATTTTCTCTTTTACTGTCGCCATATCACTTCTCCTTGTCGTTCTTCATTACTCACTGTTTATCGTGCAACTCTCACGAATTCCGGCTCAAGCTCGTCTTATTGAGAAATTATAGCACAGGATAATACCTGTCAATATAACGATTTTCATAAACGCTCACCGATAGGTTAGCAGCAGGTTTCACATGAGGAAGGGGTTATGGTCTACAGGTAGGTCGAAAAACATCGGGTTCGACTCAAAGACCTTAAACCGCAGGGGGATAATCCTGTTTTCAACTTGAGTGCAAAAGACACAAAATATTTCTTGTGATCATGGAGACTGCTGCGGCTTGGGCTGATGGCGAATCCCAATAAACAAACATCCTGGAAACATTTTTTACGGGGTCGAGAAGATAGGGGCTGCCAAACGATACAAACAGGTCAGCCCTGAGCCCGAAGTGTCTGATCATACTAAACAGCCAGGTGCTCGCGCCGCCCTTCCATGCCTTTGTCTCTGAAAATAAGGCAACGATCATAAACTCATCTTCATGCTTACGAATACCCTGAGCCCTGTCTCCAGGACCAAGCTCAAATACTCTGATGTCCGGCATATGCCTTTTCATGAGCCGGCCAAAAGCACTAGCCTTATCCCCTGCATCATCGTTAAGAATAACAAGCAGAGGGCTTCCCTTGATGCTTACCCTCCCTGATTTCGTGATCGCAGCTTCTGTAAGCTGTTCAGCTATACAGACATGAGATGCAAAAGACGGGTTACGATTGACTGTGAAAGGTCTTAACCTGTTTCGGAATTTGAGCAGTCTCGTCGGATCAGCCCACGTATTCATTTTCTCAAGAGACACTGCAATATTTTCCGCATCCGAGGGATGAAGCAGAATATCGACCCCTGCCTCCAATGCCATTACTGAAGCCTCCTCCTCGGAAAAGTTGCCGATGCCACCCATGTTGAGCGCATCGGTAATCAGAAGGCCGTCATATCCCATCTCCCTGCGAAGGAACTGCACCGCTTTTTTTGAAAAGGAGACCGGTGTTCCTGACGCATCAAGCGCAGGCACGCTCAGATGGCCTAACATGATCATCCTTACCTTTGCCTCTATTGCCTTTGCAAAAGGCCGCAGTTCATATCTCTTCAGCCTTTTCATATCCTGATGCAGGACCGGAAGTTTGATGTGGGAATCGACCGAAGTATCGCCATGACCGGGGAAATGCTTGCCGCAGGCTGCTATGCCGTTTCTCTGGAGTGCCTTGATCATTTCAATGCCAAGCAGAGAGACCGTCGCTGGATCCTCGCCGAATGCCCTTACTGCAATGATCGGGTTCTTCGGGTTCGTGTTGATATCAAGCACCGGCGCAAAGATGGTGTTTATGCCAACATATTTTGCTTCCTCCGCCACCGCCTTAAATGACTTTCTCAGAAGCCTTGTTGCCGCTTGCTGACAGCTGACTGCTGATGGCTGATGGCTGATGGCTGATAGCTTTTTATACGCTGCCCCGATCGCCATGGCAGGCGGGAAGAGAGTTCCGCCTTTCAGCTGCTGCCCAAGCCCACGCTCAAGATCAGAGGAGATGATGAGCGGAAGTTCTGCCTCCTCCTGAAGTTTTCTGACATAGGTCCTGACCGTCTCGAGTTCGCCGCCAAAGATAATAAAACCTGCAATGCCTTTCCTTACAAGTGAACGATAGAGGGAGAATTTCTTTTTAATCTCTTCTCCGTTTAATCTCTGGATCATGAACTGATAATAATTCTGCATGACAATATTATACCTGTAACCATTCCACGGTTTGTAATGAGGCAGGTCAAGTTGGTATTCTATGCACGCTTTCATCATTCAAACATACAGAGGTGCATATGGGAATATTTGATCGTCTTAAACAGGGGCTGACCAAGACCAAGCAGGGCTTTGTCGAAAAGGTGGAGTCAATATTCAAGGGAAAGCCAATAGACAGTGAAACCCTTGAGGAACTGGAAGAGGCCCTCATCCTTGCTGACATCGGTGCAGGCAGCGCTTCAGAGATCGTTGAGCATCTCAGAGAAAAGGCAAGAAAAGGAGAGTTAAGCGATTCGGGCCCTGTCAGGGACTTCCTGAAAAAAGAGATGTCCGCCCTGTTAGGCTCAGGCCAGAAGCTGGTGCCCTTCGGAGAAAAGCCGTTTGTGATCCTGACGGTCGGCGTCAATGGAGCAGGCAAAACAACAACCATCGGCAAGCTCGCCAGCAGGTTCAGGGACCAGGGGTATTCTGTGCTGCTTGCTGCAGGCGACACATTCAGGGCAGCAGCGATCGAGCAGCTTGAGATCTGGGGAAAAAGAACTGACGCCCAGGTGGTCAAACACCAGAGCGGCTCAGACCCTTCAGCAGTAGCGTTTGATGCGATCGAGGCTGCCAAGGCACGGGGCATTGATATCGTGATCATCGACACCGCAGGCCGACTGCACAACAAGAGCCCGCTCATGGAGGAACTGAAGAAAGTGCGGCGCGTCTGTGACAAGGCATTGCGGGGTGCTCCGCATGAGGTGCTGCTCGTTGTTGACGCAACAAACGGCCAGAATGCGCTCAAACAGGCCCAGTTCTTCAACGAGGCTGTCGGTGTGACTGCGATTGCACTGACCAAGCTTGACGGAACTGCCAAAGGCGGAATTGTCTTTGCGATCAAAAAAGAGCTTAATATTCCGGTCAAGCTGATCGGTGTGGGTGAAAAAGTGGATGACCTTCAGGATTTTGAGCCAGCTGAGTTCGTCAAGGCTCTCTTTGATTAAGGCCAACGCCTGTCGGGCAGTTACTCCTCAGTCGGCTTCTGAAAAATTGTACCCGGGGTAAAGTTTCTTTACACAGTCGGGACATATGCTATGAGTAAACTCTGCGTCAGAGTGATCGCGGATATATGCCTCGATCTGCTGCCAGTAGCCCTTGTCGTCCCTGATCATCTTGCATGAAGCGCAGATCGGCAAAAAACCGCTCAGCAGCTTCACTTTTGACAGTGCAGCCTGCAGTTCCTCCATCGATCTCTGCTGTTCTTCATGGTGTTTCAGGGATGCCTTCCGGTAATCAATGACCTCGGCACATTTCTGAACAGCAGCAAGGAGCTTATCCGCCTCCACCGGCTTCATCACATAGGCGTCAATGCCTGTTTCTATAGCGGTCAGCAGATATGAGGTATCGCTGTGAGCACTCGTAACAATGATCTTGACATCCCTGTCGATCGCCCTGATCTCCTTTGACATTTCAAGCCCGTCCATAACAGGCATCCGGATGTCCGTTATGATGATGTCGGGCCGTTTTTCCAGAAAGAGGTCAAGCCCCTCTTTGCCGTTTACAGCGGCAAAGACCTCACGCGCCCTGCGCTGCAGGAACAACAGAACTTCCTCACGCGCTAAAAGCTCGTCCTCAACATACAGTATCGAGATATCGTAATGTCCCTGATCGTTCATGATATCACCGCCTTTTCTGCCTGCCGCAAAACAATGGTAAGGGCCGCTCCCTCCTGCCCATTTTTTGCGGTCAAACTTCCCTTCATATGATCCTCTATGATTATCTTGGACATGTACAGTCCGATGCCCGTGCCTTTTGACTGTTCCTTCATCGTAAAATAGGGCTCGAAAATCCGGGATATCACCGATTCCGGGATGCCGGTGCCGTTATCACCCACTTCGATGATAACATTACCGTCCCTGTTGAAAAAGTCGAACGTGATCAAACCTTTTATGAATGAACTGTCCGCGGCCGACTCTCTCCTGGCAGCGATCGCGTCCCTGGCATTGCTTATCAGGTTGAGGATCACATGCTCGAATTCGTTCCTGTACCCGTCAACCGTCTTCTCCGGACAGGCCGCGATATCACCGACCTGATCGAACACTTTTCCATGGGTGTGGCAGGTGAGGCGGAATCCGATATCACTTGCCATCAGCTGGGCAGAGAAAAGAGAAAGCACGTCGCCGACAGCGGTCATAGTGTCAAACGACGAGATCTCCTTGTCAGGCTTGAAAAAATTCCGGAAGTCGTCAATGGTCTTGGACATGTGATGGATCTGATCCATAGATTTTTGGACGGTCCTGTCAAGATATGTCCGGTTGAGATCACCATGCACAAAGGCATCATTGATATTCTGCACGCACAGGCCGAGCGTATTCAGCGGCTGCCGCCACTGGTGTGCGATAGCGCCGAGCATCTCACCCATTGCCGCAAGCTTTGACTGCTGGACCAGGAGCTGTTCATTCTTCAGCCGCAGGGCAACTTCATCTTTGACCCGCTGCTCAAGTGTCTTCGTCAGGGTCTCAAGCTGCAGGGTCTTTGACTGGAGAACCTTTTCGGCATGTTTTCGATCGGTGATATCATAAAATGTACCTATAAATATCGAATCGATGGGTCGCATCAATATTTCCACGTGCTTCACGCGGCCATCCCTGCAACAAACCTCATATTCCCGGACAGGCGTTGATGCGCCGTCAGCAGCGGCTCGCCTGACATCGCTGTCCCATACTGCTCTGATGCGGTCTCGATTGACGGGATCGGGATAAGCCGCGTGCAGCCAGTCTTCGATCGTCGGGATGTCGCTGATTGTGTAACCGAAAGTCTCGGTAAAACACTTATTGTAATGTCGCATCGTACCGTCCGCATTTGCAATACCAATGGGGATGGTCATGAATTCGATTGATTCGCGGAACAACCGCTCGCTTGACTGGAGCTGCTCCTCGGCATTTCTTTTAGCCGTAATATCCTGAAGCATCCATATAGATCCCACGGCAGAATTATAAGGATTGACGGCCCTGCCTGTGAGATTTAGCCAGAAGGCGCTGCCATCCTTTCTTGCAGAAAGCACCTCGGTCGAGTAGACCTCGCCTGCATTGATAATGGCGTATCCTTCACGGCCAACACGCTCATAATCCTCCCAATGCGCGTATAATTTTCTCGCATCAAGGTTTTCTGCCTCCTGCAGAGAATGCCCGAAAATATGCAGAAATGCAGGGTTGGTCCAGACCAGCTTTCGCTCTTTCACATAAACAACGCCGATGGGTATCGTTTCGAGAATTACCCGCTGCTCATTCGCCATCTGCTGAATCTTTTCTTCAGCCTTCCTCCGCTCGGTAATATCGTGAATAATAGAGTAAAGCAGCATCTTTCCGCCTGACTGGATCGGACCGGAGTACACTTCGACATCCCTGATCGAGCCATCGGACCGGCGATGCTTGAAAAGAAAATAGAAGCGCTGTTCGGTTTTCGCCGCTTCCATTTCCATCCGCACAGCCTCGTGCGACAGGGTATTAATGTCGGTAATCTTCTTTGACTGCAACTCGGATCGGGTCCATCCGTAGAACACTGATGCGGCAGGATTTGCTTCAACGATCGAGCCATCAGTCGGATCGATGACCAGCGCAATTACATGAACCCTTTCGAACAGGCTCCTGAATCGCTCTTCGCTCTCACGCAGCACCTCCGCTGCCTGATATCGCTCGCGGTAAAAGACAATGTTCTGCTGACGCCGCACAAAGGCCAAGCTCAAACCCGTGCTGAAGATCAGAACTGTTATTAACCCGATGGTCATCCATAATAGTCTTCTGGCTGGGGCATATGCCTCCGACCTGTCCATGCGGGCTTCCAGAAACCACGGAGAGTCATGTACATTCTTCACACTCGCAATTACCTGCTCGCCACGGTAGTCGATTCCTTCGACGATCCCGGCCTGACCCAAGACTACCTTTACCGCCGGAACATCAGTTCTCTCCAGAGGTATTCGGAACGTAAGAGCTGAATCTTTCCTGAATTTCAACTCATTCAGGTAAAGCGCGTCTTTCCCATCACGACGCACCAACAGGGTCTCAGCACTCACGCTTGGCAAGGGCCAATTCAGGATAAAGGGATTGAGATATTTTGCAGGATCGATCCGCAGAGCAATGACAGCAATAGGCTGCCTACCTGTTGATAGGTGGCAGATAGGAACGAGTATTGATAAATATATTTGGCGATCATAGTCATGACGGTAAAGGTCAACAATCGTTATCCGCCCTGACTGTACAACTTCCGCTATGCGGCTTGTAACTGCCTCTGAAGCCGGAGGCCGTCCGGCAGGAGATGACATGCGGGTAACGCCATTCGTATCAATCAGTCTAACCTGGTCGTAATCAAAGTTTATTGAGTATTGATCTATCCATTCCTGCAACTGACGTTCTGCCTCATGGTCGTGCTGATTGCCTAAGTAGCGCCTCACCAGATCAGAAAATGGAATATTACTTGAAATAATCTTGCCATCCCCAATACGCTCGCTTCGCCACCGTACAAGTTCAGCGACCTTAAGTTCTGAAATAGCAGTAAGCTCACGATCTACCTCATTTCTATAGCGCTTCTCAAACTCCCGGTAAGAGAAAAATCCAGCCGCAAGGATACCCACAGATAGAATTACAAATATTGCAATGAACTTGATCGAAATAAGGTTAGCTTCTTTTATCCGAATATCATCGGCCACAATTAACCTCCGTCGGCAAGCACCGGGCTGGGTCGACCTTCCTTTCTTGCTCCAGAGCCTTATCTGCTGCCAAGAACATCCCTGATCTTGGTCAGCAGCTCCCGGACTGAGATCGGCTTATAGACAAAGTGTGCTCCCTCTTCCAAAAGACCTCTGCTGCGAATGACCTCTGCCGGATATCCGCTGATGAACAAGGCAGGGATTCCGGGACAGAACTGCCTGATCTTATCAAATGCTGCCTTGCCGTTCATCTTGGGCATCATGACATCCAGCAGGAGCATGTCGATCGCGGCTGCATTCTCCCGGAATTTAATGACAGCCTCTTCGCCATCTTCAGCAACAATGACGCGGTACCCTTGAGTCGTAAGGATCTCGACTGTCAGTTTTCTGATCATGCTATCGTCCTCAGCCAGAAGAATGAGTTCAGAACCTCCCGGTGCAGTCAGATCTTCCGGAATCAGCTCAACTGCATCCGCCTTCTTGATAATAGGCAGATAGATATGGAAAACCGTACCCTTTCCAACCTCACTGCTCATATCAATGAACCCATCGTGCTGACGGATAATGCCGTAAACCATTGCAAGGCCAAGCCCTGTTCCCTTGCCAACCTCTTTCGTCGTGAAGAAGGGATCAAATATGCGTTCCCTGATCTTCTCGTCAATACCCTCGCCGGTATCTTCAATCGAGATATGGGCGTAAAGACCTGGGCTCCCATATCCTTGCTTAATGATAAAACCCTCTTGCAATTCATCCATGGAAGTTCTGATAGTCAGCGTGCCGCCCTCCGGCATTGCATCCCTCGCATTGGTAGCAAGGTTCATCATTACCTGATCAATCTGGCCGGCATCAGCCTCGACCATTAATTCCCGGCCCGCTAACACTATCTTCAGTTCGATCCCTTCATTCAGGAGGTGAAGCAAAAGTGTTTTGATATTTGTGATGATGCGGTTAAGATCAACAGGCCGGGGCGACATAAGCTGCCGCCGGCTGTATGCGAGAAGACTCGATGTCAGTTTTGCAGCCCTTTGAGCAGCCGCATCGATTTCATCAACCTTTTTTCTGAAGGGATCATCATCCTTCATCTTCATCTGAAGGAGATTTGCATACCCCATGATCGCAGTAAGAATATTGTTGAAGTCATGCGCTATGCCGCCGGCAAGCTGTCCGACCGCTTCCATCTTCTGGGCATTTCTGAGCTGAGCCTCAAGGTTTCTCTTTTCCGTAATATCGTTGATGACCTCAATGACCGATGTAACCTTCCCGGACTCATCGTTCATGGGGTAGGTCTTGATCTCAACAAACCGTTCCTCACCCCCTGATGACAGATGCCTATGCACAGAAGACGAAGGCTCTCCGGTCATGAAGGTCCTTCTGGTGGGGCATTCCTCACCGGCTTCAAAGCAGGGGACCAGCACCCTGTGAGAAACTTCGTAGCAATAACGTCCAATTGACTGATCAGGCAGAATACCGAGCGATTCTCCATAGGATCTATTGGCCATCACGATTTGGTATTTCGGGTCAATAACAACGAACCCTTCATTGACGCTTTGAAGGATGCTGCTGATAAAGGCCTCGCTCTTTTTCAGCAGCTCTATTGCCTGCCTGCGCTCAGAAATATCCCTTTCGACTGAAAAAACATAGGTCTTTCCTGAAAGCTCAACTTTTTTGGCAGAAACTTCAACAGGAAATGTTGTGCCATCCTTGCGCAGATGCACAACTTCGAAAATCAGATGCTCACCTGCCATAACTCTCTTCATCCGTTCAGGAGCCTGCTCTGCACTGTCTGTATCGTCCAGTGCACTCAGGGAAAGCCCGATGAACTCCTCGCGGCTGTACCCGTGCAGTGCACAGGCCGCATTATTAACGTCATAAATAATGGGGCCGGATGGTCCGAACGGATCGATAACCATGAAATAATCGGTTGCCTGATCAAAAAGCGCCCGATACCGCTTCTCTTCATCACAGGCCTTCTGTAAAGCCTCAACACGTTCAGTAACATCGACACAGCTACCGACATAGCCCGCAAATTCACCAGATGCCTGCTTATAGGGAGCTCCGCTGTCCGATATCCAGCGATACTCGCCGTCATACCGCCTCAGCCGGTATTGCATCTCAAAGGGTTTCTGCTGCCGAAAGGCTGTCAAAAAGACATCCATAACATGATTCAGGTCGTCGGCATGCACACCTGTTGTCCAGCCGTCCCCGCGCTCTTCTTCGAAGGTACGGCCGGTGTAGGCAAACCATTGCTCATTGAAGTAATCGCACTGAGCAGAGACATCGCAACGCCATATCATCAAGGGAGACTGTTCAACTATTGCACGATATTCATTCAGGCTGCTAAGCATATCATTCCTTTAAATACTATTATCCGGATATAAATTAGACTAAATCTACAATTATTATATTGGATATTTTTGTAAATTCATAATATTTTTGTTGTAAAATGATCTGTATTACAGCGCTCGTGGGGGATAAAATGTCGCGCAAAGGTATTTGTTGATGAATAAACTGCTTTCTCTGTCCATAAGAACCCAACTGTTTGCCATAGTCTTAATTATGGCCTCTTTCGCTGCAGTCCTTATTGTGTACTTCGGGATCAGTTCCAGAAATGATCAGATCAATGAAGCGCTAAAACACTCTACAACGCTCGCGGATAGTTTATTTCAGAGGCATGAAGAGCTCGTTGCGAGCGCCCGGCAGCTTATGGTCACCCTTGGGCAACTGTCAGAAATAAGGAGTCTTTCCGGTATTGATGCGAAACAGATCCTTAAGGAAGTTCTCGAGGCAAACCCCAACAAGTATTCCAATATATTTATTGCTGACCGGACAGGTAAGGTTTTGGCCTCCGCCTTACCCGGCAAGGATGTGAACGTATCGGACAGAAAATATTTCATCTCAGCGCTTGCCACCGGCCGTTTTTCTTCCGGGGAATTTATTATAAGCAGATACACCGGCAAACCGGTCCTTGCATTTGGTTATCCCTTTAAGGATAGTCAGGGCAAGATCCTCGGGGTTATCATCATGGGCATTGATATGAGTCATTATCGATCAGTGCTGGATACCCTGAAGCTGTCATCGGGTTCAAGCTATCTGCTACTTGACCATAAAGGGACTATTATCAGCAGAGGAATTCACCGTTCCGATTTTGTCGGACAACAGTACGACCCTGTCGGATTCAAGCGAATGGTTGAAGGACCTGATACGGACAGCTTTATCGGGATGGGCCATGACGGCAAAAAACGGTTGCTGAGCTATCGCAAAGTCCAGATAGAGGGTGAAAAGACGCCCTACATGTATATCCGCGCCGGCATCCCCTTTGATTCGGCCCTGGCGGCTGCGAACAAGTCCCTGGCACGCAACATGGCGTTGCTCATATCAGCGCTCTGTCTTGTTGTCATAGTCGTTTGGCTTATCGGAAAACATTCGATCTTAAACCGTATCGCTCTCCTGGAGCAGGCTTCGAAACGTCTGGCAGACGGCAATCTTACTGAAAACATTTCAACTATCAACTCTGGCGGAGAGTTGGGGCGTCTTGCCCTAACTTTTGACAATATGGCCCGGCAGATTGTGCAGAGAGAAGAAGCACTGACGGTGGCTAATAAGGCACTTACCCTGCAGCTCAGATTCAATGAAGCTCTTATGGGTGCGTTGCCGATTCCGGTATTCTTCAAGGATAGTCAGGGCCGCTATATAGGTTGCAATCGGGCATTTACTGATGTCATGGGTGTCTCCTCCGAGGAGATTGCAGGGAAGAGAGTCGATGAGATATGGCCGAGCGAACAGGCGAAGATGTATCACGAACAGGACTTGCAGCTGCTCTCCAATCCGGTCCACCAGAGATATGAATTCTCTTTACCCAATAGGCAAGGTCAAATGCTCAACGTAATCTTCGACAAGAATGTTTTCTACAATGAACAGGGCCAGGTCGCAGGAATTGTAGGTTCATTTTTAGACGTCACCGACCGCACAAAAGCAGAGCAAGCACTGCGGGAAGCAAACGAGCTTTTTACTCTATTCATGCAGCACTCCCCGGTATACATTTTCATTAAGGAGGTCAGTGCAACAGAAAGTCGTGTGCTTCAGGCAAGCGATAATTTTCAGCATATGATCGGCATTGCCGGCTCTGATATGGT
>CAYWRK010000024.1:0-32652 GCA_964461065.1 uncultured Nitrospiraceae bacterium
CTTCCTCTTGATTGACCCCCTCAAACTGGAAAGTATGTTTATGCCTACCTGGATCCCTAACGAATTTCTTGTTTGAAAAAGCCAACAATTGCAGTATAATGATCGAAAATTCCAGTAATAGGGAGAGAGCCATGAAAACACGTCTTTCGATCGCAGTAATCATGCTGTCCGTTGCCGCCTTGATCTTTAGCCAGGCCGCCCTGGGTGCCGACCCTGTCAAAGAAGCCAAAGATGCCTATGCGCAGTTTGTGAAGGCAGCGAAAGCAAACAAGCTTGACGCCTGCAAGAAGCTTCTGGCAAAGGATGCCCTGAGCGATCTTGAGAAAGACAAAGCGATTGACTTCTTCATTGGCATGCACGCTGAAATCAAGCCGGATACCATCAAGGCTGCGAAGGCCGAGGTTAAGGGATTGAGGGTAGTTCTCAAGATCTCACAGGAAGAAAAGACAAAAGAAGGGACTTCCACCTCAAGCATGACGGTGTACATGGTTAAAGAAGGCGGGCAGTGGAAAGTGGGGAAGCCCGAGGGCGCGTAGTAAAAGGATTTTAACCGTATCGCTTTCGGGAGGTATGCTATGAAGCGGTGTCATTCAGCTTCGTGGAGACTTGGGTTGATCGTTTTGGTCATCTTTCTTCTGGAAATACACCTAACCGAGGCGGCCACGGTAACCGGCCAGTTCACGTTGGAAGATGGCGGCGTGATTGCACCGAAAGTTGCTGCAGCTTATCCGGTGCGCGAGCAGTACGACGCCCGCACGGAATCTGTCGAAATTGTGCTGTCAAAGGAGCGCATTGACGCTAACGCCGTTGCCAATGCGCTGAATCCGCACACAGAAGCCATCAACCAGGACGCAGTGCGACAGGACAATTACGTCCTGCTGTGGGTCACCCCGGACGGACGTGTTAGTATGAACGCAACATTCGTAGCGACGATGAGCCAGTATCTTGACGAGACCGGAGGCGGTCTTATGGCGACGCTGACCGCCAATACCTCCGGGAAGATCGCCGGCCGCATCTTTACGCCGACTCCGGTGAAGGTGATGTCGGGCGGGAGCTACACGTGTGATATAACTTTTGAAGTTGATGTGACACGTCCGGCCGCCGGCATACCACTGTCGCCGGGTGGCGGCGAGCCTGGCCGGGCCTTTACAGCGGTGATGGCCTCGGCACAGAAGAAGAACTGGCCTGCTCTTCGCGGCGGCGTCTCAGAGGACCTTCGGAAGATGTTTGACGCCGACTACCGTACGCCGAAAGAGAATCTGGCATACGCAATCGACTTTCTGCAGACTTCACTGCCCAAGGTCGGGAGAAAGGTTACACGCGGTATCTTGCGCGGGGAGATCGCGACGTTAGAGATTGAGGGCGAGATGTTCGCCGGTCAGAAGGCGCTGTACTTTGTTAGGATGGTCAGGAGCAAAGGCGCGTGGCTCTTCGACGGTGCCACCTTGGCAGGCTTCGTGAAGTAGTCGGGCATTACGACACTTGAGCCTAAGCGTCGAAAAGTAAGAGTGGGAATCTGGTCTTGTTCCGTAGAGTCCGCCGCTCCCTCTTTTGGCTATTTCTTCATCTGTCCCTTCATCATGTCGAGATAGCCAATAAATATCTCTGGCTCGATATAATCGACAAAACACATCTTTTTACCTGACGGGTCTTTGAGCAGATTCATATCGTAGTCCAGGAAGAGCATCAGGCAGTCATTCTGATATTCATATTTGTTGCCCAATGCTTCTTCTTCTTTTGTAAGTGGCTTGGTAAGGTCTATAAAGATCGGTACAAAGTCATCATTAATCTTTTTTGAGATCTTGGGATTTGTGTATACTCCCTTTTCGAGTTTTTCACAGCGCGGACATTCCGGCCCGTAAAAGAAGTCAACAATGACAGGTTTCTTCTCTGCCTTTGCCTTTGCCATACCTTCATTGAGAGAACACCACTTCACATCTCCTTTAATTGCAAAAGACGAACTACTCAGAACGAATGCAAATAGTATTGACATCAACAGTATTTTTTTCATTGCATTGACCTCCCCGCAATTTACTATCTTTATTGTTTATATATTATCATGTGGTTATAGGTTTTCGATATGAAATTGGATGCATTATTGTGAAACATTGTGAAGGAGATCTGAGTCCGGTGTTGGCATAGGATACAGACGATTATGGTCTCATATTAGCATGAAAAGAGCTGGGTGTTTTACAATCAGGCATTATGATAGATGAAGTCATCGATTTTCTCGATAATGACCGGGAGATACAGCTCCAGTGCGCAGGCCACAGGCATATACGTCCGGTTGCGGAGCAATACCGCAATATGGAAATTGATGACCGGCTCAGAGATATCTTTCTAAAGAGGGGCATTGCGAAGTTCTACTGTCATCAGGCAGAGGCAATAGAGCAGATCAGGCTGGGCAGAAACATTGTCCTGATGACGCCGACTGCCAGCGGCAAGAGCCTTGCGTATAATATCCCTATTCTCGAAGCTATTCTTGCTGACCGAAACACGCAGGCACTCTGCATCTTTCCGCTCAAGGGACTCGAACAGGACCAGGTGAAGAACCTGAACGAGCTCTCTTCAGAGATCGGGCTGGGTAGTGTCGGAGAGGTCTATGACGGGGATACTCCGGCCACGAAACGTCAGGAGATACGCGAAAACCTGCCGAATGTGATATTTACGAACCCTGACATGATACACCTCGCGTTTTTGCCATTCCACAAAAAATGGGAAGGGTTCTTCAGGAACCTGAAATACATAGTCATTGACGAGATCCATACGTATCGCGGCGTATTCGGTTCCCACGTTGCCCAGGTGATCAGAAGACTGAGGCGCATCTGTGAGCATTATGGGTCAAGCCCTCAGTTCATCGCGGCCTCGGCTACGATCGCAAATCCATCCAGACTTGCAGAAGATCTGACAGGACTGCAGTTCAGCGTGATCGACGAGAGCGGTGCGCCGTCAGCCGGAAAACATTTTTATTTCATGAGCCCCATCGAAAGCCCATATACGCTTGCGACAAAGCTTTTTGTCCAATGCATGAAGCAGGGGATGAGAACCATCGTTTTTACCAAGGCGCGCAAGATCACCGAGTTGATCCACAACTGGGCAGTGAACTATGCGCCTGATCTGCGCTCAAAGATCAGCCCGTACAGGGCAGGGTTTCTGCCTGCGGAGCGGCGCGAGATCGAAGCACGGCTCTTTAGCGGAGAGCTGCTTGGCGTGGTCTCTACCAGCGCCCTTGAACTGGGCGTTGACATCGGTGGGCTCGACTGCTGCATCCTCTGCGGGTACCCAGGCTCAGTATCGAGCACATGGCAGAGGGCCGGAAGGGTCGGCAGACAGGGGCAGGAGTCCCTGGTGATACTGGTAGCGATCCAGGATGCCCTTGACCACTATTTTATGCGCAATCCTGCGGAGTTCTTTACAAATAGCCATGAGGCTGCGGTGATCGATCCTTTCAACGCACATATTATGAAAAAGCACCTTCTCTGCGCTGCAGCTGAGCTGAACCTGAATCAGGATGAGATCTTCTTTGATATGGAGAAGGCATTGCCGATGATCGAAGAGCTTATTACAGAAAAGACGCTGGTAACCGGAAAAAAGAGCGGTATCTGGTTCTCACCGCTCAAAATGCCCCAGAGGGATGTGAGCATCAGGGCTGCGGGCGAGCGCTTCATGTTGGTCAATGAATCAGGCCGGACGATCGGAGAGCTTGGCGGCGCGCGGGTATTTAGGGAGGCCTTTCCGGGGGCTGTGTACCTGCACCGCGGAAAGCAGTATAAAGTTGTGGAACTTGATATCCCGAAGAAAAGGGCTGTCTGCAGGCAGTCGAATCTTGCGTTTTACACGCAGCCGGTGAGCGGCGATACAACGCAGATCATCGCGAAGCAGGAGAGCCGTATCTTCGGCCAGCTCACCTTTGACTGGGGACGTATGAGGATCGTGCAGAAGGTGATGGGATACGACACCAAGCGCGTATCTGACAATAAATGGATCTCGACAACTCCGCTCGAACTGCCGGATCATATATTCGAGACCGAAGGCCTCTGGATCGTTATGGACCGATCGACCGAGCGCGAGATCGAGGCAAGAGGGTTTGATCTGGGAGGCACGATCCACGCGGTGGAGCATACTGCCATTGCCTGCATGCCGCTGTTTGTACTATGCGACAGGGGCGATATAGGAGGCCTGAGCCATACCAGTTTCCCTGATTTCGGTTTGCCAGCCATCTTCATGTATGACGGCCATGAAGGGGGTGTGGGCCTAACGCGCAGGGTGCTCGACATCATCCCTGAATGGCTTGAGGCCACCTTGCGGATCATCGAGGACTGCGACTGCGAAAGCGGCTGTCCCTCATGCGTGCAGGATGCCCAGTGCGGAAACAGGAATGAACCGTTAGATAAGCAGGGTGCGAAGTTTTTGTTAAGGATGTGGTTTAAAGACCGTGAAGAGTGAAGCGTCATGGGTGATGGGAAAAAAGGCTATTCTGCTCCTGTTTGAAAACGCTTCTGTTTCCACCCTGGACCCCTGACCCTGCTTCTTATATTCTGTCTTTCAGCCAGTCGGTCGGGTCGGTGACGTGGTATGTGGACTTGCCGTCTGAATAGACTACGCGGCTGATCCGAGCATTGAGTATCATTCTCTTGCACATCATGCAGGGTGCTGAATCGCACTCCTTTCCATCACCGTCAACTCCTGAGACATAGATCGTTGCTCCCTTTAGTTCGGCCGCTGATGCCCTGATGATCGCATTTGCCTCTGCATGTACGCTGTGGCAGAGCTCATACCGCTGTCCGTGCGGTATCTGGAGCTCCATCCTCGTGCATTTGCCGACCTCAAGGCAGTCGGTCACGCCGGCTGCTGCGCCGTTGTAGCCCGTACTTACGATAATGTTCTCTTTTGTGACCACTGCACCGTATCTTCTCCTGATGCAGGTCGCGCGCGTGGCGACTGCTTTTGCAATATCGATGAAATACTCATCCCAGTTTGGTCTGATGGGAAGTTTCTTCTTAGTCGCTGATTTCTTCTTCATGAGGGTGATATTATAGAAAATCTCTTCTGCTTTAGCCAGAGAAGTTTATCATCATCAGAATACAATTATGACAAACGCAGGCAATATCAAAGAGGATGCTGCAAACCGTGCTGAGGCGCAGAGCGTCTTCAGGAAGTTTCAGCACACGCTCCCTTTCAGGCTTCTGGTCAGGGGCTTTCTGAAAGCAACAAAATATCTGCCTGTCTGGCTCCTGCGGGCAATCGGCCGCCTGTTCGTTGTCATATTCATTATATTCAACTTCGATAATTTCCGGGCCATCAGGCGAAATCTCTCGAAGATAAGGCCGGGGGTCATCTCGTGTGCATATACGTATATGGCGTATGAGGTATTCAAGTATTACTCCTATTATCTTATAGATCTGTTTCATCTGAGCCATGGTCCTGAGCGGCTCGATAAATATACCTTTACGGTCAGGGGCATCGAGCATGTGCAGAAGGCATTGGGAACAGGGAGGGGTGTTATATTCCTCGCAACGCATCTCGGCAACTGGGAACTGGGAAGTCTTAAGCTTTCTACTCATGACCGTAAGATCCATGTTGTGTACTCGCCTGACAGTTCGTCCCTGCTGGGATCGCAACTGAGCTATCTGAGATCTGCCGACGGCGTGCAGGAAGTGCCGCTTAAGGCAGGCAACTTCTCTTCCCTGAAACTGCTCAGGATTCTGCAGGAGGGCGGAATTGTAGGACTTCAGGGAGACCGACTGACCTTTGACAGCGGTATAGCAGTACCATTTTTCGGACACGATGCGCTTTTCCCGAAAGGGCCGACAAAGCTTGCGATGGTATCTGACAGCATTGTTCTTCCGATCTTTATCCCCATCACCGGATATAAGTCATACACGATCATCGTCGAAGCGCCAATCACTATGGGCCGCAGCAGCAATTCATCAGATGAACTCAAGACAAATCTTCTTAAAATAACTAAAATATTGGAGAAATATATAAGCGCTTATCCAACGCAGTGGTTTACCTTCATGCCATTCTGGGAAGAGGACAAAAAGGAGTTTCAGGAAAAAACGTGAAAATTCATCTTATCTATCCTGACTGGGGTCACTTCCCGCTGGTGTACAGAAGATATATTCAGGTCATGGGGCCTGCGATCGTCGCATCGCTCACACCTGAAGATATTAATGTTGTTTTCACTGATGAGCGGCTCGAAAAAATAGACTTTGATATGCAGTGCGACCTGGTTGCCATCTCGATGATGACAAGCCAGGCAAACAGGGCCTATGAGATCGCGAATCGATATCGGTCAAAGGGAATCCCCGTTGTTCTTGGCGGTGTTCATGTTTCGCTCATGCCTGAGGAGGCAGCAGAGCATGCGGATGCGATCGTGATCGGAGAGGCTGAGAACACCTGGCCTGACGTGATAACGGATTTCAGGAACGGTCACCTGAAAAAAAGTTATTCCTGCAGGAACCCGGCCGAGGATATCCCATTTCCGCGCTGGTCCATCTTCGATACATCTGTCTATCTTCCGATGAACTCACTCCAGGTTTCCCGCGGCTGTCCGGTGAATTGCGAGATGTGCTCTGTGCCCCAGACGTATGGAACCGAGTTCAGAATGGCTGATACCCGGAAGATCCTGCAAGATATCGGGAAGCTCGACCGGTGTCTTTTTCTGGTCAACGACAATTTACACCTTGCCAAGAGAAGGGCGAAGAGTTTCTTTGAGGGACTGGCGCAGGCCGGTAAACCATGGGTCGGACTGGCCCCTCTTTCGATTGCAGATGATCCGGCATATCTTGATCTTTTGAAGAGCACGAACTGCTGGGCCATGTATATAGATCTCAGCCCCTGGATCTCGGCCGGATTGAATGAAAGGATCAGCGCCAGCCAGATCGAGAAGGCGAACATGTTCCTTGAACGCATTCGTGAGCGGAATATCAAGGTCATCGCCTCTTTTGTTTTTGGCTTTGACCATGATAAAAAGGATGTGTTCGAGCGTACGGTGCAATTTGCAAAGTCCAACAATATCGAAGAGGCCGAATTCCATATCCTGACCCCTTATCCAAAGACCAGGCTAGCTGAACGGCTTGAGGCAGAAGGACGGCTGCTGACAAAGGATTTCTCAAAGTATTCATCATCGTCAGTCGTGTTTACGCCTGCCAATATGACGGCGGAAGAACTGTATGAGGGATACAACCGGGCATGGAGGGAGTTCTATCCTGAAGAGACCCATGAGATGACTGAAGATGGGCTCGTGATAAAGACCTATGCCTGTTTCCCGATGAACAAGGGTGACCTGGACAACTACAGCGGCGCCAAATGGGTCGATTCGGTAAGAAAAAACATATGACGGAGGCAAGAACATAAATGCTGAAAACACTGAAACCATTTCTCATATCGCGGTTCCTGTACGGGCTTGTGCAGGTGATGGCACTCAGCAGCAAGAATGCGCTAATCTCGTATCTGAACATTGCAGAGAAGGCGACGACGCGTGACCACTATAAACGGGCTATCAGGTCCATCCGCGAAATGTGGCGGAACGGTCATCCCACGCTGAACGTTGCGATGAAGATACTTCGCAACACCAGCCCGCGCCACAAGAAGCAGATCATCAGATGCTTTATCATGAACCAGCTTCTGGTAGGGAGCACCAAGCGCAAGGCCTTTTCTGACGGCGCAGGCGGGTTTTATCCTCCCGGACTTCTTGTGATCAGCCCTTCCATGAAATGCAATCTGAACTGCTTTGGCTGCTATGCAGGCATGTATAAGAAAGACGAAGATCTTCCCTATGAAGTGCTTGACCGTGTGCTGACCGAGGCAAAAGCGATGGGCGTTTATTTTATTGTGGTCTCCGGCGGTGAGCCATTTTTCAGGAAGGATCTCCTCGACCTCTTTGAAAAACATAATGATATGGCCTTCCATGTATTTACCCATGGCGGCCTGCTTGACGAGAAGCTCGTTGCCAGACTTGCTCAACTCGGCAATGTTCTTCCTGCCATCAGCGTTGAGGGATTCAAGGAAGAGACTGACAAACGCAGGGGCGAAGGCCACTATGAGCGGGTGCTGAAGGCGATGAAACTTCTGAAGGAAGCTGGTGTGCTTTTCGGTTACTCAGCAACCATGACCCGCCAAAATGCTGATATCATGGTGTCTGACAAGTTTGTGGACCACTGGATGGCCCAGGGCACGACAGTGGGATGGTATTTCCTGTACACGCCGGTCGGCAGAGAGCCGAACTGGGACCTGGTGCCGACGCCTGAGCAGCGTGAGATGCTGAGGGCGCGTGTGGCCCATTTCCGCACCTGCAAGGAGATGCTCTTCGGTGATTTCTGGAATGACGGACCTGTGGTGGGCGGCTGCATTGCAGGCGGCAGAAAGTATTTCCATATCAATTCAAAGGGAGATGTTGAGCCCTGTGTCTTTTGCCATTTCGCTTCTCATAACATCAAAAACGTAAGTCTTCAGGAGGCGGTCACCTCGCCGCTTTTCAAGAAGATCCAGTCATATCAGAAGACGCATGAGAACAAGCTGCGGCCCTGCATGATCATCGATCATCCCAATGTGTATCGCGACGTCTGCAAGATGCCGGGTGTTTATTTCACCCATCAGGGAGCTGAGAACATCGTTGAAGGATTCGCTGAAAAGATCGATGACTATTCAATCAAGTGGGGCAAGCTTGCGGATAAGGCTTGGGAGGAGAATTTTCAGAAGAAAGATTAACGAGTTCGTAAAAAGTCCGCATGCTGCGTTGCACTTCAAAACTCGTCACTGCGACGTAATTCTCATTACGCCTCATTCCTCATTTCTTGTGCGCCTTGCCTCCGAAACTTTTTACAAACTCGTCAGAATTGGCTTGTCATAAAACATTCAAGGCAGCATGCCTTATTTCAGCCGATGACCTTTCGCAGCGCGTTGCCGATCTCCTGAAGACTGTAGGGTTTTTTCAGGACATCCTTGAAGCCATATTTGCCAAATTCTGCCATGACCTGGTCATTGGAATAACCACTTGCAACTATGGCCTTTACAGCCGGATCGATCTTACGAATTTCCTGAATGGTCTCCTGCCCACCCATCCCTCCCGGGATCGTGAGATCAAGGATGATAGCCGCAAAGGGTTGACTTGATTTCATGGCGTCCTGATACAGCGCGATAGCCTCTATGCCATTTTTTGAAAGCACTATTTCATAGCCCAGATCAATCAGCATATCCTGTGTGACATCCCTGACGATCTCGTCATCATCCATAAGGAGAACTCTTCCTCTGCCTGCTTCAAACCTGACTTCTTCGGTTTCAAGGCTCACCGGCTTGTCAGATCCCGGTAGATAGAGATGGAATGTTGTCCCCTGTCCTGCAGCAGATTCGACCGTGATAAGCCCATGATGCCTTTTCATGATTGAATACGCGGTCGCAAGGCCGAGACCTGAGCCTTTTCCCCGGGTGGTAAAGTAGGGATCGAATATCTTATCGAGGTTTTCAGCAGGAATGCCGACCCCCTCATCTTTTAGTGATATTTTGACATACCTGCCTGCCTGCAGGAGCGCAGGCACTGTCAAGTCTTCCTGAAGCACCAGATTCTCTGCCTTTATCTCCACATTACCGCCTTCAGGCATGGCCCACTTTGCATTGATGATCAGGTTGTGAATGACCTGGCTGAGCTGGCCCCGGTCTATGTCAACATGCCAGAGATCATCGGGGAAGGAGTAGCTGCAGATTATGTTCGAGCCTGCCAGCGCAAATTTGGCTGAGTCCATGATCAGCCCGCTGATGACCGTTGTCTTCAGCAACGGCGCTCCTCCCCGTGAAAACGTGAGCAGCTGGTAGGCCAGATCCTTGGCCCTAAGCGCAGCACTCTCGACCCCGGTTAGTCTTTCCCTGACCTTTTCCTTATCTTCCCTCTCCAGTTTCTTTAGAGCGAGGGTGACATTGCCGAGTATGCCCACGAGGATATTATTGAAGTCGTGGGCAATGCCGCCGGCAAGAATGCCGAGTGACTCAATATTCCGTGCCTTGAGGAGCTCATTTTCGATTCTCTGCTTCTCGGTAATATCGCGGATGACGAGGACAACACCGATTATCTGTCCGTCATCATCAAGGATCGGCGCGCCACTGTTCGATATTAGCCGTTTCGTGCCGTCCTTGCTTATCATGGCCGCGTGATCAGTCAGCTCAGTGCTCTTCCCTGTCCGTATTACTCTTTCCACGGGGTTTTCGCTAACTGTTCCGGTCTTTTCATTGAGGGTCGAAAATATCTCGATGAGAGGTCTGCCCGAAGCCTTTTCCTGCGACCAACCTGTCAGGGCTTCTGCTACAGTGTTCACAAGAATGACCTTTCCCTGAACATCCGTTGTGATGACGCCATCGCCTATGGAGCGGAGCGTTACCAGAAGACGTTCTTTCTCGGAGAGGAGCTCATGTCGCGAATCCCTCAGAGCCTCTGTCATAGTGTTGAAGGAGGCTGTGAGTTCTCCTATCTCATCTTTTGATGTATGGACCATTTTGACATCGAGGTTTCCTCTGGCCACTTCAGTCACATTATCCTTCAGTTCTGACATGGGCTCAGCTATCTTTTTCGAAAATACATAGCCCTGGATCAGTGCTATGATCACCCCACCAAGGATAATGGCAAACCCGTATATTTGGAAGTGTGCCGCTTTGTGCAGAGCATTCCTATGGGCATTCTCGCTCAATACAGCCTCAGCAATCGCAAGGTCAACTCCTTGCTGACGAATCAAAGAAGCGATCTCATTAAATCTCCGTATCTCTGTTTCGTGCTTTGCAGGGTTATAGCTGCCGGAGAGGGATATATCCCTGTCATAAGCCTTCAGTAGGGATTCTCCTGCTGACAGAAGTTTGGCTGTGTCAACCTTGATCTTTTCGACGTATTCCCTTGCTGCAGGCACTTTAACTGCCAGGTCCAGAACCTTGATCTCTTCGAGGAGAGAATTGTGGCGTTCAAAGAACTTCTCCCTGTCTTCCTTGTTGCGGAGGGTCAGAAACAGGATAAGATGGCCTTCGGCTCTTTTTGCATAGCTTGATACTTCAGTGGCAGCAGTGATGATACTCCTGAAATGTTTCTCTGCACTTTCGAAGGATCTAACGATATCCCCTCTTGAAATGAGTCCGAAAATGCCGATAGCAATGACCAGAATAATGATAACGATATTTCCTGAGATCAGTCTGTGGCTTATCTTCATGGTGTAGTACTAAAATATCCTAAGTGCCAAAGGTTTATCAACGGTGAGACAATAATGAAATGCAGCTATGCAATGTCATATCTTCCTAAAATGATAGGAACTTTGATACTATCAACCATGTTTGGAAAGCGGCAGCATACACTACAATCCGGGTGGTTAAGTTTTCTCTCTGTCATTCTGTTCCTTTCGTCCTGCGCCCAAAAAGAGGTTGTCCGCCAGCCTGGGCTTGAGCCTTACTCCGGACCGGTGACGGTAGAGCTCTTAAAGAATTCAATCGGGTTCAGAGATACGAAGACTATCAAGGCGCTGACCGACGTCAGGATATTCAAGAAGGGGGAGTCTGCAGGCAGTTTCAGCGGTGTCTTTGGATACCAGGCACCTGATTTTCTGAAGACCAGTCTGTTCGGTCCCTTTGGCATCACGATCATGGAATTCCTGATCGCAAAAGATATGCTCCAGGTCTATGTGCCGCCCAAAAACACGCTCTACGAGATGCGGTCTCCAGAGATATCGTTTTCCTCGCTCATGAGCAAGAAGTTCCGCTTTGCTATTCAGGAGGAGGGGGACTCCTATATTCTTCTCGCATACGACTCTGCCGAGCCCTCTGCGGTGCCAGTCATGAAATATCTTTTTGACAGGAGCTATCTTCTGAACAGGCGGATCATCGTGTACAGGGAAGGGTCGGAAATTATAACAATCGATTTTGATGGCTTTAATGGCAAGGTGCCGGAACAGACAAAGCTGTCATTCGGCAAAGATACAGAGATGCATATTACGCTGCAGGAGCCGGAGTATGATACAGAGATTCCGTCCGTATATTTCAAAGAGATCGAGCATACGGATAAGACCGTGCTGCCTTTTCAGGATCTCCTCAAACGCTTTGATCCCAGCCGGTAGCTGATGTTCATCGCAAAATAGGGCAGGATGTTCTGCAGCTTTGAAGGCATTCTCCTCAGTATCGAACCGAGCGAATAGGTCTTCAAGTAAGCCTCAAGGGTCTTTTGGTGCAGATCCTCTGCTGAGATGTTCTTCGGCTTAAACACAATATTGTATCGGTCATATTTTTCCCAATTGTGGTGCAGGATCCTTCCCTCAGCTGACATTTCTTCAAAAAGCCTTGTACCGGGGAAGGGTGTGAGTTTGCAGTAGTTTGCAACCTCAAGCCTGTTCTGCATCACGAATTCGACGGTGCTGTCAAAGATGTCGGGAGTGTCGTGGTCGAACCCGAAGATGAATGAGCCATGCACGCCGATGCCGGCTGATCTGATCTCCTTGATGTGTTCGGCGTACTGTTCAGCCTTTCTCAGTTTCTTTACATCTGCCGAGTTTCTGGCATTTACACTCTCGAAGCCGATCAGCAGGCCTGCACAACCGCTTTCTGCAGCCAGCCGTAACAGTTCATTGTCCCGCGCAATGTCTATGGATGATTGGGCGACCCACCGCTGCTTTAAGGGTTTCAATGCTCTGAACAGTTCCATGGCATAGGAGCTATTGCCTGCAATGTTGTCATCGATGAATACGGCAAGCCGTCCGGTGTAATCCTTCAGCTCTGCAATAATGTTTCTTATTGGCCGGCAGCGTTGCTTTGTCCCGAAAAACTGGGTGGAAGAGCAGAAGGAGCAGCCGTAAGGGCAGCCACGCGATGTCTGAAACGTGCGGGGCACATAGTAGCGTCTCTGGTGGATCACCTCCCACTTGCCTGAAGGAATGCTCTCAGGGGCAGGATAGGATTCGCACCGGTATATCTGGACCAGACTGCCGGAAAGGAAGTCGTCGAGGATCTTCTGCCACATCTCCTCTGCCTCGCCGATAAGAATAGCATCGGCATGTGTCAACACTTCATCAGGCATGACCGACGGATGGATGCCGCCCATGATGATCCTCGCTCCCTTTTCCCTGAATCTCTTTGCGATCTCGTATGCGCGAGGCGCATTGGTTGAATTGGTAGAGATCGCGACAAGGTCCGCAGGAAGGTCAAAATCAATGTCATCTACAAGTTCGTCCGTAACCTTGATCTCGAACCTTTCAGGCGTCAGCGCTGCGAGTATTGCAAGCGACATCTGGGGCAGCACAAAGGTTGCCCTTCGCTTTCTCCATATGTCTTCCTTACGGCAGGGAGAGATGATGTAAATCCGTTTTTTCACAATGACGAATCATATCACAAGTTTGCAGATCGGATAAAACGGGTATGCCCTTCTGGTATAATTTCCAGCAGCATGATGAATTTTCTTATCGGACTTATTGCTGGGTTGTTCGGCGGGCTGGTCGGCCTTGGCGGAGGGGTGATCATGATCCCGCTGATGGTCAGCATCAGGAAACTCAGCCAGCACAAGGCGCATGGCACCAGCCTTGTTGCCCTGGTTTTTACGGGTATTGCAGGTGCAATAACCTATTTTCTGAAGGGCTCTGTTGATCTCGCTGCGTCTGCGCTCCTTGCTGTTACTGCTGTTTTTACGGCAAGAGCAGGAGCGAAATTTGCCCATGCGTTGCCGGAATGGAAACTGAAGCGTTCTTTCGGCGGATTTCTGATCTTTGTTTCTCTCCTCCTGCTGACAAAGCCCTATCTGCCCGGTCTTGTGCTTTCGACCGCTGCCTGGTACAAAGCAGCCGTGCTCCTGCTTACCGGTGTCTTTACCGGATTCCTTTCAGGTATGATGGGAGTCGGCGGCGGCACGATTATGGTGCCTGCCATGGTCCTGCTTGCAGGCATGGGCCAGCATATCAGCCAGGGCACAGCGCTTCTTGCCATGGTCCCTGCAGGCGGGGTGGGCGCATATACGCACCATAAGCTTGGAAACGTTGAGGAGGCGCTGCTTGTGGGACTCATCCCCGGGATTCTTGGCGGTACGTATCTTGGCGGAACCCTTGCGCATGAACTGCCTGAATCAGCCCTCCGGATCGTTTTTGCCGCGGTTCTTATCTGGACAGGGAGTCGCTATCTGAGAGCAAAGGCTTCTGCAGAAAATAAATAATTGAGCGTTTTCGTAATTCATGGGAGAATAGCGTCATGACACCATTCAGTAATACGCGGCGGCACAGACGATTCAACGTAGATGTGTTGGATATTAAGGGCAAAGCTGTTTTTGCCACTGAGGTCGTGATCAATGACATCAGCATCACCGGTGTTTCCCTGATCACTGACCGAAAGCTCGACATGGGCATGGAATATTCCCTGAGGATCCTTGACAAGGATCTTGATCTGCCGATCCAGGGCACTGTTATCTGGTGCATGGAGAATGAAGCAGCAGGGGCACAGGATGAGCATAGCCATCTGAAATATGCAGCAGGTCTGCAGTTTGGCGATCTTCAGCAGGAGTCTGTATCAGACCTCATCAAATTCATCGAGTCCCATCTTCTCGAAAAGCATAAGCAGGTTAAGGTGCATGAGATGAGCGGGCTCAGGTGCAACATCAGGTTTCATGTGGACAGCAGGGAAACTGCTGTGCTGAATGTTGCTGAGACATATCGGGTGAAGAAGCTGGGCGGCGGCGGCCTGCTTATAGAAAGCAGCCACAGCCTCGAGCCTGACACGAGGATCCATATGGGGATAACCATTTCGGAAAATATGCATCTTTCGTTCATTGGCAGGGTTGCCTCCTGTATCATATCTCCTGATACTGCCTCCTCCTTTGAGATCGGCATTGAATTTATCGAGATGCCGGAGCCGGACAAGGTTACATTGAAGGAGTTCATCCGCCGCCTTTATCTTGAAGATGCCGGTTTTTCTCTTGAGGGTATAATTCCGGACATTAAAAGGTAGTTGGGGAATACGGCATGGATGGAACCAGACGCATTGATATAAAACCGGGAATCTCGGTTGCGATTGTTCTAAAAAAGGACCAGCGGACTGGCGCACTTACCAAAGGAATTGTGAAAGATATCCTGACGAGTTCTCCGACGCATCCCCATGGCATCAAGGTTCGCCTGGCAAGCGGGGAAGTGGGACGCGTTAAAGAGATAATGGCGTGACCATGAGTTCTGTTGTCAGCGCAAGGGCATAGTGAGGGAGGGGAAATGAACTATAGCGAAGATCATGCGGATTTCCTCAAGAAGTTGCGGACTGAAATGGGCTCCTGGGTTGAGAAGGGATTCATGAGCCTTGAGCAGAGGGACAAGATCCTTTCACACTACAGCACTGTTTCGGAAGTCCGGACAAAGGCCGGCTCAGGCAGGCTTATTACCGTGGTCTCGGTATTGGGATCGATCCTTGTCGGTCTCGGCATCATCCTCTTTGTGGCCTCGAACTGGCACGTCATCCCGAAGATCGGCAAACTTGCACTCCTGTTTGGCACCATGATCGGAACATACGGTGCAGGATATTATATGCGGTGCGTCAGGCAGAACTATGCGAAGGTGGGGGCCTCACTCATATTTCTTGGCACCATAGTGTTCGGTGCCAATATCTATCTGATAGCACAGATCTATAATATAAGTGTCCACTATCCTAACGGCGAACTGCTCTGGGTGCTCGGCACGTTGCCGCTTGCCTACGTTCTGCGGTTCAGGACGATCCTGATCCTGGCCCTTATCAACCTTCTCATCTGGCTTGGCATGGAAGCGAACTTCTGGCTGCATGAACCCCATTACTATTCATCAGTCGCAGCATTCATTCCCCTTTACCTGGCAGCAGGTCTCACGCTGACTGCCGTGGGGCTCGCCCACAGGGGCTCAGAGCGCTTCTCCCATTATCACGCACCTTATCTCTGGCTCGGCACGTTCGTGACCATGTTCTCCTGGTATATTTTCACTTTTGGAGACATGTTCGGGTCTGATTTCAGCGCTCCTTCCCTGCTCCTGTTCTACGGAGCCATGCTTGTTATTTTTGCCGCGGCCCTAGCAGGCGCTTTACTGCTCGATAGGCAGACAAAGACAAAGTGGTTTTATGCTGAGGCTGCATCTCTTGTCTTTCTCATGGCAGCTGTGCTGCTTCTTGTCTTCACGAATCCGGCAATCGATCCTGCTGCCCTGGCCGCAGGCAGGCATTATGGTTCGGATATAAAGAGCAATGTTGTCATGATGCTCTCCCTAACATCCAACATCCTTTTTGCCGGTGCCATTATCGGCATGATCGTTCTTGGGTTTGCCAGAAAGGCGGCCTTCTATATCAATGTTGGCCTGCTCTTTTTTGTCCTGGATGTCTTTGCACGGTATTTCGACTTCTTCTGGAAGATGCTGCCGCGGTCACTCTTTTTTGTGATCGGCGGCCTTATGCTTATCTTCGGCAGTCTGCTTCTTGAGCGAAAGCGCAAGCGGGTGCTTGCATCGTTCAGCATGAAGGAGGATCTGTGATGACAAAGAAATTCATTGCCATAGTGCTTATCCAGACCATCCTTCTTGCCGGCATAATAGCTTATCGTCATTACTGGGTGAGCACCGGAGAAAAAGTTCTGCTCAAGACGGTTCCGGTTGATCCCTGGAACATGTTCCGCGGAGATTATATGGTCCTGACCTATGACCTTTCGCGGATCAATCTCACCAAACTCGGCATCAGGGATGAATATCGAAGGAACGATAATGTATTTGTGCTCCTGCAGAAGCAGCAGGATAATACCTTCGAATATTCCGGCATCTCTCGTATGAAGCCGGGAAGCGGGACCTTCATACAGGGAAGGGCGACGAATGTATTTGACGAGTCACGCTGGATTGTGACAGCCGCGGGCGAGGCTGGCGAGACAAAACAGTTTGAACTGCGGTGGTTCTCCGGGGCCAAGAACAATGATAAAGCGCTTTTCTGCACGCACAGGAACGGCCAGGTTGATTTCCAGCCAATTACAGAAAAAAATACGCCTCAATGCAGCAAGGAAGATCAGTCTTTTGTTGGTACGGTTGCTGAGTCTCGAGAGATCAGGGAGAAGATACTCAGTGTGGAGTATGGCGTTGAACACTATTTTGTCGAGGAGGGAAAGGGCAGCATAGAGGCGCTTGCAAAGCAGGGTCAGTCGAGTGAAATTGAAGACCGAGGGCTCGCTGAGCAGAGAGCACTGCCGCAGGTCAGGGGTCAAGCCCGGCAGACCAGGCTGCATGTACAAGTCGCCCTGCGCAGGGACGGCAAGGCGCTGATATCAAAAATATTAATAGATGGCAAGGAAGTGAAATAAAAATAAAATGAGGGAATAGTATGAATGTTGAGTTTGTGAATCCTTTTTTAGAGAGCATCTTGGGTGTGTTACAGACAATGGCCAGCACCAAGGCTACACAGGGCAAGCTTTTCCTGAAAGGCGACAAGAATGCCAAGGGTGATGTGACAGGACTCATAGGCTTAACTGGTGAAAAGGCAAAAGGGAGTCTGGCAATAACATTTTCTGAAACGGCCATTCTGAGTATTGCATCACGGATGCTCGGCGAACCTATAACCAGTCTTGACGATTCTGTGGCAGACTGCGTTGGTGAAATTACGAACATCGTGACCGGTGGTGCCAAGAAATTACTATCAGAAAAAGGGTATACCTTTGAACTGGCACTTCCCACGACGATCATCGGCAAAGGCCACACTATTACTCACAATACGACCGGCAAAGTTATCTGCGTTCCCTTTGAGACTGATGCGGGAACATTTGTTGTGGAGGTATGCTTTGATGAGTAGGCATATACAGGAGATAACATGCTTCATAAGAGAGATTTCGGACTGCAGGAAGCTGATCGCAGCTGTTTTAGCCGGAGGGTAGCATGAAGGAATTTAGGCTGGAAAATAGGGAATTCATTGAATTGAACAACCTCCTGAAGGTGCTTGGGCTCTGCGATACCGGTGGTATGGCAAAGGCAGCCATTGCAGAGGGTCTTGTCAGGGTGAACGGCAGTGTGGAACTGCGCAAGCGCTGCAAGCTGCGCAAAGGAGATAAGGTAGAGTTTGAAGGTAATGAGATAGTTGTTATATGACCAGTAGATAAGCGATGCACATTGTTGCGATTCATCATCTGGGGCAGGATAGAGAAAGCCATGCTCCGGCCCTTGTTATAGCCCTGGGCATGACCATGTATGAGGTGCTTTCCCGTCTCCGATCGCCGGGAAATGGCCCCTTTACGGTCGGCGTATTCGCTGATCAGGAACGGGCAGTGCAGATGGAAGCAAAGCTGCGGTCAGCAGGGTTCAGTGCTGTTTTCCTAACAGAGGACGAGATCGCCGCAGAGCTTTCTCCGCTGATCGTGAGAAAATTTGTGCTCAGCGAGCATGATCTTGCAGTAGTAACAGAGAACGGTCAGAATCTGAGCATCCCGTTCCGGAATGTCCGTCTTATCCTGCGGGGCATAGGGATCGTCAGGGGCACAACCACAGAGACGGTGAAGAGTCGATCAGTGAGTCTGGGCCGTGCAGTAATGTCCGGAGGCTTGATGTTTACCAAGACCACGAAGACCGTTCAGGAATTCGCGGTCGAGGAGCGGTCAGCGTTTTTCAATCTCTATGCAGAGGGCAATCCGGTGATGGTCTTTCGTGAGAATGCCATAGTCTTTGATTCACTCGGTCCTGCGCTCCAGGCTTCGCGTGCATTGAACTTTACCTATCTGATCGCAGAGCTGCGCAGGAGCTGTCAAAATGCTCTTTATGACGAGCGCCTGCTGACGAGGTCTGCCCAGATCGCACTTCTTGGTCCAACGCTTAATCCTGAAGAGCATCTCAGCGTTGCCACAGCGCTGCTCGCAAAGACACTCCTGCACACTGGTGCGTGATATAATAACGCAAACACAGATGGCACAAAATCATAGGGGTTATCTCAATGGGCGGGTTATAAGAAGATGAAGATTGCGGTTTCACAATTAAAGGATGAGGTTAATGTCGAAGAGGCTAGCAGGCTTGAGAAGCCGCCGGTCGGGACAGGATATGGCGGCATTGCGATTTCGAAGGGCGTCAATAAAAAGATACTGATAAAAAACGTGATCTCGCATTTTATTGCAAATAATGACCTTGCAGATTTTTCTGCTTCGGATGTTGAGCTCAGCGATGAGCAGAAGACGTCATTGAAAGAATTGCTCCTCGAATCAAGAAATAGAACTGTAGAAGATATGTTAAAAAAAGGGACGTTCACGTTTTGGCAAAAAGGAACAAAGTTCATGGTCTTCAGAAGACTTTCCGACGATCATATTTCCTCAAACCCGCTCGATGGCGTGGTCGTAAAAGCTGCACTGCCGAAGACTGATCTCAAGAAGGCACTGAAAGGCTATGGCAATGCCAAACAGTATCTAGGCCGTTCCTTGAGCGCTGCGACTTCACTCTGTAATATTGATCTGAACATCAGGGATGCAGAGGGCGTTGAGCGTCGGGTGAGCCTTACGAATGTCCTGGTCCAGGAGCGGGTGATCGTGATCGGCGACATTGCAAAAATGGTCAGGGAGAAGACATTGGAATTCAGGGAGAGGGATAAGTTGCAGGGAATATCAGCCGGCAAGACAGAGAAAGATCCTCTGATCGCAAAATTGACCGCAGAATACAAGCAGATCTCTCAGCTCTGGACAGGGCTCTGCGATAACATGGAAAAAAGAAATGTGCGCGACACTGACGAGTTCAGGCAGCCCTCTGCCATGGAGAGAAATTTCGGCATAGAGGTGCCGAAGGGCATGCATCTTCCTGACTGGGGATATGAGGGATTCAGAGAAGTGAAGAAGAGGATAAAGCGCAAGGCAGAAGCAATACAGCATGAAGTGGAGAAGAGAAGAAGAGAGCTTGGCTTCTTTGGGAGATTGTTCGGCAAGAAGAAGATACAGGAAATCGAGAAAGAGACAGCCCTGCGCATGGGACGGGAGTATCTGCGTGTGAAGGGTTTCGATTTTGACAGCCTGGTGATTGTGAATCAGTCGATCGAAATGAAAAAGGACCGGGTGCCTGATGTCTTTGAGAAAGAAGTTCTGAAATCATTCTCCGAGCTGCTGGACACGATTCTTGTTCAGCCAGGGTAACTCTTAAACGCAGCCATAAACGTGATATAATGATCTCGGAGAGGGTTAATAGTTACTATGCAAGAATCCGGGAAGAAAGAAGCTGCACCAAATTCTCTGATAAACACGCCAGCCAGCGAGTCCTTATGGTATGGCAAGATACCGGTCTGGGCAGGTGTCTTGTTCATTGTGGCTCTCGTTGGCTCCTGGACAGCCTGGAACTCTTATACCAGCTATAAAAATACGATTGAGTTTGAATACAAGCTCTTAGAGGTTCGTGCGCGGCAGAGGGAAGCGCGTATCTCTGGCTCACTACGCACCGTTAACCTGATGATGGGAAGCGTTATCGACGATCTGCGAGATCATCCGACCATGTCCGTGGCGGAACAACAGGAATTATTGAAGAACTATATGAAGCTGTTGCCGGAAATCCGCAGCCTGCTCATCACTGATGCCAGCGGTCGTATTCGTGTACACACAAACGCAAAGGTAATCGGTTTCAATGCTGTTGACCGGGAATATTTTAAAGTTCACCGGGATGCTCCGGAAAATGATAACTTCCATATCGCAATCCCCTTCAAAACAATTACCGGCATCACAGCCACTACGCAGTCGCGTGTTATGCTCGACAGTCGCGGCCACTTTGCCGGTGTTGTTGCTGCAACGCTTGAATCTACTTTTTTCGATGAAGCGCTCAAGCTTAGGGTAAGCGAGGCGGGTGTTCAGTCTGCACTGATAAATCTAAATGGCGATATTCTCAATTTAGTGCCCGATACTGGCTTGATTGGCAAGAATCTCCAGGGTGGGATTGCCTATACGGAACACATCAGATCCGGCAACCCGACAACACGCCACCTGAATATGGTCAAGCTTACACAGGTTAAGAGAATGTCGGTTTTCCACAATGTTCCAAACAGCACGCTGGCGGTAATTGTTTCCCGTGATTATGACATTGTAATATCTGAGTGGCGTCAGACAATGTATTCTCACGTTGCTGGATTTTTACTGCTTACTACCGCGGTAATTTTCTTCTCCTGGCTGGCTGCGCACCGCCAAAAAACATTAGTCGAGGCTCGACAGCGGATTGCAGAGCGCGAATTGGAACTGCGCACCATCATCGAGACCGAACCTGAATGCGTCAAGCAGCTGGCTGCGGACGGCACATTGCTGCATATGAACCGAGCCGGATTGAACATGATTGAGGCGGAGTCCCTGGAACAGGTTTTGGGACAGAAAGTACAGCAACTGGTGATGCCAGAACATCGGGATGCCTTCATGGCGCTCACACAAAAGGTCTTCTCAGGGGAATCGGACAATCTTGTGTTTGAAGTCCAGGGGCTCAAGGGTGGCCATCGCTGGCTCGATACCCATGCAGTGCCCCTTAGAAATTCAGAGGATCAGATCATTGCGTTGCTTGGCATAACCCGCGACATTACCGAGCGCAAAAAAGCTGAATTGGAAAGAGAGGCTGCGCTGGCACGTATCAAGAAGCTTGAAGGGATTATACCGATCTGCATGCATTGTAAAAAGATCAGGGATGATCAGAACAGCTGGAACCAGTTGGAGCAGTACATAACCAATCACTCTGAAGCTATGTTCAGCCATGGCATCTGTCCGCAGTGCCTTGAAGTGCATTATCCCCAAATGAAAAAACAGGCGGAATAAAACTGTAACAGGAGCAAAAGATTCGTAATTTACACTGAACAGTCTTTTTATGTCTCAGTGGGTAAAAAGATCCGGCAGATTCAGAAAAGTGTTATCTCACCAGGCTCAACGTTCTCCATAGAGGCAATTCCCATTGCAACCATATCATCAAATAGCGTTATTTGGTTGCGGCCATTATGCTTGCTGTGATAAAGGGCCTGGTCTGCATAGTCTATAAGTGTCATGGCAAATATGCTTCGATCGATCTTGGTTGCCCCGATGCTGATGGTTACCCTGTCTATCTGGGGGAACTCGCGCGCTTCTACTGTTCTCCTCAGCCGCTCCAGCGCTATTTTGCATCCCTCCTTGTCAGGACAGCGGAGAATTACAACAAATTCCTCTCCTCCAAAACGGAAGATCATGTCATCTTCTCTGAAGACTGCTTTGAGCATCTGCGCAAGCAGCACCAGCACCTCGTCTCCGTAAAGGTGTCCAAACCTGTCATTGACTGCCTTGAAGTGGTCAATATCAATCATTGCCAGCCAGTAACACATCGAAGTGCTGTTCCGCCGGTCATTTGGGAATTCATCGTCTTCAGGGGGGATGAGCTCATAGACCTTCATGATGCATTCATCAAAGGTCTTTCTATTGGCCAGGCCGGTCAGAAGGTCAGTCTGGGCATAGCGCAGAAGATCGCAAAAATTGCGGTAAACCTGCAGCACACCCGCGACCATGTGGGAGTCCATCTTACTCAGTTCATCCTTTACCGTAATAAGCAGGAATGTCCGCGCAGAGCGGGTCTCGAGGATATAATAAATGCTCATGCGATCTTCTCCATCCTTGAGCATATATTCCCGCGAATCACTTGCCACCAGATGCTCAATTGCTAACCTTGTGGCCTCTGGTATGGTGATATTTTCAAGCCTGACAGTGCACTTGCTTTCCCCAAAGACAATTTCCATCCGGGGACGATATTTCATGTCCAGTTTTATCATGCTTATTCCCGTTGGCCTGCAAAAACTGTTCAATGTCTTCATCAGGCTGAACTCAAGCAGTTCGAGATCCCTTATGGAGGTGAGATCTGCAAGTTGATCAAGCAGTCGTGGCGTGTTGGTCATGAGGTTCCCTTTTATATAAAAGTCGCTGTATTTACCGAATTACGCAAGAGTCTTCCCAATCACTAAAGAGCATCATATCATATTCCATTGGCATGTACCCAAAAGATTTATAAGTAAACAAAAGTCAGTAGATCCGTTACAATCGCTGTGAATAAAACTTCAGATAAGACCATCTACTCCACCTTCTTCAACGGCGCTCCGCAGGAGCATTTGCCGGGATTGACCGACACGGTGTTGCATTTGCATTCTGGCCCGCAGTTGCATGCATACTTGCCCTTAAGCCGATATTCCTTGACCTTGTAGTTGCAGCCGCATTTGGTATTGTCTTTGGGATCGAATGCACAGGGGCACTTGTCATCGTCGCATTTGCAGAGATAGATCTTGTCCTTCTCCCTGTCGATCTTGATCACCTTTCCCTTTACAAGAGCAAGGCCGCAGTCGCAGCTGCCTGGTTCCAGGTAAGGTGAAGGGCAGGGGCAGCCCTCTTCGCAGTCGCAGAAATAGACGTCCGCTCCTTTTGCAGCAGTTCCGGCAGTCCATGATGCAGTGGCCGTGAGTCCGATTGCAATTGCCAGCATGAGTGCTGTTTCCAATAATACCTTTCTCATTTTGCACCTCCGAAGATGGTTAGTTTTAAAAAGAGTATGCTGATCCGGTAAAAGTCCCGTATCGGCCTGAAGTTTGTCGTATAGTCGCTGTGATAGATCGCAGACACCGGCATGCTATAGATCCGAAAGCCGGCCTTTCCTGCCTTGATCAGCACCTCGGTCTCTGTCTCAAAGCCTGTCGTCTCGAGCCGCACTGTCTCCAGCACCTCTTTTTTATAAAGGCGAAAACCTGACTGAGTGTCATCGATCCTGCAGCCCGCAGCCCTTGAGATGCAGTATATCCCGATCAGGTTTGGGATATACCGGTACAGCGGTATTGCCGCCTTATCCCAGAGCCTTGTACCAATTATTATATCACCTCTGTCAGCTGCAGATGCAGCAAGAAATTTAGCAATCTCGGCAGGTGCATGCTGGCCGTCCCCGTCAACAGTCATGACCGCATCATATCCCTGTTTGAGCGCATGGCTAATCCCGGTCCTGAGCGCCATGCCTTTGCCGCAATTCTGCTCATGCCTGATGACATATGCGCCTGCCTTTTCTGCGAGTTGTGCAGTTGCATCCTGCGAGCCGTCGTCGATCACGATCACCTCGGACATGACTTCGCGAACTCCTGCGATCACTTCAGATATCCTTTTCTCTTCGTTAAACGCCGGGATAATGCAGCAGAACTTTTTGTTCATCGGCTCGTTCTGCCTTCATATAGTCTGAGCATGGCTGGAATAAGGGTCAGTGAAAGAACGATAGAGAGGGTTATGCCGATCGAGGCAACCTGGCCCATGGTCGCCAGTCCCTTGTACGTAGAAAACCCGATAGAACCTATTCCTGCAACGGTTGTAAGACCTGCCACGAGTACGGCCTTACCGGTCTGGAGAAAGGTCGTGCCGATGTCTCTGTTATCACGATACTGATGCGTAAGGTGGACCGTATAGTCTGTGCTGATGCCGAAGAGCAGCACAAAGATGATCGCATTCATGAAGTTGAGGCTTATGCCGGTCATGCCCATGATGCCAAGTGTGCAGATGATGCTGACAACGACCGGGACCTGGCAGAGCAGCACAAGGCTCAGCTTTCTAAAATCGACGAACAGGACGATGTTTACGAATACCAGAGCAATAAGGCCGATGAGAACGGTATCTTTTTTCAGGATCGAAATAAGCTCCCGTCGTATGAAGGTCGGTCCGGTATGCGTGTATCCGTCCAGTGCTGACAGAGGCGCGTCCTTCCTCAGATTGCCGGTAACAATGATCCTCCACTGATCGTTCTCATTGATCAGCAGTTTTTCAAACACGTCTTTGATCGGCGCAATATCCCTGAGCGTGAGCGTCTCCCTGTTGCGCAGCATCGTGTTCAGCCCTTCAGTGAAGACCCGAAACTCTGAAACATCGAATCCTTTTTCTGCTGCGATCTTCTGAAAATCACGGGCGACCTTCTGTGGATCAAGCGCGGCCAGTACTGCAAGGTTTTTCTTCTGTCTTATTTCAGGGGGCAGGATATCTCCTGCTGTTGTTATATGCTCAAAATCCTTTGCAAGGGCCTCCTTTATCTCAACACTTCTTACCAGTGCTGATTCCATTTCCATGGACATGTCCGTAATAAAGACGCCCTGTTCTTTTATATAAGTATCCTTCAGCCGCTCAAAGGTCTGACGCGGCTTATTGTCATCAGTGCCGAGCTTGGTGATATCTCCCAGGAACTGGATACGGGGAATGAATAAGAGTGCCAGGAGCATAGAGCAGAGAACAGCGGCGCTTATAATGAATGGCCGCTTATAGCAATAAAGAGCAATATCCCTGAGCGCACGGATCTCGATAAACCTGCCTGAGGACGGCTTTATGGTGAGCGATCCCAGGGTGAAGAGCATGAGCCAGCAGAGAAGCATGCCGATGCCGGTTAGAAGGCCGAGTTCACGGATCCCCCTGAAGGAAGAAAAGACCATCGGCAAAAAGGTTATTGCAGTGGTAAGGGCGCCTGTCGTTACTCCCCGGTAAACAGCCTTGATGGTCCTGTCCATGCGCTCGGCAGGATTTGTATTATCTTCGGCGGTTAAGAGGTATCTGACGTAAAGAACAATGCCCAGATCATCGCTCAGTCCGGCGAGCATGCCGGCAAATGCGCCGGTCACCTCTGAAAGGGAATTGGAGAAGAGGAGCGTAATGCCGAGAGTCATAGTCATTGCGGTCACGACCGGGAACATCACGTAGAGCAGCCCCTTCAGTGACCTGAAAAAAATCAGGAATATGAACATTACGCTTGCGAGGGAGGAAACCGTATTAATCACGATCTCCCTCTTCATGGCAGATGCCTCATGGAGTGTGATGGCGTGGCTGCCGGTTATCTCGGCCGTGAAGTCCGAACCCCTGTATTTTTCCAACACGGATTCCATGCTCTTGATGAACTTCTCCGAAAATGCAATATCGCGCGGCGAGCCGGCCGGTGTAAGGATCATGATTAGATTTTTCTTGTCTGGAGTCAGGAAATAGCCTGAACCGTGATCAAAGGAAACATCAGAGAGTTTCAGATGAGGGAGAAAGACCTCATAAAGGTTCAGGGGGTCGATCATGGCCAGGCCCGCCTGGTCACCAGGAAGCGAAAGCCTCTGCTTTGTCTTTTCGAGTTCGCGTTCCATGCCCTCAGGACTGAGTTTCCTGACGAACTCTTCCATCTCGCCTGGTAACAGAAGCAGGGGGGCTTTTCTTGCGTACACGTTTCTCAGGAATTTCTTTGCCTCTCCGGATATTTTCCAGGAAACTTTCGTCACCATAGGGGATGAGCCGATCTCCCGGCCAATTGCGTCAATCTTTTCGAAATGGTCAATTATCCCGTCGGAACTGAAGACGATATATGCCTTATCCATGCCGCCGGACTTTTCGACAAGATCAAAATAGAGCGAGGTTTTAGGAGCGTGTGCTGGGATCAGGCGCGTGACATCGGTATTAAAGTTTGCGCCGAGTATTGCGCCGACAGATGCCAGCACCGCAATGGCCGATGCCAGCACGGTGATGATCGGAAACCTCTTGGCAAATGCCCAGATGAATGGAAGCTTATTCTCTTTGGTTCTCATCGAAGTTCAGAATAATCCCACCCTCTGCAATGACCTTTCCTGCTGCAAGCGCGCGGGCAGTGAAGATATACATGTTGCTTATGCTGCGTTCTACCATGCTTTCGACCTCAAGCGTATCACCTGCCATGGCGGTACCGTGAAAGGTCAGGCCGCTGATTGCTGCGAAGAGAGAGCTCCCTTGTCGTCCGCTTGCAATGCCTGATACCTGGGCCATGGATTCGATGATATAGACCTGGGGAAGCGTGCCGTCAGGAAGCACGATGGGATCATTGATCGTTATCTGCCTGCAACCCTTTGCGCGCTTGCCTTCTTCAATGACCTCAGCCGTATCGAGCATAATAAAAGGATACCGGTGCGGAAGATGCTCATAGGGCCGCATGGAAATGCTATTTTCTGCTCTTCATTACATAGCCGGCAAGGGCATTGACTGATGCGAACGCCTCTTTGCCGACATCTTCGTCAGGGATTCTGATGCCGTAGATCTTTTCGAGACCGACCACCAGTTCGAGTGCATCGATAGAGTCCAGGCCCAGACCGCTGCCGAACAGCGGAGCTGAAGCATCTATGTCCTCAGGCGTTATATCTTCCAGCTTCAGGTTCTTTATGATCAGTGTTTTCAATTCTTGTACAAGTGCTGCCGTTTCCATCAGGTAAGTCCTCCGTCAACTGATATATATTCACCAGTAATATATCCTGCCTCATTCGAAGCAAGAAATGAAACTGCATGTGCCACTTCTTCAGGGCTGCCAAACCTGCCAGCAGGGATCATGGAGATGAACTCTTGCCTAATCTTCTCGTCCATGTTTTTGGTCAGTTCGGTTGCTATTACACCCGGAGAGACTGCGTTCACCGTGATGCCGTATCGGCCGACTTCTCTTGCCAACGAGCGGGTGAAACTGAGCACGCCTCCCTTTGACGCTGCATAGTTTGTCTGTCCTGCCCTGCCCATGAGAGCGCTCGGCGATATGATATTGATGATCCTGCCCCATCGGCTGCTGATCATCGGTCTTAGCACTGACTTAGAACAGTAGAACACACTGTTCAGATTTACCTCTATTACCTTGTGCCAATTTTTGTCCGGCATCAGCATGAGCAGCCCGTCTTTGATGATGCCGGCATTGTTCACCAGGATGTCGAGCCTGCCCTCTTTCTGCACGATCGTCTCGATCATGGCATTTACCTGCTCCTGATCAGAGACATCCGCCTGTATTATCGCCGCAGACCTGTTTTCAGCTATTAGTTCACTGAGCGTTGCTTCAGCTGCCTGGGTGTCAGAGCTATAGTTCATATAGACACGAATGCCTTTGTATGCAAGGGAGCGGGCAATTGCCTTGCCTATGCCTTTTGTGCCGCCGGTGACGAGAGCTACGAGATTGGACATGATACCAATTCCTCTGCCCTGAAAGATTCTGCGTCGCGTTCTATCCATCTGACCAGTTTCGAGAGAACATCAGAGGGACCGACCTCAACAAAACGGTTGATGCCCTTCTGCCGAATAGTCATCACCGTATCTCTCCAGAGAACTTTTTTTGTGAGCTGTGTGGTGAGCACTCCGGCAATGCCTTCACTCTGTAATACAGTGCCGTCAATATGGCTAATGATCGGGATCTTTGGTTCGCTGATCCGCAGTAATGCTACAGCATGCTTGATCACGTCCTCAATGCCAAGCATAAGCGGGCTGTGCAGGGGATAGGCTATGGCCAGCTCTTTTACGGAAAGTGCCCCGTCTTCAAGCGCCATGCTGCATGCTGACCGGACAGCATCTTTCCAGCCCGAGATGACTGTCTGGGTAACAGAGTTCACGTTGGATATATAGACATCATCAAGCTGTGCGCAGATATCTTCCACCTGTTCTGTTCTAAGCCCCATGATCGAGGCCATGAGCCCGGGCCTTTTATTCGATACTGTATCTATTGCCTTCTGAACATTGATAATGATGGCAGAGCAATCCTCCAGGGTGAGAGCGCCTGACGCATAGAGCGCTGCGTAAAAGCCGAGGCTGTGGCCTGCAACGCAGTGAAAGTCCTCTTTTCCTCTGAGCAGCTGCCAATAGCAGGCGCTTGCGCCGAAGACCGAGAGCTGGGAGATTACAGGATCGTTGAGACCATCGCCCGTATGTTCCAGCGCAGTCTCAAGGATGTTCCTTTTGGCAACATGATTGATTCTGGCGAAGACCTCATTAGTCACCTGAGATTCCCTGATGCAGGAGAGCATTCCCGGATACTCGGACCCCTGACCAGGGAATATGGCAGCTGTTCTTAACAAGAGTTCTCCATGATTTTGACTAAATATTATGCCATGCCAACAGGCTATAATCCAATTATTGCGGACCGCAAAGCCTTTTATGGACAGCTATGGTAAAATAACCGATCAATAAAATAAGGAAGGAAACCGATGGCACAGGTAAAAGAAGGCGATACCATAAGAATACACTACGTAGGAAAGCTTGAGGACGGAACAGCTTTTGACTCTTCTGAAGGCGAAGCTTCGCTGCAGATGAAGATCGGCAGGGGCGAATTCATTAAGGGCCTTGAAGAAGGCGTTATCGGCATGGTTCCGGGCGAGACAAGGGAGATCTTCATGTCTGCTGAAAAGGCGTATGGCCCTTATCTGAAAGAGAAGGTCTTCGAGTTTCATAAGGATAGGATCAGCGAGGGCATAACACCCGAAGTTGGTCTGCAGATGCAGCTGTACCGTGCTGACGGTATGCCTATTACGGTAAAAGTGCTCGAAAAGACCGAAACCGGCTATATCATGGATGCCAACCATGCCCTTGCCGGCAAGGCTCTGATCTTTGACGTGACACTCGAAGAGATCGTTACAGAAGAGGCGTAGCCTCTGTCTTGACAGCATCGAACAGGGAATATTACATTTAGAACATGAAATACCAGGTCCTTCTTGTAGAAGATTCAAAGGCTATCCAGCAGATGTACCACAACAAGCTTATTATGGAACAGTTTGCGGTGGTTACTGCTGACAATGGCATGGAGGCGATCAAGGCCCTTTCCCTGAGCAAACCGGACATCATTCTGCTCGATCTCATGATGCCGATCATGGACGGGTACAAGGTGCTCCAGGTCGTCAAGACCGACCAGAAGTTCAAGGATATCCCGGTCATAGTCTTTTCAGCAAAGGGCCAGCCTGAAGAGGTTGAGAAGGCGCTGAGTCTTGGTGCTGCCGGTTATATTGTAAAGTCTGTCACGAAACCGAATGAGGTTATCGAGAAGCTCAGAGCTGCACTGAGCAAGAAACCGGATGAACAGGCAGTGTCGCGATACCGGATCGAGATCAAGGAAACCCTTTATGATGCAAAGAAGTTATCCGACGATTTCAAACTCAACGGCTTTGTCTGTCCGGCCTGCAATGTGCCGATGCTTCTCGATCTGATCCCTGACTTTTCTCACGGCGCATCGTGGTTTACGGCAAAGTTCTTCTGCCCCCGGTGTAACACCAATACGTAACCAGTCCCTTAGCCCTATGCCTGACAAGATAAATCTGAAGTCCCTCTCTCGGGAAGCACTGTCCAGTTTTGCAAAGGCACAAGGCTTGCCCAAATACCGTGTTGAACAGCTTATGCACTGGATGTATGAAAAATATGCCCAGGATCTGCAGGATATCACCGAATTTTCAAAGACCCTGCGCGAGGAGCTTGGCAGAGCAGCATATATCAGCAACCTTGCGCTTGTCACACGCCAGAGATCAAAGGATGGCACAGAAAAATATCTTTTTGCGCTTGAAGACGGCCGGACGATCGAGAGCGTGATGATCCCTGACGACGACCGCCGCACACTCTGCATATCATCGCAGGTAGGCTGTGCCATGGCCTGCAGCTTCTGCCTTACCGGAGAGACGGGTCTTATCAGGAATTTGAAGGCCCACGAGATCCTTGACCAGGTCCTATCCGTCAACAGGCTCATCAGACCTCAGAGGATCTCGAATATCGTGCTGATGGGCATGGGAGAGCCGCTTGCCAATTTTGATGAGGTGGTCGACGCCCTCTGGTGGATCACGGATATTCTCGGTATATCAAAACGTAAGATCACGCTTTCAACCTCAGGACTGGTGCCGAAGATGCGCGAACTGCCGGGCAGGGCACCTGATGTGAATCTGGCGGTCTCGTTGAACGCAACAACTGATGCGGTAAGGGACAGACTCATGCCGATCAATAAGAAATATCCGCTCAAGATGCTTCTTGACGCCTGCAGGACGTATCCGCTTCAGCTGCAGCGGCTTATCACGTTTGAATATGTGCTGATCGACGGGGTCAATGATACTATTGAAGATGCGGAGAGGCTGGCGAGAAAACTCAAAGGCATACCCTGCAAGATAAATCTTATTCCCTACAACCCTCATGAGGGCAGCAGCCTGAAAAGGCCGGCGCAGGAAAGAGTGCTCGCTTTTCAGAGAGTGCTGAAGGATAACCGGATGACTGCACTTATCCGTGAGAGCAAGGGCCAGGATATTCTTGCTGCTTGCGGACAGTTGCGGGGAAAAATATCAGGAGAAAATGGATAAGGCATTATTATTATGAAACCGATTAATGTTAAAACAGCCTCAGGCCTTATCGCTCTTCTTGTGCGCATGGGATATTCAAAAACGAAGATCAGGCAGCTTCTGAAGCATCGGGCCATAGCAGTAAACGGGAAGGTTGTCACCGGACATGACTGTCTTCTTTCAGCTGGTGATACTCTTTCCCTTGATTCCAAGCCGGAGCCGGGCAGGGATATCCTCGAGAAGTATAACATTGAGGTCCTGCATGAGGATGACGCTGTTATGGTGATCAACAAGCCTTCCGGTCTGCTTACCATAGCAACGGAAAGCGAAAAGAGAGAAACTTCATACTACGTGCTGAACGCCTATTTCAAGGAACGGGACCCTTCAAGACCAGACCGCATTTTCATTGTTCACCGGCTTGACCGGGAGACCTCGGGTCTCCTCATATTTGCGAAGAACGAAGCAATAAAGAAAAAGCTCCAGGATGAGTGGGAAAAAGCTGAGAAGAAATATTATGCAGTTGTCGAGGGTGTGCCGAAAAAGAGGGAAGGGAAGATCGAGAGCCATTTGAATGAGACAAAGGCATTCAAGGTTTATTCAGATGCAATGTCTGATCAGACCAAGCATGCAGTCACGCGGTACAGGGTTCTTAAAGCGGACAGAGCGCATGCGCTGCTTGAGCTGATCCTTGATACCGGCCGCAAGCACCAGATCCGAGTGCATCTGTCTGATCTGGGATGCCCGATCGTCGGCGACAAGAAATACGGTGCTGTTGCCAATCCGATCCGCCGCATTGCACTCCATGCGTACAGCCTCTCTTTTGTCCATCCTGTGACAAAGAAAAGAATGGAGTTCACCACCCCCATCCCACCTGCCTTCGGCTCACTTGTAAAGCAAATGTCTTAACAGGGGCCTTGCATTCCTATGTTCTCCGCAGCGATTTAATCCATGTCCATAAAACTCTTTGCACTCATATTCTTTACAGTAATAGCCGCTATCGCACTTGTGGCCGGCATGATGATGCTTCGCAGTATGTTTATGGCGACGAGGGGCAGGAAGATAGCCGCTTATCCTGATCCGCGAAAGGCTCTGGTGGTCCTCGATATTCAAGAGGGCTATTCCGGAACGGCTACCAGGCAGCCGGTCACGAGGCCACCGACGAGCGGCATGCTCTTCATCGTCAACTCCCTCATAGACAAGGCTGCAGTGTCAGGCATGGAGGTCGCGTACATCAGACAGGTCTTCAGCAACAACCTGTTCGTGCGGCTTCATGGGGGCAGGCGGCAGGGAAAGGTCATTATCGACCGCAGGATAAAGATGATCAACTTAAATAATTTTGAGAAGAACAGAACTGATGCATTTTCGTCCAGACCGTTCGAGCAGTTCCTGATCGACAATCAAGTCAATGAACTCTATCTCGTTGGAGTCGATGCTGCGTACTGCGTCTATTACACTGCCCTCGGCGCACTTAACCGCGGGTATAAGGTGACCGTGATCACAGACGCTGTTCTGTCGCGCAAGAAGATGGCAGATGTCCTGGAGCGATATAGGCGAAAAGGCATTGCAGTCATCACGAGTGAAGAACTGATCAGCGAATCCTGAACCTATATAATCCCCATATTTGGCACGTGGTAGGGACATACTTTCCAGCCTTAATGAGTTTTAAAGAGGCAG
>CAYWRK010000025.1:0-31527 GCA_964461065.1 uncultured Nitrospiraceae bacterium
TACAGGGGACCTTTGCCCAGAAATACAAGAACTGCGAGACCTGTGATTTCTACAAACAGGTAAAGCAGGAAGAAGCTCACCAATTTGTGCTGTCCGCAGTGCTCCTCAGCAAGATGAGGGGCAAGTAACCCTTATCTGAAAGGTCTTTTAGTCTCTTAGGATTTTAGTGCAGAAGCGACGATCCTGACGAGTTCCCTGATGTCTTGGTCCTGTATCGTTCTGGCATCAAGCAGGAGAGCGTTGTCTTTTATGCGTGCAATGACCGGCGTTGAGCTTTTTCTTAGACGTGTTTCCAGCTCATTTACTGCGATATTCTTTGGATCTACTGAGACCGCATAGGTTTCAAACTCAGCCTCAGGAAGAGAGCCGCCGCCCGCTTTTGAGGAGTCCCTTATCAGTGCTATTTCCAGCGGCATGTCCGCTCCAACGATCTCCTTGCGAAGTGCTGTTGCGATTTTTCTTGCCCGTGACTTGATTGTTTCCAATGGCTGAAAGAGCATCTGGAGCACGGGTATGCGCTGCATCACCTTCTCAGGGTCCAGATAGTCCATGAACGTTGCCTCAAAGGCTGCAATTGTCATCTTGTCAACCCTGACTGCACGTGCAAGAGGATTTTTCCGGATCTTTTCAAGAAGATCCTGCCTGCCGACAATGATGCCGCCCTGCGGCCCTCCAAGAAGCTTGTCACCGCTGAAGGTCACAAGATCAGCGCCGGATTTCATGATCTCCTGCACTGTAGGCTCTCCATAAATGCCATATGGTTTCATGTCGATCAAACAGCCGCTGCCGAGATCATACATGACAGGGATGCCGTGCTCTTTGCCTAGCAGTGCAAGTTTATCTATGGATACATCTTCTGTGAAGCCCATGATCTTATAATTTGACTGGTGGACCTTGAGAATAAGGCCAGTTTTCTCATTGATAGCCTTTTGGTAATCATGGAGGTGTGTCTTATTCGTTGTTCCGACTTCGTGAAGAGCTGCTCCGCTTGCAGCCATCACATCAGGTATCCTGAAAGAGCCGCCGATTTCGACAAGCTCACCGCGCGATACGATCACTTCCCTGTCTTTTGCAATCGCTGCAAGGGAGAGAAATACGGCGGCAGCGTTATTGTTTACGATCAGGGCATCCTCAGCCCCGGTAAGCTGTCTGAGGATCCTTGTTGTATGGGAATGGCGTTTTCCTCTTTTCCCTGCATCAAGGTCATATTCGAGATTAGAATATCCACGGCTTGTGGCAATGACATCGTTCAGCGCTCTTTCGGAAAGCACTGCTCTCCCAAGATTCGTATGCAGTACGATGCCGGTTGCATTTATCACGGGCACCAGGCTGAAAGAAGAAAGCTTCTTAATTCTTTCGCTGATACAGGACAGGAGGGCAGATGGGGAGATGTCCGGATGTCCGCCTTCAAGTATCTTATTTCTTTCCTCAGCAATGATATCCCTGATCGCTTGAACCACAATGGTTCTTGGAAACGAGGCAAGCCATTGATTGCTGTCAGGACTTTTCAGAAGTTCATCAACAGACGGAAGTGCTGAAAGAATTACGGCCTTATCACTTTTGCTTTGTTTCACATTGGCTCCGAAATATCGATTTGCCTGCTGTTTGTGGATGTTTCATCTGACCTTATTATGTCCCAAAACTACGGCGATATCAAAGGGTCTTTTAAGCCTGCCTCCCGAAAGCCCTTATGGCGAAGCCTGCAGCTGTCACACTTGCCGCAGGGAACGAGCTGGACGTAAGACGTGAGGTGAGAGGCGTGAGGTGTTTTGGAAATAGTTTTGCCTCTTGTCCCTTGCTGTTTTTCCTGTGGATCATAGCAGCTCCAGGTGAGGCTATAATCTACCCCAAGGTCCAAGCCTTTTTTTATTATCTCTGCCTTGGTCATGGAGATAAGGGGCGCCTTCACCTGAAAATGAAAATTCTCTTCCACTGACACCTTTGTGGCAAGATTGGCCATTTTTTCAAATGCCTTGAGATATTCAGGTCTGCAGTCTGGATATCCACTGTAATCAACGGCGTTTGCTCCGATAAAAATGGTCTCAGCCTCAAGCACCTCTGCCCAGGCAAGGGCAAAGGACAGGAAGATCGTATTGCGGGCAGGAACGTACGTGATGGGAATCAGTGATTCGTAATTCGTAATTCGTGATTCGGCGGCTTTTTTGGGGATGGTTTTTTTTAACTTGTTACGCATTACTGATAACGCATTACGGTCTTTTGGGACCTTCAGGTCAGAAGTAAGCGCAGAACCGCCGATATCGCGAAGATTGAAGTCAACAATGAGGTGTTTTTTTACTGTAAATGCTGCTGCTAAAGAGCGAGCTGATTCAAGTTCCCTGGCATGCCGCTGCTGATAGTCAAAGGTGATGGCATATAATTCATGGCCATTTTTTTTTGCAATTGCCATGGTCGTTGCTGAATCCAATCCTCCGCTCAAAAGAACAACTGCCTTTCCGGGGTGTTTGCTCGGTCTCATGCTATTCCAGATTGCATTCAAAATGATAACAAGACGGCAAGAAGGAAGCGACGCAGGCATACTTTGGGGAATGTTGAGGAGCTGACAACGAAGCCAAAGCATTTTGCATATAAATTTGACCTGGAATCAGTATACATCATCGCTTGTCCCATCAGTCCGGTCCGGTCCGGAGCTTTTTATAGAGAATTCATTCTCTGAAACCGTATAGATGTAAGGACGACCCCAGGGGTCTGATTTGCTGCTTATTACTGAAAGAGCAGCCGGATAGACAAGATTTTTCAATTTTGCGGCCTCTATGCTGAACCTGAGCTCCCTGATCTTCTTTGAAGCATCAAAAACCTTCAGCGTATCATCTTTCTGCATAAATACAACAACAAAGGACAGAATGAGAGATGCAGCAACAGCCATATAGGGGAGATACTTCAGTGCAGTGCCTGTCTTCCTTGTCTCACCACTGCCTTCAGATGGAATGACAGGCGCAGCCTCCAGTGTATCGACCAACCCCTTTTCCATGAGCAAAAGGAGTGTTTTGGAGATGGTGTAGCTGTCCAGACCAGTAAGGTCAATAATGGTGCTGACATCATTCTGGCCATCCACACAGGTGAAAACCTCTTTTTCTTCTTCGGTCAGGCCTGAGATATCATTGCCCTTTCGCATAAGAAGAGTGTCAAGAGTGATCCTATCCTTGATGATTGAGAGCTCATCAAGGATTCTGAGACCTTCCATAAGAAGGTGTTGGGTGTCGAGAGAGTATGGAAGTTCCTTGTCCTGCGGTACGCCCTGTGCAGCAAACTCATAGGTCCCCTGTTGCCAGCCGAAGAGCTGGACTACAGTTTCTGTGATTTGGCCATTCAGGATCTCTTTTATTTTTTCTTTATCTACCAGTTCTTTCTGAATCAACGCTGTGCCGAGCTTGATGCCTGTCCTGCGCTGCTCCTCAAGCACGGCCTTGAGATCCTCATCCTTTATGACACCTCTTTTTACCAGGATCTTGCCGAGGCGGTTATCCTCATTTCTTCTCTTGGATTCAGCTCCGACGATGTTTCCATCAACAAACAGGAGTTTTACCTTGTCCGCCTTGCCATCAAGCGCAAGAACGCCGGTCTTCCTTTGGAAATAGATGAGCTGAAGTATATCAGCCAGTCCGAAATCTTTTAATGAGCCTTCTAAAGCCATCCCTTGGATATCCTCTGCCGTGTAAAGATATTTGAGACAATAAGCAATAGTGCTGCCATCAGCAGTGACGCAAGATTCACAATCCAGTGAGTGCCTCGGGCGTCAGGAGGCATGAAGAACATTGCGAGGGGAAAAAACATGAAGAATAGAAAAGGCCAGATGAAGCAAAAGCCGTACAGGATCTTTCCTGCATATACCTGAGATAAGCCGGGAATGATAAAAGAAAGCAGTTTCATGATATCCCTGCGATGTTTCTGGTGTTCATAAATGGATAACAGCTGCGCTACGCGATCCTTTACTTCGATCTCTTCGAGCTTAATGAGGGAGCGGAAGCATTGGGGGCACATCTGCCCCCACATAATATGTTTTTCACATTGAGGACAGAAGATCTGATTGCATCGTCTGCATCGGTATGCCTTGTTGCCGGCGTGGTTGTTCATCATATAAAAGGCGAAGATCATGAGCAGGGCTGTCAGAGAAATAGCCCACCCCGGGAAAATGGAAAGGTTGAACGTGGCCGCCTTTACAGGGGTTTTCCAGGCAAGGTCCCAGAGAGATGATGGGGGGATAGCTTCATCAGCAACTATCCTGTTTGGATTCCTGCCGGAAATCGCCCGGTATCCTGCAACAGCATCCCGGTTAACCTCGAGGGCCTTGCTGAAGTATTCATTTCCCTTTTCAAAGTCAAGACTCTCTCTATAGACCTGAGACAGATTGTAATATGCTGAAGAAAGAGGTCGCAAGGATAATGAAGCATGATAGCTTTTCTCTGCTTCGTCCATCTTATTCTGCCCGACATATATATTGCCCAGATTCACATAAGCTGCTGCGTCGGCTTTTGTTCTTATCAGATTGCTGTAGGCTGCGATGGCCTCGTCATAATTTCCTGTGCGCTTTAATGCCAGTCCATAGGAAAACAGTGCAGAAGGGTCATCTGTTGCCTTAAGTACAGAAAGGGCATATGCATTATCCTTTGATTCATTGACAGCGACAATGGCCTTCATGGCCCCTGATGATGAGACCTGCAGAAACTGTGCAGCTGTCCTGAAGCAGAAAGGTGAGACGACAAGAAAGAGCAGAAAGAAATATACGAGAGCCTTGTCAAGCTTAAGCATATACAGGCCAAGCAGGACCAGGATACCGGCAAGAAACAGGAGAGGGCTGATCAGGGAAAATACAAAGAGGAGCAGCAGCAAGACAATATTTTGCCGGGATTCTTCAAATTCATGGGAAAGCAGCGGTAGATCGCTGAATATGCGGACTATCACGATAATGAATATGGCAAAGATGAACGAGAGCATGAGACCCAGGAATGCGGCCCCGGCAAGGCTGAAAGACCACCAGAAATTCCTCGAATATGCATTGATGCCAGAGACCAGATGATCAACGCTGTCGAGAATACCTGTGTAGCTCAGAGAAAACTTTGCCCTGGCAAGCTCAAAGTGTGCTGCCGGAAGGTCAGGTGAGTATGTCGTTGCCCTGCTTAGCAGACTGACTGCCTGAGCCTTGTCTGATTGTGCCTCCTCTATCAGAAGATACGATGAAACTTCGAGGTTTTTGATCCCGCTGTTAAGCTGGGATTCAATAAACTCATCGGCAAGAGCAAGCACCGGTGATAATAGTATGCAAAAAAATAGAAAAACTGACAGTCTTCTCATGCCTTCCTGCCAACCCTGGATTCAGTGCCTGCTATCAGGCGTTTTATATTGTCCTTGTGCCGCATTAACAATATTATACTCATAATAATGGCTATGGGAAGTTTTTCCTTTGTATCGAGAAAAAAGATACTGAAAGGCAGACTGCAGAAAGAGATAACTGCGCCAAGCGAAGAGTATCGGGTCATGACTACGGTCATAAACCAGAAAATTATCGTTACCAATGCCGCAAGTGGAGCATAGATACTGAGAACCCCGAGGCTGGTAGCGACGCCTTTTCCTCCTTTAAATTTCAGAAATATCGAGAAGTTATGGCCAAGTACGGCAGTGATCCCTATGACACCCTGATACAATATCCCAACATCAAAAAATCTTGCAAGCAGTATAACGGCTATTCCTTTGGCATAATCTCCGATCAGGGTGAAGAGTGCCGGCAATTTCCCGGTTGTGCGGAGGACGTTTGTGGCCCCGATATTTCCGCTGCCGGTTTTTTGCAGGTCGATGCCTTGGCTTTTTGCAATAATCTGGCCTACGGGGATGGATCCGATCAGAAAAGCGGCAGTCGACAGAAGAACGATTTTCACACTTTCTTCCAGAACGAGATTGTATATTGAACGCCTGAGATAACGGACAGCACAACGGCTATCCATACAAACACAGTGCCAATGTCGTACAAATCGAAAGGAAGTTTGTCAAAGATGCTGCCCATGAGTATGAGGCAGAGGACTGCCGTAATCTGGGCAGTTGTTTTGAGCTTGCCGCCCATTTCTGCCGGGATCACAATATGCCTTGAGAGAGCGACGACTCTCAAGCCTGTTACCAGAAAATCCCGTACAATAAGTATGATTGCAACGAACGCAGACACCCTTTCCATGTCAACAAGAACAACGAGCGCTGATATGACAAGGAACTTGTCTGCAAGCGGGTCCATAATGATCCCGAACTTGGTGACCTGTCCAGACCTCCGTGCAAGGTAGCCGTCGAGAAAATCCGTGATCGAGGCGACACTGAATACCAAAGCACCGATTACCGGATGGTTATAGACCGACAGGACAAAGAATGGGATAAGAAAGATCCTGCTCAGCGTCAGGACCGTAGGCAGATTAAGCTTTAAAGTATTCATTGACCATGTCCTTCCAGAGGCCTTTGGCCTTTAGAATGAAGTCTGCTATTTCCCTGACTGCTCCCCTCCCTCCCCGATCCTTTGTGATCATAAGGGCATACTTCTTCGCCTCTCCATCAGCGTCGGCAACAGCGACCGGCAGGCCGACCATTGCCAGGATAGGTGCATCAATAATATCGTCTCCGATATAGGCTACTTCATGGTCTCTCAGTGAATGCTGTGCAAGGAGCTGGGCATAGGCTGTCCTCTTTCTAATGCATTTCTGAAAGACATCAGTGATGCCAAGCTCCTGGGCCCGCCGTTCCACGACTTTCGAATATCTGCCTGTGATGATTGCGACCTTGATGCCTGCATGGATAAGCATCCTGATACCATGGCCGTCTCGCACATGAAACGCCTTGAATTCATTGCCATCGTTGTCCAGTATGATGCTTCCGTCCGTGAGTACGCCGTCAACATCCAGGATGAGGAGCTTTATGCCCCTGGCAATTTTTTTTGCAGTGCCCGTTGCTTTCTGCCCGCTGTTCTTCGTCGTACGTCTGGGATCACTGGCTCTTTGCTCTCTGCTCTTTGCTCTCTGCTCTTTCATCTACGCTATTCCCTTTTTCAGAATATCATGGAGGTGGATAATGCCGACTATCTGGGCATTATCGCCAATAACAACAAGTGCAGTGATGGCAAGTTTTTCCATAACCGCCAGGGCCTTTGCCGCAAGTTCATCTTCTGAAATGACCCTGGGATTTTTTGTCATCACTTCGCCGGCCTTCATGTCAAAGAAGTCCTTGCCCCACTTCTCAATTCCTCTGCGCACATCGCCGTCAGTGATAATGCCGAGCATAACATTGTCGCCTTCAGCAACAACAGTCATGCCCAGCCGCTTCGAAGATATTTCCATGACCGCGGCTGTAAGTGACGCTTTAGGAGGTGTGATCGGCAGTAAGTCACCAGTGTGCATAAGATCCCTTACTCTGATGAAAAGTTTTTTCCCAAGGCTTCCGCTGGGATGGAAAAAAGCAAAATCATCCTGCTGAAATCCTCGTTTGGTGAGAAGGGCAACGGCAATAGCATCTCCCATGGCAAGCGCTGCTGTTGTGGATGATGTTGGCACGATGCCGAGCGGACAGGCCTCTTCAGCTACGGATATATCGAGATTCACCTCTGCGGCCCTTGCAAGCGTAGAGCCATGACTCCCAGTCAGAGAAATAAGCGCCACATTAAATCGCTTGAGAAAAGGTATGATGCTGATGATTTCATCAGTCTCGCCGCTATTAGAGATCGCAATGATAACATCATCTGCTGTAACCATGCCGAGATCCCCGTGGCTTGCTTCAGCAGGGTGCATGAAGAAAGAGGGCGTCCCTGTTGATGCAAGGGTAGCAGCGATCTTTTTGCCAACCAGTCCTGATTTTCCCATGCCGGTGACAACGACTCTCCCCTTGCTGCTGAGGACGATTTCGACAGCTTTCTCGAATGTCTGATCAATCCTTTCAATGAGGCTGCGTACAGCGTCTGCCTCTGTCTGCAGGACTTTTTTTGCAATATCAATGCTATTCAAATGATTCATAAGCTTCTAATCGAACTGGCATCTGAGCCAGCCCGGCGGTATGCTCTTTCTGTGCGCTTCATGTTCGATATCATTAAGATCTCGTTCAGCAGAAGAGAGATGGTCTTTCGCCTTCTTAAGCCTGCTTTTCAGCGTGTTCATTTTTCTGCTCGTGCGAACATTTTTTGACTCTTCGTGTGAGATATCTTCTTCTCGCTCTCTTACATCCCTGCCTGCATAATCAATTTTTCTCTTTGCAGCTGTTGCCCGCTTGCACCAGTAATCCTGAGCCTGTTTTTCCCGGGTTATTTTGTTGTCATTCTTTATAGTTGAGGCGGGAGCCCTTCTCCGCTCCTGGGGCCTGTTGTCCGAAGGATTGCGATACTTCTCTATATCATCATTCGAAAATGAAAGGGGTTTATCCTCACTGAAACCTGCTCCTACAGAAAGAAAAAGCACCGTAGCGGCTAATGCCACAGAAAACAAACGAGAAAAGATATTCTTCATGCCGCAGTTCCCCGGGCTGCACTGGCCTGCAATGCAATGAGGTCATGCACGGCCTTGACCCGAGTCAGGAACCCTCGCATCTCATCAAGCCTGATCATGTTCGGACCGTCGCACAAAGCCTTTTCAGGGTCAGGATGTACCTCCATAAAGAGACCATCAATGCCAGCAGCGACTGCTGCTTTTGCCATTGGTTCAGCAAACTCCCGCTGCCCTCCTGAACTCGTACCCTGTCCGCCTGGCAGCTGCAGGCTGTGTGTCACATCAAAGATCACCGGATATCCAAAGGAACGCATGATCGGAAATGCCCTGAAATCGACAACAAGATTGTTGTAACCGAACGATGTGCCGCGCTCTGTGATAAAAAGGTTTATATTCCCGCTCGATATGAACTTGTCGATAATATTTTTTACATCCCAGGGAGCCAGAAATTGCCCCTTTTTAATATTCACCGGCCTGCCGGTCTCTGCTGCAGCCAGGACGAGATCTGTCTGCCTGCAGAGGAATGCTGGTATCTGGAGAGCGTCAAGTATGTCAGCGGCAGGACGAATCTCCTCCATTGCATGAATGTCCGCAATGATCGGAACCTGAAGTTTTGACCTGATATCAGCAAGGATTCTGAGGCCTCTGTCAATGCCCGGGCCCCTGAATGAAGAGACTGATGTTCTGTTTGCCTTGTCAAAGGAGCTTTTAAAGATGAAGGAAATGCCCAGATCTGTGCATATCGCTTTCAGTCTTCCTGCTGTTTCGAACGTTATAGCTTCGTCTTCGATGACGCAGGGGCCTGCTATGAGAAAAAGCTCCCCGGGATTGATAGATGCAGAGCCTATGTGCACAGGTCCTTTCAACCTTGGTTCAGTTCCCTGGCATCGGCTTTTGCATCAGGGAACAGAGAGCGTTTCCCCCTGAGCGATGCTTCAATGAATGAACTGAAGAGCGGATGAGGCTCAGTCGGCCTTGACTTGAACTCAGGGTGGAACTGGCAACCCAGGAACCATGGATGGTCCTCAATCTCGACGATCTCGACAAGTTCTCCGTCAGGGCTTGTTCCGCTGATCCTCATTCCCATCCTGGTGAGAACTCCTTTATACGCGTTGTTAAACTCGTAGCGGTGCCTGTGGCGTTCAGAGATCTCTTTCTGCTTATAGGATGCTGAGGCATTGGTGTTCTGTTCAATAACACAGGGATATGCGCCGAGCCTCATGGTACCGCCCTTGTGAGAGCTCTCTGTGCGCTCTTCAACTTTGCCTTTTCTGAAGTCAAACCATTTTTCCATAAGATAGATGACCGGCGCCTGGGTGTTCAGGTCGAATTCTGAGCTGTTGGCTTTGAGTTCGCAGACGTTCCTTGCGAACTCGATGACAGCGCACTGCATGCCAAGGCATATACCGAAAAAGGGAATTTTCTTCTCCCGTGCATAGCGAACAGACTCTATTTTCCCCTCGATGCCGCGGTAACCAAATCCGCCAGGCACCAGGATGCCGTCAACGTCTGCAAGATACTTTTCCGGGCCATTCACCTCGATCTCCTCAGAGTCAACCCAGAGGAGATCTACTTTGCAGTCATTGGCAATACCGCCATGGATTAATGCCTCGGTAAGGCTCTTATAGGAATCCTTGAGCCCGACGTATTTTCCGACGATAGCAATGGTAACCTCATGCTTCGGCTCTTTCACCTTCCGCACGATATCTTTCCACTGTGCGAGATCCATCTCTTTTTGAGCCAGATTGAGCTTCTTTACGATAAGCTGCTCTATGCCCTCGGCATTAAGGGCAAGGGGCACTTCATAAATAGTGTCAACATCGATCGCATTGATGACAGCGTCTGTTTCAAGGTTGCAGTGGATCGCGATCTTCTTTTTTGACTCGGGTGGGATGAGCCTGTCTGTTCTGCAGAGCAGGATGTCCGGCTGGATACCGATAGCGCGCAGTTCCTTTACGCTGTGCTGGGTCGGCTTTGTCTTCAGCTCTCCGGATGTCTTGATATAGGGGACAAGAGTCAAATGCACGTACAGGCAGTTTTCCTTGCCCACATCATATCGCATCTGCCTGATAGCCTCGAGGAACGGCAGGCTCTCGATATCACCGACTGTGCCGCCGATCTCGACGATGACAATGTCGTTGCCGTCTCCAACAGACTTGATCGCCTGCTTGATCTCATCGGTAATGTGGGGCACGACCTGGACCGTATCGCCAAGATAGTCGCCGCGGCGCTCTTTGGAAATGACATTGTAATAGATCTTTCCAGTTGTGAAATTATTCTTCTGGGATGTCCGCATGTGAGTGAACCGCTCATAGTGGCCGAGGTCAAGGTCAGCCTCAGCCCCGTCATCGGACACAAAGACCTCTCCGTGCTGAAACGGGCTTAAGGTGCCGGGATCAACATTGATATACGGATCAAGCTTCTGGATCGTTACCTTGAGACCGCCTGCTTCAAGGAGCGCGCCGATTGATGCAGCAGCGATTCCCTTTCCTAATGATGATAAGACCCCGCCGGTTATGAAGATGAATTTAGGCATTTTTCTACCCTTTCTAAATCTTGAGGTGTATCCACCCCGATTGTTTCAAATGACGTCTCCCTGACCTTTATCCTGAATCCGTTCTCGATAGCCCTGAGCTGTTCGAGTTTCTCGATCATCTCCAACCGCGACGGTGGAAGAGATGATAACTTCAGCAGTACATCACGGCGGTAGCTGTAAATCCCCACATGTTTAAAACAGTCGCGCACAACAAGATCGCTCTTTGCTCTCAGCTCCCTGCTCTGCGCCAATGGGTCATTCCATTCGTCTCGGTGATACGGGATCGGCGCACGCGAAAAATACCATGCAAACCCTTCACCATCAAAAACAACCTTTACAACATTGGGATCGAAGATTTCTCTGCTGTCTCGAATCGGTATTACAAGCGTGCCGAGAGATGCCTTACTGTCGTCAAGAACCGAGATGACAGCATCGATCATCTCAGGTCTGATGAGGGGTTCATCCCCCTGGACATTGACCATTATATCACAATTCATCGCTGCCGCAACTTCTGCGATCCTGTCAGTACCTGATTGATGATCAGGCGATGTTATGACCGCTTTGCCGCCAAAGGACATTACCGTTTCAAAGATCGTCTCGCTGTCGGTTGCGACGATCACCTCGCTGGCAAGCTTTGCATTGAGAGAGTTCTGATACACATGCTGGATAATGGGCTTGCCTTTGAGGAGTGCAAGAGGCTTACCCGGGAAACGGGTCGATGCATAGCGGGCAGGTATAACGACGATCGCGGACATATATATCTTGTCAGACATTATATACTAACTCGGCCTGATCTGGACAGCCGAAGCTGGCTTCTGTATCGCGTTCGATGTTTTTTGCCAAATTGACTGCCATTCCCTTCAGCGGGTATCATAACGACTATGCATTTACCCGAAAAACAGCTCGAAATAATACGTCGCGGCACGGTCGAGATCATCAGCGAACCCGACCTTCTGAAGAAGCTCGACCGGTCTTATAAAGAGAACAGACCCCTCCAGGTAAAGGCCGGTTTTGATCCAACTGCCCCTGACATCCATATCGGCCACACCGTGCTTCTTGAGAAGATGCGCCAATTCCAGGACCTCGGCCATGAAGTGACCTTCCTTATCGGCGACTTCACTGGTATGATCGGTGACCCCACAGGCAAGAACGAGACGCGCAAACCCCTCACAAAGGAAGAGGTGCTTAAGAACGCCGAGACGTATAAGACGCAGGTTTTCAAGGTGCTTGATCCCAATAAGACGAGGGTGCGTTTCAATAGCGAATGGCTTGAAAACATGGGAAGCATGGAGATTGTAAAGCTTGGCTCAATGCAGACCGTTGCAAGAATGCTCGAAAGAGAAGATTTCAAAAAGAGATTCAAGAATGAGCAGGATATAAGCATTCTGGAATTCTACTATCCACTTTTTCAGGCATATGACTCTGTTGCGCTTAAGTCAGATATTGAGCTTGGCGGAACCGACCAGAAATTCAACCTTCTGATGGGTAGAACCTTGCAGCGGAAGAGTTCAATGGAAGAGCAGGTTGTGATCACGATGCCGCTTCTTGAGGGACTTGACGGCGTGAACAAGATGTCAAAGAGTCTCGGCAACTACATCGGCATTAATGAGCCTGCCTTTGAATATGTAAACGGTGAGCTTGCAGGCATGTTTAAGAAGGTGATGAGCGTGCCAGATACTCTGATCGAGAGATACTTTGAGCTCCTGAGCCGCATCTCTGTCGACGTATTCAACAGTCTCAGAGAAGGCCTGAAAAACGGCTCAAAAGATCCGCGTGATGCGAAGAAAGAGCTTGCTATGGAGCTTTCAATAAGGTATTGCGGTCAGGAAGAGGCTGAAAAGGCAAGAGATAAATACCATGCTGTATTTGAAGAAAAGAATTTCGCTGATCTCGAATCAACCTTCCCGGTGCTGAATGTCTCTGCAAACAGTGCAGAAAACGCAACGTGGCTCCCTCAGGTTATGAAGGAGGCCGGGCTTGTGCAAGGCACGGGCGAGGCAGTTCGGCTCATCAAGCAGGGCGGGGTGAAGGTACACGATGTGGTGGTCTCTGATACGAATTTGAGGCTTCAGGCAGGCGAACATATTGTGAAGATAGGCAAGAAAAAGTTCTACAAGATAATTGTCAAGGACTGACTCATGGCGCCTGCTGAAATCATTCTGAAACTTCTTTTAGGCACGCTCCTCGGCGGTATCATAGGATTCGAGCGACAGACCCACGGCCGGCCGGCCGGCTTCAGGACACAGCTCCTGGTCTGCGTTTCCTGCGTGCTCCTCATGATCATATCCGAAGGGTATTATGCGGACAGTCCCCAGTCCGGGCTGATGAGGATCGACCCCACGCGGATCGCTGCAGGCGCTATGACCGGCGTGGGATTTCTGGGTGCAGGCGTTATCCTCAAGAGCGGGGCGTCAGTGCAGGGGCTGACCACGGCTGCATGTGTCTGGATCGTCTCTGCCATAGGTCTCGCTATCGGTGCGGGTCAGTATGTTGCCGCTATTGTCGGCTTTGTGATCACTTTTGTATCACTCTGGTTCCTGCGGCTTCTCGAAACGAGAATGCCGAGAACAGTTTATAAGTTCGTGACCTTGATCACTGACAGCGCAGGAGACGAAAAAACGATTCGTGAGGTTTTCGAGGAAAAAGGATTTATGGTCACCAAGATGGATTATGTGATTCACTTTCCTGAAAAAGAACGCACATTTGTCTTTACTGTTGCCGGGAAACACAGCTCGCCTATCAGGCAGGTGATCGAAACCCTTTCCGTGCTGAGTTATGTCAAAAGGCTCGAGATAAAAAGCTAATGGTGATGGCCGTGTTCGGCATGGCCGCCGGCGATCACGTATACAGCCTCTGAAGAGCCTTTGTTCTCAAGATGGCATAATTGTTCGCCGGATAGATGGATCGCCGAACCTTCTTCGATTATTCCTTCAAAATCACCGGTTACGCTGAAACTTCCGCGCACAGAAAGCAGCATCTCCTCATGACCCTTGCCCGGCTTTATTTCACGCCCCTTTTCTCCGGGCATGAGTCTGCCGTAGATCATGTAACAGGCATGGGAGCCTGTATCTGCCGAGCCGAAAACATATTCATTGTTCTGCTTTTCTGCCAGCACTTTCAAATCAACTTTTTTCATGGTTTTTTGCCCCTTATTGTTCTTCAAAAAGTTTTTTGCCATTTCGATCATCCCGTAAACCTTTAGGTCAATATGGTCTCCGCTCTGCCGGAGTTCTTCAAGCTTTGCAGCAACATCACTAAACAGAACCGGGATCACCTCGATATCCTCTGTTTCATCGCGCTGACCAATGCCGACATGTTTCAGACCTGTGGCAATGTACACCGAAAGGATTTCCGAAGATGCGCCTGATGACATGGGGCCTTCTGTGAGAAACTGCACATCTACTGCCTCATACCCTGTCTCCTCGATCAGTTCTCTGCGCACGGCCTGTTCAAAGTTTTCTCCCGGATCAACAAGCCCGGCAGGCAGTTCTATCACAAATCCATTTATGGGCGGCCTGAACTGCCTGATCAGGATCACTTCTCCCTGTTCGGTAAAGGGAACAATGCCGATAACGCCATCACAGTTTACCCGTTCAAGGGCTTCCCAGTCCCGTGCCTCTACAACGTTGGATGAATTACAGCGCACGTTGTATTTGATCAGCACGGAACGCAGGAATTTTCCTTCCCATAATGTTTTTTTGTGAATTACGGTCATATGTCTACTGGCAGAGCTCCAGGGCCTCTTTAAACCGGCTCTCCATTGCTATGGTCTCGTCAGCGATCTTTTTCAGAACTTCGGCCAGTTCCTTTTTCCCAAGGGCCCCAGCCTTTTTTGACCAGTCCTCGTAAGTCTTTGCGTGCTCAATGTTGTGTTCAGCCCAGTGGCCTAACAGGTGATGCAGTTTGCTGATTTCGTCCATAGTTCCTCCTGATGGCAATTCTCTTTTCTGTAATGATAACGGCAGTTCAAGATTGTTCTCTTCAAGCAGCTGCCTGTTGGACAGTATCTCTTCTGTCAATCCGTCAGCAACAACTTTCCCTTCTTTAACAATAATGCATCTTCTGCAGACATCGAGGATGAGATCAAGGTCATGAGATGCAATGATCTTGGTATGGTGAAAATGTTTTAGAAGATTGATCAATGCCCTCCGCGATTTCGGATCGAGATGCGATGCCGGCTCATCCATGACCAGAATATCAGGCTGCATGGCGATTACCGATGCAATGGCAACAGCGCTCTTCTGGCCGCCGGACAGATGATGCGGAGGCTTGTCTCTCAGCGCTGAACAGCCGACGGTTTCGAGCGCCTCTGCCACAGTTTCAAGAACTCGCTCAGGGCTGAGTCCGAGATTGAGCGGGCCGAATGCAACATCATCAAAGACCGTGGGCATGAAGAGCTGATCATCAGGGTTCTGGAATATGAGACCGACTTTTTTTCTGATCTCCTGCCGGGTCTTCTTATCAAGCTGGGAATCTCCGATGGTGATCGTGCCGGTCTGCGGTAGCAGATACCCGTTGGTATGCATCAGGAGCGTTGATTTGCCTGAACCATTGGCTCCCACGATCCCGACCGACTCTCCATGGGTGATCCTGAAAGAAACCCCGCGGAGTGCCTCTGTCCCGTCAGGGTAGCTGAACGAGACATTATCGAAAGCAACGATATGATGACTCATGCAATAAGCCTTTGTGCAAGCTGCCCGATTAGATCAGTGACATTAAAAATGCGAAGCCCCGCGAGAAAGATAACGGTCAGGAAGACAAAGGCTGCATCAGACAACCTAAAGCGATATTGCATCATGGAAGGGATATTCCCTGTAAAGTTCCGTGAAAGCATTGACTGGTATATTCGCTCTGCACGTTCCACTGTTCTGATAAAAAGCAGTCCGATAAGACGGACAAAGACTGTTATGCCTGTGCCGTGAGCGCCAAAGGTCCGCAGATCCCTTGCCTTTGCCATGCGCATTGCCTCCTCCATGAGCACAAAGATATAGCGGTATAAAAAGAGGAGCTGGGATGTGAATAGCACCGGAACACCGAGCCTCTGCAGGGCATTACAGATGCCGGGGAAAGAGGTCGTTGCGATCAGAAGAAGCGCTGCGCTGATGGTGAGCATAAACTTCAGCATGATCGAAAGAAGAGATATCCAGCCTGCCGAAATATGAATATTGCGCCAAAGGATAACGGTCCCTGCATCGAAAATAGGGTTGAATATTCCTATAAAAAGGGCGAAAGGCGAGACGAAGAGCACCTTCTTCATAATGAGCAGGAACGGCGTGTCGCTCAGGGTAATCAGGAGGACCGGAAAGATGAAAAAAGGGATGAGGGCCATGACTTCGTATTTGGCGTAGGATATGACTGTGATTACGAAGAGCATGGTCACGATCACTTTTGACCGTGGGTCAAGCCTGTGGATAACAGTATTCTGGTATGAAAGCCTGTCAAGATAGCCGATATTGAAATACTCGTCATCAAAGGTCATAAACGACCTGCCTGTGCATGCTGAAAGACGGTCATAGAATTACAATAGCGGAACAATGAGACGAAGTTCAACGGCTTCCTTTCCTCTATGTTGGTCTGCTATCAGCCTCAACAAATACTGACATATGCGCTGAGATGCCTTGTCGCTCATTCTTGCTTATGCTTTTTTGGACCGTATTACCCTGATGCCAAGGCCTATAATAAGAACGATACCAAGCACAATGATCGCACCGATAAAGCCTGACAGGGATGTGCCGATATCAACTCCTGGCCATGAAGGTGCTGCTTCTTCCTTCTTGACTGCACTCTCTGATTTTTTGAAATTGTAATCCGGCAGAAACGCGGTCTTCTCCTGGAACCCCTTCAGAACGCCTGCAATGCCGTGCTCCTGCTCAGGAAGTTCAGGCTTGCCGTACACCTTTTCGATCGACCATTCAAGCCCATCAGGGAAGGTCGAGGCAAACCAAGAGAGAGTGCCGCCGGTTATCGCGGCGAGGATCACAAACGTTACAAGGACCTTCTTCAGGGATATGTTTGCTGCAAGCGGTCTTGAAGCAGGAATGCTCTCAAGCAATTCTGGCCTTGCATTGCGCACGTAACTGATCACGCCAGCAGTGACGATTCCCTCGACAATGCCGATGCCAAGGTGGATCGGCTGCATCAGCAATAGAAATGTTCCGAAAGGGAGTTCGCTTCTTCCTGAAAGGAGGGTCTCTATAACCACGGAGAATGCGCCCATCTGGAGCCCTATAACAGCGCTCAGAAGGGCTGCTACGAGAAGCCTTCCCGGACCCGGATGGTTTCTTGTCAGCGGTCTGTAGATAAGGGGATACGCGAGGAAACAGGGATAGATACCCAGGTTCCAGATATTACAGCCGAGGGCAAGAAGGCCGCCATCAGCAAAGAATAGTGCCTGAACAGTCAGGACTGATGCCATGACGAGAAAGGCGGCATGCGGTCCGAGCACTATCGCCAGTATCATTCCGCCCCCAAGATGTCCGGACGATCCAGTCGCAGGAATTGTAAAGTTGATCATCTGGGCTGCGAAGATAAAAGCGCCGAAGACTCCCATCAGAGGTATCAATTTCTCATCCAGACTTTCCTTGAGTTTCTTTGAACAGTATGCGATGGTTCCTAATGCTCCTGTCCAAAAGGTTGCGCCAACTGCCGGTGAAAGTAAGGCATCTGCCATATGCATGATCGTGTTTCCTTCTTGCGGAAAATAAAAAAGCCATCAAGGCTTTTTGGGCAAGACTTCTGTCCTGCTCAAGCCTTCATGGCTTGTAACTGCTGCCTGAATAGTAATACAAATATTTGTGTCAGGTCAACAACGTTACAAGTAAAGCCGAATAACCACAGGTATAGGTGCTGAGGAGTTTATTGCAGTCAGGCTATTAGCTGTTTCCCAATTATGCAAGCTGTTTATGGTAGAATGAATTACTTTATTTTCCCGGAGAATGTGTCCGCTACCCGTGCACCATAAACTGAGGAACATCCAGAAACATAAGCCTTGCCATTTGCTGCAGTCCTGCCGGCAGGGTTCTTATATCCCTTATATTGACAAGTCTGATCCCTTTGACAAATTCCATGAAGAGTGCGGTGTCTTTGGCGTGTTCGGCCATCCAGAGGCGGCGAACCTTACCTATCTCGGACTGTACGCTCTGCAGCACAGGGGTCAGGAAGGCGCAGGTATCTGCTCATCTGACGCACGGCAGCTCTATATCGAAAAAGGAATGGGGCTTGTTGCTGACATCTTCAGCGAGAAGCGGCTAAAGAAACTTCCGGGTCATATTGCTATCGGTCATAACCGCTATTCCACAGCAGGCAGCAGTATTCTGAAGAATGTTCAGCCGATCGTTGCGAACTTTTCGCTTGGCGCACTGGCACTTGCGCACAACGGAAATCTCGTCAATGCACCTGAACTCAGGAAGACCCTGGAGGATGAGGGCGCGATATTTCAGTCAACATCAGACAGCGAGGTTGTTGTCCATCTCATAGCACATTCCAAGGGTGATAACTTTTCTGAGCGCGTGGCTGATGCGCTGAGATCTATCAGCGGCGCATACAGCCTTCTTGTTCTGAGAGAAAAAGAGCTTATAGCTGTTCGGGACCCCTATGGAGTTAGGCCGCTCTGTCTTGGCCAGGTGGATGGTGCCTATGTTGTTGCCTCGGAGACCTGTGCTCTTGACCTGATCAATGCGACCTATATCCGGGATATCGAGCCGGGAGAAATGGTCATCATCAATGACGCGGGCATAACATCACGGAAGTTTCTTCTCAGCCCCAGGAAGGCATTCTGTATCTTTGAGTTCATATATTTTGCCCGTCCAGACAGCAATATCTTTGGCGGCCAGAATGTGAACGAGATCAGGAAGGAGTTTGGCAGACAGCTGGCGAGAGAATCAAAAGTGGATGCAGACCTGGTGATTCCCGTGCCTGATTCTGGCGTTCCTGCTGCCCTGGGCTATGCGGAAGAAAGTGGGATACCCTTTGATTTTGGTCTTATCCGGAACCATTATATCGGCAGGACTTTTATCGAGCCGAAGCAGAGCATCAGGCACTTTGGTGTGAAGATCAAGCTGAATCCTGTCAAAAAGCTCATTGAAGGCAAGCGCGTTGTTGTTATTGACGATTCCATTGTCAGGGGAACCACAAGCAAGAAGATCGTCAAAATGCTGAGGGAAACAGGCGGGGCTAAAGAGGTCCATTTGCGGATCAGTTCTCCGCCGACCATTATGCCCTGCTATTACGGCATTGACACACCAACACGGCAGGAGCTTATTGCCTCGAGCCATGATGTTGAGGAGATCAGAAAATATGTGACGGCAGATTCCCTTGCTTATCTTGGTATTGAAGGCCTCAAAAAAATCGTTCCTGAGGCGGACAACTACTGCTCAGCCTGTTTTGACAACTTTTATCCAATCAACTTTCCCGGTGAGCATCTTGAGCAGATGGAGTTCTTCTTTTAGCCTGAAAATACGCCTTCTGCCTTCCGCGAGCCGTCTCCGAACAAGGCACTAACATAATGATGAGGTAATAGCATGTCAGATTTCGTTGTTGTCCTGATCACCGCTCCTAATGAGGAAGAAGCAGCAAAGATGGCAAATGACCTTGTCACTTCCCGACTTGCAGCCTGCGTCAATATCTTCAGAAATATCCGCTCCATTTATCGCTGGCAGGGAAAGGTAGAGGACGAGGCAGAGGTCCTTATGATTGTGAAGACAAGGCAGGAGTTGTTCAGGGACCTCGAAACGAGGGTTAAAGAACTTCACCCCTACACAGTGCCAGAGATCATTGCCCTGCCTGTCATTGAAGGCTCAGCCGAATATCTTCAGTGGCTCAGCCAGGAGACGACAAAGACATGAAAAGGAGAAACGACATGCGAATAGGCATCCTGACCGGAGGGGGTGATGCACCGGGGCTGAACGGCGTGATCAGGGCGGTTGTGCGGACTGCAACCATTAGATATGGCTGGAAGGTGATCGGCATTTTTGACGGCTTTGAAGGCCTCATGGGCAAGACGAATACCAAGGAGCTCACTCCCTGGAACACACGCGGCATCCTTTTCAGGGGTGGCACGATCCTCGGCACAACGAACAGGGGAAATCCCTTTGCTGTCAAGGTTATGGAGAAGGGCAAGCAGGTTGATAAAGATCTTTCTGACAGCGTTATCAAAAACATGAAGAAGCTTAAACTCGATGCGATCATTGTTATCGGCGGCGACGGTTCACTTGCCATCGCACAGAAGTTTTCCCAAAAAGGCATCAAGGTGATCGGCGTGCCTAAGACCATTGACAATGACCTTTCTGCTACGCATGTAACGTTCGGCTTTACGACTGCAGTGGAGACCGCGACTGATGCCCTGGATAAGCTCCATACTACGGCAGAGAGCCATCATCGGGTTATCGTTGTGGAGGTTATGGGCCGTTATGCCGGCTGGATCGCACTTGAGGCAGGCATTGCAGGGAGCGCTGATGTGATCCTGATTCCGGAGATCCCTTATGACATGGAACAGGTCTGTGCAAAGATCACCGAGAGGAAAAAGTCGAACTGTAATTCAAGCATTGTGGTTGTTGCTGAAGGAGCCAAGCCCTTTGGCGGAGAGATGGCAGTGCTCGAAAAGGATTCCTCAGGATATGCCTTGCGTTTTGCCGGGATTGGAGACACGGTTGCAGATGGCATCAAGAAGATCACGGGCATGGATGTCAGGGTAACAGTTCTCGGTCATGTTCAGCGCGGTGGGTCTCCCTGCGCCTCAGACCGTATTCTCGCCACACGATATGGGGTAAAGGCGGTCGAACTGATTGCAGAAAAGAAGTTCGGCCATATGGTTTCGTACAGGCCGCCTGAAATCACATCAGTGCCGCTCGAAAAGGCTATCAGAAAGATGAAGCTTGTTGATCCAAGAGGTGATCTCGTGAAGGCAGCTGAGTCTGTCGGCGTAAGTTTCGGGAGGTAATCGATGACTATCTGGAAATGCAATAAATGCGGCAACACAATTCCTGCAGAGACTCCGCCTGATCTCTGTCCGTCATGCAGGGAAAAGTGTGAATATGTTGATGTTACCTGCTATATCCCCGGCTGTGGCGGACCCGAATCCGGCAATATAAATCCTCAGGTATTTGATGAAAGTGAGGACCTGGATAAATAGACCGTTCCTAATGCTCTCCCCATTGCCTGCATTTTTGAGTGCGTTTCGCTCCCGATGTTTGAGGTATTGACTTCCCCCCCCCCCCCCCCGAGACATGCACCGAGATGTCCTTCCTCCTTTCCCGCCCCCTATGGCTTGTTAGCAGGTTTAATTTTATAAAGGAAAATCGACAGAACAAAGGGAGTCATCAACTGTGAGTGTGTAGCAGTAATTATGCGGTTGCTCAGTTAATGGAACTTGACGTTGACGGTTCGAGATGTAACTGCTACGGTTAGACGTAAACAAGCAATCTCGACAATACAAAACTTTTCAATGAAAGGGGGTGTAACGCTACGAGTCTTAGGAAAAATGGCTGATTTGCCGAAGGATAAGATTGAGGTAAGTTAGGCCATACTTTTTGCAAAATGATGTAAAAGCACGAAGGGGGTGCACTATGGATGTGGACAGTGGATTGAACCGAAGGGATTTTCTGAAATACGCAGCAGCAACTGGCGTATTGGTTGCGGCCGGAGAGGCATTAAAAACCGGTGCACTGGCAGAGGCTGCCGCGGGTCTCACCGAAGTAGACAAGCTGACGATCTGGATCCTGGCGGACAACTATTTTGACTCGAATGAACCGGACGCTAAGGTCACGAAGCGCTATCGCTCGGTTGCCGGCAAATCCGTCAGCGCGCAGCACGGTCTTTCTTATTATATCGAGACAGTTACGGGAGGAAAAACAAGCGCCTGCATGTTCGATTTCGGACTTGATCCGGCGGGAGTGCTTAACAATATCGCCCTTCTCGGGCTTGACATTGGAAAGACAAACGCCTTCAGTCTGAGCCATGGCCATTACGATCACTACACAGGCGTGATCAGTATCCTCAAGCAGAACCAGTCGAAGATCGCTGCGGGAACGCCATTTTATGTAGGGGAGGAGGCCTTTGCCCGGAGATACTCACTGCGCCCCGGAGCAGCTGAACCCACGGACGTTGGACAACTAAGCAAAGAGGATGTCGAAGCCCTTGGAGTAAAAGTTGTAGAGGTGAAGAGCGCGGTGGAAATCATACCGGGCGCTTACTCCACTGGGAAAATAGACAGGATCACGAGCTATGAGAAAGTGCCGGCTTCCATGCAAGTAAAGCGCGGCGACAAAATCGAGCCCGACATTTTTCCGGGAGAGCAGGCGCTTTTCTTTAATGTAAAAGGAAAAGGCCTGGTCGTTCTTTCCGGTTGTGCGCATTGCGGGATCGTTAACACAGTCAGGCATGCGCAGAAAAGTAGTGGCACCGAAAAGGTTCATGCGATCATGGGAGGGTTCCATCTGATTAATGCGAAGCCTGAGCTCATTCAGAATACCGTTGCCGATATCAAGGCGATGAAACCTGACCATATCGTGGGGACCCACTGCACCGGGTTCAGGGCGATGACGGCCATAAGCAGGGAGATGCCTGACGCCTTTATCGTAAATACGGCGGGAACAAAGTATACCTTCGGCGCATAGGCTTATTGGATAGTCACAATTAAAGACAAGGGGAAGTGAATTGCTACTTCCCCTTGTCTTTAACAATTCGCCTTTGATTCCGCCGCCTGGAGAGGTGTTTCCTCCGAAAAATCCAATATATATCCAAAGTCATAATTGTAATTTCACGTTGACAATCTGAGCCAAGACTCCTAAAGTTATTTCATAAATATGACGCAATCAAGATTCTTTCAATATTCTCTTCTTTTTCCGCTTATCCTGTGGTTCCTTGGCCTGCTCGTTTTCTCAATCATTAATAAAGAAGGGTACGCGTTCATCATAAAACATATGTTTGACGCGGTTCGTGTCTTTGTCCCGTATCTCCTGTTTGCTGCAGGAGTTTGGAAACTGGCAGCGAACAAGCCACATCGCATATTGATCCTTATAGCATTCGTTGCGCCGATCCTCTGGGGAGTTTTCTTTACCCTCTGTTATCTGTTGAATGCAATTATTACGGACGAGCTTAGAGATTTGAAGGTTCTTCTTATGATGGCTTTTTGGGCGACTCTGGTTGCATATCTTGCTGAGGCTATTCCCCATATAGTTCTGACCATATTCAAGAATGATTTCAAGCCTGAGATAGCAGAAGAGCTTGTCAGTGCATCTCCGGCTCAGCAGCAGTGACGCCGGAGAGTTGATGGTATAGCGACCTCGAGTCGCTTAGTTGCTCGGTTCTATGGGTTCGTCGTCAGCGTATGTTCCGAAAAAAGATCCCCGATCATCTTCGTCCATAACAACAAAGTAGTCAGCGTCTGTATAGTCCTGTGTGTCAGACAACCGTTTCCAGGTCTCTTCAAAAGCGGCCACGATCACCGGCACGCCCTTGTACCATTTAAGCTCTTCATAGTCCGGCGCCTCTTTCAGCTCTTTAGCGGTTAGTCGTTTCATAAATGTCAGAACAGTCGTTGCTGTCCTTTATCTCCTTTTATCATATTCAATAGCGCTTCATATGATATCGTCTTTACGCCAAGTTTCTTTGCCTTGTCGAGCTTTGAACCTGCATCCTCTCCTGTCACAAGATAATCCGTCTTTGCAGAGACAGCGGAAGCTGCATGTCCACCGTTGTTTTCGATCAGGTCTTCAATCTCTTTTCTCGGTCTCGGCAAAGCACCGGTAATGACAAAGGTCATGCCGCTGAAGAGAAGATCTCCCTTTTTCTCAACGGCAAAGTCAGGGTTCGAGAGATTCATGCCGAGCTTTTTTATGGAATTGAGCAGATCAAGGTTCTTTTGATCATTAAAAAAGGCGGCAACGGATGCTGCAATCTTTTCTCCTGCCTGCTTAATCCCGAGTATTGATTCTTTCCTGACATGATAAAGGTCTTCCAGTGTCCTGAAGTTTCTGGCAAGGAGTTTGGCCGCATATTCACCGACATGGAGAATGCCGATGGCAAAGAGAAATCTGGCAAGTGTTGCATGCTTTGATTTTTCAATTGCTTCTATCAGATTCTGTGCAGATTTTTCAGCAAAACGCGGAAGCTCAAGCAGATCTTCCTTTCTGATCCGGTAAATGTCCTCAAAATGGCTGATGAGCCCACGGGAAAAGAGAAGCTCTACATTCTTTTCTCCAAGGCCTTCTATGTCCATGCCGCCCCGGGAAGCAAAATGGATGATCTTTTCCTGAACCTGCGCCGGACAGTGGAGCGATATGCATTTGACAGCAACTTCTCCTTCTTCGCGGACAACACTGGAACCGCAGGCAGGACATTTGTCAGGGATGGGAAAAGCTTTTTCCAACCCTGTCCGCTTCTCCTTGACGACCATCACAACACGCGGGATTACATCACCCGCCCGTTCGACCACAACCGTGTCCCCGATTCGTATGTCCTTTCTTTCGACCTCATCCCAGTTGTGGAGCGTTGAGCGCGACACCGTTACCCCGCCGATCCTTACTGGCTCAAAGACCGCATACGGTGTGATTACACCAGTCCTGCCGACACTCCCGTGAATCTCTCGTACCCTGGTAGTGCCCTGGTGAGCTTTGAATTTGTATGCAGTTGCCCAGCGTGGCTCGCGTGTCCTGACGCCGAGCTTCAGCTGAAGACTGACGTTATTTACCTTGATTACAGCCCCGTCCGTTTCAAAAGGAAGGGTGTCCCGCTCTGCCTCAAAAGCCTGAATTGCCTGGATCACCTCCTCGATGCCAACTACTCTTACTATCTTTGCAGGCACAGGGAGTTGAGCGCCCTTCAGCCATGTCATGAACTCTGTCTGGCTCCTGAAGTTGAGACCTTTGATTGCGCCAATGCCATAGCAGGCAAGATGAAGTCTGCGGGATGCCGTAATGTTGGGATCAAGCTGTCTCACACTTCCTGCTGCAGCGTTTCTCGGATTCGCAAAAAGAGGCTCTCCCTGTAATTCCCGCTGTTTGTTCAACTTCTCGAATTCCTTGATATCCATGTACACTTCACCGCGGATGTCAATCTCATCAGGAACCTGCGCTCCCTTGATCTTCAGGGGCACTGACCTGACAGTTTTTATGTTCTGCGTAACATCCTCACCTTCATACCCGTCGCCGCGTGTTGATGCCTTCAGGAGAAGTCCATTCCTGTATGTGAGTTCCATGGCGAGACCGTCTACCTTTGGCTCTACGGTATATTCAATATCGGTATCTGAATGCAGGAGGCGCTTCAATTTATTGTCAAATTCCCTCAGTTCATCGTATGAAAAGGCATTGTCGAGCGAGAGCATCGGCTCAGTATGCTTCATCTTGTCAAACTTTTCTGATGAGGGCGCACCAACCCGTTGGGTCGGCGAATCAGGCAGGACGAATCCATACTTCTCTTCAAGGTCTTTAAGATGGTGGTATTGCCTGTCATATTCGCCGTCAGAGATGACAGGAGAATCCTCGACATAATACCGATAGCTGTGGTCATTGAGCTCTCTGACGAGTTCTTCGACCTCTTTCCTGATGGCTGCTGGAATCAGTTCAGCCATTGCTGAGCACCTCTGCAAGGAATTTCAGAGCAGCGAGAACAGCCTTTTCTTTTATCTGTGCCCTTGTTCCTTTCAATTGCAGCTTTTTTGAAACCGTTCCTTTTTTTGAACTTACTGCAACAAAGATAAGACCCTTCGGCTTCTCCTCAAGCACATCAGGGCCGAGGTTTCCTGTTGTTGAGATCGAAATATCTGTTTTTGTAAGCGCGCGGACTCTTTTTGCCATCCGCCGGGCAGTTTCTTCGCTCACGATCCCGTGAAAGGAGAAGACTCTCTGAGGGATTCCCAAAATCCTTTTTTTCGATTCAGCGGAATAGGTCATAACGCCTGCCCGCAGGAAACTGCTTGCACCAGAGACAGCGGTAAGATAATGACAGATCAGTCCTCCTGTGCATGACTCAGCAACAGAAAGTGTAAGACCTTTCTCTTTGAAGATGGTATGAATGATTCTCGCTATTTTCAGATCCATGATTTGCCGGTTCTATTTTGGAGTCCTGACTTTAGCCTTGTCAATGACCTGCCTTATGTCTAAGCCGTCAAGTTCTCACTGATTTTCTCGCCACAGCCGAGTGGATAGAACTTTCCATCGTCGTTTATGGCCGCTTATATGGCAGACGAGGCATCCAATTAATTAAAGCTGTTGATATATAAAAAGTCGATATGCTTGACAAAGATCCTGTGCTAACGGACAATAATAGCAATGAAAAAACTCAGCCATCTTTTTTCCATCCTGTCTTTTCTTCTGCTCGTAAACTTGCCGGCAATAGCATCAGAAGAAAAGATCATCCAAGAACTTCGGCCCGTTGATGTATCCCAGCAAAGCGTTGTCCTGCAGGCGCCTCAGCTTACCGTGCCCTATGCTGATAATCAGACCGCATCAAGGGCTGTTGACAGAAATATCAGCCTTTTTGCCAACAGGATAAAGGACAGGTTTGCCCTGTATCTGAGCAGATCCGGCAAGTATGTTGATATTATGCAGAATATCCTGAGAAAAAAAGATGTTCCTGAAGATATTGTTTTTCTGTCGCTCATCGAAAGCGGTTTTAGTACGAACGCTTATTCCATTGCCCACGCTGCAGGTCCCTGGCAGTTTATCGCATCCACAGCAAGGAGATACGGTCTTGAGATCAACTGGTGGAAAGACGAAAGACGCGATCCTGTCAAATCCACAGAGGCAGCTGCAGACTATCTGAAAGATCTCCATGGCATGTTCGGATCATGGAACCTTGCCATGGCTGCCTATAATGCAGGCGAAGGCAAGATCATGAGGGCAATGAAGAAGAGCAATGCAGACGACTACTGGGACCTTCTTGGCACGAAACATATCAGGTCAGAGACAAAGGAGTACGTGCCAAGGTTCATTGCTGCAAGCATGATTGCCTCCAATCCCAAAGATTTCGGGTTTGAAGCAATAGAATATCAGACACCCCTGAGTTATGACGAGGTTGAGATTGAGTATCCCATTGATCTGGCAGTGGCTGCGGACTGCGCCGGTACTACTGTAGAAGAGATCAAGAAGCTGAATCCTGAGCTTAGGAGATGGTGCACGCCTCCAGATGCCGATACCTATGTCCTTAAGATCCCTGTGGGCACAGGAATCGCTTTCGCGGAGAAGCTCTCTGCGATGTCTGAAGAGGAACGCTTCACCATAGACCGTTACCTTGTAAAGAAGGGCGATACATTTAAAAGTATCTCCGGCAAGACCGGTATTCCGGTGCCGGTAATTCTTTCTCTGAATTCAACGGAAAAGATTATGCCTCTCAAGACAGGCAGCACGATCTATCTGCCTCCAAAGAACCTTTTCAGTCTTGATAATCTTGATAGGGCTCTTATGAAGAAGGCCTCGCACAAGAAAGTGAAAGTTTCCTCTGTTTCAGGCAAAAAGAAAGGCGCTGCAACCGCCAGGAAGAGCGCCAAATCCAGGAAAACGCGAAAAGCTTAATCGTTTTTCGTTATTCTGCTTTCTTCTCGCCGGACTTTGTCTTTGCCTCTTCAGCGTAGGGTGACTGAGGATATTTCGAAACAAACTCTTTGTATTTCACTATTGCCTCGTCCTTTTTGCCATCCTGCTCAAGCATCCTTGCCTGCTGGATCAGGGCGAAATCCTTCAATAAATCGCCTGCTGCATTGGAAATTTTATCAAGCGTCTTTAATGCCTCTTCCTTATTGCCTTTCTTAAGTTGCAGCGCAACCATTTTTTGATAGGCAAGGGGCATGAGAGTTTCTTCGCGAACAAAGCGTTTAGTGAATTCATTGAGCGTATTCAAGGCTTCGTCGTACTTTGCCAGCTCTGTATATGTGTCAGCGATGTAGAGAAGGACCCTTGGTGACTTATTCTTTTCATAAGCCTGCTGAAATAATTCGAGAGCTTTTTGTGCCTTTTCCTGGTCAGTAATGGGCGATTTCTGATACATGCCATAATAGGTTTTGTATGCCTCATACTCAAGCTGCTGGGCCTTGTCATTTGAACTGAACCGGTATACAGCGATACCGCCGATGACAACAGCAGCGCTGAGCGTTATCAGTCCATAGGCAACAAGTGACTTCTGCTTCTTCTCAAAGATGTTCTTTATGCCGTCAAAGCGGTCCCTTACCTGTATCTCGGTATCGACCTCTTTCTTAAGCGGAGACTTCTTTTTTATCGATTTGGGCATTACTCCTCCTTAGTACTCTGTCAACAAGGGATTTTGAATTTTCAAATACTGAATCTATTCTATTCTCCTCAATACCTGCACCGAGCAGGATGCTCCGCGCATGTTCCTTCGTGATGAGGTCAGATGGGCCATGAGCATCAGTATTGATGCATAGAGGCACACCGAACTTTACAGCCTCCTTGGCCAGATAGCCGTTAGTAAATGCATGTCCCCGCCGAGCCGTAATCTCCAGATAAATATTTTTTTCCTTGGCGCGGAGCATGTCCTCGATACTGATCATTCCCGGATGAGAGAGGATATCAGCGCCAGCCTCGATGGCTGCCCTGTTTGTGCCCTTAATTACCGGTTCAGCTATTGTCTCTCCGTGCACAACAACGATCTTTGCGCCTAATGCACGGGCCTCCTTAACCAAGTCAGCGATCAGTTCTGGAGGTGCGTGGGTTATCTCCGCACCGGCAATAACATCAATCGAGACATGGGATTTTAGCTTTTCGATAGCCTTCACAATACGGGGAATGATGAAGTCAAGATTGGATGCATCCATATGGTCAGTGATTGCAATTGCACTGTATCCTATCGCCTCGGCCCGTCTGATCAATTCAAAAGGTATCAGTTCTCCATCGCTGAAAATAGTGTGTGTATGAAGATCGATCATCCTAAAAAGATACAGGAATGACCGGAGAAATGTAAAGTAATAGCCGGATTATAACAGAACATGTCACTGTACGTTGTTGAAGCAGGAAGAGCTCCCTAGTCATTTTTTAATTGCGGCCGATATATTGGCTCGGCGCATAAAAACATATACGAATCTGCTCCCCTCTTCGGCTGTTTCAGATTCCCTTGGACACTTTCAATCTTCCATATATTTCCTGCAAGCCCATGCCTGAAGCCAGAAATGAGCTCCGAAACAGTTCCTAATCAATTGAGCTTGCCTATATCAGCTACCGCTCTTATTTTGCTCTTTAGGGACTCTCAGATATTGCTTAACCACTCTGATATAATACCAGCCTATGGAAAACAGATGGGAGCTTATACCTGTTACGGTTGACAAGAGTCATATTGTCACCATCGGCGAGCGTCTCTATACCGAGAGCATTGAGTTCATTCGCGAGATCGTGAACAATGCCTATGATGCTGATGCAACCCTGGTCGAAATAACCGTCTCTCATGACAGTATCGAGATCAGTGACAACGGCTCTGGCATGGACAGAGATGGCCTCCGGCAGTATTTCAGCATTGGCTCCCAGTTCAAACTTCATGTGGTCAAATCACCGGTATATCATCGCGACCGGATCGGCATGTTCGGGATCGGTAAATTTGCGAGCCTTTCGGCCTGTGAGCGATTTGAAGTATTGACAAAAAAAGATGATTTTGTCGGCCGTGTTGTGTTTGATAAGCGTGCATGGGAAAAGGCAGAAGATGCCTGGAGCCTGCCGCTCGAAATACTTCCTTCTGACTTCAGAAAGAATAACGGCACTACGGTCCTTCTGATCGGTCTGCACCGCAGCTACGAACTCTCTGACATCGAGGCAAAGATCATCGAGGGTACGCCCCTTAAAGCGCCGGACTTTAAGGTTCGGCTGAACAGTCATACGATCACCCCGCGGAGTCTGAGCGGCCATAAGATTCCCTTTCTCGAAGGAACACCATACGGCCCTGTGCATGGCGAAATCATTATCCTGGCGCAGACCCAGGCATCAACTGATGGATTGGGCATCGAAGTAAAGGTAAAGCAGGTGACGGTCCGCAGAGAGCTATTCGGTATGGAGACCTGGGGCAAGATGATGGCGCGCGTCCGCGGTGAAGCGCACGCTGACTTTCTTCCGGTAACCAGTGATCGCACAGGCTTTGTGAAAGACTCTCCTGAATACCTTGCCTTTCTTTCGGTCATGGATAAAGTATTCGAAGAGGTAAAGAAGGTGCTTCACCGGCTTTTAACCAAGAAAGAAGGTCGGGTCGTAAGCAGAGCCTTAAATGAAGCACTTCAGAGAATTTATAAGGCTCTTTTCCACAATCCTGAACTTTCGCCTTTTGGACCCATGCCTATTGCAGATGAACATACCAAAGGCATCGGCAGCGCTGGCCTGCTGGGAGTCAAGAATCATGAAGGTCTGTCTGGTGAGATTCTGCCGGTTCAGCAGCCCGTAGCGACTGCAAAGGCAGAGACCGTTAAAAAGAAGAGAAAGCCGAAGGTAAAGCAGCTCACACCGAATGCTGTCATCAAGAAAGTGAAGTTCGGGCAGTATGGTATCTCCTGCGTTGTTGACAGCTTTGGGGAGGAAGGTTCGGAAGTCTTCACTGAGGAGACAACCATCTATATCAATCGGGACCACCCCCTGTACAAGAGGGAGTCCTCGAAACCGGACACCCACACCCTGAATCTTGCCCGCCTTATCACACAGGAGATCGCACTTATGAAGGATGCGAAAAACCCCCGTCAGGCCTTTGAACGCCAGTCAAGGCTGTTGAAAGATGCCTTTATCGACCGCGCAGAATGAATAGAAAAGAAAATTAATCTATGTAAAGATATCGAACAAAAGGCAGCCCTAAAGCTCGCTGAGCTTGAGCTTGGTAACCTTTCCTTTGGTCGCCTGTTTCAGGCCCCTCTGAACACTCTCAAACGCCTTCATATTCTTGTAAAGCCATTGTTCGGAGGCGGGGATGAGATCTAAAACGGTTTCCAATCTCTTAAGCTCGTCTATTTCAATTACAGCAGCCATCTTATGGCCCTTTGCGTCTGTAAGATATTGCTTAACCGCAATCTGATTTTCCTTATATTTAACAACCGCAGGCATGTGACCTCTTTTCCATGGATTTATTGTACAGTTCGCTTCTTTGTCTTATATAGGCGTCGTAAGGGTTGAGGCATGATTAATAAGCCGGGATCAGATGGAATCAGCCGCTAACATATTGCAATTCTGCTGTTTCCATTACTTCTTTGCGGAAATAGCGGCTCAAATCCTGTGGCGTTCTCAGGTCAACTTTGCGGCTAAGGATGGCAGATAGCTCAATCTCCATGCCCGCAAGCCTTATATATCCTGGGATGTGGCCTAGTTCAAATTCTATCAGGAAGTCAATGTCACTTTCTTCGGTGAACTTGCCGGTAAGAGCTGAACCAAAAAGCGACAGTCTGCTGATATGATGACGCTTGCAAAAATCAGCGATCTTTTCTGTAGGGAGATCAATGTGTGCCTTGGCAGTCATAACAAACAATATCGCATAATCCCATTCTCAGTCAATCTTCTCCCATTCTCGTGGTCCAGGTAGGCATAAACATACTTTCCAGTTTGAGGGGGTCAATCAAGAGGAAGT
>CAYWRK010000026.1:0-30810 GCA_964461065.1 uncultured Nitrospiraceae bacterium
ACTTCCTCTTGATTGACCCCCTCAAACTGGAAAGTATGTTTATGCCTACCTGGACTGTAATTATAATTTGATATTGACAAGGTCTGAATCAGCAGGCAAAATAATCCCATGAAGAAGTGTGCGCTCATTGTGATGATGATTTTATTCTCTGCTCTCTGCTCACCTCTCACTGTTATTTCATCGCCCTCTGGCAGTGGTTCTTTTTTTGTAACTCTTGATGTCTGCAGTTCTTCCGGTTCTTTCATGTCTGTGAATGCTGACAGTCCTGCGATCCAGGAATGCTCTCTTACTATAATTCCTCTGGTGTTCTCCGGATACATAGAGGAAGCAAATACAGTCTTTTATCGCTCTGTAAATATCTTCAAACAAGAACGTCCTCCACAAGCCTAACCCATTAATTCCGAAGTTCCCGAGTAATCGTTTTTCAGAGATACAGGCTCCCCCTGTATGAGAAAAGTCCATCTTCAGACTTTTCTCCCCGTTAAACTCGGCTCCGCTTCGGAAATTATCCCAAAATAATCCCTAAGCGGAGCCATCTTTTTTCTCTGACTGATGTGGCGTATAATGAAGACAAATTTAGCGATGACGAATGTCATCAAAAAGGAGTAGCTATGAGATTGTTGAAACTGGCAGTAGTGTTAGTGGCGGTGACTGCTTTGCCTTTTGCTGCAATGGCCACGCAGCACGAGGTTGAAAAGAAGGCAAAAACTATCGATGAACTTGCAAAGATGTATGATTCCAGTCAATGTAAGTCTTGCCACACTGAGATCTACGGGCAGTGGGAAAAATCACACCATGCGAGGCCGCTTATGGGTGTTGCGGACGGGCTGATGATGACCCCCGTTGTTAAGGCAAGCGCTTTTAAGGTAAAAGATCCGAAAGAGGCATCCTTGAAAACATTTCCCTGTTTCAAATGCCATCTGCCCCAGGCTGCTGCGCATGCAGACGACTCAGTTGCCCAGGAGCTGACCGAGGCCCTTTTCACAGCTTCAGATGAGAAGAAAACGGCAGAGGAAAAGGCTGCGGCAAAGGCAAAAGTGGCAAAACTCCAGATCACCTGTCTTGTCTGTCATAATGAAAAAGCCATTGTTCACACGCTTGTCGAGGGAAAGCCTGAGAAGGGAGTGATCTATGGCACAAAAAACAACGATGCCCATTCTGGCGGCAAGGTAAAAAAGAGCGGCATTATGTCGCAGGCCATCTTCTGCGGCCAGTGTCACGGCACAGGCCCGAACTTCGAGTTTGACTATCCTGTGCAGTGTGCGACGCTCTATGGCAGCTATCAGCATAACTACCTTTCAAATGGCGGTTTTCAGAGCTGCCAGGAATGCCATATGAAGAAGATCAATGGTAATGCGGATCACCTCATCGGCCCGAACTTCAATGACAAGGGCCAGACAGGCGATTTTCTGAGCAAGAACATCCATCTCGAAGTGCAGACCCTGGGATATCAGTGGCTCAGGAAGGCAGGAGATCTCAGGCCTATGGTTGTGGTGAATACCAAGATAACCCACGATGCAGGCCATCGCATCCCTGATGGTTGACCGTCCCACAACAGAGTGGTCATGGAAGTGACTGCAAAGACATTGGATGGTAAAGAGATATTCAAAGATGAGAGGCATTATCACACACAGGCAACGAACTGCCTTAATGAAAAAATGGTCTACGGCGCTCAGAACAAATCATCGTATGTGCGTGACACAAGTCTGCAGCCGTACAAGTCAACTGACGAGACCTTTGAGATTAAACTGCCTGAGGGTGTTAGGACGGTTGATGTAACAGTCGAGATGAACTATGAGATCCAGGTACCTGACAACAAGGTGCAGATTCACAAAGTTACAAAGCGGGTGACACTGGACAGGTAGTAATGTTATCGCAAGGCTTTACGGGGGGTCATTCCTGCTGAATGGCCCTCTTTGCCTGCGGTTGAAAGCTCTGGAATAGATTGGCTGCCGAAGGGTTCGCAAGCGTTTCGCTGATGCGATAATTGAGAGAAATAGATCAGGAGGAACATCATGAACAAATATTTCAGTATTGCAATGCTTGTAGTATCACTCTGTCTGACCGGTATTGCGTACGCCCAGCCCAAAGAAGACATTCATCTGAACAAGGCCTGCAAATACTGCGGCATGGATAGGGGAAGTTATGATTTTTCGCGCATGCTGATCGAATATGATGACGGGTCAGCAATGGCTGTCTGCAGTATCCATTGTGCGGCTGTTGATCTTGCGAACAACATTGATAAGTCGCCAAAGTCCATCAAGGCCGGCGATTTTAACACAAAGGACCTGATCGATGCTGAGAAGGCTTACTGGATCATAGGTGGAAGCAAGCCGGGTGTCATGTCCAAGAGAGGAAAGTGGGCTTTTGCCAAAAAAGACGATGCTGAGGGTTTCATGAAGACCAATGGCGGTATCCTTGCAGACTTTGAGGCAGCCATGAAAGCGGCATACGAGGATATGTATGCTGACACAAAGATGATCCGGGACAAGAGGAAGATGAAGCGGTCTCAGATGAAGATTGAGGAGCATAAACATTAGGCTCTTGGCGGAGAAATGGACAGGAAGGGCATTTGGAATACATGGCCGAAAGGCGTATGTCTGGATGCCTCTCCTATTGCTAATCATCAGCTTCTCTGCCTGCTCCAAGCAGCCTGTGTATCCTGAAGCGCCGCAGAAAGGACAGGATATATCCGTTGAGATTAGTTCGCTACAACCCGGAATTCCACGATACTTTTCCCATGCGCTCAAGGGCATGACCATGCATTTCTTTGTGGTGAAGACGGATGATAGGGTGGTTTCGTTTCTTGATGCCTGCACCAAGTGCTATCTGCAAAAAAAAGGTTTTGGTTTTGACAGCGGTTCTGTTGTCTGCAGGGCCTGCAACGAGCGGTACCCCATATCCGAGATTGAGAAGGGATTCGGCAGCTGCTATCCCATTAAGATAGAAGGCAGAATGAAGGATGGCAGATACCTGATCACTGTCGCTGAACTGGAGAAGCTCGGCGCGAAATTCTTTCGGTAGTGCTCAGTTGATGAGTTGGTAAAAAGTAGTGGAACTGCTTTGCAAAAAGCTTTGGAGGCAAGGCGTGTGAAAAGTGAGGAATGAGGCGTGTCTTTTGGATACGTCGCAGTGACGAACTTTGAAGCACAACGCAGCATACGGATTTTTTGCGAAGTAGTTAAGGCTGGTATGCTGATTTGTCGCCTATATCGCAGTGCAAAGGCATGAAGACCTTTCTGAACATAAAGAAAACGAGCATCGCTGCGATGAGAGCCAGGCCGAATGCAGCTCTCTTGTGATCCAGGAGCCCCATGCCATAAACAAAAAGATATGCAGGCATGATCATGCCGAGTAAGTACCCTTCAATAAGCTTGAAACAGAAGGCCTCTTTGGCAGTGATAAACCCGAGACAGAGGGAGAGGGGTATAAGCAGGAGTGCACCCGCAGGAGGCATTGAGGCCGGACTTCCTTTCCCAAGCAGAAACAAAAGCGCAAGGCAGAACAGTGAGAGATAGTATATTTTCTTGAGTATGCGGTGGAACTTCCCGATGTAAAGATGGATAAAGAATACGCTGAGCCCTACGCTGAAATAGAGCGACAATATAATGATATTTGCCGCTAATCCCGAATAGATCAACGGCAGGTCGAGCATGTCAGGTGAAAGAACCGTTTTGACGGCAAGAAACGCAGCGATTGCCATCAAAACAGATGACAGGAATATGCCGGTTCTGTACATGACCGTAGTTATCTTGTCTTCTTTGGTCAAAGGCTGAAATTGCTGATACTCACCCATGCCAAAAGTATAACCCTTCACTCCTCTTGCTTACAAGCCGGCCCGCTTGCATGCTTATGAGCAGGGCGGTTATAATGCACAAAATCCATATAATTGGGGGCAGGGATGCCGAAGACAACAGTGCAGGATTTTCTGAAGAAAAAGTCTGAGGGCAAAAAGATTACCATGCTGACGGCTTATGACTATCCTTTTGCCCAGATCGTGGACGAGGCTGGTCTTGATGCCGTGCTTGTCGGCGACTCCCTGGGTGTTGTTGTTCAAGGCCTCGAAAATACCCTGCCGGTGACTATGGATGAGATGATCTACCACACCAAGATGGTTTCCCGGGCAGTAAAGAATGCTCTCGTGATCAGTGATATGCCTTTCATGTCTTACCAGGCAAGTGTTGAAGATGCTGTCAGAAATGCCGGCCGTTTTCTGAAAGAAGGCGGAGCTGCTGCAATCAAGATCGAAGGCGGTTCTGAAATCGCAGACAGGATCAAGGCCATGACCAGGTCAGATATCCCCGTGATGGCTCATATCGGCCTTACTCCCCAGTCGATACATCGTATGGGGGGATACAAGGTGCAGGGCAAGACCAAGAGTGCTGCCAGAAAACTGGTCGAAGAGGCGAAGATTGTCGAAGATGCAGGCGCATTTTCTCTTGTCCTTGAGGGTATTCCCCTTTCTCTTGCCAGAGAGATCACAAAGGCCCTTTCGATCCCTACCATCGGCATCGGGGCTGGACCGTATTGCGACGGACAGGTGCTGGTACTGCATGACCTGCTTGGACTGTTTGATCGGTTTGTGCCGAAGTTCATAAAACGCTATGCAAAACTGAAGGAAGATGCCCTTACAGCAATGCTTGAGTATAAAAAAGAGGTTGAGGACGGGATATTCCCCTCAGAAGAGCAGAGCTTTAAATAGCGTTGTATTGGCTCGGTCTTACTGGTATAATTCGTGAAAATCCTGAGGGGGATGCGCCTGCACCGGAATATGTTTGCAAAGAGTCTTGACAGAAAAATACTTATCGTCCTTTCTCTCTGCGTAGCAATCGTTACTGCTGTCATTATCTATATCACGAACAATCGTCTTACCCATGAGATCCTTGAGGAGTTCGGCGCTGACAGTAAAGAGACCATGTCAATCATTGCATCAGGCATGAGGCAGACAATGGCAAGCGGCAATGGCAGACTTATTGAGAAACAGATGCTTGACATCAAGGCTGATAATAAGAATATTGAACTTTTCATCAGTGACACTGACCAGAAGATCATCTTTTCTTCCGAAGAAAGAAGTCTGCAGAAATCGCTCCAGGATGAACTGTTTAACAAGGATATTCTGCAGGACCTGGTCAGCGGGTTTCAGAAGGGAGCGCTTCCGGACAGGATGTATGAGGAGAAGCACGATGGAAAACGATTCTTTATGCATGCCCATCTGATGCAGAATCACCCCCAGTGTTTCCGTTGTCATGGCTCTGCAAAGAAGATCCTTGGTGCTGTTATCCTGAGAAAGCCCATAGACAGGAATTATGCTGCCATAGGTGAACTGCGAGACCGCAATATCGTGATCAGCCTCCTGGGCGTTCTTGCGATCATCGCCATATCACATATTCTGGTCACGCGTCTTATCAGCAGGCCGATTCGTGATCTTTCCCGTGACATTGCAGATCTGCCTGATCGGATAGCGAACGACAGCCTTATCGGCAGGGCTGAGATTAAGCGTGATGATGAGATCGGCGACCTTCAGAAAACCTTCCACAATATGGCGATTGATCTGTATGAAAAGAATCATGCGCTGCATAAATCAAACGCTGATCTTGCGAATGCCAACAGAGAGCTTGAGTCCTTTGCCTATTCCGTTTCCCATGACCTGCGTGCACCGCTAAGGAATATTGACGGTTTTTCGAAGATCCTCATGGATGACTATGCTGATGCCCTGCCTGACAAAGCGAAGCATTACCTTAAGAGAGTTCGGAACGGCACGAACAGGATGTCGATGCTCATTGACGATATACTTGCATTTTCGAAGATCGGCAGAGCCGAGCTCAATTACCGAAAGATATCTGCAGCGGCGATCATACAGAGCGTGCTTGAGCAATTTACCGGAGAGATCGAAAAGAGAAATGTTTCAATCATTGTCCAGGATCTGCCAGAGATCAACTGCGATGTGGTGCTCATGCAGAGCCTCTTTTCAAATCTGCTCTCAAATGCGCTAAAATATACCCGGAATATCGAACGTCCTGAAATCGTTGTCGGGTATGATCGTCAGAGGAAGCTCATGTATGTGAAAGATAACGGTTTGGGATTTGATATGCAGTACCGCGACAAGATATTTCAGATCTTCCAGCGCCTACATCTGCCAGAGGAGTATGAAGGAACGGGTATTGGCCTTTCGATTGTGAAAAGGATAGCCGAGCGCCATCACGGCAGGGTTTGGGCAGAGTCCGAGCCTGGCAGGGGTGCGACGTTTTTTGTAGATCTGCCTATATTCTAGGAGGTGATTGATGTTGAACAGGTTTATCAATATTCTGCTGGTTGAAGACAATCCCGATGATGTTGAGCTCACCATTCTTGCGTTGGAGAAGAATAATATCGCCAACCCTGTGACGGTCGTAAGGGATGGACAGGAAGCGCTCGATTACCTTTTTTATAAGGGGAAATACGAAGGTGCAGAGCATGGCTTGCCGAACCTTGTGCTGCTTGACCTGAAGCTTCCCAAGGTTGACGGCATTGAGGTGCTTAACAAGATCAAGGCTGACCGGAAACTGAAGCTTATTCCTGTTGTTGTGCTTACCTCTTCGAAAGAAGACAACGATGTGCTCAAAAGTTATGACCTTGGCGTTAACAGTTACATACGCAAGCCCGTGGATTTTGACCAGTTTGTCGACACGGTAAAGCAGATCGGCTTTTACTGGCTGCTGATCAATGAGCAGGCACCGAAATAATGACTGACAGAAATATATCTCAGCAGAGGATCAGGGTATTCCTTCTTGAGGATAATCTTGACGATGTCGAACTTGAACTCCATGAAATGCGCAAGGCACAGCTTCATGTTGACTATGATGTTGCGCGCAACAGGCGGGAGTTCCTGGAGAGGGTTGTCCGCTTCAAGCCTGACATTATTCTTGCTGATTATGCCCTTCCCGATATTACCGGTATTGAGGCGATCAAGATAGCGAAGGATATGGGTGTCGATGCCCCTGTAATTCTTATCACCGGTGACGGCAATGAGACGATCGCCGTTGACAGCCTCAGGCAGGGAGCGGTCGATTATATTCTGAAAAAAAATATAGCCGGCCTTCCTGCAAGAGTAAAGCGCTCCCTTGAGATATGGACAGACCGCAGAGCAAAGGAGCGAGCCGAATCAGAGGAGATGAGGCTGCAGCAGCTTCTTTTTGAGAACCAGAAGATGGAGGCCATAGGCAGGCTTGCTGGAGGCATTGCCCATGACTTCAACAACATCCTGACCGGTGTCATGGGCTTTTCCGAGATCTGTCTTATCGATATTCCCCAAGACTCAAAGATCCGCAGCAAACTCGAATCGATCATGTCCCTTTCACAGAAGGGCGCAGATCTTGTCAAGCAGTTGCTGATATTCAGCAATAAGATGGTTATGGAGTTTAAAACAGTAAATATGAACTCCTTTCTTGCCGAGACAGCGCATTTCTTTAAGAGGATCGTGGAAGAATCCATCGAGATTCGTCTTGATCTGCATGATCATCTTCCGATGATCCCATGCGACACGAATCAGTTCACCCAGGTTATGATGAATCTCATTCTGAATGCCCGGGATGCAATGCATGGCAAGGGCGTGATAACTATTAAGACCGGTAAATGCATCATGAAGGAACTGGGAAGCGGGGAAAAATCTGGGGCAGGTCAGCGCTGGTGTGTCTGTATTTCAGTCACGGATACCGGCAGCGGCATTGATGAGCGTCATATGCAGACGATATTTGATCCTTTCTTCACGACTAAAGAGGTTGGCAAGGGAACGGGCCTTGGTCTCTCTATTGTGTATTCGGTTGTTCAGGCCCATGGCGGCTTAGTAAAGGTCTCGAGCAGTAAAGGGGAGGGAACTACTTTTACTATCTCCCTTCCGATACCCCAGGAAATCTCTTCCGGAGATGAATCACCCTTTCATGAAAGACTGCCTGTTCAGGAGAGCAGCCGCATAAGCGGGAAGGAGACAATTCTTATTGCTGAAGATGAGGAAGTTCTGAGGGATATGCTGTCAAACTTCATGCGTTCCCTTGGTTATGCGGTAGTTACAGCGCCTGACGGTCAGGCAGCCCTCAATGCCTTTGAAACCGAGCCCGGAAGATATCATCTCATCATCTCGGATATGATGATGCCGAACAAGAACGGCATCGAGCTGTTTAAGGAAGTAAGGGCAATGCGTCCGCAGGTCAAGTTCATGCTGGTGACAGGATACAGCCTTGCAGATATTGATGAAAGTATTCTTGCCCAGATGACTGCTATTGTTACGAAGCCGTATACTCCGATGCAGTTGGTAAAGGTAGCGAGGGATATCTTCGACGCTCAGCTTTCCTGAGCCTGCTCATCTTCTGTAGAGTGAGGTTCTGAACCCAGCTCTGCCTTGATCTTGAGGATACGCCTGCCCTTCATATTCACGATTGTGAACTTTGTAGTCTCTGACTGGTAGCTGTCCCCGACCGTAGGAATCCTCTGGAGATGCGAGATGAGGAACCCGCTGATCGTATCGTATTCGTTTGATTCGGGTATATCAAATCCATGGTCTTCATTAAGATCGCGTATGGCGAGGGATGCGTCAATCAGCTTTGCTCCGTCCCTGAGAGAAAGGACTGGTGTTTCTGTATCATATTCGTCCTGAATTTCCCCTACGATTTCCTCGATAAGATCTTCGATCGTTACCAGCCCTGTTACTGCTCCATATTCATCCACAACAATGGCCATGTGCTGGCGCTTCTTCTGCATCTCTTTCATCAGCGCACTGATCTTCATCGGCTCAGGGACGAATATGGCCGGATGAAGGATCTTTGCAATAGAGATCTCTTTTCCCTGGGCCATCTCGTTAAAGATATCTTTGTTGAAGAGAATGCCCTTTATGTCTGAAATATCTTTTCCGTAAACCGGATAGCGCGAGAAATTTTCCACAGAGATCGTCTTGATGATATTCTCCGAAGGTTCACTGACATTGAATGCCACCATATTGGCAACAGGCACCATGACGCCTTTGACTGATATGTCAGTGAAATTGAAAACACTGTGGATGAGTTCATGCTCTGCAGTCTCGAAAATCCCCCGGTCCCTGCCTTCCTCGATAAGGAGTTTGATCTCCTCTTCGCTTATGAACGAGCGCTCTGAAAAAGCCTTCCCGCCAAAAGGTTTAACGAAGATGTTGGTGCTTGTCGTCAGGATTGTTACGAACAAAGATGCGATCCTTGAAATAAAAGAGATGGGACCGGCAACGAATAGTCCGACTTTTTCCGGGTTTCTGAGAGCTATCGATTTAGGAACAAGTTCTCCCAAAATGAGCGAAAGATAAGAAATAATGATAACGACGATTCCGATAGATATTGCCCCTGCGGCTTTTGCGATGAAGGGTATCGGCACGCTAGCAATGAGAGGTTCGATGGTAGTAACTGAAGCAGCACCGCCGATTGCTGATGCGAGCGCACCGGCAACGGTGACCCCGATCTGGACGGTTGCAAGAAACCTGTCCGGTTCAGCCTGGAGTTTTAGCAGTTTTTCTGCACGCTGGCTGCCTTTTTCTGCAAGTTTCCTTATATGGGACTTGCGGGACGTGACCACCGCAATCTCGGATGCAGCGAAAAAACCGTTCAGAATAAGAAAAATGAAGATGAATAATATATCGATTGACATGCGTTAGATTAAAATATTATACACGATTTGAAGGAAAAGACTGTAATCTGTCAGGAATTGTTGTTGCCATTTTCGAGTGTATTATACTGCATGGCGCTGAAATTGACTAAATAAAAGAAGATATCTATCATATGTAAGAAATGAGCTGTTCAGGTTGTTTAGTCAGAAGTAGGTTCTTTTAAACGACTGTAGTCTGTTAGGCAAGCTTCCCACCTAAATAGCTACAGGCCATTTACCTGAATATATTCAAGGAGATTATTGTGGAAACACGCGTACAAGTGCTGCTTCTCAGTCATACCCCAAACCCTGAGGCGACCATTGCCATGGCAGCAAAGCTCTGTTATAGTCCCTCGGACATTGCATCCCTGAAAGAGAAGACCGCGGCCAAAGATCAGAAGGGCTTTGTTGAAAAGCTCATGAAGATGGGCCATATGAGCCCTATTGAGCATGCTTCATTCACCTTTGCGGTTGAGGGCATATCGCGTGCGTGTTCGCATCAGCTTGTGCGTCACCGTTTGGCAAGCTATTCGCAGCAGTCACAGAGGTATGTGAGCGAAGAGGCTGGATTTGATTATGTGATCCCTCCAACGATCAAGGGTGATGCTGAACTTGAGAAATACTTTGTTGAATTCATGGCAAAGGCCCAAAAGGCGTACAATCAGATCGTGAAAAAACTGAACAAAAAAGGCATTGCGGGTGAGGCAGCTAACCAGGATGCCCGTTTTGTCCTGCCCAATGCTGCTGAGACGAAGATCATGATAACCATGAATGCCCGTGAGCTTCTGCATTTTTTCAGGCAGCGCTGCTGCAACCGTGCGCAGTGGGAGATCAGGGCAATGGCCACTGAGATGCTCAAACTGGTCAATAGCATAGCTCCGACGGTATTTTCTGGCAGTGGACCTGGCTGCGTGAGCGGGCCATGTCCAGAGGGTGAATACACCTGCGGCAAAGCGGTTGAGGTTAGGGAGAGGTTTAAGAAATTACATTAGCGGTCGCGGCCGCTGTTCCGTGTTGCCGGTTCGGGCAAATCCGTTGAAAAGCCCTGCAAAGCGACGGTTTTCACTCTGAGCAATGGCAGTGATATTTTATAGAGCGGATGGAGTGCTGAATACGAAGCAAATTTTTTCGGTCTGAGGTGTCGCTGGCAGGGCTGTTTCCCCGTATCTACCCTCCCGACATTATTTACTGACCGACTAGCTTGCTACGGAAAAATTGAAGGAGAGAGATTGAAATGGCATATGTAATAGCATTGGCAGGGAAGGGTGGAACAGGAAAGACGAGCATTGCAGGGCTTACTGTTCGGTATATTGTGGAGAAAAGGAAAAAGCCTGTGCTTGCTGTTGATGCTGACAGTAATGCATGTCTTAACGAAGCTCTGGGTGTGCCAGTGCATGCGACGATCGGATCACTCCGCGAAGAATCTCTGGAAAAGATCAGAGGCGGGGGCGAGCGGCCGGGCGGCATGGCCATGGAGCAGCTTTTCGACTATCAGGTGCAGCAGTCTGTCATTGAATCCAAAGGTTTTGACCTGATGGTCATGGGAAGGCCTGAGGGGCCGGGTTGCTACTGCGCGGCCAACAACATCATCAGAAAATATACTGACAAGCTGTCAGAGACCTATCCGTATGTTGTGATCGACAACGAGGCAGGCATGGAGCATTTGAGCAGGCGCACGACCCATAAGGTTGATATGCTTATGATCGTGAGCGACCCTACGGTGCGCGGCATCAAGACTGCGCGGAGGATTGCTGATCTGGTAAAGGAACTGAATCTCGACATAGCTAAGTATGCCCTGATCATAAACCGCGTTTCAGGAGAAGAGGGTGCTGAACTGAAGGCTTTTGCCGAAAGCCTTGGTCTGATTGTTGCGGGCCTTGTGCCGCAGGACAGAGGGGTTTTTGAGAATGACCTTGCAGGAAAGGCGATCTGTGATCTGCCGGAGAACTCACCTGCAGTGCAGGCAGCCTTTGCGATTCTGGATACGTTCCAGATTCCGTAAGGAAACGACATTGCTGCAGACAACTCGCGGGACAGAAGATCTGCCGTCTGAAACCCTCCGATACAGAGGCTATGACAAGATTATCGGAAGTATTGCCTGGCTCCTGATTGCCCTTGTTGCTCTTGACATCAAACTATTGCCAGGTGATGATTCAAGCAGCTTTCCCCTTGCCGTTATCTGTATCATGCTTTTCATCTATAATGCTGTTGCCCGATACGGCCTGCGCGCGGGGGCATATGGAAGGACCAAGACCTTCATCGACCTGCTCGCATTTCTGCTCTTCACTGTAGCGGTGAGCTGGTTTACGGGCAAGACGGCCAGCCCATTTATTTCTCTTCTGTATCTCGGTCTTATGGCTGCTGCATTGACCCAGGGCAAGAGGATAACTTACCTTATGGCCGCCTTAACTGTTATCTCCTATACCTATCTCGCAGTGCAGGAGAATGTTGCATTTCTTGGCAGGGGCAGTATCCTGGAAAGTCTGCTTCAGCTATTCCCATTTATGCTTATAGCGCATCTCGGTGCGATGCTCGCTGGTGAGACTGAGCTTGCCCGAAAAGAGGTGGAGAGGCTTTCTCTAACAGACGAGATTACCGGTTTTAATAACATGCGGAGCTTCACCGGGCTTGCAACAACGCAGGAGGCTCTTGCAAAAAGGTACAAGAGGGAATTTTCGATATGCATGCTCGACGCCGACAATCTCAAAAAGATCAATGATGCGAATGGGCATATGGCTGGTACTGAGCTGATAAGGCATATGGGGAAAATTATCGGCAATAATGTTCGAGCCGCAGATATTGTTGCCCGATATGGGGGGGACGAGTTCATTATTCTCTTCACTGAAACACCTGGAGATAAGGCAAGTATTGCAGTGGAAAGGATCGTCACGACATTTGCAGAGACCCCGTTTATGCATAATGGGAAAGAGCTTTTGTCGACCATATCGGCAGGTATTGCATCGTTTCCCAAGAACGGTGATGATATAAACGCAATCATGATGAGGGCAGATGAGGCCATGTACGCCAGCAAGGCTGCAGGAAAAAACCGGCTTACCGTATGTGAGACAGAAGCGGAATCCCGTCAAGCTTCTTGTTGAGTGCACCTACAACTAAACAAAACTGGTGGGTCGTGAAATGTGTTGAATATGAGGGGAAAGTGTCATTAAATTCAAAGCTCTACGTATCCCTCTTGTCCAGCACTTCCCTCACCTTCCTCAGAAGATCCATCGGAGTTATCGGTTTAAACACAATAATCGCATCGTCTCCAAGGGACGCCTTATCCTGAACGATATCAGGGGAATATCCGCTTGCAAAGATCGTTTTTATGTCCGGCCGTATCTTCCTGATCTCATCATACGCCTCTTTCCCGCTTTTCTTCGGCATGATGAGGTCGGTAAGAAACAGATCGATTCGATCTTTATTGTCCGCAAACTTGCTTATGGCATCTTCGCCGTCAACAGCCTCGATAACCACATATCCAAATTCTTCAAGCACCGTTTTTGATAGTTTCCTCAGCATGTAATCATCTTCAGCCAAAAGTATCGTTTCAGTTCCTCTTGCGGGATATTTTGACTCCTCCGCCATTGCTGACTCTTTCACGACAACTTCTATGAGCGGCAGATATAGCCTGAAGGTTGTTCCTTCGCCAGGTTCGCTGTATACGTCGATATACCCGTCGTGCTGTTTGATGATGCCATAGATGATAGCCAAGCCAAGCCCTGTGCCTTTCCCGACCTCCTTTGTCGTAAAGAAAGGCTCAAAGATCCGCTGCCGGGTTACTTCTGTCATCCCCATGCCGGTATCAGACACACTGATCAATCCATAGCTGCCGGGAGTCCCGTAACCATGCTTTCTCGTAAACTCTTCGTCAATCTGAACCTGGTCTGTCGTAATGGTAAGGACACCGCCTTTCGGCATGGCATCACGGGCATTTGTAGCAAGGTTCATCAGGATTTGATCGATCTGATTTGAGTCAGCTGATATCATAATCGGATGTTTATGCAGATTCGTTCTGAACTCAATGTCTTCACCAATGACTCTACGCAGGAACATCTCAGTCTTTTTCAGCAGTTCATTCAGTTCGACCTGATTTCTGTTGCTCATCTGCTTTCTGCTGAAGGAAAGAAGTCCCTGCGTAAGATAGGCAGCCTTGTCAGCAGCTTCCAGCATATTCTCTATGTTCGCTCTGTAAGGGTTATCAGGTTCCATCTTTCGGACTGCAAGCTGACCATACCCAATAATGGCAGTAAGGATATTGTTGAAGTCATGGGCCACGCCACCGGCAAGGGTTCCGATTGATTCCATCTTCTGCGACTGGCGGAGCTGATCCTCAATCTTCCGGTGTTCAGTGATATCTCTAATGATTCCTCTTATTGCAGTAACATTACCAAGATCATTTTTGACTGTAGAGGCAGAAATCGAAACCTCTATCTGTTGTCCGTCCTTCCGCTGCAGTTTTGTTACAAAATCGGCAACATAGTCATGTTCACTCAGAAGGGAGAGAAAACGGCTCCGATCATTGGAATCGGCATAGGTATCGCGAATAGCAACGGACATAAGAGCTTCTTTCGAGGGATAGCGCAAGAGCTCTACACCCGCAGGATTGACATCGATAAACCTGCCGTCGTAGGTTGAGATAAAGATCATATCTCTCGAATCTTCAAAAAGACTGCGATACTTCTTTTCACTTTGCATGAGCTCTTTCTCGAAAATAAGCTGTTGCAGTTCGCCTGCCGCGCGCACAGCAACCATTTTCAGGATTTGCTCGGCCAAGGCTCGGTTATGCAGCGGCTTACGTCCGATGACCGCTATCAGGCCGATGGGCTGTCCGGTGTTGCTAAAGAGCGTTATGCCTACGTAGCTCTCAGCCTTCAACTCCTGAAGCACCTGGTCGCGCGGAAAGAACTGGCAGACGCTTGAAGGGAAGCAACAAACATCTTTGCCCACTACGTCGCCACAGGGTGTGTCTTTCAAATCATAAGTAACGTTATCTTCGAAATGGCCATCGCACCATACAGCCAGAGTCTGGGCGGTCAAGCCATCTCCTTCCAGGATGTCAATGCAGACAAAGTCCATATCCAGTTTCTCGGCCAAGTACCGGGCCAGTGAATGAAAAAACGGTTCGTGCCGAGTTGAGATGCTGGTAGTCGCCAGAAAGGTCTGAACTTCTTCAATAGTTTTGCGCTCGGTGATATCGCGATGAAAACATTGAATATAGGAGCTCCCGCCGCATGAGATCAGACTGGCGGAAACCCCAAGGTTGAAAACATGACCGTCTTTGTGGTAATGGCTGACCTCAAAGTTCAGGTTCTTCCCATCCTGAAGCATCCGCATCCGCTCGGGGACCATTTGAGAAGATTCCGGCGTATCCAGATCTTTCAAGCTCATCTGCATCATTTCAACTTTGCTGTAACCGTGCATACGGGCAAATGATTCATTAACGTCAACAAACTGACCATTTGGCGAAAGAATTAAAATCCCTTCTCCCGCGCCGGCAAACAGAACTTGATAGCGATTCCTGCTCTCGTTCAAGACTGTTTCCCGATGATGAAGATCATGTATTGCACGTCCGACCTGTCTTCTAAGAAGGAGAATAAAAAAAACGGCTGCAAAAACTATGATTGCAAGCAAAGCAGTGGCATTGATCAGCCAGCGGGGAATAATTGTCATGCTGCCGACCGCTCCATGCGACCACTTTTGACGCGCTTTGTTATAAACAGAGTCTTCCTGATGCTGCCACTCGTCAAGATACCCGTCCAAAAGATGCAACAGGTCATTGTTCTTTCCCCTGGCAACGGTAAAAAAAATATCAAACGGATTGAACACCACGCCGGTTGACTTGAGGCCGAACTCTTTCTGCTTGGCAGCACCATAAGTGTTATTGGCGACCCCGGCATCAACCTTTTTTTCAGCGACAGCTCTGAAGACATCATCAAAGCCGGGCATTTCAATAAATTCACAGCTGATATCGAACTTTTTAACTAGTTCGATAAAATGCTTTGCATTGAAGTCGGACTTCATTACTGCCACTTTTTTGCCCTTAATTTGAAGGATTCCGTCAATGTCTGATGACAATGGAGCATACAGTTCTCCCCAAACGGTTAACAGCGGCGTTTTTGAATAATCCATGAAAAGCTCCCGCTCGGGAGTGTAAGCAACACTGGTGAGAAGATCAACCTCACCTGATCTGATCTTTTCAAGACCTTCATTCCATGAACCATATACATACTCGAAGCGGATGTTTTCCCGCTTTGCAATATCTGAAAGTGCATCAACGTAAAATCCCTTTACAGCACCATCAGTATCCTTGAAAATGCCTGGGTAATAATTGAAGGCCCCAACGCGAACAAGACGCGGTTCAGCGCCAAAGGAAGAGATACTACTCAATAGCAGCAGCATTGTAATGATGGCGGGTAAAATTTGTTTTTTCATTAATCAACTGTCCCGGATATAAAATCGAGCACTTTGTTGAGAAATTCTATTACTGGCACAATGATGACCATCATTACTGTTTCCCCACAAAGAACACTGTCACGCTTATGTAATGGATTTTCATCAATAATTTCTTTCGCATGATATTATCTGCATAGTATCATCATATTTATCAATAACCAAGGGAAATCTTCTCTATTTTGGCAGATCTTTATGCGCAATCATACATGAAGGACCCAAGAACCTCTGCCCCTTCCTAACGTTAATTCTCAAATTCACCCCGAAAAATGCGTTGTTATTTTTCAGTGGAACCTACAACCAGATATCGGGTTTGGATACAGTCTTCTCCTGCTTTTCTATGCTCCTCTGCCAGAACTGTTTCTCCTCAGAGGCCACCTTAGTCCCAAGCGTCTTCTTTATTTTCCTCATGTATACCGCATATTCCTCAAAGCAGAAGTGCACAACCCTGCCACTGTCTCCCCCAAGGTCAGAACTCACAAGTGGTATTCCCTCATCTTTCAGAAATTCCCTGATGAATCTCACATTAACATCACCGACACAGAAGAAATTATCTCCCGACTCCGCTGTAGGAAGAACCGCTCCACCTCCAAAAGCCTTGGCAAGGAGGTTTGAACGCCTTGCACCAAGCTTCATCATTTCATTAATGAGCAGTTCCATCGCATGTATGCCATACCTTCCTGCCTCGGTAATACATGACGGCAGTTCTTTGGTATATCTTCTGTTGCTCAGGAGAAAATGGTTCATACCGATAATATTTGTCATCGGATCATAGAGGCACGCTGAGACGCATGACCCCAGTATGGTAGATAGAATCACGTTCCGGTTTGCCACGTAATATTCACCAGGATTGATTCTGATGCGCTCTATGTCAGTATTCTGAAGATGCCTCATGCTCGCCCTGATTATCATTGTAGCATTCTCATTTCAGAGTTAATGCTATTCTGTTGTCAATGTGGGAGATCTGCGTCTAATGTTACTGAGTTCTACAGGTCTTCACCTGTTAGATTTCTTATTTGTAATAGGTATACAATAGCCGAGATCTTTATAATCGTTGCAGACATTAATTGAAACTAGAGGATAGGTATGGGTTACAGCATAGCACTACTTGGGGACAAGGAGGGATTCGATAAACGTATTCTTTTCAATTCCTCGTTAGACGAAACAGAAATTCGAAGCAGATTCGATGCATTCAAGGCAAAATGCTCAGGCGTTGCCAAGGAACACCTTCCTTTCCGCTGTCCTGTAAAAAACACCGGTGAGACGGGAAAGTTCGAACTTGTTCTCGATGAGCGCAACCTCAGCTATAATTTTGACACGCTTATGCAGTTTCTATCAGAGATAGTCACTGCAGGCAGGGTCAAGGCAGCAAAAGTAATGGACGGCGGAAGATTCGGTTCAAGCGCCTATGTGGTCATGCCGGGCAACTCGATGAAATTTGATTTCTTTCCTGTCAATGACATGATGGCCAAAATCGAAGGCGGGCAACTTGCATTCATGGATGTGATGAAAAATAGCAGCGGCATCACTGTCCGGGAGTATCTTGAAAAGTTGGCTGAATAAGGGCAGGAAGTTCTCTCTTTTCTTCTGACCTGATAATCCGTAACAACCACTAAGGCGGGAGAATAATCTCCCTGTAGGTCTGTTTGCTGTTGATTTGCAGTCGTACTGTGCAGTTTTTCTGGGAAGGTTTCTGCGTTGACTTCAGGAAGTAGTAGACAGCAGCATAATTTTGAGAAGAGCTTTCGCGTTGAGTCTAGGAAGGATTACGACAATGATCATTCTGCCTTGGATTGCTCACTCCCCAGAAGATTTATGTCTTTAGTAGAGAAATGATGATATGCTTTACGTATGCCTAATAATGAGCGTTTCGGTCAGTTTCTTGTAAAAAAAGGGCTTCCCCCAGATGCTGTCATTCGAGCAAGAATACTCCAGAGAAATAACAACAGGCTAATCGGAACACTTGCACATGACAAAGGCTGGCTTACGGCTGATGATATCGTTAGGATTTTAGTGATTCAGGAAGAAACTTGCGACAAATTCGGTGAGGTTGCAGTCAAAGAGAAGTATTTGACACAGAAGCAGGTAGATGAGCTTTTAAAGGAGCAAGCCGATTCTTATCTCTATTTCGGAGAAGCGTTAGTAAAGTTAGGGGTTATCTCTGAGCAGGAGGTAACCAAACAGCTCATGGAATACAATAGGTCACGCATTCAAAGTTGTGAATAAGGATGATGATATTGGAACTGTGAGAAGCTGGGAGATTCTTCCTTATGCGTTTATCCACTTATACTCAACACCGCTCGGACATTTCTCTTAAGTAAATCCTTTAGGAAGGGAGTGAGCACAGCATATATCTATCTGATAGTCCTATTAACTTGAACTCTCTCCAGAGATAAAATCGATAAGATTTCTCAAGACCGACTGCTGAACATTTTCAAACCGTGCCCCATAGAGCGATGCGCCTGCAGAGAGGATGGATTTACGCACAATCTCCGATGCAAGCACGAACCGCGTTTTATCTCTGGAGTTGACAAATGAGATTGCTACTTTTTGACCAATTTCAAAGGCTTCTTCGGTCTGGAAGGCTATACCGGTTTCACTGAAGTCCACGGATTTACCAAAATACATCAGGTTGCTTCCCTTTGGCTGTATGCGCATCAATATCTCAAAAATACGACGATGAGCCCTCTTTTTTATCACTGAGAGACGGGATATGAGCTGTGCCTTATCAACTGGCAGGTGAAAGATCATTTCGCCCTCCAATGCTCTCGATTGAAGGACCGTCTGCGCAATATCCTTGGGCACGAAAAGGATCCTCGCAATCTTTGCAAAAAAAGGCCTCATTTTCAGCGCTGAAATATCGTTTTGAAAGTTGGCCATATTTGTGCCGGCAAAAAGTAAAACAACATGAGGAGATTCACCGGAAGCAGAAGCTTCACTCACAGAATTGAATTCCAGATATGAATCCCCGATTTCCGTGATGCAAGACTTTACTATTGTTTGTGCATCGCCGGTAGGATTAATTAGGAAATATTTACTCATATGATAGTTCTCAATGTGATTGTATTAGGCCTCTTGGGGAATGTCAAGAATATAGAGCCTTGCCTGAATTTGGAGTTTTGGTCGCCGTGGCAGCGGATGAACACGAATTATGAGCCATGACGATTATCAGTTGAAGTGAGCAATGTCATCAAGCAAGACTTGGCGTTGAGTTCAGGAAGTACAACGCACAAAATAATATGTCCGGCATTCTCAGTTGATCTTGATGAATCTTCGGCGGAGCAGGTAATGCTTTTGCTGATGCCTATCTTGCATGAAGGGCCAAGATATCCTGCGAATGCTATGACGGCTTCCCGCTTTCATCATCACTTTCTATGATACGGTCTCCCTTTCTGGCGAGTTTTATTGCCAGAGACAGGGCATGATCCATGAGTTGATCCTCATTGTCGGCTGTAAGCTTACCGGCTGAAATATAGGCAGCCAGAATGCGGGATGCCATCTGACAGATAATACCCTCACTGTGTTGCAGTTTCTGAAAGGTCTCATCAGCCATTTGGTTCTCCACTCGCTATGTTCTATACTCAGCGTTGATCTTGATGTAATCCTCTGTGAGATCGCAGGTGAGGACCTTGACCGAAGCCTTGCCTGCATGAAGGTCAACCGTGATCTTCAGCTCTTTCTTCTTCATCTCTTCTGTCGCTTCTTTATCCTTGTTGTTCATGATCCCGTTCTTTACGACCTTTATCTTGTTGAAATAGACGTCCGTCTTTTCCTGATTGAATTTGATCCCGGAGTAACCGACTGCTGCCATGATCCTGCCCCAGTTGGCGTCATTGCCATAGATAGCGGTCTTCACCAGGCTTGAGTTGGCAATCGCCATGGCTGCCTGCTGAGCATCTTTCTCACTCTTCGCATTCTTTACGACGACCTCTACAAGCTTTGTTGCACCTTCGCCATCCTTCACGATCAGTTTGGATAGGTCATAGGTCAGTTCATCAAGCGCTTTCTGGAATACAGGAAACTCTGAAGAGTTTTTTGTGAGAGGTTTATTGCCGAGCACGCCGTTTGCCATAATGAGCGCCGTATCATTGGTGGACATGTCACCGTCTATGGTTATCCGGTTAAAGGATTTGCCAACCGCATTCTTCAGCGCAGCATGAAGGGTCTTCTTCTCAACTGCGATATCCGTAAGGATAAAGCAGAGCATGGTTGCCATGTTCGGCGCGATCATACCAGCGCCTTTGCAGATGCCTGCTATGGTTCCCTGCTTGCCCTGTATCTTTATCTGCCGTGCAGTGATCTTGGGGAAGGTATCAGTCGTCATAATGGCCCTGGCTATGTCATCAAAGGATGCATTGCCCAAGCCGCCTGATAGAGGACCAATAGCTGGCAATATTCTCTGCAAAGGCATAGGCGTGCCGATAACACCGGTCGAGCAGATATAGGTAAGCCCTGTGTTGATACCCAACTGTTTTGAGGCCGCGGAGACCATAGCACGGGCATCTTTTATGCCCTGTTTGCCAGTGCAGGCATTCGCATTGCCGCTATTGACAATGACCGCCTGTCCCCTGCCTGACTTTATCTTCTGCATGCAGAGTTGTACTGGAGCAGCCTTGACCGTGTTTGTTGTAAAGGTGCCGGCAATCGCTGATTCGACTTCAGAGAAGATCAGCGCAAGGTCCTTGCGCCCCGGCTTCTTGATCGCGGCCTCTGTTACGGAGAAGAAGAACCCTTGCGGTAACTTGTTGTCAGATAATTTATTCATGTAAATAGAATATATGGGTTCAGTCTTTGTTTTCAACTGATCTCGTGTTACATTACTATGTGGCGAAAGTGATAGTCGGCATGAGCGGAGGAGTTGATTCGAGCGTTACTGCATATCTTCTTAAACAACAGGGATATGAAGTCGAAGGCGTCAGCTTTGTGCTTTATGAGGCAAGGAATAAATCAGACGGAGCTCTCTGCTGCTCGATAGAAGCACGGGACAGTGCTGCTGAGACAGCCGCAGCATTAGGCATTAAGCACAGGTCGATAGACGTTCGAGCGGCTTTTATTGACGCGGTAGTTGATCCCTTTGTCGAGGCTTATAAGAACGGGATGACCCCCAATCCCTGTATACTCTGCAACAAGTTGATCAAATTTCCGTATCTCCTGAACGCGGCTGATGAGATTGGCGCAGAGTTCGTAGCAACCGGACATTATGCGAGGGTAGGAGAACTCAGCTATTCAGCGGTCAGCGGTCAGCATTCAGCAAAATGCCTCAAGAAGGGTATTGATCAGAAAAAAGACCAGTCGTATGTGCTGTATGTGTTGAGCAGGGAAGAGCTTGATCGACTCGTGCTCCCGCTTGGTGACCTCACAAAGGAAGAGGTCAGGAAAATAGCCAGAACATTGAATCTTCCGGCAGCAGACAGGCCTGAAAGCCAGGAGATCTGTTTTGTCGAAGACAATAACCATAATGCCTTTATCGAGCAGCTTGCTCCGGAGTCTGCGAAACCCGGGCCTATCATCAATGCGGACGGCAAGACCATAGGGACCCATAAAGGCGTTTATGCATATACGATCGGCCAAAGAAAAGGGCTTAATATCCCATCTCTTGAGCCCCATTTCGTAACGCGGATCGATCCACATAACAACATTATCCAGGTGGGCTCGCGTGATGAAGCAATGTCGCAGCGGATCCATGTCAGAGAGATGAACTGGCTGCTCAGTCCTGAATCATCTTCGTTTGCCGCAGCGGTAAAGGTGAGGTCCATGATGGAGGCCAGGAAAGCCTCTGTCCAGGCGGGTGATGATAATGCTGATGTTGTCTTCGATGAACCTCAGTGGGCGCCTGCTCCGGGCCAGAGTGCCGTTCTCTATGATGGTGATGTTGTGTTAGGTGGGGGGATTATTTCAGAGGAAAGATCCTGACCGCTTCCAGCAACGCTGCTGAATCTGCTTAATAGACTATCTTTAGGGCGTTCTTGACGATCGTGATTGTCGCTGGTGTGCTGCCAAAGTGGTCTCCGTCGATCTGGATGTGAGCATTGCCGGTAATGGATATCTGCGAGGCCTTGAGATACACGATGTCCTTCTGCTGCAAATGTGTGCCCTTGATAACACCTGCTGCGTACCGAAGAAGGTCAGCCCGGTTTTTGCCCTTGAAAATACAGATGTAAAAGTGTGGATCAAGGAGATCTGCGTCAGGAGTGATCTTGAAACTGCCGCCGTACCTGCTTGATTTCCCAATGATAGCCGCATAGCCGGTATGCTGCTTCCCATCAACGCTGAAGACCAGCTCTGACGGATAATAATGGATGAGATTGCTGATGCCGCTCAAAATGTATGCTCCTTCGCCGGAGACCTTCTTCAGCGTGCTGTTCACATCGTACACCGCTTTTGCATCAAAGCCGACACCTGCCATGAGGCAGAAATGACGGAGAACAGGAATGCGATTAACCAAAGACTCGATCCTGCCCAGGCTTGCTGTTCTGACCTGTCCCCCGATTGCACGCTCAATGGCTCCCTCGACAGAGTCGGGGATCGAGAGTTCTCTGGCAAGCACATTGGTTGTTCCAAGCGGCAGGATAGCGAGCGGTGTATCTGACATGACCATGCCGTTCAGAGCTTCGTTTATGGTTCCATCCCCTCCTGCTGCGATGATGAGGCGCGGCACTGTTTTTGCCGCCTCACGGGCAAGTTCCTCCGCGTGGCCCCTTCTTTCTGTGAAGAGGAGTTTAGTCTCAAAGCCTCTTTTCTGCAGATATGCGGTTGCCCGTCTGACCTTTTCAATAGTCGAGGTGCGCGCGGTGGGGTTACTTATGAGAACGATCAAGGATTTCATCTACGGTCTTTTCACCTGAGCAAGATTTTATGCTGTGTATTATAACAGGTCTTTTTTCGAGATACTGTATGACAGTCCGGATGTCTGCATCCTCTTTGAGAAAAAATACTCTGCCGCCCCTTTTGTCACGCTTCTTCTTGATATGAGGTATACGCACATACCCCAGAGATGCTGATGCCACATATCCGATTGTGTAATCAGGGTCGTCAGATATGCAGACCTCTGCTACGACATCCCTGCACGATGCGACCTTTGAAGCCAGAATGAGCGCCTCTCTGACTGTTTGCGTATTGATGCCCAGCTTATCGAGTTCTGCTGAGAGCCCTTTTTCTGTAGGCCGGGCAATACCGAACCGCGAAGCTCTTACGCCCCGCTGCATGTCAGGTTCGACGCGTCTGCCTGATGAGGCACGCACAAGGGTGGCCCCGCGCATAGACTCTTTATCCATCAGGATAGCTAATGCTGAGGTGATTGCCTTGATAGATACGCCTGATTCAGCAAGAAGTTTGCTTATGATTGTCTGTGCTCGGGAGGAAGATTCGCATTTTACGGTTACGATCGGCAGGGCTGTTATGGATTTTAAGGGTTTTTTCAGTTCTTCAATGGTGATGACTATGCTGTCAGGTCTTCCCCTTGGATGCGTTATAGCCCGGTCAATATATTTCTGAACTATCTTCTGAATATCTCCCTCAAAACATATCCCTTCAGCTCCAGAGATATGGATATCAGGTGTCGGGAGCTGGGGGCCGGGGAGTGGTTTGGAGGCCTTTGCTTTTCGCTCTTTGCTCTTTACTGCCTTCTTTGACGCCCTCATCCTGATGTTCCACATAGGGGAGATCATAGAATTATCGAGAACTGGAGAGAGTCATCTTGCAGAGAAACCGAGGTTACTGATAAGCTCGTGATCTTCTTCATAGCCCCTTCCGAGCGTTGTGAGATAGTTGCCGATCAGTAGACCGCCTGCTCCTGCAAGAAAGATAAAGGGATTTAACTCTCCTAAGGTCTGGAGGCGGCCGCCACAGACGCGGATCTGTTTGTCAGGGATAATGAAGCGGTATAGACTGATGATCTTCAGGGCTTCCAATGGCTCAAGGGGTTTTTGTCTGCTGAGTGCTGTCCCCCTGATGGGGGCGAGAAAATTGATCGGCACGGAGTCTGGCTCAAGGTCACGCAGTGCAAAGGCCATAGCTATCCTGTCCTGCCAGGTCTCGCCAAGGCCGAAGATGCCGCCAGAGCAGACAGAGAGACCAGCTTCCCGGGCGCTTCTGATCGTCTCTTTCTTTTCGTCGTATGTATGGGTCGTGCAGATGCTCGGGAAAAAGCGCTCTGATGTCTCAAGATTGTTGTGGTAGCGATTAAGCCCTGCTTTCTTCAGAAGCCTCAGATCATCCTTTGAAAGCAGTCCGAGCGTTGCACAGGGCAGAAGTCCCAGTTCCTTTACGCCGGATACCATGTCTGCAATCGTAAGGAGTTCTTTGCCTGATACCCTCCTGCCGCTGGTCACAATACAGAATCTTTTCGCGCCGCCCTTCTTTGATTGAGTTGCCTTAGCGATTACCTGTTTTTTGTCGAGAAGCGGGTACGCTGTTATTTGAGTTTTGCTTTTCGTTGACTGGGCGCAGTACGAACAGTCCTCAGGACATTTTCCTGATTTAGCGTTTACGATTGAGCAGAGGTCAATGCGGTTTCCCTGAAAGTGATTCCGTATTCTGTTTGCAGCAGAAAAGAGTTCGAAGAGGTCCTGTCCGGATATCGATGCAAGAAATTCCGCGTCTGTTAGGGAGAGTATTTTTTGCGAGAGGGCTTTGACCTCAATTTTATCAAGTCTGTCAGTATTCATGCTATAGGTTCTGAAAAATCAGAATTACCGCAACAGGTTAACCATTTCTGAAATTAATCCTCTCTGCAAGCTCATCGCGGGTGAAGATACCTTTTTCTACAAGCAGGTCAACTATGCTGGCAATTACGGCATGCTCAATATCGCCTGCGATGAACTCTTTCTTATCAGGATCAGCTTCCTGCTGTGTGTAAACATCGGTCACGAGCTCATACTGTGATCCAGAAGGTGAAAAGGTCATATCTGAAACATGTGCTTTTCTTTCGAGCGTGTTGGAAGAGTTCATGGGGTCATAGAAATGATCGAGCGCTGTATGAATATCCGACTCAAGCGCCAGAACCGGCTTTATGCGAACGCTGAGGAGGAATCCGAGATCGTCAAGAATCTTGAGATCTGTCGGGTCTGATGTTGCAGCAACTAAAGTCCTTCCGTCGAATTTCTGCGGCAGTATGCCGAACTTTCTGGCTATATCCTCTTTTACGAGACGCATTACCTCATCGGAAGGTTTTTCAAATTTATCAAGGGGCAGACATGTCATGCCCATCTGATTTTCGATCACGGCTATCATGTCAGTCTCTTTTACGAAGCCCTTGCGGATAAGAACTGCACCAAGCCTGCCTCCCCATTCCTTCTGGTGGGAGAGTGCCGTTTTGAGCTGCATCTCGTCGATTAGACCTGCTTCCATGAGTAGTTCACCGAGTTTTTTCTTGATCGCGGCCATAGAGTCCCCCGTCTAATATCGTATTTCGAATCCCTGTTTACCCAGAGGGTTTTCCCATGTTATGTCAACATCAGTAACGTGGGCTCCGGAAGGTCCACGCTTGCAGGAAAGGATCGCCTGCTCGATCTGTTCTCTCTCTCCCTCAAACACTGCTTCAACGCGGCCGTCATGCATGTTTCTTACCCACCCGGTCAGCCCCAGTCTTATTGCCTGATCCTGAGTGAATGCACGATAACAGACACCCTGAACCCTTCCGGATATGAATAAATGGACCTGCGCAAGCACGATAACATTATAGCAGAAATAAGTCATGTCAGCTCTTAGCCCTCAGCTATCAGCCTTCAGCGCTTAACTGCTTCTCTACTCCCCCAGGTATGCGTGCTGTACTTTTTCATTGACGAGAAGGTCTGCGCTGTTGCCTGAAAGGGTGATTTTGCCGTTTTCGAGAACATAGCCTCTGTGCGAGAGCTTAAGCGCTGCCCTTGCGTTCTGCTCAACAAGAAGTATGGTTATTCCTTCGCTGTTAATCTCCTGTATGGTCTTAAAGATCTTGCTCACCATGATCGGTGCGAGACCGAGCGATGGCTCGTCAAGCAGCAGGATGTCGGGCTTTGACATGAGCGCCCTTCCGATTGCAAGCATCTGCTGCTCTCCTCCGCTCAGCGTACCGCCCAATTGTTTTTTCCGTTCATCGAGTATCGGGAAAAGCCTGTATATCTTTTCAAGGGATGCACTGAAATCACCGCGGTCGAGGAATGCGCCCATCTGGAGATTTTCGTAAACGGTCAGTCTTGGAAATATCCTCCTGCCTTCAGGCACCTGACTGACTCCCATCTGTACGATCTTGTGCGGAGGCAGCCCTGAAATGTCAGTATCTCCCAGCGTGATCGAGCCGGATGAGGTTTTGAGGATGCCAGAGATTGTCATGAGGCAGGTTGATTTACCGGCACCGTTGCTTCCGATGAGTGAAACGATCTCACCCTTCCTGACTTCCATATCAATACCCTTGAGTGCCTTCACAGGACCATACCCGGCATGAATGTCTGTAAGTCTCAGCATGGCGTCAGTGCGTCTCCTTGCCAAGATAAGCCTCGATGACCAGGGGATTATGCTTTACTTCCTGCGGTGAGCCCTCTGCGATTTTGACCCCATGGTCCAGCACTATGATCCTGTCCGATAAACCCATCACAAACTTCATGTCATGCTCTATGAGGATGATCGTTTTTCCCATCCTCTGCATCTTCCTGATCGTTGCCATCATCTCATCAGTCTCGAGCGGGTTCATGCCTGCTGACGGTTCGTCAAGAAGAATGAGCTGCGGTTCTGATGCCAGGGCCCGTGCTATCTCCAGCCTGCGCTGGGCCCCATAAGGGAGGTTGCCCGCTGCCTGATCAGCATATGATTCAAGGCCGAGAAACGCAAGATATTCAAAGGCAGTCTGACGGACCGATGCTTCTTCCCTCAGAAATGACGGTATATGTGCAATGATCGGTATCAGGCCTGAACTGATCTTTGCGTGCTGCGCTACCATGACATTCTCGATCACGGACATGGCCTTGAAAAGCCTTATGTTCTGAAACGTGCGTGCAATGCCGAGGCGGCTGATACGGTCTGCCGAGAGGCCAGATATGGGCGTTTCTAAAAAGATAATGTTCCCTTTGGTCGGTTTCATGAAACCGGTTAGGCAGTTGAAAAGGGTGGTCTTGCCGGCGCCATTCGGGCCGATAATGCTCAGGATCATTCCCTGCTTAAGGGAAAAGGTTACATCTTCGACAGCCCGAATGCCGCCGAAGCGTTTTGAGACTGCCCTAACTTCGAGAAGCACTATTGCCTCCGAAAAGGCCCTGAGGCCGGAAGATCATGAGAAGCACAACGCCGGCACCGAGAGCGAGCATACGGTACATCTGGATATCTCTCAGCGCCTCGGGAAGAGCGACAAGAATGACTGCGCCCACAATGACACCGGCAATGCTCCCCAGTCCGCCGAGTATGACCATGCTCAGGATCAGCACGGACTCCATAAAGGTGAAACTTTCGGGCGAAATGAACCGCATCTTTGCCGCAAAAAGGCAGCCTGCAAGACCTGCCCAGAACGCACCGAATGAAACTGCATACAACTTATACCGTGTGCTCTGTATGCCCATGGCAGAGGCTGCGATCTCATCCTCGCGCAGGGCAATCCAGGCCCTTCCTATTTTTGATATCTGGACTCTTCTGATTACAATGACCGCAAGGACAACAAAGAAGAGCACAAGGTAATAGAATGATGAGAGCGTGGCAAGGGATATGCCGAAGAAAAATGGTGCATCAATGCCGCTGATGCCGTTTGGCCCCTTGGTAAAACTGTCCCAGTTGTTGAGCGTTATCCTCACGATCTCCCCAAAGCCGAGCGTTACGAGCGCAAGGTAGTCGCCTTTCAGTCTGAGCGCAGGCGCTGCAAAGATAAAGCCTGCTGCAGTGGTGATGACCACGGACAGAGGCAGCGCTGCCCAGAAGCCGAGGCCGAGCCTCGTATTCAGGAGCGCAAAGCTGTATGCACCGATTGCGTAGTATGCAACGAACCCGAGATTCAGAAGACCTGTGAAGCCGACCACGACATTGAGTGCAAGCGCAAGAATGATATAAATACCAGCCAGAACCGCGACATCAAGGATGTAGTTCTGGAAAAACAGCGGTAATGTCATTACCAGAAGGATCAGCAGCAGGAGATAGCGCGAATGATCCGGAATGAGCCCTGCAACGGTCTTTTGGAAAATCTCTGCTGCATAGGAAAAAGAGCCTGACAATCTTGATATTGATGCGATGACCAGAAGAGCGAGGAACAAAATAATAAAGAGCATTCCAGCGGCCTGGAGGCCCTTGAAGGGCAGAAAAAGCAGCGCTGTCCAGAGGCTTACGATGCCTGATCTGAGAACTGTCTTGAGTATGGCGTCGCTCATATCTTCTCTTCAGATGCCTTGCCGAAGAGTCCGGTTGGCTTGACCAGAAGGATGATGATAAGAATGATGAAGGCATAGGCGTCCTTGTATTCACTCGAAATATAGGCTGCGCCGAGGCTCTCGATAAGGCCGAGGAGAATCCCACCGAACATGGCTCCAGGGATATTGCCGATGCCTCCCAAAACCGCCGCAGTAAAGGCCTTGATGCCTGCCGAGTATCCGATTGAATAGTTCACCAATCCATAGTAAACGGAAACCATCATGCCTGCTACGGCCGCCAGACCTGAGCCGATAATAAACGTGATCGATATAATGTTGTCTGTATTAATGCCGACGAGCGCTGCCATATTCTTATCCTGGGCAACAGCGCGCATTGCCTTACCTATTTTTGTCCTGCTGATAAAGGCATGAAGCAGCAGCATGATCAAGCCTGAAACACTGATGATCGCAATCTGAAGATAACTGACCTGCGATGTTGCAAAGCTGAAGCCTGCATTGCCTATAACCGAGGGGAATACCTTATCTGTGGAGCCCTGGGTGATCATGACATAGTTCTGCAGGAAGATAGAAACGCCAATTGCACTGATCAGCGGGCTGAGCTTTGGGGCCTGCCTGAGAGGCTTGTATGCCACCTTCTCCATGGTAAACCCGTAGGATGCACAGAAAACGATTGTGAGCACAAAGGTGAGCGCAAGAGCAACAGGCAAGCTGTATGCGGTCAAACCGATCGCAGTAAAAAAGCCGAGTATGATGATGCCAAGATAAGCGCCGAGCATATAGATCTCACCATGCGCAAAATTAATCAGTTCGAGAATGCCATAGACCATGGTATATCCCAGGGCAATAAGGGCATAAACACTGCCGAGCGTCAGGCCGTTGATGATCTGCTGGAAGAACACAGGGGAATATTACCAGAAAGAACGCAGATAGGGAAACGAAGGGCAAGATGTGTGAGGCAGAAACGGCTTAGCTCTTTATTTTCCTGATAGTGTCCCGGACACGAGTCTCGTAAAAGTCTTCTATCTTTGCCATGATCTCAGGATTTGTCTCTATCAGCTTTTCAATATTCAGTCTGCTGATCTCATACACTTCGACTGGTCCGTCAGCAATCACTGCAGCGGTTCGCGGTCTGCCGGTCAGGAAGCCGACCTCACCGAAGACGTCACCCTCTCCGAGTAGGGCAAGCGCCAGTTCCCTGCCTAACATATGGGCGACGACCCGCGTTCTGCCAGACCTGATAATAAACATGGAATCGCCGGAATCACCTTCTTCGATCAGATGCTGCTTATCCTTGAATTTTCTGACCGTCAGTTCATTCATAAAGTTCGTAACCATATCCGCAGGCAGATCACGGAAGATCTCAGGCATGCTCCTCTCCTGGCGTTCTGAAAGCGGTATGAGAAACTCTTTCATCGTCTTGGCAAGGTCCTCATCCAGTTCTTCACGCTGCTGTCCGGAGACAATCTTTATGGTGTCTTCACCGGCCGCAGACGCTGTAACTGCCGGCCTCTCAGCCTGGGGCTTGAACATCCTCGTTTCCAGAGCTTCATAAGCAGACTCAAGCCATTCTCCGTTTTCATCAGGAGCCCTGGCAGGTTCCGAAACTGGAAACTCTGACTGCTGCCCGCTGATCGTATCAAATGGGATTTCCTCAGGAAGCAACTCAGGTTCAGGTGCGACAGGCACGTGGATCTGTGAGGAGGCTTGGGGTGTCTCTGTTGTTAATGAGGTGCTTTCGAACATGGATGTCATGTCGGGCGGCAGTATTTCCGGAGAGGTCGTCTTTTCTGCTGGTGATGCTGATGAAACGGCCGTCCTTTCGAGCCAGTCAGATATCGGGGGAACTTCAGCCGCAGGCTCCTCTGGGGTGAGAGGCAGTTCTTCTGCAGCCTCAGCTTCGGGTGTCGGGGTTGATATCAACATGTGAGGAGCTGTCTTGGCAGCTTCGAACTCATCCATCAGTATCTCGGCGCGGCTGATGATCTCGGGATCATGTGGGTCGAGCCTCAGCGCTATCTTGTATGTTGCTAATGCCTTCTGGGCAAAGCCCTGCATGCGGAGAAGCTGAGCTGCATGCGTGTACGCGTCTATTGCCTCAGCTTTATCGCCTGTTCGCTGACAGACGTCACCGATCTTCATGAATGTTTGAGCGTTGTTCTTATCCTGCTTCGAGATGAGCTGAAGAATATTTATTGCGGCCTTCCAGTCCTCTTTCTTTACCGCATCGAAATATGTTTCCCACTGTTCTTTTGCCATAAGTTTGTTGCTCCTCGAAGTCCCCCTCAGTATGTGCTCTCATTACAATATAAAACATGTAATTTGTCAAATGCTGATCTCATCTTAATCCAGGTAGGCATAAACATACTTTCCAGTTTGAGGGGGTCAATCAAGAGGAAGT
>CAYWRK010000027.1:0-30677 GCA_964461065.1 uncultured Nitrospiraceae bacterium
ATGTTGTTTTTTACCCGATGATGGATTTCCTTGAGAAGAGCTTCCTTTTCTCTCAGCGAATGCGCGAGCTGATTTTCCGCCTTCTTGCGCTCTGTGATGTCTCTTGTATTGCTGACAATATGAGGAACGCCTCCGATGCCTGTTAAATTGGCAGACAGACTACCGGAGAAGTTACTGCCATCTTTTCGGCGGAACTGAAATTCAAGATTCCGGCAAAATCCTTTATTGCGAAGTTCATCGACAAACCTTTGGCGATCTTCCGGCCTCCAAAGATTGAGTTTAAGGGTTGTGGTCCCAACCATCTCATCCCGACTGTATCCGAAAAGCGCTGTGAATACTTCATTGATATGGGTGATAGTGCCATCATCAATGCGGCTAATCAGAGCCGCGTCCGGGCTGGTGCTGAATAGGAGTTCGAAGAGTTCCTTGGCCTCCCGTAGTTCCCTCTCCAATCTTTTTTGTTCAGTGAAGTCCTCGAGCAGCCAGATGGTACCCTTTGACATGTCTAATGGGTCAATAGCCTTGCCAATATATCTGACCAGAATGGTAGCTCCATCCTTTCGACGCAATTCCTGCAAGGTTTCAAATACCCGGCCTTGAGCCAGAGCCGGATATGCATCGCGTCCAAGTTTTTCGAATGCTTCATCTGAAGGATAGAGTTTTCTGGTCGTTTCAAACTCCAGCTCCTCTTTTGAATACAAAAATAATTGTGTTGCACTGTTGTTCACCCAGACCGCTTTTCGGTCAATGATTTTAAATATACTGACAGGGGCGTTTTCCAAAATGATGTTCAGTTCTGACATTATTGCGGTTAGCTGGTTGGTCCGCTCCTCCACCCGCTGCTCCAACAATGCGTTGTTTTGCTTTATCTCCTTGAACTGCTTTGTCAGCGAATTTGCCATCTCCTTGAAATTGTTGATCAGGTGATCTGTCTCTTTAATGGCGCTTTCCGGCCATATGACATCTTTATTATCCGTTGCCAGACGCATTGTCAGATTATTGGTCATGATACGGAGTTGTTCCATTGTCACAACGAGTTTGCTGCTCAATAATTCAGCCAGCGCCAGTGCACCGAGCAACAACAGGAAGAGCAGGAACAAATCTTGGGTATATTGGGCATAAAGTGCTTTTTGGAAGGGTGCTATAGGCTGTTCCAGAATCAGCTTCCATTCTGCCAGATCGCCAATGGAACTCTCTGCCACGTAGAGGGACTTAGTCCAGCGTTCAGAAATTGGGGTATTGGAAGGCAGCGTCGGTATCCATTGGCTCAGTCTTTTATCAAGCCGATTGAGCATCCCTGAGCTACGCACAAAGGGCTTCATCACTTTTTGATCAGTGCGATTGGTCATAATGACGTTGCCGTTTTTATCCAGAAGTGTATAGAGCATGTTAAGTTCTTTCGAGCCACTGTCGAGATAATTACGTAATTGCCCTAAGTCCAGAATGCCAGTGACATAACCGTTGTATTCTCCTCCAGTGACTACAGGTGAAAGCATCGTGACTATTGGCTTGGGGATGCCAACTCGCCCCATGACTACTTCCGAGAGCATTGGCCTGAGTGTCAGCTTGAGCGTCGGAATGAAGGGACGATCAGCAAAGTTTTTTCCGATGTTTTTCTGCCCGAGCTCATCGAGTAGTGGGTAGTAGGCAGTGATGGTCGCTTCTCTGTCCAGCAGACCGATACGCAGAAAACTTATATCCGACTTCTTTGCCTGCTCCAGAGGGGCTTGCATCTGCTGTGGTGATCTCGTGGCCGCCATCTCCGCCAAATTGATAATGGCAGTTTTTCTGTTGATAACCCAGGTCTGCAAACGAAGAGACATTGAGTCACTGTTCTGGATCAGCATGTTTTTGATATTTTGGTCGGTATTGGCAAAATCGGTTCTGCTTTCACGCGCTAGCAGAGCCAGCATCGGACACAACAAGAAGAAAACCAGCAGGTTGGAGATAATCTCTTTGTAGGTCAGCAGCAGTGAACGAGAACGGAGCGTAAAACCAGTAAAGATCAAACGGGCGACCAGCGCATTGGCGATGCCGTTTACCGCCTGTTTTGTCATGATAATATAGGTGTTACCGGATGGTACATGCATGACAAGGTTGTAGAAAAGGTAGACCAACGGCATACCGATGACCAGCCAGTAGAGTGTATCAGCCAGCACCATCCCCACCTTGCGACGAGTCATCAGCCAGCCGACAACTGCTACCTCGGCTGTCATAATGATAATGGCATAAGGGTGATTCCAAAGCACATAGGTATAACCGGCAATGGCGGCTGCTGCAAGGATGCCCCTGCCGAGTCCGAAGAACTGCAGTGCGAGCATAGCGAAGATGCTGCCGAAGAGGAAGTCGATATTAAGGAAAATCGGAAACTTGAAATAGTTGCCGGTCAGGCCGGCAGCGATCAAAACAAATAGAAGCGGCAAAGACTTTATTCGCAGTTGGGTCTTAATACCATTGTCAATTGCAGGCATATTGGTTCCTTATTTGTTTGCTCATAGAAGTGGCTGTTCTACTGATTTGTTTTCAGACAATTCAAGAAGCATAACATTCCTTTTTTATTTAGCTATTCCACAAGAAAACGTGAGCCATATATCTATAATTATTATATTAGATATATCTATAAATTCATAATATTTTCTTTTATGGTATTGGCTGTTGAGCTGATTAATTGGCAATAGGTATTTGACGAGCTGTTATCACAATTACTGTTAAGGGCAGCTAATCAGACAGAAGCCGCCCCGAGATTGCCGGGATTTGTTTTTTTGCTATGATACAGCTCAATATCGCCTGTTGTTGATCACCGATAATAAATTGTACTATTTTGAATGGTTTCGAGATGCACCTTTCCGGAAGTAGTGTGTGCCCTCCGGTTAATCCTGCTGAGGTTAGGATATTTTCCTCCATCTCTCCAACTTCTCGGGAGTAACAAAAGTAGCAACGAACTGATTTGCCTCTTCGAGCCAGTCCAGCTTCTCTTTTGGGTTCAAATCCTTCAGCTCTCTTAGCTGTTCTACGGAAGGCTTAAACGAATATGGTTTTTTGATCACGGTTCATTCTTCTCTCCATCAAGTTCTTTAAGTATTTCAATATCTGCAATATCCTGAGGACGGCCAGCGATCTGTTTCAGCTGTCTTAAGTGGGCTTTTGAGACGACCGAAATTTTTACATCTCCTGCCTCAAACCATACCAGTTCCTTTTCGATTTGGGGAAAAGAGAGCTGTTCCTTGATAAAGACATCAACAAGATTAATGGGTTTCTCGGGATGATAAAACGAAAAGACCACCATATGCTTTTCATCGGCCCATCGCAGACGTGCTTCAGGACTGCAGAGATCGTCAGCATAAAGCATGGATTATTTTATAATACCGCTCTTTTCAACAGGGCAATTGTCTTTATCAACATAGCTTTTCTCCGTCACCGGTGCTTTATGAATGTTCCCTTTTCGTATTCCTCAAAGGCGGCCTCAAGTTCTTCCCGTGTATTCATCACGATCGGGCCGTACCACGCAATAGGTTCTCCGATCGGCCTTCCCGAGATAAGCAGAAAACGGATTGCTGAGTCTTCTGTGGTGACCGTGATATGGTCACCTTCATGCTCATAGAGGATCAGGAATTCAGGCGTGCCTTTACAGTCCTGCTTGTAATTGAAATTGCTGCTGCCGATCACTTCACGGGAAAAGGCGTTGCGCTGCTCGTCAAAATAGGCACTCCCTTCGACCACATAAGCAAAGGCCGTATGACCCGAGGGCACCGCGTGTGTGAAGGTCGTTCCTGCGGGGACAGAAACGTCCAGATATTCAGGATCGGTCACAATATCCTTCACCGGTCCGCTGACTCCGTCCATTACACCGCAGATAATCTTGGCTGTCGCCCCTGACGATAACTTCTTTTCGGGGATCTGGCTGCTCTTAACTTCACGGTATCTCGGGTCCATCATCTTCTGCGTTGCCGGGAGATTTGCCCAGAGCTGAAAGCCCCAGAGCAGATCATCTTTGCCGCCTTTTGGCATCTCCTGATGGATGATGCCGCTTCCTGCAGTCATCCACTGTACGTCGCCGGGAGCAATAATGCCCCTGTTCTTCATGCTGTCGCCGTGCTCGACCGTGCCATGAAGAACATAGGTGATCGTCTCGATGCCCCGGTGAGGGTGCCACGGAAAACCGGCAATATACTGGTTCGGTATGTTGGAATGGAAATCGTCGAGAAGCAGAAAAGGATCGAACTGAGGAATCTGAATGTACCCGAAGGCGCGCTTTAGATGAACCCCTGCGCCTTCGATTGTTGGCTTGCTTTTCCATATCTTCTTTATCTTTCGCGCCATGGTAGACCTCCCGGGAAGAATGCAATTATCTCTATTTAAGTTTACCAGCTTTCAGAAATAGGTCAATCCAAGACTCTGTCCTTGGGCATGGTATACTATGGAAAAGGAGATCAGTAATGGCACATATATTTACCGTAGCGATCAATGACGAAATTTCATCGGTTCTGGCCAGGGTTGAATCCGCAATAACCGAAAGCGGCGGCACATTTCAAGGCGACAGCTCAAAAGGTGTTTTTCAGGGCAACTCTGTTATGGGACCGATCAAGGGAGAGTATTGCTCTATTACCGGAAATGAGATGCGTATTACGATCATGGACAAGCCGTTTATTGTGCCTTATAGCATGATAGAAGGCGAGATAAAGAAGTATTTCAGCTAAGGGCCATTGCATCTCTCGATAAATCTGCCTGTTAATGGGAAAAAAAGGATGGTAATCAAATCATGAAAAAGACTGTTGCAGTAATATTGGCGTCTGTCGTGGGTTTGTTCATGCTTATGGGCATGGCCGGAGCGGATGATATGCTGAAGCCCTATGTGCTTGCATCATCAGGACCAGGGACTATTGAGAAGAAGACGGATGAGGTGAAGGCCAGCCTTGTACAACAGGGATTTCAGGCAGTCGGTGAATACACTCCGTATAAAGGAACTCATGTCATTGTGGTCACCAGCGACATACTGCGAAAGAACGCTGCTAAATCAGAATTCGGAGCTTATGGAGCGATCTCCCGCATATCTCTGACCGAAAAGGGCGGTGATATAGAGGTCTCATATACGAACCCGCTCTACTACTCACAGGCGTATCAGATGAAGGACTCACTTTCTGATGTTGCTGCATCTCTTGAGAAGGCGCTTGGCAAGAAATCTGCCTTCGGCTCTAAAAAAGGTTTGAGTGTTGCCAAACTCCGCTCATACCATTACATGGTGATGATGCCGTATTTTGACGATCAGGTTCTGCTTGGCACGCACAGTTCTCAGGAGGAGGCGCTCAAGGCTGTTGAATCGAACCTTGCTGCACGTAAAGGCGGCAGTTCAAGGGTCTATAGGGTCGATCTGTCTGACAAGAAGGAGTCGGTCTTCGGCGTAGGCATAACCGAAGGTGAGGGTGCAGACAAAACAATCATGCCGATCATTGATATCAGCGAACCTAAGCATACAGCGCATCTGCCTTACGAACTTGTGGTCTCCAACGGAAAGGTATATATGCTGCACGGTAAGTTCCGCATAGCTCTTGATTTTCCTGATCTCACGATGGGCACATTCATGAAGATTTCCGGAGCGCCGTCAGCTATTGAGGAGAAACTGAAGCTTGTTGCCGGCGGCAAATAATTCGTTTTTTTGCAGCATCCGTTCTGACATCATGCCTGTTCTGCGTTTAAAGGGTATGCTTGGCGTTCTGCTGATGGTCTGCTGCTTCCTGCTTGCGACAGCATCAGTTCAAGCTTCTGCAGAAGAGGCAGCAGGGAAAAGGACGGTTAAAACGATTGTCGTTGATGACTACTATCCCTATACGTTTGTGAACGATCAGGGCCAGCCTGATGGTTGAAGTGTTGATCTCATTCGCGCTGCAATCAAAAGCATGGGCATGGAGATCGATATCCGTGTCGGGTCATGGGAAAGTGCGCTCAGGACTCTCAAGGATGGAGGTATCGATCTCCTTCCGATGATGGCTTATTCCACAGAGAGGACCGAGCACTTTGACTTCACTGTTCCTCATACAGTTGCTCATGATGCCCTCTTTGTCCAAAAAGGGCAGACCAGACCCAGGGATCTGCAGGATCTGAAGGACAAGAAAGTCATTGTGATGAAGCGCGATGCTGCCCATGATTATCTGCGGTCGCAACACGTAATACCTGAAGCAAATATAGTTCTTGCAGACAATCTGCCCGAGGCGCTCAGATTTCTTGCCTTGGGCAAGGGGGATGCTGCCCTTATGCCGAAACTGGTCGGCCTGCTTCATATGAAGCGTTTGGGTCTGAACAATCTTGATAACTCGCCCATTGGCATCGAAGACTATGAACGGCCTTTCAGCATAGCAGTCAGAAAGGGCAACGCAGGACTCCTGGCACACCTTTCAGAGGGACTGAGCGTTATCAAGACAACAGGTGAGTATGACAGGATCTATAAAAAATGGTTTGGACTGGTTGAGCCGCGGACCATTACCCTGAATAAAGTCCTGAAATATGTAGTGGGGGTTATGACTGCACTTCTTATTGTTGTCATGGTCTTTTTTGTCTGGACCATGTCACTGAGGAAGCAGGTATTCCGGCGGACAAGGGAACTTGAACTCGAGGTCGCTGAGAGGAGGAAGACCGAAGAAGCACTGCGAAGGAGCGAGGTCAGATATAGAAATCTTTTCGACTCCACGGTGGACGGTGTTTATCAGGTAGATGCAGAAGGCCAGTTTTCGCATATCAATATGGCAGGCGCCAGGATCTTTGGCCATACGGATCCTGAGGAGATGATCGGGAGGGATGTTATCCCTTACTGGAGGGACCCTGCTGCGCGGGAGGCTTATATTGCCGAGCTGAAACTCAGGAAAACGTTAAGTGCCTATCATCTGCTTGCTAAAAACAAGGACGGCGAACCCATAGAGCTCGAAACCTCAAGCCGGGTTATCGAAGACAGTGCAGGGAATTATCTTGGTCTTGATGGCATTTTGAGGGATGTTACGGAGCGCAGGCGTTACGAAGCAGAGCGGGAAAAGCTCGTCCGCGAACTGAAGGAGGCCCTTGCCCAGGTCAGGACTCTGAGCGGCATGCTGCCTATCTGCGCGTCCTGCAAAAAGATCAGGGACGATAAGGGCTACTGGAACCAGATCGAGGAATATATTACCGATAACTCCGAGGCATTTTTCAGCCACGGTATCTGTCCTGACTGCTTTGACAAACAGATAATAGAGCTGGAAAACTTGAGAAAACGCAAGTGAAAATTCTCATTGTTGATGACCATGCAGAGTCCCGCACCTATCTGCGTCATCTACTGGAGAGCTACTCCTGCACCGTTATCGAGGCTGTTGATGGCAGGGATGGCATTGAAAGGACCATGGCTCATAGGCCTGATATGATAATATCCGATTCCCTTATGCCGAATATGGATGGTTTTCAGATGCTCATGGAGATCAAACGGGATGAAAGGACGCGTGAGATCCCGTTTCTTTTCTTTTCCGGAAACTATATTGGAGAGCAGGATGCAGACCTTGCGCTGTCGCTGGGAGCAGACGGCTATCTGTTGAAGCCGATGCAGCCGTGGCAGCTCTGGCAGGAGATTCAGAAAAGATTCCGAAAGGCGGAGAAGGAAGAAGCAAGACTTGGGGAGAAGGCTGAGGGTGAAAATCTCAGACTCTATGGCAAGGTTGTTGCCGGCAAACTCGATGAAAAGATTCGCGAACTGGAGTGGGAGATACTGCAGCGCCGAACTGCTGAAGCAAGTCTTCACTCTCTGTCACAGAGCCTTATCGATACCCTTGAGCTTGAACGCCGGCATATTGCAAGAGAACTGCACGACCAGATAGGTCAGGCATTGACTGCTGTTAAGCTGAATCTGCAGGCGCTTATGCGGAGATCAGGCATCAGTTCTGAGGATATCTACTGCCGCGAAAGTATGGAAACAATCGGGAGGGCTATTCAGCTTGTACGTGATCTGTCGTTCAGTCTCAGGCCGTCGCTGCTCGATGACCTCGGTTTTGCACCGGCGATCACCTGGTATCTTGAGCGCACTGCAAAGATCGCTGGTGTGGGCTACTCGACAAAGGTTCCAGAAATGCGCCTACCCGCAGAGATAGAAATCTGTTTCTTCAGAATAGCGCAGGAAGCTATAACCAATGCCCTGCGCCATGGTGCTCCGGCTGCAATAGAGCTTGAACTGCTGCATCTGAATGACGAAGTTATTCTTTCGATACGGAATGATGGCGCGGCCTTTGATGTGCAAAAGACGCTCGAAAGGGCATCTGCAGGAGGAAGTTTCGGGTTGCTAAGCATGCACGAGAGGGCAGCGTTGGCTGGAGGTACTTTGACCATAACCTCGGAGCCGGGCAGGGGAACAGAAGTCAGGGTGAATATGAGATTAAAAGTGCAATGACATTATTACGGCTTTTGATTGCGGATGATCATCTGCTTGTCCGGTCCGGCCTGAAGGCGCTGCTTTCCCAGACAGACAATGTCACTGTTGTTGGTGAGACAGGCGACGGACACGAAGCGCTTCGTCTTATTGAAACAATCAGACCTGATATCGCACTGCTCGATATATCAATGCCCGGGCTGAATGGTATTGAAGTGACAAAACGTGCATCGAAGGCAGCGCCCGGGACACGCATTATTATCCTGTCGATGCATGCCGACCGGGAATATGTTATTCAGGCGATGAGGGCCGGTGCGTACGGATATGTGTTGAAAGACGCTGATATCAGTGAGCTTGAAGAGGCTATTCGTTCAGTCAGCAGGAGCAGGACTTACCTCTGCAGATCGGTCGCACAGGGAATTGCCGATCTGGAACCTGATGTTTTACGCAGAGGTATAAAAACTGAGGAGCAGCATCAGACTGTGGGCAGTATGCTGACTCCGCGCCAGAGAGAGATTCTGCAGCTCATTGCAGAGGGCAATACTACAAAGGAAATTGCCTCAAAACTGACCCTGAGCATAAAGACGGTCGAAACACACCGCTCCCAGATCATGGACCGGTTGAATATTCACGAACTGGCAGGATTGGTCCGCTATGCCGTCAGGTCAGGCATAGTTCAGCCCGATTAATCTCTTTGAGGGTCTCATTCCCCGAAGCTTGCTTCGTTTTTTCTGTCATTCCCTCAATCGAAGAGTGTCGAGAATCCTTCTTCGAAAAGATTCCGGACGAGCCGGAATGACAAAGTGTTTTTGTATTAGATACCCCGCAGGCTTGCCTCGGGGAGTACGTCATTTGATGTAATCAACTGCCGGGAGGTTTAAGATACTTGCAGAGGATTTCGGCCGTGAAAGGTTTTATGACGAGTCCCTGAACGAGCCTGTCTTTAATAATCGCGATGATTTCTTCCTTGTTCTCAATGGGCGGCACAATCAATATGGTCTTAAGACCAGGTTTATTATTCTTAATGTCCTCGAGATATTTCTTAATAGAATCATGTGACAGTGATGCATCGAGAATTAGCAGGTCCCATGCATCGGGGCTGTAATCGTTTTCAAAATTTATTGTTGAACGAAACGTCGATATTTTGAAATTCTTGTCAAAATCTTTCAGTATCCATTTTAGAGACTGCATGATATCGTCCTGAACACAGATGCAAACAGCGGGTTCATTCATGAGGTGTACCATTTCTCATAGCGAAATTCCCTTTTGGTGAACAAATGGATCGAATTTCTTATCGGTGATCATGATATGATTTTTTAGCCAGTTTACCAGAAAGTCGAGCACCTCCTGCCCAAGATTCACATTAGTTTTGTTCAGATCTTCCATCAGGTCCAATGTCTTTGCCGTGAGATTAAGATGCTCTGTTCTGTGCTGGGCATATTCAGGGTAGCTGTATTTTTCCATGAATGCTTCTTCTGCAAAAAAATGGTATACCGTATAATTGACTAACTCCGTGAGTACCTCCCGAGTCACAGCACTGCCTCCGCCCTCTGTCAGAGATACATTAAGTTTATTGATGAGCTCAATGATTCTCTTATGATGAGCATCGAACTCATCAACGCCTACCGACATGTCTGATTGCCATTCGATTATGAATAATCCTCTCATGTTTTTGATTATAAAGCAGCGGTTGTCCTGATTACTATAAGGGTTTTCCCTGATAGTAAAGCAGGGCGGGATTTGGCATACTGAATGCACGGGGGGCCTTAAGTGTAACGTTGCGCGGAGGTGATGGAAGTGGAGTGTGACAAGAGCGGGGCAATCAGAATACTTCTCATAGACGATAATCAGGATTTCCTTGACAGTGCAGAGCGATTTCTTGAAACTGATCCTGCTTTCTGTGTGGTCGGAAAGGCATTATCAGGTGATCGTGGGCTCGAAATGTCAAGAGAGCTCAGCCCTGATGTTGTGCTTATTGATCTCATTATGTCCCACACGAATGGCATTGATGCAACGAGGCATATCAAGATGGGACAGAACCCTCCTCTGGTTATCATGCTCACCCTGCATGAGGTTGAAGTCTATCGCCTGCTTGCCAGGGCCGCTGGGGCAGATGCGTATATTACGAAGGACAATATGGGTACACAGATAATGGCTCTAATCCAAAACCTTACTCAGGGCGTACGTTAGCGGTAACTATATGCGGTTAATCTATGAAAGGATGTGATGTAAATGGAAAGCAACCGCAATCATGAACTTATGCAGCATATTACCTCAGCATCAGACCTTCCATCTGTATCTGCCCAGGCGGCTGAGGCATATGCAGCTGACAGGAACACTCTCGTGAGTCTGGTAAATGAGAGCATGATGAACAGAAAGGATCTGTCTGGCCTTCTTGGCGGTAATTCTGTTGAGATGATGACGATGAATCATGAAAATCACGCTGCATTTATGGCAAATGTTTTTCTCTTAAATCAATTCGAGATGCTGGCAAAAACGATTATCTGGGTCTATCGCTCCTATAAGGCAAGGGGATTTTCCTATGATTATTTCCCGGTCGAACTGAAGGCATGGATGGAGGCAATAAGGGATCAGCTTGATTCACAATATTGTGAGCAGATTCTGGCCATTTATCAGTGGATGATAGATGCTCACGAAAGAACGATTTACTTGTCCGAACTGTCTTTTGAAGATGTCCAGGACGATATTTCTCCGGAAAATCCCATGAAACAGCATTTCCTTGAGGCTCTGCTAAATGCAGACCATGCAGAGGCTCTTGCGATGGCGCGCGAAGTAAAGCAGCAGGCTGATTTCGAGTCTTTTCTTCTCGATGTGATTCAGCCATCCATGTACGAAATCGGCAGACTCTGGGAAAAAGGTCTTATTTCTGTAGCTCAGGAACATCTTGCATCTTCGATTGTCGGCAGGGTTATGTCGCAGCTCTACATAGCGAATATGGCAACTAAACCTTCAAAGGGCATAGCTGTGATTACGACTGCGCCGAACGAATTTCATGAGCTCGGTGCATGGATGGTATCGGACCTGTTAGAACTGGATGGATGGAGGGTGCGTTATCTGGGTGCCAATTCACCGCTTCCTGATCTGGTTAAACTCATCCTAGACATCAGGCCTCAGGTGCTCGCACTGTCGGTAACCATGCCTTTTAATCTTGATAAAGTGAGGGATGTCATAGGAACGGTACGCAAAAATGAGGAGCTTGATTCAGTCAAAATTATAGTCGGAGGAGGGATTTTCAAGACCATGCCAAATATCTGGTCAGAATTGGGCGCTGATGCAGCAGCAGGCAATGCTAGAGAGGCAGTATCTGTTGCGAATTCCCTATGCGCGTAGGCAATTGCCATGGAAAATCGGGATATGCTGATTAATTACCTGGACCAGCTTATTCAGTATCTTTCGTCGCAGACCGGTATTGTTATGTTCATGCTCGACCGGAGGGGTAATGTTATCTGGTCCAATGCAGCCTTTCGGGATATGATCGGCAGACAGCAACAGGTTGATGGTCTGAATATCCGGGAACTGCTTGCGCCAGAAAGCAGAGGACTGTTTGCAGAACCTGATGCTGTTATCACCGACAACATGCATCTTCTTTTTTCGCAAGATAAATATTCCTCCCATATGCTCACCTGCAGGGTTCTTTTGTCTGGTGATACTGTATTTATTGTAAGCGAGCAGGTGATGGCGACCGAAACAGCGGTTATGAGGCAGATGACGGTGATTAATAACGAACTGAGCAACATGAGCAGGGAACTGCACAGGAAAAACATTGCTCTTGAACAGGCAATGGCAGAGATAAAGGTTCTGAAGGAGCTTCTGCCTATCTGTATGCACTGCAAAAAGATTCGTGATGAGAAGGGCTACTGGAGTCAGCTGGAGGCATATATCAGCAAACATACCAACACCCAGTTCAGCCACGGCATCTGCGAAGACTGCCTGAAAAAGTTTTATCCTGTGCAGGTGAAAAGGATGCAGGAAGAGAAGCAAGAGAAGGGATAGCAGGGATACGTTAGTCAAGGCATTAATTTCACAGTTTGCTCGATTTTTCGAAACCGATGCCAATGATTTTGTATGCTGATAGCGTGTTGATAGAGATAAAGGGGTTCTGTGCTGTTAAACGAGTTTCAATGAAGGAGTTTTCCGAGGGGGTGTGATGTTACAGGCAGTCAATAGAAAACAGTCTTTTCTCTTGAGAACTGTTTTTGTCATTTTCCTGATTATTGGATTATTGTCATCTCTGATATCCTGCAGCAAAAAAGAACAAGCCGCTGTTCCCCTCGAAACGATCAGAATCGGCGCGTTTAAGGGGGAATTTGCTGCCCTAATCTGGTTGGCTGACAGTGAAGGCTTTTTTGTTAAATATGGTCTTAAAGCAGATGTGACCGGATATGAGTCGGGCGTGGCAGCAGTCGAGGCGCTCATGGCAGGTAACCAGGATATTGCTACTGCAGCCGATTCTGTCTTTGTAAACAAGACATTTGAGCATAAGACCGACATGGCTATTCTTGCGGAGATCGCCCGTTCAGACTCCTTTGCGATCGTGGTACGCAAAGACAGTGGTATATCGGCGCCCATCGATCTGAAGGGCAGGAGGATTGCCCTTACAAGCCAGACGCCGTCACAGTATTTTCTCGATCGGTATCTTGTATATCAGCACATCGATCCCCGCACGGTAATGCTGGTAAACTTGCCCCCGCTCAAGCTCATTGAGGCCATAACTGAGGGAAGTATAGAGGCGGTGATCACCTGGGAACCGTATGTATGGCAGATCGAGCAGAAGCTGGCAGGAAAGACAATTTCATGGCCGGCACAGGCTGAGCAGCAGTTCCATTTCCTTTTGATCAGCGCAAGTGAATTTACCGAGAAGCGGCCTGAAACAGCGAAAAAATTAATACAGGCACTGGCAGAAGCTGAGGATCTGATCCGCAAAGACCCGATACGGGCCAGGCAGATTCTAATGCAACGGCTCTCCTTTCAAGAGGACTACCTTGCCAAGGTCTGGTCCAAACATATAATCGGGCTTTCGCTCGATCAGACCCTGCTGGTGGCCATGGAAGACAAGGCGCGCTGGGCGATCATGAAAGGGCTTGTTCCTGGCGCTAAACCGCTTAATTACCTGAGGAGTATTTACCGGGAACCTCTTATGTCAGTGAGACCGGCTGCGGTGACATTGTACCAGTGAGAATGGTATGCAGATAAAGACAAGACTGAAAGCAGTATCGTGGACCGCCGCAGCAATTGCGGTCCTGGTTGTGCTCATCTCTGCATGGACACAGGATCAATTGAAGCAATCACTTAAACGTCACGAGCTTGCAGAAGAGATGATCAGCACTGCATACAAGCGTTCAATCATGAGGGCGGAGTATCTTCTCAACAGAGAGGACAGACCCAAAGAACAATGGATGCTGCTGACGGATAGTTTGTCGGCACTTATCAAACAGGCTCAGGCGTTTTCCGCTTCGCCGGAGCAATCGCTGATCCTGCAGCAGATAGAAGTATTACCGGATAAGACCAAGAAATTATTGACCCATCTGTCCGAGAACAAAAGCGATATGGAAAATGGCCGTATCAGCAACGCTTTTGGACAGGAGATCGAAGGCAGGATAACAACACAGCTTATCATAGATTCTCAAACATTATTAACGCATCTTCTTAAACTGCAGATCATTACCGATCAAGAGTATATAACGCGACAGACTCTGAGCAATGCTCTGATCCTGATATCCATGTTGATCTTAGTCTCGTTAACCGCTACAAGTTTGTTCTTGATTGCACGGAGCATCGCAGCGCCGATCATGCGTCTCAGAAAAGGATTTGCCACTATAGCGACGGGCAATCTTGATCATCGCATCACGATATCAGGCAATGACGAGCTTGCCGGACTTGCTCAGGACTGCAATCAAATGGCAGCAGAGCTGAAGGAATCATATACCTCTTTAAAGAATCTCCATAAGGAAATGGCTGAGCGCAGACGGGTGGAAGATGCGCTGGCCCAGAGTCTTGAACGTTTTCAGATGGCCAATAAGGCCACGTTTGACATCATCTGGGACTGGAATCTTCAGACCAATGAAATCTGGTGGAACGAAAACTTTATGAAAATATTTGGATACGAGGCGAATGAGATAGAAGTGAGCAGCGTATCCTGGACAAACAGGATCCATCCTGAAGAGCGCGATCGTGTCTGCACCGGCATTCATGCGGTCATTGATTCTGGAGAGGAAATCTGGTCAGACCATTATCGTTTTCAGCGCAAGGATGGCGCGTACGCTGACATCGAGGATCGGGGCCACATCAGCAGGGATGAAGATGGCAGGCCTGTAAGGATGATCGGAGCGATGCAGGACGTTACCCAACGCAAGCGGATGGATAATACTTTACAGGAGAGCGAATCAAAGTTTAAGCGGTTATATGACTCCAATATAATAGGCATCATATTCTGGGATACTGATGGAAACATAAGAGAGGCGAATCCCGAGTTTCTTCGAATGGTGGGGTACAGTCAGGATGAAGTTCTTTCAGGCAATGTAAGATGGAAGGACATGACACCGCCGGAATATGCATATCTTGATGAAAAAGCGATAAGAGAAATGTCAGAAACAGGTGTCTGCTCACTTTTTGAGAAGGAGTATATTCACAAGAATGGCAGTCGCGTTCCAATTATTTTAGGCGCTGCTTTTCTGAAGGGACAGAAGAATATCGGAATATGTTTTGTCCTTGACATTACTGACCGCAAAGAGTCGGAACGGGAGATACTGAGATTGAATACGGAACTGGAGCAGCGCGTTATTGAACGCACTGCCCAACTCGAAGCTGCGAACAGGGAGCTTGAGGCATTCGCTTACTCTGTGTCTCATGACCTGCGCGCACCGCTTCGGGCTGTTGACGGCTACACCCGGATCCTGGCAGAGGACTATGAGGCACAGCTTGATGTTGAGGGCAAGCGGGTCTGCTCCGTCATTAGCCAGAGCGCCAGGGATATGGGTAAATTGATCGATGACCTGCTGGCCTTCTCAAGTGTTGGCCGTGCTACGATGCAACGTTCAACGATAGATATGGCGGCCATGGCACAATCCATTTTCTTTGAAATAACGACTGCCGAAACGCGGGAACGGATCGATTTTCATGTCGGTCCGTTGCCCTCTATTGTCGGAGATCTGAGCCTCTTTCGTCAGGTCTGGACAAATCTGCTTTCGAATGCAGTCAAGTTTTCATCCAAAAAGGATAGGTCAAAGATCGAGATCAGTTCAGCGCATCAGGACGGGCAAACGTATTATTCCATTCGAGACAACGGAGCAGGTTTTGACATGCAGTATCTGGACAAGCTCTTCGGCGTGTTTCAGCGTCTGCACAGCACCAGGGAGTTTGAAGGCACAGGGGTTGGCTTGGCCATTGCCCAACGAATCATTGTCAGACACGGAGGCAGGATCTGGGCAGAGGGGGAAGTTGGCAAAGGAGCAATATTCTATTTTAGCGTTGGAAAAGGAGAATAACCATGGATAAGGCAACGGTGGTGGATATTTTACTGGTGGAGGACAATCCGCGGGATGCTGAGTTGATTGTCAGGTCGATCAGAAAACAAAGCGTGGCCAATCCGATATCAGTGGTGGAGGATGGCGCTGCTGCACTGGACTTTATTTTCTGCCGGGGGGAATATGCGGACAGGGACATTTCAGTTCAGCCTAAAGTGGTTCTTCTTGATCTTAAGCTGCCGAAGGTGAATGGTCTGGAGGTGCTGAAGGCGATCAAGTCAGATGAACATACGCGTGCCATCCCGGTGGTGATCGTGACCTCATCTCAGGAGGATCCTGATGTCAAGACAGCCTATGCCTTAGGCGCCAACAGCTATGTGGTAAAACCGGTAAGTTCTGATGCCTTCATCGATGCCATGAGCAAGCTGGGTCTGTACTGGCTGCTGGTGAACAAGCCGCCGAAGTGAGTGATACCTTTATCAACAGAGAGGTGAAAAGTAAATGACTGATCTGATACGGATATTGATTGTCGAAGACCTTCCCACGGACGCAGAACTGGCTGAACGCGAGGTGAGACACGTTCTGCCCAACAGTGAGTTTCTGCGGGTTGAAACTAAGGAGGACTTTCTTTCTGCGCTGGAATCATTCCGGCCTGATTTCATACTGTCCGACTACAAGCTTCCCCACTTTGACGGAATGGCAGCTTTGCAGCTGGCTAAGGAGCGCGTTCCGGAGGTTCCCTTTATTCTGATTACCGGCTCCATGAACGAAGAAACAGCCGTAGAGTGCATGAAGGCCGGGGCGTGGGACTATATCATTAAAGAGCACATAAAACGGCTTGGTTCAGCGATTGTGAATGCGCTTGAACAGAAGCATATCAGGCAGGAGCAAAGGCAACTTGAGTCTGCACTGAATAAAAGCCAGAGCATGCTTATAGAGACCGAAAAGATAGGAAAGGTCGGCGGTTGGGAGTTTAATATTGATACGATGAAGCAGACGTGGACGGAAGAGGTTTACAGAATCCATGAAGTGGAGCTCACCTATGATCCAAATGTGGAGAGAGGGATCAATTTCTATGCACCCACTTCCAGGCCAATCATTACAGAGGCCGTGCGGCGCGCAATTGAGTATGGCGAATCGTTTGATCTTGAACTCGAGATTATTACCGCAAAAGGCAACTTCCGCAATGTTCGTGCAATCGGACAAGCAGATCTGGAGCATCGGAGAGTATTTGGTTTTTTTCAGGACGTCACCGATAGCCGTCATCTGGAGCAGTCGATCCGGGAAGCAGCGCAGCATTGGCAGACAACTTTCGATGCGGTGAATGACGCAATTATGCTGCTCGATACCTCGGGCAGTATCCTGCGTTGCAATAAGGCTTTTGCTTCACTTGTCAAACTGCCATTTCATGAGATTGTCGGTAGTACCTGCTGGAAGCTGATGCATGGCATGGAGCACCCGCTTAGTGAATGTCCGGTCGAAAAGATGAAGATTTCACGCAAAAGAGAGTCGCTCGTATTGCCAATCGGGGACCTGTGGTATAGGGTTATAGCAGACCCGATTATTGATGAACAGGGAGCTGTCACCGGCGCAATCCATAGTATGACCGATATCACAGAAGAGACTTACAGGGAACAGGAGCTTCTTATTAGTCAAAAGCGGATCAAGGCGCTGCTTGATTTGAGCCTGATGGGCGAAAGCACTGAAGAGGAGCTCTGCAATTTTGCGCTTGAAGCAATGGTTGAACTCACGGGCAGTGAGGGAGGATATCTGCATCTTTTCGACGATGAAAGCAAGGCCATACTGCTCACCTCCTGGTCAAAAAAAGTCCTTGAAGCGTGTATGGATTCCAAAGGTCTGCACTACCCCCTTGACAAAGCAGGCATCTGGGCTGATCCTGCACGTACAAAGCAGCCGGTCATTCATAATGACTACCAGTCTGAACTGAATAAGAAGGGCTGCCCTGAAGGCCATTTTCCTGTTCTGCGGCATATGAGCGTGCCGGTGCTCGATGGTGACAAGGTGGTCGCCATCGCAGGTGTGGGGAACAGCAAGCAGCCGTATAGTCAGACGGACATAGATCAACTATCACTCTTCATGAACAGCTTATGGAAACTTATCAGGCAGAAAAGAGTGCAGACATCTCTTGAACTGAATGAGAATAAATTCAGGGAGCTTTCCCAGGAATTCCATGCACTGCTCGATGCCAATCCTGACAGATTGATGCTGCTCAGTCCTGACCTCAATATTTTGTGGACAAACAGGAAGGTTGAAGACATCGCGAAGCTGAAGAGCTCTGCGCTTGTGGGCAGTCACTGCTACCGTATTCTTTATGAAGCATCTGAACCCTGTGAACGTTGTCCGGTTCTGCGGTGTTTCAGGACCGGAAGCATTGAGACCGAGGTGCTGACAGCTTCAGATGGAACGATTATGGACATTCGGGCTGTGCCGATAAAAGACGACAACGGCCGGGTGGTGAATGTTATTGATATGGCCCGCGATATTACGGAGCACAGGAAACTGGAGATGCAGCTCCAGCAGGCACAGAAGATGGAAGCTATGGGTACGCTTGCAGGCGGTATTGCCCATGACTTTAACAACATCCTGAATGTGATCATGGGATATTCAGGCATGCTTGCCTATAAAGGTGAGCTTAATAATGAGGGGCAGGCCTATCTGAAAGAGATTATGGATTCCGTGGACAGGGCTGCACATCTCACCCGGGGGATCCTTGCCTTCAGCCGGAAGCAGACCCTTGAGGTCAAACCCCTTGACGTAAAGACTGTCATCAGCAGTGTTGCCAAGATGTTAGGCAGAATCCTTGGTGAGGACATCCGCATCGAGTTGAGACTGGCGGAAGGTGCGCTGCCGATCATGGCGGATTTTATGCAGATTGAGCAGATACTCATGAACCTTGCAACGAACGCCCGCGACGCCATGCAAAAAGGAGGAGTATTTTATATCGAATGTTCTCAGGAAACCATCGGCCAGGAGTTTATCGACCGTAATGGTTTCGGAAAAGAGGGCGAGTATGTGGTCGTGACCATCACTGACACGGGCCACGGAATGCCTGAGCATGTTCGCTTGAAGATTTTTGATCCCTTTTTTACCACCAAAGAGATTGGACGGGGCACAGGCCTCGGCATGTCGATTGTCTTCGGCATTATCAAACAGCACAAAGGTTACATTATCTGCGAGAGCGAGCCTGAGCGGGGCACTACCTTCAGACTCTATTTCCCACTTCTTACCAATGCTGATAGCTGCGAGGGAGATAACAAGGCCGAAAGCCGCTGTTTGGCGACCGGCAAAGGCACGGTACTGCTTGTTGAAGATGATGCCAATCTGCTGCGACTTATGCGGATTATACTTATGCATGGTGGGTATACGGTTCTGACTGCAGAAAATGGCAATGAGGCTCTTCGCGTTTTTGAAGAACATCGGGGAGTTATTGATATCGCTGTTATGGATATGCTGATGCCGGGTAGAAACGGCCTTGAGACCCGCGATGAGCTTTGGAAAATCAGGCCAGGCCTTCCCTGCATTTTCGTGAGCGGATATTCTACTCCGGCATTGGTTGAACGGGACATTACTCCGGGCGAGATAATTCTTCTCGAAAAACCTGTGGCTCCTAATCTGCTTTTGAAAACAGTGAAAGAACAGATTGAAGCAGCAAGAGAAAAAGATGAAAAGTGAAAAAAGCAGGCAGGGGAAAATGCGCAATCACGGTGCACCATGAAGCGTAAAGACAATTACCTGTTCAATGCAGCTGAACTGCGCAGGCAGGAGAAAGCGCAGCTCAGCGCTGAACGTTCGGCAATAAAGAAACTGCCCTTTCTTGAAGATACTGAGCGGTTGGTACATGAACTGCAGGTGCATCAGATCGAACTGGAGATGCAGAACGACGAGTTGCGGCGGGTGCATAAAGATCTGGAAGTATCACGGGCGTGTTATTTTGACCTCTACGATCTGGCTCCGGTCGGGTATCTCAGCTTAAGCGAAAAGGGGCTTATCCTGGAGGCGAATCTCACTGCTGCCAGTCTGCTTGGTATTGCCCGGGGCGGGTTGGTCAATCAGCAGATCAGCCGGTACATCTTCAAGGATGACCAGGACATCTACGACCAGCATCGATTAAAACTCCTTGAGGTGGGTATGCCGTGTACCTGCGAGTTGAGGATGACAAAACCGGACGGTTCATTTCTCTGGGTGATGTTGAACTCAACCGCATCGAGGAATGCAGACGGTGCCCTTGTGAGCTATATTGCGTTGAGCGATATCACGGACCGCATGAATATGCATTCAGCGCTGGAGGAGAAGAATAAAGAACTTAAGCTGGCAGCAGAGAATATTCACACACTCGCCGCATTGCTGCCGATCTGCATGCACTGCAAAAAGATCCGCGATGACAAAGGCTATTGGGAGCAGATCGAGACGTATATTGCCAAACATTCTGACACTTCATTCAGTCATGGCATCTGTGATGACTGTCTGAACAAGTTTTATCCTGAGCAGGCAAAGATGATGGGGAAAGAAAAACCATGAGAACTGGTGAGACCGCAAACAGGTGTGTTGATGACAGGGAGGCAATTCTGACATGAGCGGCGCAGAGAAAAGGCCTCATGTTTTTGTCATCGATGATGACGAGCCAACACGTCGGATGCTCACCTCAATGCTGGTGGGTGAAGGGTATGAGGTATCTTCAGCTGCAGACGGAGATGAAGGCATCGCCACTGCAATAAGAATCAGACCGGATATAATTCTTCTGGACTATGAAATGCCTGGCAAGAACGGTATACAAACATGCTCTCGCTTGAAGGCGGATCCCGCGACGAGTGATATTCCGGTCATAATGATGACCGGTCATAAGGAGCAGGATGTGAGGCTCGCTTCACTCGAGGCCGGAGCAGTTGAGTTTCTTCTTAAGCCTGCGGATCCTATCGAGCTGAATCTCAGGATCAAAAATATTCTTGCCTTCAGAAGGCTTGTTAAGGAAGGAGAGAAGAATCGGAATCTTACTGAAGCTGCCAGAATTGCGAACAAAGCGCGACAGGAATGGGAAGACACCTTCAACAGTCTTGAGGACATTATTACGATCCATGACCGCGATTATAATATTATCCGTGCTAACAAGAAGGCTAAAGAGGCGCTCAATCTGCCGCAGCAACTCGGTCCCTGCATAAAATGCTATAAGTATTATCACAATACAGAAGAACCTCCTGAACAATGCCCTGCCTATAGATCTATGAAACAAAGCATTGCCATGACTGCAGAACTGTTCGAGCCACACCTTGGCAGATATGTTGAGATCAAAGTTACACCGCGGCTTGATCTGTCAGGACACGTCACGGGATATATCCATGTTGTCCGAGATCTTACCGAGACAAGGCGAACTGAAAACCAGCTACAGAGATTTATCGACAGCAGCCAGGACATGGTCTTTCGAACCGATCAAACAGGAACATTTACCATGATTAATAAGGCTGGAGCTGAGATCCTTGGCTACAAGGATGTTTCTGAAGTTATTGGCAAAAAGGCCTCAGACTTTTGGCTTAGCCCTGAAGACCGGGCGCTCATGATAGAAAAGCTGATGAACGAAAAGATGGTGAAGTCCTATCATATTCCGGCAAAAAAAATCGATGGGACTCTGATTGATATGGAGGCGACAAGCCGGACAGTTGAAGATGAAGAAGGTGGCTTTGCAGGCATCGAGGGCATTATCAGGGATGTGACCGAGAGGAACAGCCGGGAGCTTGAACTGCAGAGACAGAAGGAAAATCTTCAGTTGAAGCACGAAGAACTGAACGATCTTTTCAATAAAGTGGATTCAATAAAGAAGGAGTGGGAAAGCTCTTTCGATGCAACAGGAGACATGATCATCATCATCGACAGCGTTGGACTGATCAAGCGTTGCAACAGAGCTTTCATGCAGTTCTCAAACAGAACGTATGAGGGCTTGATCCTGAAAGACTGGGACTCTTTGCTTGATGAACTGGGCTTTGCACTCCATACCCTATTTCAGAGCAGTACCGAGCTCTTTCATGAAAAAAGCAGGAGATGGTTCCAGATGAACACTTATCCGTTTATGAATGTGGACAATCTCGAAGGAAACATTGTGACCATCCATGATACGACCGAAATGAGGAATATCTCTGATGCGCTCGAGATTACGAACAACGAAATCGAGGAGAACAGGGAGAAGCTCCAGAATGCCCTTGAAGAGATTTCGGACCTGATTCAGCGGGTGACGTTAAAAAAAGACTTCAGCGTGCGTTTTGCAAATCCCAATTTGAAGAAATGTCATGAACTGATGAACTGTACAAAGACCGCATGCTTTTGCCATGGTCAGGACGCTAAGCGATGCTGGCAGCTCGCTGGAACATACTGCGGAGGCAAGGTGCAGGGTTTCTTTGCGGACAAGTTTGACAACTGTTCAGAATGCCCTACCTTCAAGTTTGCTACTTCAGACCCTATCTATCAGATTGGAGAGAGCTTCAATAACATGATGTATATCCTGGAACAGCAGCATGATGAGATTCAGCGAGCATATAAAGAGCTGAAGATCGCCCAGTCGCAGATCACGCAGCAGGAGAAGATGGCATCGATCGGACAGCTGGCAGCTGGCGTGGCGCACGAGATTAACAACCCGACTGGTTTTATCATGAGCAACCTCGGGTCCTTTCAGAAATATGTGGACAAACTGACTGAATTCATGGGAGTGCAGACAGAGGCTCTCTCACAATTGCCTGCAGAGCAGACAGAAGAGATACAGAAGAAGCGCAAAGCACTGAAGGTAGATTTTATCACAGAGGACATAAAGTGTCTGGTAAAAGAGTCGTTGGATGGAGCGGATCGGATCAAGAAGATCGTGCAGGACCTCAAGAGCTTCTCGCGGGTGGATGAGGCAGAGCAGAAGATGGCCGATATTAACGCTGGGATAGAAAGCACGATCAACATAGTCTGGAACGAGCTGAAATACAAGGTAACGCTGCATAAGGAATTTGGAGATATACCGCAGACAAAGTGCAATCCCGGGCAGCTCAATCAGGTATTCATGAACATGCTGGTCAATGCAGCGCATGCCATCGAAAAGCAGGGCGATCTGACCGTAAAGACCTGGTTTATCCCCCCTTGTGCCGGAGAAGATGGCGGCTGGATCAACGTATCGATTGCAGACACGGGAAGCGGTATACCCGCAGACAAATTGACTCGGATATTTGAGCCCTTTTACACGACAAAAGAAGTAGGCAAGGGCACGGGATTGGGCTTAAGCATAGCGTATGACATTGTAAAGAAGCATAAGGGAGAGATTCAGGTTGAGAGCGAGCTGGGCAACGGTACTATGTTTACGGTTAAAATTCCGGTGGTTGAGGGGTGATTATGGATGAAGAGATTAAGATACTGTGTGTTGACGACGAGCCGAATGTGCTGAATGCACTGAAACGACTTTTTCTTGATGATAAATATACGATTTTTACTGCCGCATCAGGGCAAGAAGGTATCAGCATTCTTGAGAAGGAGCATGTTCAATTGGTGATTTCAGATTACCGCATGCCGTCCATGAGCGGGGTGGAGTTTCTCCGGGAAGTATACAAGCGCTGGCCTGCTACTGTCCGGATCGTGCTTTCGGGTTATGCTGATGCCTCGGCAATTGTGGGTGCTATAAATGAAGGTCATATCTATAAATTTATTCCCAAACCCTGGAATGATGACGAACTGAAAATTGCCATTTCCAATGCAATTGAACGCTATACACTGTATAGGAGGAACACTGAACTGACTGCTGAACTGCAGAACAAGAACGACGAGCTAATAAACTTAAATGAGCAGTTGAAGACTCTTCTTGATACTCAGTCAAAGAGCCTTGAGTTCAGAAGCAGATCGCTCAGCACCCATCAGGAACTTCTCGATGCTATGCCTGTCGGTATACTGGGAGTTGATAATGCGGATATGGTGGTAATGTGCAATGTGTCTTGTCTGCGGTTCTTCAACAAGACAGACAGTATCATTGGTCGTGATGCAAGAAGTGTAGTTTCTGAAGAGGTTCTTCAGTTTATCGACACGGTAAAGAGCAGCGCCTGCACTACCGGATGGTATATGCAGGGTCGCTTCAGGCTAAGAATGATCGGAGCTGCTGTTGAGGAAAAAGGGGTGATCGTGATCTTTGTGGCTGAGAATGATTCTGCATGAACCGAACGGGTCTGTCTATTGCCGGGATTGCCTGTCATTGCTGTGAGGGTTATGGAAATAATTGGGGAGATTTGAGATGGAAAACGAACCAGAAAAGGTTGCCTTGAAAATACTGTTTGTTGATGACGAAGAGAATGTCCTGCGCGCCTTGAAGCGTCTCTTTCTTGAAGAGCCTTACGAATTTCATGCAACCCTGTCAGGAAAGGAGGCCCTTAAGTTTCTGAAGGAGCATGATTTTGCGGTTATCGTATCAGATCAACGCATGCCTGAGATGAGCGGCGCGGAATTCCTCGGACAGGCCAAAGTGCTGCAGCCAGAGGCCATCAGAATTGTGCTGACCGGATATGCAGATGTCGAGGCGGCCATCAATGCAATCAACCAGGGAGGGGCTTATCGATATATCACGAAGCCCTGGAACGATGCTGATCTCATTTTGATGGTGCGGGATGCTGCAGAGACGTATCGACTGAAGCAGGAGAATAAATACCTCACTGACCTTACGAACAGGCAGAATGAGGAACTGAAGAAGTGGAATACACAGCTTGAGGAGATGGTACAGGAGCAGACGCTTGATATCCAGAACAAGAACAAAGAGCTCGAGGCGCTGAACGAGAAACTCGAAAAGAACTTCCGAAAGTCGATCGAGGCCTTTTCTGGCCTGATCGAAATGCGCGAGAAAGCGGTCTCAAACCATTCAAAAAATGTTGCTGCGCTTGCCCGCCAGATTGCTGTATCAATGCAGCTTACGAATGAAGAGGTGAGCAATATTCTTGTTGCGTCACTTCTTCATGACATCGGTAAGATCGGCATTCCTGATGCCATCCTTTTGAAGCAGGAAGAGGCGATGAGCGATGCGGAGTTCGCCGAATACCGCCGCCATCCGGTAAGGGGCCAGGTTGCTATCGAAGGGATCGAAGGGTTTCATGATATAGGTCTTCTGATCAGGCATCATCATGAATACATGGACGCAACAGGATATCCGGAAGGATTGAAACGGGCAGCTATACCTCTCGGGAGTCGAATTATCGCTATCGCAGATGCGATTGACCGTATGGCAAACAGCGGGATCGTTACGGCAGAGAACTTTCAAAAGGCGCTGAATCATGTCGAATTTTATCTGGATATGCGGTATGACCGTCAGGTCTTTCAGCATCTATCACCGATCATCAAGCAGAAGATCGAGGCGCTTGAAAAACAGGGCGATGCTCGCGTGGAGGAGATCGAAATCACTCCGTCGAAGCTTTCAAACGAAATGGTGCTTACGCGGGATGTGCGAAGCGGAACAGGGTTGTTGATTCTTGCACGTGGTGTTGTTATGAATCAGAAGATCATCGAAGCACTCCAGAGATACTATCGTATTGATCCACCCAAGACGGGGATCTTCGTGAAAAAAGCATAGACAATAGAGCATGACCAGCTTTTGAAGATAATAGGACCCCGTGATCTCTACCGCATTTTTTGCAAAGCGTGCGATGATCAGAAACTGATCATCGCCGATCAAGTCCTTTTTGTGTGATTATCACTCGGTCATTACCTGATCTGACAGTTCGTTTATGTCTCCAGGGGCGAAAGGAAAATGCTGAGCGAGTATCTTGCCTGCTTCATTGATAGACTGACATAACGCATCGCAAGCACTGCCTTCTTTTATACCACGGGAAACCGTCAGGGCATAGGTATTGAGTGTCTGCTGATCGATCTTTTCGTAAATCCCCTTATCTGCCAGCACCCATACCTTGTGCTCAAGAAGGGAAATAAAGAAGAGCACGCCAGTGTTCGCCTTTGTTTTGTACAGCCCTTTTTCGTAAAAGGCTCTCAGTGCACGCTCTCTTACCGCCTCCTCCAGCCTGCCTCTGCCGACAAAGGATGTCTTTAATTCGGGCAGATACCTGAATATTACCCAGATGAGCGGGAAGAAGAGAAAGCTGAGGAGGATGAAATAGTTCAGCGATGCATGGAGAAAGGCTTCTGATACAAGCAGGCTAATGCCTGAAGCAAGAAGCACACTCCCAAGCATGGTTGCCTCGCGGTATTCATCGCTGCTGTTAACGATCATAACAGCCACTTCGCCGATAGTGCAGCACTCGACGCTCCGCGTAGTTTCTGCTATTCTCTGTAATTCTGTCTCAGTAAAGAATGTCTTTGCGTTTTTCATTTCCTGCTCTTTTCTGTTTTAGCCAATAATCATGCAAGCCAACAAGTTGATAAACTACCAATCCCCTGAACTCCCCCCGCCGCCAAAGTCGCCACCGCCCCCACCGCCAAAATCACTGCCTCCGCTGCTGCCGCCGAAGCCGCCCCCGCCAAAGCCTCCACCATAATATCCTCCGCCGAATCCACCGCCTCTGCCCCCTGAAGAAAAGAGGGAAGGCAGGATTAGTCCTGCAACAAGGCCGACAACTGCGAGGATAATAGCTGCGATCAGACCGACAGGTGAGAGGAGAAGGGAGACAATCGCCGGGAGGCCTATAGCTCCGGCAGCTCCTGCAAGATACTTTGAGATGCTTCCGAGCATAAGCAGGGCTATTCCCAAAAATATGAGGAAAGTAAAGAGACGGGAAATACCCTGGGAACCCTTAGCCCCTTGCCGCTTACCTGACCCTGGCTCTGCCTTGAACTCGCCCCTTGTTGCATCGATAAGGGAATGGACACCGGTAATGAAGCCGCCGTCAAAGTCGCCTCTCTTGAACCGGGGTTTTACCACAAGATCTATGATCCTGCCTGACATAAGGTCTGTGAGCTTGCCTTCAAGCCCACGGCCTACCTCAATGCGTAATTTTCTGTCTTCCTTTGAAACAAGGAAGATTATGCCATTGTCCTTTCCCTTCTGCCCGATCTTCCACGCCTCTGCAACCTTGAGGCTGAACTCTTCCAGCACTTCTCCCTGCAGAGAGGGGATAGTCACGATCACGAGTTGGGTAGAGTCCGACTGCTCGAAGGCCAGCAGTTCCTGCTCCAGAGTTGCTTTTGCCTGGGGCGATATCATGCTGCCATAATCATTCACATAACCGGTCAGCTTCGGGACATCAAGGGCATGGGCAGCAGGTGTCAAAATAAGGGTGAGCGCCAAAATCAACAGCACCAATACAATATTTTGAGTCATTCCCGCTCGACGGGAATCCTTCCTGATAAATTGAGAAAAGATTCCGGTCAAGCCGGAATGACAGACAAAAAAAGAATCACGCATCAACACGTTCTTGTTATCTGGATAATTACTTATTGAACTCGACCTTTGGCGCCTTTTCCGCGCCTGCCTCAGCCTTGAATGCCTCGCGTGGCTTCAGATGCAGCATCATGGAGTTCGTAAGGCTGTTCGGGAATATCCTGATCGAGGTATTAAAGGTTTCGACAGACTTGTTGAAACGGGTGCGGGCAACATTAATACGGTTTTCTGTTCCTTCAAGCTGATGCTGCAGATCAAGGAAGTTCTGATTTGATTTCAGGTCAGGATACTTCTCAACAACGACCATCAGGCGAGAGAGAGCGCTAGACATGGCGCCCTGAGCCTGCTGAAACTGTGTCATAGCCTTTGGGTCATTGATAATGTCTTTGGATGCCTGGATCGACCCGACCTTAGCACGGGCCTCGGTCACGGCGATTAGGGTCTCTTTTTCCTGCTTTGCATATCCTTTTACGACTTCCACAAGGTTCGGTATCAGATCGTTCCTCCTCTGATACGATGCTTCAACATCTCCCCAGGCAGCTTTTACTGCCTCTTCATTCGCCTGCATGGTGTTGTAACCGCAGCCTGACAATCCTGAAAGCATGATAGTAACCAGCAGCAAATAAATAGCCTTTTTCATTGTATCCTCCGTTTTATGGTGTGATGAACTTATGAGGCCATCACTTCAAGATTCTTGAGTTTGGAGCTCTCGCCAAGGGCGATGAGCGTGTCTCCTGTCTTTATTGCACTTTTGAATGTGGGGTTGAACTTCATCTCGCCGTTTGGTTTTTTGATAGCGACGATAATAATGCCCAGTTCCCGTCCGATGCCGCATTCGTCGAGCGATTTCCCGACCAGTTCAGATGACTCCTTTATAAGCACTTCCTCCATCTGAAGGTCTATGTTGCCGCTTTTTGTGGCGAACTCGATAAAGTCCACTACAGCAGGTTTGAGTACAGTATGGGCTATCCTGAGTCCGCCGATATGATAGGGCGAGACGACCTTGTCAGCACCTGCACGGACCAGTTTCTTCTCTGAGCCTTCCTCTCCTGCACGGGCCACGATGAAAAGGTCCGGATTCAGGCCCCGGGCGCTCAGCACAACGAAAAGGTTCTCAGCATCAGTAGGGAGCACCGTGACGAGACCCTTTGCCTTTTCTATGCCGAGTTCCTTCAAGACCTCGTCCTTTGTAGCATCACCGGGAAATATCAACAGGTCTTTGTTTTCCTGGTGTATATCAGGCTGCTTTTCGACGATCACGAACTTGATATTCTTTTCGTGAAGCTCCCTGCAGATGATCTTGCCCATCCTGCCGTATCCGCAGACAATGTAATGGTTCTTCAGTTCTTTGATCTTCTTTTCCAATCTGCGCCTCCCGTAAACTTCCTGTAATTCTCCCTCAAGGATGATTTTCGCTCCTGCAGTCAGGGCATAGGCAACTGTGCCGACACCGCCAATGATTATGATGATCGTAAAAATCCTGCCGAACAGGGAAAGGTCATGGACCTCTTTGAACCCAACGCTGGCAAGGGTGATGACCGTCATGTACAGTGCATCAATGAAGTCCCATCCTTCAATCAGCATATAGCCGGCAGTGCCGAAGGATGCAACAAGGATTACCAGGCAGACGGCTACGATGAATTTCTGCCGCAGTTCGCTGTATGTATTCTGAATATCCTTGAAAATGTGCATGAGTCTATCTTAAACGATTATTTCGTGAGAATGCTTCAATGCTTTTGGCTGTGCTGCCCGGTTTCTTCTGCCTTCAAGGAAGATAACCACGACCTTCTGGGCAATCGTAACAGCCGGAACTGCCAGAACCATGCCAATAATGCCGAAGAGCTTCTGTCCGGCAATAATGGTGATGACCAGGAGCATGGGGTGCAGCTTGACGCTTCTGCCAATGGTCAGCGGCTGGACCAGGAAGTCATCGAGGAGCTTGACGCATGTATAGAGCAGAACCACGTTGAGGACCGAGCCTGCGCTTTTGAACTGGATAAAGGCAATAAGACAGGCGATCAGGCACGAAACGATTGGGCCTACGTAGGGAATGACATTTGCCGCAGCAGTTACAATGCCCAATGTGACGGGGTAGTTAACGCCTAACATGGCGAGACCGACGGCAGCCATAGCCCCCACAGATGAACATTCTATGGCAAGTCCTCTCAAATAACTGCCGGCAAGGATGTTGATCTCTGAAAGGGCAGCGATTGATGTCTCTACATACGCAGAGGGGATCCAGTGCATGATTCTTTTGAGCAGGACCGGCCAGTCCTTCAGAATAAAAAAAATAAAGAAGGGTATGATGATCATGGCAAAGGCAACAGAGGCTGCCTGACTGAACAGGTCAGACATGTTAAGCATCTTCGAGATCAGGTGGCTTGGCTGTGCAAGACCGCTGAGGATCTTTTCGATCATATCCTCAGCAAAGGGATAGCCTCTCAGGTCTCTGAATGCGCCCTCTGCCTGCTGCGTAATCTCAGGCAGTTTTTCTGTAAGGTTCTTTGTCTCCTGCTGAAGGCAGGGAATAAGCATAATGTCAACGCCTGTGATTACAAGGCCTGCAACGAAGTATACAGCTGCTACTGCTACGGTTCTTTTTATGCCGAGGTATTCGATTCGCTTGATTACATTGCTGAGAAGATAGGCGATGATGCCTGATATCAGAAGCAATATCAGAAGGCTTGCCGTATAGTATGCTGTGATGAAGAGCAGCCCAATCACCAGCAGGCTGATCACCCATCGCGGCATCTGATGGTGGACCTTCTGAATCTCTTTCAGCAACTCCCTGTCAGGATCGTTCATCATGGTTCTTCCTTATATAGGCAGAGAGAAGCCCGACGAGATTCAGCAGCACCCGTGACGAGATTGTCGTTCTCCCCTTTATCAGATCATCGAAATACGATTTGTACATAATGAGCAGGGTCGTCCTTTCCTCTGCGGAAGCAGTCGCAAATCTCGGCATCTGATCGATAAGAGCAAGCTCTCCAAAATATGACCCTGACTCCAGTTCGGCAAGGACCACTCGGTCTGTATTGCCTTTCTTTGCAATGGTGACCGAACCATCGAGGATGATGTACAAGGCCTTGCCGATCTCACCCTCTGTGAAAATAATCTCGCCCGGTTCATAATCCTTTTCAACGAGATCAACAAGAAGTTTCATGAGGAGGTTGCGGCGCAGCCCCTTGAAGAGGTGGACCTTCTGCAGGATCTCGACCCTGCGTTCTTTTTCTTTGTCTATTGCCCAGCTAAAGAGTTTTATCATCATCTCCCCTTTGTCAGGAATTTTACTACCACTGCATTACCATTGACAACCTTTAATGAAGGACAATTTGAAATCTTCTTTCAGGTTCCATTCTCCTGAACGCAAGGCAGTCTGCAATGATCGCGGTTTCGGTCTTTAGGGGTTTACTCTGTAACTACCACAACCTCAAGGCTGGATCGCCCTGCAGGTTGAAGATATCCATGATATATG
>CAYWRK010000028.1:0-29748 GCA_964461065.1 uncultured Nitrospiraceae bacterium
TACTGCCTCTTTAAAACTCATTAAGGCTGGAAAGTATGTCCCTACCACGTGCCTTCTTTCTTTAATTATACATATTAAGTTGCAGATATTTGTGTTAATATTTCCTGTAACTGTCTATGGTGTATTTGAGTCGATGAGAAAATGTATGGTTTATCTCGCGGTTGTTGTCGTCCAGACAATAACCGCAGGTGCTCTCGTTTTTCACGCAGCGGCGTTGATAAAGGCGGCCGCACCACGATTAGAGCGGGAAAATCGTGTAGTTTCAGCCCTGAAGCTTACTGACCTCTGTCTTTTCACCGAAGCGCGCTATACCCGCCACCCCTCTATGGCGGATCGTAACACTGCGTTTCAGGACTATCCTTTTTCTTTCGAGCATTTTCCGTCCGGCTCTCTTATGCCTGTTCCGGATGTTGTGAGGAAGAGATGAAGACCGTAAAGCGTAAGTCGTGAGTCGTAAGGTGCCCGCCACCGGCGGATGAATTGTAATTCGATATTTTTTAATTATATGTGGATAGACAAACAGAAGAATATACTGGATTTTACCCTTTCCTCTCTTCTGAGGAGAAAGGGTAAAAATGTTGCCCTTATCTGTGTGTACACTGTTGTAGTATTTGTACTCGCCTCGATTATGTTTTTTGCGCATGCCATCAAAAAGGAGGCGATGATCATCCTGAAAGATGCTCCTGAGGTCATTGTTCAGCGCATGGTTGCAGGCAGGCATGATCTCATGGATCTGAACTATGCGGATGAGATAAAAAAGATCACGGGCGTGAGCAGCGCCCAGGGACGGCTCTGGGGATATTACTATGACCCGCTCTTCAAGGCAAACTACACGCTGATGGTTCCTCCTGAATTCAAGTATCAGCAGGGAGAGATAGCCATAGGTCAGGGGGTCTCAAGGTCCGCAGTTACTGAGGAGGGCAATATCATGCCCTTCTTCGGCATTGACGGCAAGCTGACGAGCTTCAGGATCAGGGAGTTGCTTTCTTCTGAATCAGAACTGATAACGTCTGATCTTGTGCTTATGTCAGAGCAGGATTTCAGGGCGCTTTTCGGTATACCTAAGAACATGGCAACCGATCTTGCAGTAACCGTAGGCAATCCGCAGGAAGTAGTCACCATAGCTAACAAGATAAAAAAGCAGCTTCCGGACACGCGCCCTATCATACGCGAGGAGATCATCAGGACCTATGACACGATCTTTGACTGGCGGAGCGGCATTATGCTTGTCATCTTCTCAGGCGCCCTGCTTGCATTCATCATTTTTGCCTGGGACAAGGCCTCCGGACTGAGCGCAGAAGAGCGCAAAGAGATCGGCATTCTCAAGGCAACGGGCTGGGAGACGGCTGATGTCATTCTGATGAAGTTCTGGGAAGGCACGGTCATATCGCTCACATCATTCCTGGCAGGCATGATCTTCGCCTATATCCATGTCTTTTTCAGTTCTGCTGCATTATTTGAACCTGTGCTCAAAGGATGGGCAGTGCTCTATCCCCAGTTCAGGCTTGTGCCCTATATCAATGCATACCAGGTTGCCACGCTTTTTTTTCTTACCGTGGTCCCTTATACAACGGCTACGATCATCCCAACATGGAGAGCCGCTATTGTGGATCCTGATTCGGTAATGAGAACATAACGGCCGTGAATCGTTATGCGTATAAAGACCGTGAAGCGTAAAGTGTAAAGCGTGAAAGCGAAAAAGAAGCTCATGATTCATGATAGGTGGCGCAAGGCGAAGAAGAAGTTATATGTTGATACTGATCACAGATACTGACACTGAGGACTGAATTTATGATCGTGCTTGAGCATGTAAAAAAGGTTTTCAATCAGGGCAGACCCAATGAGCTTATTGCAGTAATTGATGCAAGCCTGTCGATCGATGCGTCGAAGGTCACGGTACTCAAGGGGCCGAGCGGTTCGGGCAAGACCACGCTGCTCAGCATTATCGGATGTATGACGCGGCCCACTGCGGGCAGGATACATCTCAGTGCGCGGGAGATCACGAGCCTGCCGGAGCGCTTTCTGACAGCAGTTCGGGGGGAGACCTTCGGCTTTATCTTTCAGCAGTTCAATCTGATCCGCGGTATCACAGCGCTTGAAAATGTGATGATACCTGCATATCCGAAGGGTGAACCATACGGTAGCCTGAAGGGGAGGGCGATGAATCTGCTCGCCATGTTCAATCTTGCGGATAAGTCAGCCTCAAAGGCTGAGTGGCTTTCAGGCGGTGAGGCCCAGCGGGTTGCCATTGCACGAGCCCTGATTAACAACCCATCCATTCTTATTGCTGACGAACCCACTGCCCACCTTGATACAAAGCTCTCAGCAGAGTTTATGGAGATCATGGCAGGGCTGCATCGGGAAGGCAGAACGATCATCATAGCAAGTCATGACCCCATTGTGTATGACGCCCCTCTCGTCGACAGGATCGTCGAGATGCGCGACGGAAAGATCATACCGTGATAAGGTTTAATGTTGAATGCTTAATGCTTAATGATGCCAACTTCAACATTCAGCATTTAACATTTAACATTCAACATTATCTTTACTCATGATCCTGCACCCTGCGATACTCGCGCTTCTTGCCGGTTCCTTCATGGCCTCGGCAATGCTGCTTTATTCCTCCTGGTTCGGCATTCAGATCATCAGGAAGTGGGATCTCCGCTCAGGCAGCGAGGTCCAGCTTGTTCTCGAAAAACGCACATATCTCATCTCCACGATCATGTCCTATGCTTTTATTTTTCAGCTTGTCTCTCTTTTTCTCTTTATCTACACCGCTGACAGTCTCTGCACGCTTTTTGTAGGCGCCATGTGCGCTGCAGGAACCCTCAATGTGAATGCTTACGGGTACCCGGCTTTTGTCCTGAAGCTTGGCAACTTTATCCTTGCAGGCCTCTGGCTGATTCTGAACCATGCAGATAACAGGGCCTATGACTATCCGCTCATACGGAAGAAATATTTTCTGCTTCTGTTCATAACTCCTTTTGTGATTGCCGAGACGTTTCTCCAGGCGCGATATTTCCTTGGCCTTGAGGCTGAGGTGATAACATCCTGCTGCGGCAGCCTCTTCAGCAAAGAGGGTCGGGATTCCCTTCCTCTTCTCTATGCAGCACCTCTTGCGCCGATGAAGCTGCTGTTCTATTCAGCCATGGCCGGGACAGGTATATTCGGGCTCTTTTTTTACCGCAGGGGGAAGGGAGCCTCTATTTTAGCTGGATTCAGCCTGCTTACCTTCATGGTATCTGCATGGTTCCTGGTGCACGTTATTGTGCTGTACATTTACGAGCTTCCCACGCATCACTGCCCCTTCTGTATATTCAAGAAGGAGTATGCATATGTAGGTTATCTGTTTTATATGACTCTTTTCGCAGGTGTTATCTCGGGTCTGGGTGTTGGTCTGCTCCAGCCTTTTGCAAAGGTCAGCAGTATGAGAAGTTTTGTTCCGGTGATACAGAAAAGACTTGCGCTGGTTGCCATGGCCTCATACATGGGTTTTTTTCTTCTTGCCGTATATACTATGACCACATCTGTATTACGGATGTAACGATGCTCCTGCATTATGGCAGGCTGTGAAGATGAATTATTATTTATAGATTGAATATTATTTACAATTATGAGTAAAGCTGATATATGTATAGACAGAAGGATGGTCTTGTTGATGAGGTCTGTATGTTTGTGATCAATAAAAAGACTCTCTTACTCTTATCGGGATTATTTGTTATCGTATTCCTGATAATGCCTTCTATCGGTTTTTCTGCTGAAAACAGGATTGGCGTCATTATGACAGGGAATATCCCCTATTACCAGGATCTCCACAAGGCATTTATGGTTCGTCTTGGCAGGGAGGGGTTTTCAGCAAAGAACGAAGTCATTGTCCAGAACCCATATCCTGATGCTATTTCTCTGAGCAATGCCGCGCGTAAGCTCATTGCTGCTGATGTTGATGTCATCGTTGTGTACGGAGCCTCTGCTGCTGTTTCGGTCCTGCATGAACAGGCAAAGATACCGCTGGTCTACGCTGCTGCGTATGAGCCCTTCATGGCTCAGATAAAGACCAGGAACAGCACCGGAATAACCATAAAACTATCCCTATCGAGACTGTTGCGGTATTTGAGGGAATTGACTCAGATCTCAACCCTTGCTGTTGTTTACAGCGGTAATGAGGAGGACTCCCTGTTCCAGTTCAGGGAGGTGTCAAAACTTGCTGGCCAGTATGGCATCAGGATCGAAGGTGTTAACCTCAGCAGGCACCAGGAGGCAAAGGCAAAGCTCAGTGGCATTAAGATGGATGCTCTGTTGGTCACGGGCAGTTCTGTTGTTCATATGGCAATGCCGGTGATTAGTGAATTTGGCAGGGAGAGAAAGATACCTCTTGCGTCATTTTTGCTCTGCAGGGACTCCCAAGCTGTAGTAGCACTTTCGACAAATCCTGTCGAGCAGGGTGAAAAGGCTGCTGAAAAGGTCATTAAGGTTCTTGAGGGTGTTTCTCCGGAAAAGATCAGGGTCGAGACTGCGCATGATGTGGAACTGGTCTTCAATCTCAAAGAGGCTGTCTCGATGGGCTGGAAAATGCCTATGGACCTCCTTACCGAAGCCACACGACTGATAAAATGAAACGACGAAGCTGCATTATACATATTGTTTGTTTAATAGTGCTCCTTGTTTTCTCGGCGAAGGCGTTTGCGGAAGAAGAGATCCTTATCGGCCTTATTCCCGAGGAGAATATTTTCACGCAGATGGACAGGCACAAGCCGCTTGCCGCATATCTCACCAAAAAAATCGGGACCAAGGTCAGGTTCACGATATTGAGCAGATACGGTGATGTGCTTGACAGGTTCATGTCCCGCAAGATGGACGGTGCTTTTTTCGGCGTCTTTACCAGTGTGCTCGCAATGGAACAGCTCAATGCTGAACCCATTGTTCATCCGGTGAATCTGGATGGTACCTCTGCGGTGCAGAGTTATATATTTGTGAGAAAAGACAGCAACATTCAAAGCGTTCAGGACATGAAGGGAAAACGAATAGCCTTTGTTGACAAGGCAACGGTCACCGGATATCTCTATGCCTTTGCGTTTCTCAGAGAGAGGGGCGTGCAGGACCTTAAAACATACTTCAGCGACATCTCCTTTAGCGGAAGCCACGGTTCAACGATTTACGCAGTGCTTGACGGCAGGGCAGACATCGGCACTGCCAAGAGCAAGATCTTCCTGCAGCTGATCAAGAAGGAGCATAGCATTAAAGAAGAATTGACTATCCTGGCAAAATCGCGGGAATTCCCTGACACCACGCTTTTTCTGAGAAAGGATTTTCCCCCTGCCAAACGTCAGCAGGTTCAGGATATCCTGCTTGGCATGGATAAGGATGCTGAGGGGAGGGAGGTCCTGAAAAAATTGGAGTCAATGATGTTTGTTGAGGCAAAGAAAAGCGACTTTCAGCCCTTCTTCGAAATTGCCCAGAAGGCCGGCATAACCGTGAAGACTTACAAATATAAATGAAGAAACGGCTTATATACTCCCTTGCCTCGCTTTTCCTGCTCTTTACTTTGGGATCCGGGCTTTCCATGCTTTATACGTACAGGATTTCACACGATCTTGAGTCTGTTATCAACCTTCACCGGATAGAGATCGTCAGACAGAGTTTTGTGATCAATATCCAGAATGTGCAGTCGAATCTCTATGCCACAGGAACTATCTTTGGCAAGGAACTTGACACTGTTGTGGACAATGTCTCTGCCATGGATGATTCTATACAGAACTGCCTGAACTGTCATCACAATCCGGAGATGACCGAGAGGTTAAATAATGTGCACAATGTGGTGGAGCAGTATAAGGACGCGATCAGCTATCTGGTGACAAGCACCGCAAATGAGGGCAGGATAGAGCGGCTCAAGATGGTGGCTGTAGGTATCGGCGATTCTCTTCTGGCGAAAACGCAGGAGATGGCCACGATTGCGGATAAGACTCTCAGAAACCGCACGATCGAAGCGGTTAATGCCATTAAAAAGTCACGAATCATCCTTGTCATTACCCTTTTTGTATCATTGCTTCTTGCCCTGGGTATTGCTGCAACACTTACACGGCAGATAACAACGCCTGTGTATGAGCTTGTGAATGCCGCCCGGATGATCGCTGCAGGGAAGTTGGGATACAAGACCGGTTACAAAGACAAAACTGAATTCGGCGAAGTTGCAAACAGTTTCAATGCCATGAGTGCTGCGCTTCAGACAGAGCATGACAAGACAGAGCATTACATTGAGCAGCTGTCCGGCCTGTATAAAGTCACGCTCTCGTTTTATGACATCTTTGAGATGGAGCAGGCATTTCAGGAGATCTGTGTAAATATTTCGGACATCCTGAAGGTGGAGCAGACGATCCTCCTGCTCTTTGATGATAAGCAGAAGATCTACGTGCCTTTTGCCTCTGCAGGGCCGACATCCGATAGCTTACGGGCTGCAATGCAGATGCCCCTTGAAAGGGTCGTTGACCTGTATCAGAAATCAGAGGGCCAACCTGTTGTCATTAACGATGCCAGCCATGTCGAACTGTTCAGCACTCTTGTTCCCAAAGAGGAGCATGAGAGCAATATGATGCTTGCGTGGCTTCTTACCAAGGAAAAGATCCTGGGTGCGATTCGTGTCTCTGATAAAAAGGGATATTTCACTGATGAGGACTCCAAGATCCTTATCATTCTTGCTAACCATATGGCGGTTGCCATGGAGAATGCAGATCTTTACCGTAACCTGCAAAATAATATGGCCGAACTGAGAGAGACCCAGGAACAGCTTATTCAGTCCGCAAAGCTGGCAGCTATCGGAGAACTTGCTTCGAATGTTGCGCACGAGATCAATAATCCTCTGACCAGTATTATCGGATTTGCGGAACTTTCCAAGGAAGACGATGATATTGAATCCATAAGGAAAAGCCTTGATATTATCGAGAAAGAATCACTGCGTGCCAGGGATATTGTTAAGCAGCTGCTTGGGTTTGCACGAAAGAAGCCTCTTTATCTGACTGAGGTGGACATCAATGCTGTAGTTAAGGACGTTGTTGTCTTCTCGTCCTCGCAGACCCGCATGGGCAGGGTCAAGGTTACCGAGGAATACAGCAACATCCCGGTGACCATAGGTGATGTTGATCAACTGAAGCAGGTCTTCCTGAATATTATTACGAATGCTATCCACGCGATGCCTGATGGTGGCAGCATTGCCATCAGAACCTTTACCCTTGGCGAGTATATCATGATCAGCTTCTCCGATACGGGCCAGGGTATTTCGAGCGAGGTTAAGCAGCGTATCTTTGAGCCCTTTTTTTCGACCAAGAAGGAGAAGGGGACCGGCCTCGGCCTTTCGATCAGCTACCGCATTATCCAGGACCACTTCGGCAGGATAGAGGTGGAGAGCGAGCTGGGCAAAGGCACCACCTTCACGGTCCGCTTGCCGCAAAAGCTGCCGGCAAAGACCGCATAGGCTCCTGTTTTGACAAAAGTTCTTGTCAGGAAGGCAGCGTATACCTATCAGACGTTAAAACCTCTTCTTTTCAGCCTCCTCAGTTCGCTGGATCATGGCGCAATCCAAAAGAACAGCCGTGTTCTCATAAAGCCGAATCTCCTTGCACCTGCTTCACCGGACAAGGCTATGCTCACGCATCCTCTGATCGTCAGGGCAGTTGTTGAATATGTGCTTGAGCGCGGCGGTCTGCCCCAGGTATCTGATAGTCCTGCTATGGGAACCTTTGACAAGGTGATGAGGGAGAGCGGCATTGCAGAGGCGCTGCAGGGTCTGGCTGTTGAATGCCGGCCCTTTAAGGAGTCTGTGTCCGTGGATGTCGGTCCGCCATTCCAGAAAATAGAGATTTCTGCTGATGCAATGAACGCTGACATTGTTATCAATCTTCCCAAGCTCAAGACCCATACCCAGATGCTCCTGACCCTTGGTGTGAAAAATATATTCGGCTGCATTGTGGGCATGAGAAAGCCTGAGTGGCACTTCAGAACAGGCATTGACAGGGAAAGGTTTGCTGAGCTGCTTGTCAAAATCTATGCAGCAGTCAAGCCTGCAGTCACGATACTTGACGGAATCCTTGCCATGGAAGGGCAGGGGCCGGGCAGGGGCGGTATGCCAAGGGCGCTCGATGTGGTCATGGCAAGCGATGATGCCGTGGCGCTCGATATGGCTGTCTGCAGGATGCTTGGAATAGGGGAAAATGAGCTGCCTACGAACAGAGCGGCAGCGCGCATGGGGCTTATGCCGGAAAAGATAGCTATTGATGGGGAGCTGCCAACAGTTACGGATATGCAGTTTCCAGCAATGTCTCCGCTGGTGTTCGGGCCAAAAGGACTTCACGGCTTCATGAGAAAGCATCTCGTTCAGAGGCCGGTCTGCAATGCTGCGCTTTGCAGACATTGCGGAGAGTGCTGGCGCTACTGTCCGGCAAAGGCGATTGAGCCGCAGATAAACGGCCTGAAGTTCGATTATGACAAATGCATCCGGTGTTACTGCTGTGTTGAGGTCTGCCCCTATGGCGCCATTTCAGCCCAGGAGACCATGCTTGGGAGGGCAGTAAGAAAAACAATCAAAAGAGGTTGACTTCATCTTTGACTTTGTCTTTCTTCATGTGCTAAAAAAGTGATATTCTGGCTGTCGGTTAGCCGGAACAGGAATTATTGAAAACTTTGCGGAGGGAAAGCATTGAAAAAAACATTATTTGTTCTGATACTTATTTTTATCGTTTCTTGCGGGTCTGATTCGAATACGAAAACGGACACGATCAGTCTGTATGCAGATAAGAATAATAACAGTATTTTCAATGAACCTGAAGATGTTACCCTGCTTCAGCATAGCGGTGATACTCAGGTGGCCCTGAAAGTTGTGTACAAAGCAAAGAACGGAGCTGCAATACCCGGAAAGACCATCACGTTCAGCTCTGACAGCTCCGAAGTTACATTTCCTTTGGGAACTGCCGTTACGACAGACAGCAGGGGCGAGGCATTCATGCTGATAAAGGTAACACCAGCTGTTCTGCGGAATGTGACGACAACGGTCAGCATAGCTGCTGCTGAAGGGACGGTGAAAAATGCCCTTCTTCTGTATCTCCGCCCTTTTGCTGCCTCTGCCGCTGCTTCAGCTATTTCCGCGACTCCCGAGGATGTTTTTGTAGGAGCGCAGTCATTGATTACGGTCGTGGCAAAGACCAATATGGATACCTATGTGCCTGATGGCACAGCAGTTTTCTATTCCGCCACGTGCGGCACAGTGTCTCTGTCTTCAACAGCTCTTGCCGGCGTCTCTAATGCAACGTTTACTGCGCCTGTTGTTACCGCAGACACCCAATGCACGGTAACCGCGGTCATTGATTCGGTGACCATAGGTCGGACGATACTTTCAGTTTTTACTGTTTCTCCGAAGAATTCTTCCATTACAGCCACTCCTGAGGCTGTAGTTGCAGGCAGTAAGGCGGTTATTGCCACCTATGTAAGAAACAGCAGTGGAGACCCGGTGCCGGACAGTACATCTGTTAATTTTTCTGCGTCATGCGGAAGCATAACCTCATCTTCGTTGACCATCGCTGGTGTTGCCACTGCCGACTTTACAGCGCCTGTAACTGCCCCCTTGAGCGGCAAGTGCACGGCTAGAGCTTCTGTTAATAGCGCCACGATTGGCTCCGTAGATATAACCGTAAACAGCAAGCTCGACGTTCAGCCTGCTACAAACTCCGTAAATATGATTACTGGCGGCTCTACAACATACACGATAACAGGTGGCTTCCCCCCGTATTCTGTTTCATCAGACAACAGCACTTACCCGCCTTCATCTTCAAATGTGTCTCAAAGCGGAGGGACCTTTTCTGCAACGGTCGCGGCTAATTCGGTTGCCGCCACGATAACGTATACAGTGACGGACTCTGCAGGCACCTCACTATCAGCTACAATGAAGATAGAATAGGCTGCTCAGATTAGCAGAAGAGGCTTTGAAGACGAAACCCGCTACAGAATGCCTTAAAATGGGCAATAAAAAGGGCCTGCTTTCACAGACCCTTATATTTGTTTGGTGGCGGGGAGAGGATTTGAACCTCTGACCTTCGGGTTATGAGCCCGACGAGCTACCAGGCTGCTCCACCCCGCGTCAGTCCTATAAAATACCTTATCGCTTCTTAAGTTGTCAAATGTGTGATGCTGAAAACTCTATTACGGTGTCAAAATAGAGATATTTCTATCGGTAGCGGTCCCCTTCTGTAATTTTGTGCAGGGCATAATATATAATATGCCATCTCCATAAGCAGAGGCAGGCTCTTTTATACAATGCTCGAACTCCTGAGACAGCACCGATGGATCCTTGACATTCTTGACATCCTTGTGATGTCGCTGATCCTTTATCGTCTTCTTCTGATTATTAAGGGCACAAAAGCTGTCCAGATGTTGCTTGGACTTGGGGTTCTGCTTGTTGCTTCTTTTGCCTCGCGCCATCTTGAGCTGTTTACCATAGACTGGCTTGTCCAGAGCTTCTGGGCTCAGATTGTTCTTGCTATTATCGTTCTGTTTCAGCCGGAAATCCGCAAGGCACTGGCGCATATGGGGGAAACTCAGTTTCTGACCTCTTTTACAACTGCTGAGGAGCTGCGGTCTCATGAGGAGATTGTCAGAGCTGCGGTTTCGCTCGCAAACAAGAAGATCGGCGCTCTCATTGTTATCGAGCGCGAGACGAGTCTTAAGGACTTCATTGAAGTCGGTACGACCCTTGACGCAAAGGTTTCCCGGGAACTTTTGCTGAGCATTTTTCATCCCTCGTCGCCGATCCATGATGGCGCCGTGATTATCAAAGGCAACAGGATTGCTGCTGCCGGGTGCTTTCTCCCCATTACTTTGAGCGCTGAAGTGAGCAAGTCATTCGGAACACGCCACAGGGCAGGTATCGGTCTTACTGAGGATACAGATGCTGTCGCGGTAATTGTGTCCGAAGAAACCGGCCAAATATCCATAGTCCTGGGCGGCAAGATAGAAGGAAAGCTTGACATGAGTACGCTGAGAGATATGCTGACTGATATATTTGCGACCAAGAAGGGCAAGAAGTGAACCATCGTTTGTTTGATAATTTCGGGCTTAAGATTTCTGCCGTGCTGATAGCCGTATGTCTCTGGTTTTTCGTCACTTCCCAGGGACAGTCTGAAATATCCCTTGAAGTGCCGCTCGAGTTTAAGGATATCCCTGCTGAACTCGGCATTGCCAGCAGTACGGTCAAGGCAGTAACACTCACTATGAGAGGTCAGGAGCGGTTCATGAAAAACCTTAACGCATCTGACCTCAGGGTTTTCCTTGATCTGGGAAAGGCTAAGCCCGGTGAAGTAGTCTATCCCGTGAACAAGGAAGATGTGAAACTGCCCTTTGCGATGACGGTCACAAATGTTGCTCCTCCCTCGGTAAGGGTCAAGCTGGAAGAGATAGCGCTCAAGACCGTTACTGTTCAGCCGGATCTATTGGGTTCACCTGAGAAGGGAACTGTAACATCCATTGTTGTTGAACCGAGAACTGCTGTTATCAGAGGACTTAAGTCAGAGTTGAAAAAGATCAATATGATCAAGACTGAGCCGTTTGACATGTCGCATATTTCGGGTCTTATAACGGAAGAGCTTGACATCGATACGTCCGGAACGAACATAAAGGCTGATATTTCAAAAGTGAAGATCAAGATAACTGTTGCGGAGAAAAAGAGATGAAACTGTTCGGCACTGATGGGATGAGAGGCAAGGTCAACAAGTATCCGATAACTCCTGAGATAGCACTAAGGGTCGGCATGGCAGCAGCCATAGTTCTGAAGAAGGAGCATCATGGAAGGAACATGGTTCTCATCGGCAAGGATACGCGGCTTTCCGGTTATATGATCGAGAGCGCCCTCACCTCCGGCATCTGCTCTGTGGGCATGAATGTGACCCTGGTGGGCCCGCTTCCGACACCGGGCATAGCATTTCTGACGCGCGCCCTCCGGATCGATGCGGGTGTTGTGATATCTGCATCGCATAATCCTTTTTATGATAATGGCATAAAGTTCTTTTCATACAACGGCTTCAAGCTCCCTGATGATATTGAGGCCAAGATTGAGGCCTTGGTTAAAGATGACGGTCTTGAGCGATACAGGGCAAAGGGTGAGCACGTTGGTAAGGCCTTCAGGCTCGATGATGCAACAGGAAGATATATCGAATACATCAAGTCAACGCTGAGAAAGGGTGTGACATTCGAGGGCATGAAAGTGGTTGTGGACTGTGCAAATGGCTCTGCGTACAAGACAACGCCCTGGCTGCTTCGAGAACTTGGCGCTGAGGTGATATCCATTCATGACCAGCCGAACGGCACGAACATTAACGACAACTGCGGCTCCCTGCATACGGAAGATTTGGTGAAGGCTGTCCTGAAGAACAAGGCTGATATTGGCATTGCCCATGACGGTGACGCAGACAGAGTACTTCTCTGCGACGAGAAGGGCAGGCTCGTTGACGGCGATCAGATCATGGGCATGTGTGCCCTTGAGATGAACGCGCGCGGGGATCTCAGGAGAAACACCGTTGTTGCCACGGTCATGAGCAATATCGGCCTTGAGATATTTCTGAAAAAACATGGTGTCACGTTGCTCAGGACAAAAGTCGGCGACCGTTATGTTGTGGAGAAGATGCTGACTGATGACTATAATTTCGGCGGCGAGCAGTCAGGCCATATTATCTTTCTTGATCACAATACGACTGGCGATGGTCCGATAACTGCTGTTCAGGTGCTCGATCTGATGAAGGCACGGAATCTGCCGCTTTCGAAACTGGTAGCACCGGTTAAGCTTTTCCCTCAGGTGCTGATCAATGTTGTGATTGAAAAGAGGCAGGATATCCGCTCCTTCCCTGCCATTGAACATGCTGTGCGGCTTGCTGAGAAAGCTCTGGCGGGCAAGGGCCGGGTGCTTGTCAGGCCCTCAGGCACTGAGCCCAAGATACGCGTCATGCTTGAAGGCGAGAGTCTGAATATGATCAACAGGCTCGGCAGGAATATTGCGAAGGTAATCAAAGAAAAGATGACCTGATGCTGTTTCTGCTCAGCTTTCTTTCCGGCGCTGTCTTTTTCTTCACCTCCCGATATTTTCTGTTCTGCAGTATTGCCCTTTTCCTTGTATCTTCTGCCTGGCTTATAAAAAACAAGAAAAGCAGATTGGTTTTCTTCATTATCGCAGGGATTGTTTATGCTTTGGTCAGGGCACCTCTTGCGGAGCAGCCTTTGCAGCCCTGGAACAAAAAAATGGACCTGACAGGCAGATTTCTTCCCCATTACAGCGCATCTTCATCTGCTCCTGATACGCATAACTTTCTTATCGAAAAGGCACTCGATAAAGAGACCGGGCAGGAGATCGAGGCTCTTGAGGATGAGAAGATCAGACTCCGGTCAGATGCGGAGTTCGATACTGAGGACACCTATGAGCTTCTTGTGGAGACGGGAAAGGACAGAACACGCCTGAACCCCGGTAGCAGCGCAAGGGTTTCTCTTACCGGACGCCTTATCGGGATTTTGGGGCAGGAAGAAGCAAAAAGTGTGTTCGGAAATATCTTCGAACGATACCGGGCTTCTCTGCATGATTACATCATGGGGCGTTTCAGCAAGGATAGTGCGGATTTAATTTCTGCAGTGACAATCGGTGAGGTCCATTTTGACGAAGATCTGAAGAACGCCTTCAATGTAACTGGCCTTGCCCATATCCTCAGCATCTCAGGTACTCACTTTGGCCTTCTATCAGTCGTTATGTTCACTCTTTTCCTTTTTATGATAAGAAGGCTGCCGCACAGCGCTTTTCAGCGCCTGACCCTCTACCTGAGCCCGCAACAGGTTGCGGCGGTGATCTGCTTTCCCCTTATGGTGCTCTATCTAGGCATTTCCGGCGGGAGCATACCGGCAGTCAGATCTTTTGTGATGATCAGTCTTTTTCTTTTTGGTCTACTGATGGGCAGAAAGGGATTTTGGCTCAATACGGTTCTTCTTGCAGCCGTTGCGCTTGTGCTCTGGGATCCTGCAGTGATCATGACCCTGACCTTTCAGCTTTCATTCATCGCGGTCTTTTTTATCGGCTTCTCTGTAGAGCGCACGGCGGAAAATGATGAGAAGATTGAAGAGCCGAAGAAGAACAATGCATTGGCTGAATTTATGAAAAGTTCCCTGAGGCTGACCGTGGCGGCAACCATCGGCACTGCGCCGCTTGTAGCATATCACTTCCATTATTTTTCTCTTGTCTCGCCCCTTTCGAACCTGATCGCTGCCCCGCTGATCGGATTTGTTGTTGTGCCTCTGGCCCTTATCTCATCATTTGCCTATCTCCTCACCGGTTATTATATTTTTGGACCTCTTGTGGGGCTCGCAACAGATCTTTCGCTCTGGCTTGTGAGAATAATGGCGAAGATCCCTTTTGCGGATATAAGGATACCTTCATTCCCCCTGGCACTGGTAGTCCTTTTCTATGTTGGGTTCTTCTGTTATCTCGCATGGGGGAGAACGAAGAGATTGCTTCTCCTGCCCTTCCTGCCATTTCTGCTTTATGCAATAATAAGTTTATTCTCCTCGAAGGAGCTTAGTGTAACCTTTCTTGACGTGGGGCAGGGAGATTCTACTGTTGTAGAACTTCCTGACGGGAAGGTCCTCATCGTGGATACCGGCAGAGGCGGATATGAAACAGCCAACTTTCTCAAGTATCTCGGCCGAAGAACAGTCGATGCCCTTGTCATTACCCATTCTCATCCCGATCATACAGGCGGCGTTAATTACATTTTGAAGCAGTTCTCTGTAAAGGAGATTTGGGACAATGGCCGCATGGAGTACCCTGAAGAGCTTGTCCTGACAATGAAACACCGAAGCCTTGAGCGGGGCGATATAATAGAAAGTGAGAAGTACAGCCTGACCGTGCTGCATCCTTATCCGGAATTTTACACGCTGGAGGGGAATGAGTTTATTGAGGAGAATAACTCATCGCTGGTTCTGAAAGTAAACGCAAAGAACCATGCATTTCTTTTCGTGGGAGATGTCGAGGATGAGGCAGAGGATGATCTGTCTCATCTTGGGGCGCGCCTGAAAAGTGATGTTCTGAAGGTCCCTCATCACGGCGGGAGGTCGTCTGTTCATGAACGGTTCCTGTCCGGGATATCGCCAGCCATCGCTGTCATATCCGTCGGCAGAGACAACTCCTTTGGCCATCCGCGGCCCGAGATGCTCGAGGTTTTTTCGGGGAAACGTGTCTTGAGAACTGACCAGGATGGAGCGGTCAAGATTACTGAGACAGGAAAGGGACTGGTGGTCAAGACCTATCAGGATTATGCCCTTGAGAGGGCTGATACATGGGCAAAAGAAGTGAAGAATATAAGGAGGCTCTTTTCAGTATGGTGATGGCATAGCGCTGTCATCGTTGTTATCGAGAAACAGGATCAATGCATATATTAATTCAGGAAAAGGAGGCGAATATGGAAAACACGGAAAAACATCTCATGCTGGTTGTTGCTACTGATGCATTAGGCAAGGAGGAGGAGATAGGCAGAATGCTGGTCAAGGGGTTCTTCGAAACAATGAAGGTGACGAAGGAAATTCCGCACACGATATTCTTTCTGAACGCAGGAGTGAAACTGACGACGGTCAATGAGGAGATCATCGCGGTGCTGAAAGATTTGGCGGATATGGGTGTGGAGATCTTCTCCTGCGGCACCTGCCTTAAATACTATAACCTTGAAGCAGAGCTAAAGGTCGGTTATCGCGGCACAACGAACCATATTGTTGAAGGATTGAAAGATTTCCAGAAGGTTGTCTGGATCTAAGGGGCCCTGTCAGGACGGCCAAGTCCTTTATCTATTGAGCACCTTTGCAGCGTCTTTGGCAAAATAGGTAAGGATCAGATCAGCGCCTGCCCGCTTGATCGAGGTGAGCAGTTCCATCATCGCCCGCTCTTCGTCTATCCAGCCCATTTTTGCAGCAGCCTTGATGCAGGAGTATTCGCCGCTCACATTATAGGCAGCAACCGGAAGATCAAAACTTTCCTTTACGTCAGAGATGATATCGAGATAGGTCATGGCCGGCTTCACCATGATGATGTCAGCCCCTTCTTCGATATCGAGTGCGACTTCCTTGATGGCCTCTCTCCTGTTTGCCGGGTCCATCTGGTAAGAACGCCGGTCGCCGAATGCAGGCGTTGACTCTGCTGCCTCCCTGAAGGGGCCGTAAAAGGCAGAGGCATATTTTGCAGCATAGCTCATAATCGGGACCTCAGAGAATCCTTGCTCGTCAAGGGCCAGCCTGATCGCCTCGACCCTGTTGTCCATCATGTCTGAGGGTGCGACCATATCAGCTCCTGCTTCTGCATGGGAGACCGCTTCTCGTGCGAGAAGCTCGAGCGTCGGATCATTCTGGACCTCACCGTTCTTGATAACGCCGCAGTGACCGTGGCTCGTATATTCGCACATGCAGACATCCGTGATAACATACAGCTCAGGCACTTTATTCTTAATGGCCCTGATAGCTTTCTGTACTTCGCCGTGAGGGTCAAAGGCCCCGGAGCCAATCTCATCCTTATGTTCAGGAATACCGAAGAGGATCACCGCAGGTATGCCGAGAGAAAAAATCTCTTTAGCATGTTTAACGGCCATATCCACAGACTCCTGATAACAGCCTGGCATGGATTTGATCTCCTTGCGGACATTCTTGCCGAATGTGATAAAAAGAGGGTATATGAAATTATCCGGAGATAGTGAGGTTTCCCTCACCATCCTCCGGATCGTCTCGTTTTTCCTAAGCCTTCTTGGTCTCTGATACGGGAACATAAGGCGACTATTAGTCGCAACCGCCGCCGCAGCCGGAACCGCAGCCCGTACCGCAAGAGGAATCTGCTCCGCCAAGCTTATTGATCACAAAACCTTCACCCTGCTCTGTCTTGATAAAGTCGATTTCCTTGTCGGTCAGGCTCGCAAAGGTTTCGTCATTGACAAAAACCTTCAGTCCATTCTTCTCTACGACCTGATCTCCGGTAGCAGCCTTCTCGTCGATATCCATGCCGTAGCTTGGACCGCAGCAGCCTCCGCCCTGAACGAATATCCTCAGACCCCAGCCCTCTTTGCCTTCAGCCTTAAGAATCTCTTTTGCCTTTACCGCTGCATTATCAGAAATATTCAACATAGTAACCTCCGTTAATTGATTTCTTTTAGCATAAAAAAAAGGCACTTCAAAAAGCAATTTTTTCAGATTTCATGGGCAGTCAACAGGAAATGGGCCTTATATTCATGGTAAAGTAGCGATACTTTATTCAGTGGAAGGAAGAAACGCAGTATTATGAAAATACTTGTCACCGGCGGCGCAGGATATATTGGCAGCCATATGGTAAGGACTCTTGGGGAGCAGGGCCACGATGTGGTTGTTGTTGATAACCTGTCAACAGGATTCAGGGAATCGATGCTGTATGGCAGGCTGGTTGAGGCTGATCTCGCTGACACGGCGATGCTTGATGAGCTCTTTCGTGCTGAGAAATTCGATGCAGTTGCCCATTTTGCGGCATATATTGTGGTCGATGAGTCTGTCAGGGAACCGGCTAAATACTATAGGAACAACTTTGTCAATGCCCTGAATCTCATCGAGACCTGCATCAGGCATGGCGTGGATAATTTCATATTTTCTTCGACTGCAGCTGTATATGGAATACCGAGCAAAGTGCCTGTGACAGAGGCAGCGCTTCTCCTGCCGATTAACCCGTACGGGGCTTCAAAATGCATGGTTGAGCAGGTATTGCAGGATGTGAGCCGATTCAGCAAACTCAGATACGTTGCACTGCGGTATTTTAATGTGGCTGGTGCTGATCCTCTTGCAAGGATTGGACAGAAATACAAAGCTGCTACTCATCTGATCACTGTTGCACTCAGGACTGCCCTGGGTTTGCGTAAGGAATTAAGTATTTTTGGTGCTGACTATGATACCCCAGATGGCACCTGTATCAGGGACTATATCCATGTCGATGACCTGATTGATGCTCACATGCTTAGTCTCGAACATCTCTCCAGCGGAGGGATGAGCAGGGTTTTCAATTGTGGATATGGACATGGTTATTCTGTAAGGGAAGTTGTTCTAATGGTGAAGCAGGTCACAGGTATTGATTTCCCGATCAGTGAAGTTCACAGAAGGGATGGTGATCCTCCTGCCCTTATTGCCGACTCAGCAAGGATCAGGAAGGAACTCGGCTGGAAGCCGAACCACGATGACCTCGCATATATTATCAAAACGGCATGGGACTGGGAAAGGAAACTGCACGGAAAATGAAGCGCCTCAGGGTTTGGCTGATCTCTCTCCGGTAATTTCCCACAGCCGTTTTCTTGCCCTCTTGTTTTCCGGATCAAGATCGAGAATCTTCCGATATGAAGCTACTGCCTGATCTGTGTAGCCCAGCTTTTCATCGTATCCTGCTATGGCAAACGTTAAAGCGATATCCTTCGAAAAACGCTCTTCTGCAAGCTGCAGGATCGAGAGCGCCTCTTCGATGCGTGCTTTCCTTGCTGCGAACTGTGAAATCCGCCAGTAGATCCCAGCAGATTCCGGACGCATGGCGCGCAGTTGAAAAGCTGCCCTTTCATATGCAGAGAGCGCCTTTTCCGTGCTGCCTGTCGCATCGAGATACTCGGCAAAGGCAATGTACGCCTCAGGCGTTTCAGGCATGATGCCCATGATTTCCTGATCAGACAGGCCTTCAAGCACAAGCAACGTTGTATAGTCCCTTATCTTTTGCGGCTCAAGGGCAAGTGCGGTTCTGAACTGACTAAGGGCTTCTTCTTTCTTGCCGGTACTCAGGAGAAAACTGCCATATTGCCTTATAACAGCCGAATTGGTCCGTGCGCGGGTAATGCTTGAAGCAAAGAGTTTTCCTGCTGCCGCAGTATCGCCTGCTTTATCCAGTGCTGCTCCCAACGCCTGCAGATATTCTGCATTTGAGGGGGAGAGGCGTAATGCGCTGAGACCATTGCGCCGAACTGAGAAGCTGTCTGAGCCTTCTGCAGGTGCGCGACCAAGCAGATAATAATGCGAAGGTTCAAGGGGATCCAGCAAGGCGGCTCTGGTAAGGGTATCACGATAGTATGCTCGTCTGTCCGGAGACGCTTTGGTGAGGGAGATGGCAGAGGCCTCGGTATGGAGCAGCGAGCCGAGCATCTGTCCAGTGTTGAACAGGACGCTCAGAAGCAGAAGTCCTGCTGATCCCCAAGCAATGATCTTCTGCGTTGAACATCTACCCGTAACCAACATGGGCTGTTGTTCTCCGGCAGCATTGATATTGGGAGCGTTTACCAGAAGACCTAACATCAGAAACAGATAGAGACCGTTGGCACCAATAGATAAATTAAAGTCAGTTAGGCCGTACAGAAGGAATGCGGTGACGCCTGCAAGGACAGCAACGAAGAGATGACGTGCGTACGGGTCCTTTCTCTTTAGAAAGGCCTTATAAGAATGTATCATCACCGCAGCAATGAACCACGCGAAAAGGCAGGCCCCGATGAGGCCGCCATCGGTCAGAAGTTCGAGATGATCGTTATGTGCATGATCAGCGATCCCATCGCCGCGTATTGTCCGGTAAGCCGGGTACACATGCATAAAGGAACCGGCGCCTGTTCCGGTAAAGGGGAAGTCACGCACCATGTTGAGACTGTCCTTCCAGATGTCGAGGCGTAGTTCTGAGATCTCTCCCTGAGGGGTTCTGATCCCCCTGAAACGCTCGAACACAGGCGTCCATCCAAACCATCCGACAGCGTACAAGATCACAATGACCGTCGCAATGAGGAGCATCCGCCCCTTTCGGGAGCTGATCCGTTTGCGTAGAAGAAAGCCCAGAAGAGCGAGAGAGACGCAGAGGCTCAGGATGCCTCCCCGGGAAAGGCTCAGGAATATGGAGAGTGCCACAACAACTGCACCGAGTCCCAGAACCAGGTGGACATTCTTGAGCGATCTGTCTATGAGGTCAGAGACTTTTTTGCGAAACGATTCCTCACGTGAAGAAGGACGTGAAAGGAGGAAGCGCACCATAACGATGGGGAAGAGCATGCCCATCAACCCGGCAAAGTGGTTCCGGTTGACGTACGGACCAAAGGGTGTGCCGCCTTGCGTAAGTTCTCTGAGCCAGTATATCTTTCCGTTGGGAACCAGATGCTGAATTATCGAAAAGAATGCCAGTGCTGTGGCAAATACCACAAGCAGATCAATGGTTCTTCTGAACCGGCTGCTCTCAGACAGGAACTGCGTTGTCAGGAGATATGCGCCTGCATAGGAGGAGAATCTCAGAAACTCGGAAACAGTCCCCTTTGGATACAGGGAGAGCGTTGCCCATGCACCGGGTTCAGCGATCCAGACCGACTGGCGATACAGCTCATACGTTGCAGGGGAGATCTTTTCTATGACTGACGGCGGCAGAGGAATGGTCTGAAAAAGCATATAGCAGAGCAGCGCTGCAAGAGGTTTCAGGCCAGGAACCTTCAAGGTACCATGTCTTTCCTCTGCCTTGATGAAAAAGAAGAAGAGGAGAAGAGCTGAGAAAACCCCAGCCTCGATAATAAGGAGAGACCAGGTCTCGACCGCACCGAACGCAAGAGGGGAAAATATCAATGTGCCGAGGAAGATACGGAAGACAGTAGTTTCGGTTACACTTCTCACGCCAGTGCTGGCAATTTGCAACAAGAATACTCAGCAATTATAAACAGGGACGAAAGAGGATTTGCATTGAACAAATCTCCCTTCGCCCCTCTTTGCCAAAGAGGGAGTAATAATACCTCCCTTTGGCAAAGGGAGGTTAGGAGGGATTTTTTTGATAGATCTAGTTTCAATTATGAGACCCTTAATACAATAAAGAAAAAGCCCCTGTCAGGACTCATGAGGGAGCTTCTCGGTCGGTTCATGTTCCTGCGCCCTGTAGTATCCATAATAACGGTAGTTATACCGCATGTTCTCCTTGATATTCAGCCCGTTGATCACAATGCCCAGGATTCGGGCTTCGATATCATGGATAGATTTGATCCCTCGCTCAAGGTCTTTGTATGTGGTTTTGCCTGCGCGCGTCACAAGGATCGTTCCGCTCATCATCTTGCTCAGTACAAGGCTCTCGGCAGCAGCAAAGAGCGGCGGCGAGTCCCAGACTATAAAATCGAATTTTTCTTCCAGTGATGCAACCAGGGTCTGCAGATGCTTTGATCCGATCAGTTCAGAAGGATTGGGAGGCACAGGGCCTGAAGGCACTATCTGCAGATGCTCGACCCCTTCCGGCGTAAAGAATTCTATGTCCGATGTGCCGGCAAGATAGGTACTCAGCCCGGAATCGGTCTCGATCCCAAAGATCCTGCGGAGGCGCGGCCTGCGCAGGTCTGCATCAATAAGCAGCACGTTATGACCGGACTGCGCCAGTATCGCTGCAAGATTCACGGCTGTGGTGGTCTTGCCTTCCTGCGGGGCAATGCTCGTAACTAATATATGCTTTGGCGGTCTATCAGCGGTCGAGAGCATAATGCTCGTTCTGATCGCCCGATAGTTCTCGGAGATGTTGGCATGGGGTTCGCGCAGCACAATATCCTCAGCCGAGCCCTTCTCCTCATCAAGAAGTTCTATAGTACCAAGAACCGGGACGTCGAACCTCTGCTCAACATCCTCAGCTGATTTAACCGTGTTATCGAGATACTCGATAAAAAAGGCCAGTCCTACACCGCCCATCAGCCCGATCACCAGGCCGAGCAGGATGTTCCTGAACTTGTTCGGCTTTGCAGGGCTGGCAGGCACCTCTGCCTTTTCGATCACCCAGACCGTGACGGTCTTGATATCCTGAGTGATACCCTGTTCCTTGATCCTCTTGACGATCGCACCGAAAAGTTCCCTGCTCGTTTCAGTCTCACGCTTCAGCACACCATACTGTACAAATTTTTCTCCGAGGGTCAGGGTTTCAGATTTTGCCTGACCTGCCAATCTGCGCAGGTTCTCTTCACCTGATCTGGCAATATCGTATTCATTCCTGATCGTTGCGACCACACGCTTGACCTGTTCCCGTTTCTTGTCCCTGAGAACATTAAGATCATTTGCTGCGGTGACCATAGAGGGATGGCGCTGACCGTATTTTTGTGAAAGTTCACCAACGGTCTGCTCTGCCTTCAGGATCTGGGACCGCAAGGACTGCATCACCGGATCAGCAGCAATGGCCGGGATCTCGTCAGCACCGTCAGGATTCACCGCGTATGACTTCACCGCGTTATAAAGTGTCTCCAACTCTTTTCTCTTTGTTTCAGACTGCGCCAGCTTGATCGCGATCTCTGACATGCGCTCAGGTACCATGGTCACCTTATTTTCAAGCGTTGCGATATCCTTGTCGCGCATATATTCCTGGAGCGCCTTCTCTGTTTTGTTGAGACGCTCCCGCTCCTCATCTGCCTTTTCAGTAAGCCACTTCAGAGCATACTGTGAGGATCCCATCTTTATATCAAGGACCTCGTCTGTATAGGCCTTGGCAACCGTATTGACGATCAGTGCTGCCATCTTCGGGTCTGCTGAAGCATAACTGATATTCACGATCTTGCTGTTCTTTATCGGCGTTACCGTGATGGATCCGCTGATCATCCTGGCCTGCTGATACAGCATGACAGGATCCTCCGCACGCGCGTCTGCCAATACAGGGTCAGAAGTTTCCGGCACCGGCTTTGCTCCTCCGATATGGAGAACTGTGGAGATGAGGTCGCGGAACCAGTTGAATGTTCCGGTAATAATATTCGTTCCAGACTTGCTGTCTGCTTCGATATCAGCGCGTCTGCCGAGTCCGAGCATTCTGACAACGCGCTGGGCAACCGAGAAACTCTTGATAAGCTGGAGCTGGGTCTCGCTGAAATCAGGATCATACATCATTGCGTAGGGGTTGAGAGAAAGATTTGCAGGTTCGCTTTTCTCGATCAGGACCTTTGTGGTCGCAATATAGACCGGCGTGGTCGAGAAGGTGATGAGCAGTGTCAGCACAAAGACGATGCCGAAGAACTGCAGAGCCTTTTGGCGATGCTTCAAGACGATCTGCAGATAATCACGCAGGTGGATCTCTTTATCTTCGAACATCAGAAAAAACTCTCCGGTATAACTATGATGTCGTCAGGAAGGATCACCTCATCCATTCCAGCCCGCTCGATCACCTTCTCTTTTTTATCCACTTTTCTGATGATCTTGATCCTTCCGGGCGCTGCCTTGTCTGAAAATCCGCCGGCCATGGTCGCAGCCTTGATCACGGTGAGGCCTTCCTCGTGCTTATATGCGTCAGGCTTCCGTATCTCGCCGGTGATGTAGAAGACCCCTGCTTTTGCAATGTAGATACTGTCATTGTCCATGAGCAACACATCGAGCGACGCGTCACCCTGATCGATCAGCCTTCTGAGGTCTATGGTGATGAGACCTTCCTTTTCTTTGCCCGCATCAATAGCCTTGCGCTTGATGGTTGCCTTGTCGCCAGCTTCCTTGGTCAGGCCTCCTGAGAGCGTCAGCAGTTCGAGAAACGTTGTGTTGCCGCTGAGCGTGAAGACGCCGGGGCGGAAAACCTGCCCCATGATCATAATTTTGCGGCTCCGGAACTCCACAACAAAGACCGAGACCTTCGGGTCCATGATAAAGCCGTCGCTCAGAAGCAGACTGATCTTCTTTGCTGCCTGCTCCACCGAGAGGCCTGCCAGTTTTACATCGCCTATGAGAGGCAGCATAATAATGCCCTCGCCGCTCACACGGTCCGTAGCCGTGAGGTCAGGGTGATTGTAAACCGTCACTTTGATCACATCGTCAGGCCCGATCAGGTAATCCTGTTCGGCATACGCTGCAGTTCCGGGGAACATCAGGAATATAATGATAAGACAAATGTTGGTTAATCTTTTCATTGCAGTATGATTATAGACCATTTCGGCGAATTAGAGAACCGGACAGACCGTCTTCAGAAGGCTCCGGTAAGGCCTAAAAGCAGGGTATTGGAGCGGTAGTCAAAGGCAGGGTCTGAGGAATCTTTTACCGTGAAGAGGTATTCGGCTCGTGCCCTGAGCCACCTGCGGAAGGAATACTGAACCTCAATGCCGGCTTGATAAATATCGTCATTCACTGCTGTTTCCGAGAGCGCTGCAAGAGAAGTTCCCCTATGCCGGTCGCTCAGGTAAGAAAGCTTGATTGCTGCAGCAATTTTGGCGGTTATCATATGGCTGAGAGCAAGGCGCGCACCAGTTGATATCGCAAAGGCAGTTCCTATAACCCGTGCCTCATTCGTCTTGCGATATGCGGCCAGCGCTATCTGTGTTTTCGGTGTCAGTCTGTGTTCCAGTTGAAGTTCAAAGCTGTAACCCTTGTAACTGCCTCCATGGTCAAAGTCCTTGACCTCATATCCTGCTTTGAGACGGCCGAAAGACTTTTCGGTGAGTCTCCATTCGACACCTCCCAGGAGGTAATGCTCTTTGCTGTCTAATGAGCCGCTGCTGTCATACGAAACAGCATAATATGTATATTCTGCAAGCAGGTTTATTTTAGGAGTAAGCCTGTATCGAACAGCCGGGGTAAGGCCATAGTCGCGACGGTCACGAGCCACAACGCTCTCACTGCTAAAATTCGTGATGAAGTTAATATAGTCAAGGCTGAAGATTAGGCGGTTTCTTGTATCATAGGAAGCGCTTGCGCTGAAGCGGTTTGCATCATAGCGGCTTTCGGCATCTGGACGAAAAATCCGGCCTGCTTCCTGCTCCTGATAGGATTTCTCGAACTGGTCTGACAGGGCGAGAGAAAACCTATTGCCAATGAGCGCCAGTCCGGCCGCAAGTTTGTGTGTAACAGCATTGCCGTAGGGTGAAGTTTTTGCGGTGATCAGAGGCAGGTCAGCCCGATAGTAGAGTGACGCCTGATATCCGAAGAGCCGCTCCCCCAAAAGTGTATCAAGGAGATGACCGCCTGCAGATCGGGGGGAGACACTATCGTAAGAACTGGCTTTATCAGTGCGCGGAAGATTCAGCCAGACCTCTGGTGTGAGGAATAGGGAAAAGTCGCTCTTACGGTTATCTCTGGCATTGAAGGCATTGTCTGTGAAGATACCGGTGAGGGTTACCGCACCATGTATGTTCTTCCCCTTTGTCCCGAGAAGAGACCATGTCAGACTTTCCGAGCCTGCGTCTGCCTCTGGCACAGAAGACAACTCCACATACACCTGATACTCTACCTGTCCGCTGCTGTCCTTCAGCTGCTCGATGCCTCCGGTGTATCCGCTTTCAATGAGATTCAGGAGATAGGCCTTTGCAGTTTCCATAGTACTGAAGCGCCCCATCTCTAACTTCTGAGCAGGTGCTTTGGCCTCCGTTTTTTCGGGCTGAAGGTCTGAGGGAGCGGCCGATTCATGAGCAATGGCAATGCCGTCAGGTAAGTTATTTCCCACCATAACAGACTGTTCAATACCGATCTTTTTCAAGTGTGTGGCAGGTATCTTAACAACGGTTCCCTGCGTCAGAGCGCTCAGACTTATAATGTCAGGATTAAGATTTGCGAATTCAGCGAGGAAAGCGGAGGTATTATTATCATCAATGCCATATCCTGAAGCAATAATAAGCTCATCGAGAGAACTGTTCTTCTGGATACTAACAGTCAGGGTTTCGATCTGAGCAGCAGATTCAGATGCAGCCCATGTATTAGGGGACCAAAAAAAGAGCGTAAAAACAAGAAGAACCGCCTGCACAGATATGATTATCGAATAATCAAAAGCGAACCTTTTCTTCTCCAGGACCATCTGTTTTTTGTCATATACCATGCTTGATATTATTACATAATAATATCAAAAAAGCATTATTAACAATGACGTAGAGGCACACAAAAGTGGCTGATGAGGGTAGAAAGAAGATCACAGAAAAACGAGAAGCCTGATAAGCTGAAAAATTAAAAGCCCGACGGGCTGAGATACCCGGATCTTGTGCCTCCCGGCTTTGTCGGGTCAATCGGAATGATCGGGTCAGCTTCGCGAAGTATCCTGGCTAAGCGATAGGGATCTGCGCAGCCGTCCATGCAGCAGCGTGAAATAATATCATCGGATACTTTTGCGTCACGCGCAGCCCTGATTACTGCATCAAGATCAGCACCTGCAGCCACAGCACACTTGAGTATAGTACAGGCCTGATATCCCTGACGGAGCTTTTCAAGCGTTACCATTGCAGCATCTTTACCGCTCTCTACCTCCCGCTTTATAAGCTTGCAGACCTCATCTGTCTCGAAAAGCCTGAACGTCTGGCTGCAGGATGAAGTAGAGCAGCGGGTTACCACATCGTCCTGCAGGGCAGCGTCTCGTGCTGCCAGATGCACTGCTTTGAGCGGTATGCCGATCTCAAGAGCACAGCGTATGATCGGGCAGAATTCCTGTTTTGCCTTAAATGCGTCTCTGAGAGCAAAGCGCGGTTCTGCTCCGCTCCTGATGCCGGCCTTTAGGGAATCGCATGCTTCGTCAGCATTTCGCGGTTGTCCGAATGCCAGACCAGCAAAGAGCAGGATCAGGGAGAAAGCTGCTGCCATGATCTTAGGCGATCTCATGACATTATTATCGCAGGGATCATAAGCCGTGTCAATCTTTGCGAGCTGGAACGACGAGGCTTTTGCCAGCTAACCTGAGCATATTAAAGATCACGCGATACCTCCTGAGACGGAGCGCAAAGGCAACGAGCGTGTTTAGGGGAAACCTGAGGTGGAAATTCAAACCGCCAACAACATGGACAGCCTTGCCGAGAACTTCCCTATGAGTAACTGAACAGTCATTGAGTAGGCTTGCATCGCCCCTTGTCACATAACCATCTGCTGTTTTCTTCACAATGCGGTGGAGTAATAATTGCCGCTCTGCGGATTCAAAGAGAATAACATCGCCGATGCGCAGCGACCCGGTTGGAGGTTCAATGATGACTTTTTCACTGTCACGAATAAAGGGAGACATGGATTTGCCCCCAGCCCGGAATGAGAGCTGTGAGCCGTCTCTCAAAACTGCTCCGGCAATTTCCCTAAAACATATAGATGTTTCGTTCTGCATCTTTTTATCCTACGGTATCATTTGTGCCATAGTCAACGGACCAGCACGTCTAAGACCGTGATCAGATATTGTTCTGTGCGATAAAGTCTTCAAGAAATGTAACCACTTCAGAATCAGGCCTGAAATGCAGTTCATATGCAGGTATGTTCATTACTATGTCCTCACAGAATGCAAGCATGTTCTGCATTGCCCTTTCATCATACCACGGAATGGAGGTGACCGGCATAAGCCTTTTGACTGCATCCTTTGGTGACAGATCGATTATTCTGTTTGTGTCAGCATGATGTATAAAGAATATCCGCTCAAGAGTGACACTTCTATTTTCGCCGATCGCAACGTCTCCTGCCCAGGGTGTTCCGAACGCCCTGAATCTGTTGTCTATTTTTCTGATTATCATGCGATCATCGCTAAGCATCTTTGCGATTTTCATTGGGAGCAAGAGACGTGACAGGGTGCTTTTGCCTGCACCTGATCTGCCGGGGAAGACGCAGCCCCTGTTGTCGATGTCTACACCTGCAGCATGGAGTAATTCGCCGCCTTTCGCTGCCAGTATATGCATGAGCAGGATCTGGTCCAGGGGATAGGTCAGCGGACTAAAGCAGGTTGTGAGCCCATCCACTTTTTCGATAAGCAGGTCACTGCAATAGATCGATATGGTATCGCAATGCCTGTCAAACGCTGCAAGCCAGATTGCTTGGCCTTTTGCCGTAGGGTAATTGAGAGATAGGACGTAATTATCATTTTGCCTGAAGATGGACCATGACTGATCAGTGTCAAAAATCTTTATCATCTTCGTGGTATCAGGCATCGAGCCTGTCTCGATCCGGACATTGATGGTTATATCTCCGCCCGGCGTATCTCCGCTTCTTATGAACTGGCTGTACGTATCAGGGAGCCTGCTGACAGAGAGCGGATGCCGGGATCTGACAGAGAAATCAATGCCGGCAATTTCCATATGCATACAATGTTTCATCTGGTTATTGCTGATCAGCTCCAGGCCGATGCAAGAACAGGAGAGACTGACGAGAAATGATCTGCAATTGAGTATGCTGTTTGTTCAGGAGCCGGTGTTGAAACAGTTCAGAGCACTGCAGAGCGTGATAGGCCCCACGCTCGCCAGGGTCTTGCATCCAACGCCCATCACTTCTTCAGCGACCAGTTCTATCACCCTGAGCCGCGGTTTTTCATACACCTGTTTGCTCTTTATTTCATTGCTGTCATTATGCATGCTGAACTCCTTCTGAACGTATCATTTGTAATTTTTCGCGGCGGCTTTGCCCCATGGCACAGAGGTAGGCAGACCGCACCTGATCATCCTGGTTTTCGAGCTCGAAAAAAGCTGGACAATACCCGCAATGCAGCTTCAGTTCACAGGTATTGCAGGCGAAATCATTGCCTGTTCTCTTCTCCCTGATGCGCGTTGTTATCTCCTTCCATCCTGAGGAGAAACTTCCCTGCAGAAGGTCATACGAAAGCCTGGTCGTCATGAGACAGGGGCGCAGACTTCCCGAGGGATCCACATGGAATCCTGTGAGCCCTGCACCGCACTGATAGAGATCATCAGATGAAGAGACAATCCGATGATTTGCGAGGAACTTTTCCCACTGTGTCACCCTTTCGCCGTCAGATAATTCCTTATCCACTGCCTCGGCAGGCGAGACCCGGAGGTCAAGAGGTGACTGATCTCCATTCAAGCGGGGAAATATGGCTGCATCAAAACGGAATTTCACCCCGAAGTCCTCTGACATACGTTCCAGCTCATGGAATTCATGACTGTTAGCGGTCATGAGAACGGTCTTCAACCTTACCGGTATCTTATGTTCCAGCAGCTTTCTAATCCCGGACAGACATTGTTGGTATGAGCCACTTGCTCCGGTAATACTTTCATAGGTTGGTTCAGTAGCGCCGTATACGCTTATCTCGACCATGCGGGGTGGCAGTTCCTGAAGAAGTGCTGCGATCTCGTCTGATACCAGTGTGCCGTTCGTAAATACAGTTATCAGAAAACCTTTTTCCTTTGCATACCGATAGATTTCAGGAAAATCTTTTCTGAGCAGGGGTTCTCCCCCAGTCAGCAGGAGATAGAGACAGCCTGCATCACAGATCTCGTCCAGCAGCGATAAAATTCTCGTGGTATCCATCTCTGCAACAGGCATATCGAAAACATGATCTCCTGTATAACAGTGGAGGCACCTAAGGTTGCAGCGATGAGTCAGATCAAGACTGCCGGAAAGCGGCACACGAAGCCTGGCTGACCTTGTTGCAAAGTCCCGGAGATACTGCATATTGTCAAGGTATGTGGTTTCCAAACATTCCATAGTTCAGTTTATCCCCTGATCAGATCTGCATCCAGGAGCTCTGTGATGAAATCCCTGATATCAGCATCTGCCTGCTCGTCTTCGACATCATACGTTGCCATGATGCATTTGCTGATGTCTTCAATACTTGTCTGGCCGTCAAGGGAATCCCAGATGTATTCAGCAACCGGATTCAGGGTGAAAATCCTCTGCATATCAGCCAGCTTGCCCCTGACCGGAACAATGAAGAGCTCCCCGGTAATCTTGCGGGTGACGATATCCTTATTTTTTGCAAAGACCTTTTCCTTCATCATCGCCTTCTGCTCATTCATTGATCCTTGCCCCATTACCACAACCTCAAGGCTGGATCGCCCTGCAGGTTGAAGATATCCATGATATATG
>CAYWRK010000029.1:0-28131 GCA_964461065.1 uncultured Nitrospiraceae bacterium
GTCAGCGCACGATAGCTCCTTCATTGGCCGAGCTCACAAGCTTGGCATAGCGGGATAGATAGCCTTTTGTGATCTTGGGAGATGGCTTTTTCCAGGCCTTTGTTCTCTTCGTTATCTCCTGAGCGCTCAGCTTCAGCTCTATCTTCCGCTTCGCAATATCAATGCTGATCTTGTCGCCATTGCGGACAATGGCAATAGGGCCGCCCTCCATCGCCTCAGGCGATACATGGCCTATACAGGGGCCGCGCGTGCCTCCAGAGAACCTTCCATCGGTGATGAGCGCTACAGACTCGCTCAAGCCCATGCCTGCGATCGCCGCTGTTGGTGCGAGCATCTCTCTCATGCCAGGGCCACCTTTAGGGCCTTCATACCGGACAATAACAACATATCCTGCCTTCACCTTGCCGCCTCGGATAGCGGTCATTGCAGCTTCCTCGGAATCAAAAACAATTGCAGTGCCTTCGAACTGCATCATCTTTTCGCTCACTGCGGACTGTTTAACAACAGCACCTCCAGGAGCCAGATTGCCTTTGAGTATGGCAATACCTCCCTGCTTGTGGTGTGCCTTGTCGATCGAGCGGATAACATCTTCATCATAGATCTCAGCCTCATCAGCGATCTGGTGGACGGTCTTTTCGTTTACGGTTATCGTATTGTTCAGCATCTTTCTAAGTCTCTTGAGCACAGCAGGAATGCCGCCAGCGTAATCAAGGTCTTCCATGTAGTTCTTTCCACCGGGCAGCATATCAGTGATATGCGGCGTCTTCTTAGCAAGCCTGTCAAAGGTCTCAAGCGGAAGCTTTATGCCTGCGTCATGAGCTATTGCCGGTATATGAAGCACCGTGTTGGTCGAACCGCCCAGGGCAAGGTCAACCATGATCGCATTTTCAAAGGCCTTCATGGTCATGATCTTTCTGGGGGTGATATTCTTCTGCACGAGTTCAACGATCTTTTTGCCGCTGTCAAAGGCGATCCGCCGTTTTTTTGAGGATACAGCAAGGGCTGTTGCACATCCGGTAAGGCTCATGCCGATAGCTTCTGTGATGCATGCCATGGTATTCGCCGTGTACATGCCCTGGCAGGAACCTGCTCCCGGACAGGCGCACATCTCAAGATTGTCCAGTTCGTCCTTCTTTATAAGCCCCTTTCTGAACTTGCCAACTGCCTCAAACGTGTCGCTGGTGAGATTCAGCCGCCTGCCTTTATAGTGACCTGAGAACATAGGACCTGCAGTCACCACAATGCAGGGAATATTCAGCCGGCCTGCTGCCATGAGCATGCCCGGGGTTATCTTGTCGCAGTTCGTCAGGAGCACAAGCCCGTCGAGTTGATGCGCAGAGGCAACTGTCTCGACCATATCGGCAATAAGCTCACGGGATGCAAGGGAATAATGCATGCCGCTGTGTCCCATGGCAATGCCATCACAGATGCCGGGTATGCCGAAGAAAAAGGGATACCCTCCTCCGGTATGAACGCCCTTTTCAATAAACCGCTCGAGGTCCCGCATCCCTGTATGGCCGGGAATCAGATCAGTAAAACTTGTAGCAACGCCGATAAACGGCTTGTTCATCTCGGACTTCGAAATGCCAGTGGCATACAGCAGGGCCCTGTGCGGAACCCGGTCAATGCCTTTCTTGATAATATCACTTTTCATGAAACCTCCTTCTCAAAAAGAAAGCAGTAAGCAGTATGCAATAAGCAGCAAAGGGTTATCCTGATCGCTCTGCCTACTGTCTACTGCTTACTACTCGTTTGATCCGCGTATTTACTTGCTAACTGTCCGGATGGGCCTTCTTATAATCCCTCACCATCTCAGCCATTTTATCCTTAAGGTGAAGTTTCTGCTTTGCCAGCTTCTTGCGATCCAGATCTTCTTCAGGCGTCAAATAGACCTTTTTGTCTACTTCTATGAGCTGCATGTCAAGGTGGTGGTGCTCTTCACTCACTTTTCTAAACTCTTCGTTTTCCTGTGACAGCTTTGCCATGATTTCCTGTTCTTTCACCTTTGCCTCCTCCTATTTCTCAATGATTTTGACCGTCATCTCTACTCTTTCATCAGGATTGTCTCTCGCATCCCTTGGCTGACTAACGATCTGGTCGACGACATCCATGCCGGACACTACCTCGCCAAACACCGTATACTGCCTGTCAAGAAACGAGGAGTCTTTCACACAGATGAAAAACTGGGAACCAGCACTATCCGGATTTGCTGACCGCGCCATCGAGAGAATGCCGCGTTTGTGCGGTTTATCGCTGAACTCGGCCTTGACCGTATGTCCAGGACCTCCCATGCCATGACTCGATTTGTCGGGATTCTTTGAGTTCGGATCGCCGCCCTGGATCATGAACCCCGGAATAACGCGGTGAAAGGTTGTGTTGTCGTAAAAACCGTTTTTGGCCAATCCTACAAAATTCTTTACATGTCCAGGTGCAACATCCGGAAAGAACTTTAATTCAACAGCGCCGAACTTTGTTTCAATGACTGCGAACGTCTCTGCCATTATGTATTCTCCTTCTTGCTTAATAGTGATCGTATCTGAGTATTACGGTTTTTCCTCTATAATTTTCACTTTGATCTCTACCCGCTCGTTCGGCTTGTCCATCGCATTACGCGGCAGGTTTACAATTTTGTCCGCTACTTCCATACCGCTCACCACCTCACCAAAGACCGTGTACTGCCTGTCAAGGGCGGGAGAATCCTTTACGCAGATAAAGAACTGGGAACCTGCGCCATTAGGGTCACCGGTCCGTGCCATCGAAAGAATGCCGCGCTTATGTGGCTTTTCATTAAATTCAGCCTTGATGTTATATCCCGGGCCTCCTGTACCATTGCCGTTCGGATCGCCGCCCTGGATCATGAACCCCGGAATAACGCGATGAAAGATCGTATTATCGTAAAAACCCTTTTTCGCAAGCTCGAGAAAATTCTTAACATGTCCGGGTGCAACATCCGGGAAGAACTTCAGGGTAATATTACCGAATTTTGTCTCGATGACCGCTTTAGTTGCGGCCATTTTCTTCACTTCCTCTTTCGTAACAGTTATGGATTTGACTTCTGCTGCCACCACGGCTGCATACATGCAGACGCAGATAACCACCAATGCTGACAATACTTTTTTCATGCGATGTAATCTCCTTGTCAAGATAGTCCTGAAGAATGCAGAAAAATTCATATAGTGAACCTATTGTATCTCATTCAGGCAGATTCCTCAATAATCTTTTCCGCAAGCTTTGCAGAGTTCTCTATGCAGTCATTCACGCTGATGCCGCGGTACGCATTACCGGTCAGATGGAGGTTTTTGTGCCTTGCCAGAATCCCGTCAATGGTCCTCAGCCGCTCTGTATGACCCACGGTGTACTGGGGGATAGCCATCTCGTGCCGGTATATTCGCACAAAATCAGGCGCAGTAGAGATCTTGATGATATCCGACAGTTCCTTCCTGATCATTTCCATCAGTCTGGGTTCCTGCTCCATTGCAAGATCCGATGCCCGTGCACCACCCACCATGATGCGCAGCAGAGCATACCCTTCCGGAGCCCTGTTCGGGAAGATGCTTGAGTCATAGAGAGTGCCCAGGATCTTCCTCTTCTCGCGGGAAGGAATGAGGTAACCAAAGGCATCAAGGTTAGCGGTGATCTTGTCTTTCTTATATCCAAGACAGGCAACAGAGACTGACGGATACGGTATTTCAGACAAGGTGCTTGAGAGTTTTCGGTCAATATTTTTTACCATCTCAGCGGCTGCATATGCAGGGGATGCAACAATGACCGTCTCTGCCTCAAAGGAAGAATTGTCTGCAAAATGAACAATATAACTGCTGCCCTTTCTCTCGATAGACACAGCCCTGTACCCAAGCCGCAGTCTGTCAGCCATCAGAGTTTTGAGAGAACGTATCAGCTCTCCCATACCGTCAAAATACGAGGTAAGAACCCCGCCAGGCCCAGCGCCCACCTTTTCAGCAGAGCCCTGTTTTTTCTTCTCCTGCTGGAGTTTAAGCATACCCCTGATAAGGCCGCCGTATTTCTTCTCCAGATCATATACCTTCGGAAAACATGCCCTGAGGCTCAGGGTCTCGGGATTTCCTGCGTAGATGCCGGATGCCATAGGATCGATAAGCTTCTCATACGCTTCTCTGCCCAATCGTCTGCGTGCAAACTCTGCAAGGGTCTCCTCATCCCTGGCATTGCCCGGAATAAAGGGTTCTGCCATTACCCTCAATCTGCCCGGCAGGCTCAGTAGTTTTGACAAGAAAAATGCCGGTGGAGACTCGGGAAGCCGATGCAGAACTCCGCCAGAATAAATATACCGTTTCCTAGAGGCGTCATTGCTTCTGAGCGGCTGAAGCAACAGTTTCTTTGAGAGTTCAAGCGTCTTGGGCCTGTTGTCAAGAAATCCGTTCACGCCCCATTCGCAGAGAAAACCCTCTGCCTTATCTGTCCATATTTTCCCGCCAGGCCGCTGTTCAGACTCAAAGATCGTAATGTCAGCAGCAGAATCTTTCTCAAGAAGAAACCAGGCAAGCGAAAGCCCTGATATACCGCCGCCGATGATCGCTATTTTCTCCATCCTGCCTCCTTAATTCCTTGAACAGCAATGTCCTTTAAAGCAGAGATAAATGCAGGGGACAGGTTCAAAGACTCAGCCCGCTCAAGTCTTATGCCAAATCCGGCTGCCATCTCCTTGTAAAGCATATCAATTTCATACAGGGTCTCGATGTGGTCAGAGACAAAGCTGATTGGTACGGCAAGCAAGCTCTTGACTCCTTGCGATGCCATCTCCTCAAGCATCTGCTCTGTGGACGGCTCAAGCCATGCCACAGGACCGCTCTTTGACTGATAGGAGAGCTTCCAGGGATTACCGAATCGTGCCGTCACTGCCTTGATGGTTGCCATGGTATGGTCAACATAAGGATCTCCCTCCTCAACGAACTTTTTGGGAAGGCTGTGCGCACTGAATAAAAGATGAACGTCAGTTGGTGCGATGTCAGGGGTAAGAGATGACGAGCAAAACGCCGTTAGGCCCTTCTCGATCTTTTCTGCAAGTGCGTCAATATACAGAGGATGGTCGAACCAGGACATGATATCAAAGGTTTTGATCGAGGGGTATGCAGTGAGGATCTTCTTTAAATATGAAAGTGAAGATCCTGTGGTTGCGACCGAATAATGGGGATAAAGACTCAGGATTACAAGTTTTTCAATGCCCTGTTCATGGATCTCCTTCACGACGTCCTCAAGAAGCGGATGCCAGTATCTCATCCCGACAAAAACGGGAATTCGTAATTCGTGGTCCGTGATCGGTGATTCATTTAAAACAGCTTCAAGAGCTCCTGCCTGAGCAAACGTAATCTCCCTAATCGGGGACCTCCCTCCTATGAGAGCATAGGCAGCCCTGGTCTTCGATGACCTGAGGGATGAGATCAACCATGCCAGGGGCTTCTGAAGAAACGCAGGGCCAAGCCTGATGATATCCCTGTCGGAAAAGAGATTAAAGAGAAACGGTCTCACAGCAGAAAGCGAGTCAGGGCCGCCGAGATTGAGGAGCAGAACTCCTATGGAAGGTTTCGTGGCTGATTCCAAGGTCAGTCTTGATACCCCTCAAATATGCGGTTGAACTCATCCGCAGCTTCACAGAAGGCGCCATGTATCTTCGGATCAAAATGCTCGGGCTTTGTACGACCGTCGCCCTTTACGATTATGTCAAAGGCCTGTTCATGACTGAACGGGGGCTTGTACGGACGCTTGGACCGCAGCGAGTCATACTGGTCAACAATATTCATGATCCTTCCCATGAGGGGGATATCTTCTCCTTTGAGCCCACGCGGATAACCGGTGCCGTCCCATCGCTCATGGTGCGTCAGCGCCACGACCTCTGCAGCAGCCAGGAATTCTGACGATGATCTGGACAGGATCTTTGCCCCGATAGTCGTATGCGATTTAATAACATCAAACTCTTCTGCGGTGAGCTTGCCCGGCTTCAGAAGGATATGGTCAGGAATGCCGATCTTGCCGATATCGTGCATCGGGCCTGCATAAAAGATCGTTTCTATAAAGCTTTCGGATTGATCGAGATGATGAGCCAGGATCTTGCAGTAGTAACTGATACGTTTGATATGCGTAGCCGTATCCTCGTCCTTGAACTCGGCAGCGAGTGTAAGCCGGTAGATGGTCTCTATGTAGCTGCTCTTGATCTCCTGATGGGCAGATTCAATATCGTCCATCGCGATCTGAAGCTCATAGGTCCTTTTACGAACCTCCTGCTCGAGCCGTTGATTGTGGCTGATCATGAAGTCCTCGTAATCCTTGATCCTCAGCAAATTTTTTACACGAAGGATCAACTCGATCCTGTCGATAGGCTTGGTCAGAAATTCGTTGGCAGAAACTTCAAGGCCCCGGAGTTTCGACTCTCGATCACTGAGCGCTGTGACGATAACCACCGGAATATTCGCGGACCCAGCGTCATTCTTTATCAGACTGCAGGCTTCGTACCCGTCCATGTCAGGCATCATAATATCCAGGAGCACCAGATCAGGAGAAACTACCTTCACCTTCTCGACCGCCTCCCTGCCGTTGGCAGCAGTCTCGGTTTCATATCCCTCTGCTTTTAACAGGGAACTGAGCAGCTTGACATTCTGCTCCTCATCATCGACCACCAAGATCTTCTTTTTATCACCCATGAATCACACCTTCCTTATTGCTGTATCTCCCTGATTGCTCTAAGACTATCATGTCATGGCCGCTCTGGCAATACGAAAATAAACTTATTGCCATGTATTGAGCCGTCAGCAGATGGTTCTGCTGTTAAACCCTCTGCCCATATCCTGCCGCCATGAAGCTCCACATACCTCTTGCTCAACAGCAGGCCTACATTATCCTGCTTTCTTTCGAGCGTGGTATCAAACTGTTTATAGGGATCAAAGAACCGCGAACGCACTTCAGCGGTCATGGCCAGCCGTGAATCAGTGATTGCAACCTGAATGCAATCCCGCTCTATCATCCGTTTCTGGTTAGCTATAGCTGTTGACTCCAAAATACCGGAACAGACAGTGCAACCGCTGCTCAGCCGGGAAGCCTCTATCAGGATAGTCCCGCCGTCAGGTGTGGCATTGATCGAATCCGTAATCAGGTTGACAACCACCTGTTTGATCTTGGTCGCATCAGCGGTCAGCTTTCCTGCGTCCTCGGCAACGTCTAACGTGATCTGAATCCGATGTTTGACTGCCTTCTCCCGGAAGATATAGAGGGCATTCTTCAGCATCTCGCTGATATTACATTCAACATATTCCAGCTCAAGGCTGCCAGTCTCCATCTTGCTCAGGTCCAGCACCTCATTGATCAGCTTCAGGAGCTTCATACCGCTTTGATATATAAATTCAAGGTATTCCTTGTGATCAGCCCTTATTTCGCCATAGATACCCTGTGACATTGCCTCTGAAAACCCGATGATGGCATTCAGGGGAGTCCTCAGGTCGTGAGACATATTGGAGAGAAAGGAAGACTTTGCCATATTGGCGCCTTCGGCAAGAAGCAGTGCGTCCTGCAGCTTCTCAGTCCTCTCCTGCACCCTGGCTTCGAGATCCTTCAACAGGATCACATTTTCTATGACCGAGGCTGCATGGTTCACGAATATCTGACAGAGCTCAGCCATATTAGAGGTAAAGTGTTCCTTCTGTTCACTATAAAAAACCATCACACCGATCACTGCACAGTTCGCGCAGATCAGGGGGTGGGCCATGCAGGATCTGTACCCCTGACTCAGGGCCTCTCTGATCCCGGGAAGCGACTGATCAGCAAGTTCCAACTCATTGATGATCTGAGGCAAGTTCGTCTTTATCGCGGTCCCCACCGGTCCCATGCCATATACTGAATCGTCCCAGGTGATCGTAGCACGAGACAACAAGCCATCGTCAAATCCCGAGCGGGCAACGATCCTTATGTTACGATCATCGTCATTCAGAAGGCCGAGCCATGCGGTCCTGAGTCCGAAGAGCTCGCGTCCGTGGTCGCATATAGTCTGATAGAGATCATCCTCTTTTTGAAGGCCGACAAACTTGTTCAGTGCCCTGTTCAGCGACATCACATCTTCCGAGTGCCACATGATCTGGCCAAAAGCAGTTGCAAGCTCGTCAGCCATGCGGTTGAATGCCTGACCGAGTTCCCCAATCTCGTCCCGGTTCGTCACCTCAATCCGGACATCGAAATTTCCCTTCTCGATCTCTTGGGCCGCCTGAACAAATCGTTTTACCGGTTTGGCGATATTTTGTCTGATGTACATGATCATGATAATCGCTGCAACACAGAAGATCCCGAGTACACACAACCCGAATACGTCAAACTTTCGAATATCTTCTTCATACGCCAAAAGCAGAAGACTGACCAGACGATCGACATTGCCGCCGGACGAATATAATCTTTCCCCATACTGATGAACCAGTTCTCGCCTCTGCCGTTCCGGCGTATTCACCTCCAGGGCAGTTATCTTCACAAGAACCGGCTTCATGGCACCCCGCCAATTCTCTGAAATCGTCTCGATCAATTGAAGCAAGTCCGGATTGCTGAGTGGTTTAATCTCAAGAGCAGCATCCCCTGCCTTAAGATGAATAAGCATGCGGTCATAGTGCGCAATAGCGTTGGTAAGATCTTTTTGAAGGTCTTGCAGTTCCCGTGCATCAATCCCGACAATCTCTTTTTCCGCCAGACGTTCAGCTATCCAGGCCATCTCGAAGGTCTTGGATTTCAGCTGACTGGCAAGGTCAATGCCGGCAGCCTTGCCCTTCATGCGATGGGTAAAGATAAAATCAGAGTATGTGTTAATGCCGAGAAAAAGAAGAAGAATGATGCTGATAACGACAAACTGCCGCGTCAGCGTTTTCGAGAAGTTCATCGAATATAATTTCCCTTATGTCCGATATTTTTTAGGGAACCTATCGTATGGTCAATCTTTTCTGCCGTATTTGTGAACAGCCTCCACCATGGCTATCGCATTCTCAACAGGCGTTTCCGGCAGAATACCGTGACCGAGATTGAAGATGTGACCTCTTGCTGGTTCTGCCTTGAAGAGAATATCCTTCACCCTATCCTCGATATGCTCCTTCGGAGCGAAAAGCACAAGGGGGTCAAGGTTTCCCTGGATCGAATATTTCTTGCCTAATTTCTTTGCAGCCTTTGCCATGTCAACGCGCCAGTCTATGCCGATAACATCTGCTCCGCATTTTTTTACGATCTTGAGCAGACCTGCGCAGTCGTTCACAAAATAGATGACCGGCACATCGAACTTCTTCAGCGACTTGATGGCTGCCTTTACATGAGGGAAGATAACATTCTCATAGTCGCAGGGGGAGAGGATGCCCGCCCATGAATCAAAGAGCTGCACTGCCTGGGCACCCGCGTTGATCTGAGCAGAAAGATATTCAACAACCGTTGCCGTGATTTTTTCCATGAGCACCTTGAAAAGACCGGGGTTTTGGTACATCATCTTCTTGGTATGCATGAAGTTCTTGGAACTTCCTCCTTCGATAATGTAGGTCGCAAGTGTCCAGGGCGCGCCGGAAAACCCTATAAGAGGAACTTTCAGCTCCTTTCTCAGGATCTTGATCGTATCGAGCACAAAAGGCATGCTGTCCTCTGTGTCAGGGATGATCAGCTTATCCACGCCTGCCTTTGTCCTGACCGGGTCTCCAAGCACAGGCCCCTTCTTGTCATGGAACTCAAGCGGCATGCCCATGGCCTCAACAGCGATAAGAATGTCTGAGAAAAGGATCGCGGCATCAACGCCGAGAATGTCGATCGGCTGGAGCGTAACCTTGGCCGCAAGCTCCGGAGTCTTACAGAGGGTCAGGAAATCGACCTTTGAACGCACCTCCTGGTATTCCGGCATATACCTGCCGGCCTGCCTCATCAGCCAGACCGGGGTATAGTCCACCTTTTCTCCGCGACATGCCTTCAAAAATGTATCGTTCATTTCTCCTCCGTCATCTTGGTTTTTCTGTTCTGCTTCCTGGTTCTCACTGTTTTCCCGCCTGACTGATCACGCATCACGATTCACGCGTTACGGTCTTTCTCGGTTTATAGCTGCAGAATGGTTCTTCTTCGAGATAGTCTCCGTAAACAGAATATGCCCGCGCCCTGCATCCGCCGCAGACATTGACGAATTCGCAGGAACCGCACCGGCCCTTGTATTTCTTGAAATCACGGAGATCCTTAAAGAGTTCAGAACCCTCCCAGATCTCCTTGAATGATTGCTCTCTCACATTGCCTGCAGACAGGTTGAAGTAGCTGCAGGGCAGAACATTGCCGTCAACATCGATCAGGCAGATAAGCTGACCTGCAAGGCATCCCTTGGATCCGCCGGTCGAAAATTTCAGCGTCCTTTTCTTGAACTTCTCGCCGTCCTCTTTTGCCCTCTGAAGCGTTACCCTATAGTAATGAGGAGCACAGGTAGGCCTGACCAGAAGCAGGTCCTCTTCTTTTTCCATGTCATAGTGCCAGTCAAGGATCTTGTCATAGTCCTCTTTGGATATGAGTTCATTCATGATCTCCTCGCCGCGGCCTGTGGGGACGATCATGAACATGTACCACGCGGTGGCGCCGAGCTCCTTTGCAAGCTTGTACACCAGCGGGATCTGTTCCTGATTTCTCTTGGTGAACGACGAGTTGATGATGAACTCAATGCCGTGTTTCTTGAAAAGTCTTGCAGCGTTCATGGTCCCTGCAAAGGCGCCTTTCTCACTCCTGAAATCGTCATGCACGGCGGCATCAGCCCCGTCAAGGCTGAGGGAAACAATCCTGATGCCTGACTGCTTGATCTTTTCGCAGATATCGTCGGTCACGAGCGTGCCGTTCGTGGCAAGGCACATTCTGAGACCTTTGCCGGTCCCATACTTCGCGATCTCGAAAACATCTTTTCTGGTGAGCGGCTCTCCGCCTGAAAGAACTACAACCGGTGTGGCATAGCTGACGATATCGTCGAGGACCCTGTAGGCCTCTTCCGTCGAAAAATCAGGGTGGCCCTTCATCTCCATTTCTGATGCAGAACGGCAGTGCACACAGCGCAGGTTACATCTGCGCGTAATCTCCCATGCTATCCATTTTGGCGTAAATTCCATCTATCCTCCGAAAAAACCTGTTTAAATTAGTTTCACATTATTGGTAATATCTGCGCTTACGTGAGCTTCAATGTAATCATGTTGTCATTGTCCCGAATGCCTTCGGGATCTGCTGCAATGCAACATTAGGTTTTATTATACCGTTGATTGAGGCAATTTTTCATCAAAGATGTGCTCTGCAACAACGCCAAGGAGCCGCGGGAACGTCTTCCGGTCGAGCGCTGAGATCGTGATCGCATCATAACGGAGCAGGAGGTTTTCCTCCTCTTCCCTGCTCATGCGGTCGATCTTATTGAATACATAGATCCTCTGTTTGCCGAGAAGGTTCAGATCAGTGAGTATTTTTTCGACCGATGCGATCTGCTGTTCGAACCGCGGGTTGGATGCGTCCACAACATGCAGAAGCAGGTCAGCATCTTCGAGCTCCTCAAGCGTGGCCTTGAATGCTGCCATGAGATCCTTTGGCAGGTCCCTGATAAAGCCGACGGTATCTGTAATGATCACTTCGCGGTCCCGGGGAAATTTGAGCCTTCTGCTTGCCGTGTCCAGGGTCGCGAAGAGTTTATCCTCAACAAAGGTGTCACTCTTGGTAAGCGCATTCAGGAGCGTTGATTTGCCAGCATTCGTGTACCCAATGATCGAAACGATCGGCAGCCGGTTCTCCAACCGTCGTGCTTTTCTCTGCCGCCTCGCCTCGCTCAGCATCATCAGTTCCTTTTCAAGAAGGTTGATCCGCTCCCGGACTCGCCTCCTGTCTATCTCGAGTTTCATCTCTCCAGGCCCCCTGCCACCAACGCCACCCATAAGACGGGACATGGCAGTGCCTTTTCCTGCAAGTCTCGGCAGCCGGTATTTAAGCTGAGCAAGCTCAACCTGCACCTTGCCGTCCCTGCTGTGAGCGCGGCGGGCAAAAATGTCGAGAATAAGCTGAGATCGGTCAATAACCTTTAGCTCGGTCATGGCGCTGACCGTCTTGATCTGGGATGGGGACAGATCCTGGTCAAATACCAGAAGCGTGGCGCCCCTGTTCATGGCGTTGATAACCAGTTCCCTAATCTTTCCTTCTCCCATGAGGTGCCGGGAGCTAATCTCTCTGGGTCGCTGGATAACCGTATCGAGGACTACGACATCGCTTGATTGTGCTAGCTCCCGGAGTTCCTCCATGGAGTCTTCCTGCTCATACTTCGGCATTTTTGATACACTCACGAGAATGGCCCGCTCTTTCTGACCGCCTGCATCGCGGCTGTCGGATGATAAACGCAGGTCGAGTACGCGGACCTTTTCCGCCTCCTCCTCAAAGGAATTGACAAAGGCATCAAAATCAAAACTCAGGGAATGGATATCTTCCGGTGGCAATACACTGTGTGGCTTCATCCCGCCACGGGGGTCGAGATGGGCGATGTAGAGTTTGTCGGGCTGCCCATCCTTAACGCCGATCGCAGCGATGACGTCGAACCTCAGCAGAGAAAGGTCAGTGAAATCATCACGGCTGAGCGGTTCATTATTGAGGTGTGTATGGATCAGTCTGAGACCACGCAAAGGCTTCCTGCCAAGCGGAAAGTCGTCAAGATTCGGGAGAAAAATGCCTTTTGCCTCCCCTACGATTACATGGCTTATTTCTCCCCTCCGGGTCACGAGTATGCCAATCTGTCGCTTCAGTTCGGCTGATGCCGCTGCAAGGTATTTGGCAAGCTCGACGGTAACGATTTCGTTATGTATGCGCCGGCGGTAGATCCTTTCCAGTCCGTGGATCTGACCGCGCTTCAGACCGGAGAGATGACCGTAAAGTTGCGGAATACTTGCCTCCCTAAAATAGATTTAAACACCAAAAGAATATATAAATAGCTGGTTTACTGTATCATTGTAACATAGACAGCAAAAGTGAGAATAAGAGGGAGTACCCATTTTGAAGATGATCGCTCATTACACCATTGCCGGAAAGACCCTGCGCCTGATCCAGGGTGACATCACGCATCGGGATGTAGATGCTATTGTCAACGCAGCAAATTCCTCGCTGCAGCACGGCGGCGGCGTGGCAGGTGCGATCGTGCGCAAAGGCGGTCAGGTAATCCAGGATGAGAGCAACAAGATCGGCGCGGTGGCTGTGGGACATGCTGCGATGACCGGTGCGGGCAAGCTGCCGGCAAAGTTCGTTATTCATGCAGTGGGGCCAAGGATGGGAGAGGGAGATGAGGAGAGTAAGCTGAAAAGCGCTGTAGCAAAAAGTCTCGCGCTCGCCTCAGAGAAAAAACTGTTAACCATATCCTTTCCTGCAATAAGCTCAGGAATCTTCGGTTTCCCCAAGGGAGGGTGTGCAAAGCTGCTGGTAGGGGAAGCTGTGAACTTCCTGAAAAAACATAAAGAGAGCAGCCTGACGGTCGTGGAATTCTGCATCTACGACGATGAAACGCTCGATTATTTCAAACAGGAATTTGATAAGCTGAAATAGCAAGAGCAAGCCGGAAAATACACAGCATACAACATGGCCCAGAGTAGGCACAGCAGCTCTCTGGGCCATGCATGAAATCAACTTAATACAAATACTTATTCGTCCATATCCTGCATGGGCTTGATGAACTTGAAATAGACCATGGTCCAGTTGCCCAAAATGATCGCAATCGTTGCAACAATACTGCCGATCGACAGTGTCGTGGCGCCAGTAAGCGCCTGCCCGACATTGCAGCCGCCCGCAGCAGCCGCGCCAAAACCCATCATTACGCTGCCGCCGAGCACAGTAAGCAGCTCCTTTGCGTCACGAGGTGTTTTCCAGTTGAACTCCTTCAGGATCTTTGCGCTGATGAAAGCACCAATGGGTACGCCTATGATATAGAACGATGCCCAGGTGACCTTAAACTGACCAAGTTCAAACATGGGGAAAAACTTCGAGCGTGCGTCACCTGTCAGAAGGGTAAAGAATACTTCACTGGTAGGCGTCGTAAAATTCAGGCCGCGCGCAAACCCCGGAGAACCCCAGAACTCCGATGCCCAGAAGGTAAGGATTCCGGCAAGGCCCACAAGCACCGATGTCACAGACCAGTAGAATCCTTTTGATTTCTTTATAGCAAAGGGCTTGCTCTTAAACGCAAAGGCGCAGAGTATTGCGCTAACGATCGCAATAACCACCCACTTTATCATCAGGCTGTCACCAATAAGCCCTGGAAGTGTCATGCTGGACGGGCCAACCTGAACGCTTCTCATTAAGTCATACACCGGCTTAAGCACACCGTTCGTGGTCATGCCTATACCGAGAAAGAACCCGAGAACGGCAACCCAGGAGGCCATCTGTCCTTCGCCCATTCGATATATGATGCCGCTGCCGCAGCCGCCGGCAAGCACTATACCGAGACCGAAGATATAGCCGCCAACAATGTTTGCCACTGGGTAGAACGACTGCGCCTTCAGATGAATAATCTCCATGTCATGCAGCAGGTTGGAACCGATTACCATAATGACAAGCGCAAGCAGGTACGCGTGGAAAACCGTGAAGTCCTTGATGAATATCGTGTCCCTAAAAGCACTGTTCATGCAGAATCTGCCCTTCTGCAGGATAAAGCCGAACAGCGCACCGACCAACAGCCCGGAAATGATAAAACTAAATGTTACCTGTGGTACTATTTCCGCTACACCTTCCATAGTTAACCCCCCGATTAAAATTAGTGTGTTAAATTATCACAGCAGGGGTGTATTGTCAACGAAGGAGAGACATAAAATAAACTTATAAATCTATGAGTTAAAGCGATTCATACTCTTGTCAACACCCAATTCTATAATGCAGGTAATTGCCTCAACAGCCCTTGACACAACTTCTTTGATCGAGGACTGCTCCTCTTTTCTGAACTTCCCGAGAACATAGTCTTCTGTAGGAATCAGAGGATCGCGGCCAATGCCTATCCTTACCCTGATAAACTCCTGATTACCAATATGCTGGATCACAGATTCAACGCCCTTGTGGCCGCCGGCAGACCCTCTCTTGCTGATCTTCAGCCTTCCTGATACAAGGTCAAGGTCATCCTGAATGACAACGATATTTTCCGGGAGCACCGTATATTTGGAAAAGACCTTTCTGACTGCGCTGCCGCTCCTGTTCATGAACGTCAACGGCTCCATCAGGATGACCTTATGGCCGCTGATGGAGCCGCTGCATGCCCTGTATTCTGTCTTTTCTTTAAAGGTCAGGCCCAGATTCTCGGCGAGCCGGTCGAGAACCATGAACCCTATATTATGCCGCGTCCTTGCATACCGGATGCCGGGATTACCAAGGCCGACAAGAAGCCACAAAAACTATTTCCCCTTCTTCTCCGGAGCAGCTGCGCCTTCTTCCTCTTTCTTGCCCTTCTTGGCAACTTCGGGCTCAGCCACTACCGGTGCAGCCTCTACAACAGGCGCAACTTCCTCAACAGCCTCAACAATATTCACTATAACATCATGTCCATCAGTGAGGATCTTGATCCCTTCCTCAAGCTTCAGGTCGCTCACATGGATTGCCTGGCCAATCTCAAGCTTTGAAATGTCAAGATCGATCTTGCCGGGTATCTTGTCAGGGAAACACTCGATCAGTATCTCCCTAAGCGGATGCTGGAGAATGCCGCCGTCTCTCTTGACGCCGACAGGCTCACCGTGCGTTGCAACGTGGACCGAGATCTTAATCGACTCAGTTAGCGAAACCTCGAAAAAATCCGAATGCAGAAGCTCACTTCTGACCGGATCAATCTGAAAGTCCTTGAGCAGCGCAAGCTTATTGACACCGTCAGCAAACTGAAGATCAACCATGACCTGCTCTCCACCCACAGAGTTGATCAGTTTTGCCAGTTCTTTCCTTACAAGCTGGATTGACTGTGCATTACCTGCCCTGTAAAGCGTTGCCGGCACCTTGCCGCTCCTCCTGAGTGAACGCGCAGCACCTTTACCCTGTCCTTCCCTTATTTCTGCCTGTATGCTCATTTTTTCCATCGTATCCTCCTATACAAATAGTGTACTTAACGTTGTTTCTTCGTGTATTCTCTTAATCGCCTCGCCTACAATTGGGGCAATGCTCAGCACTTTCAGTTTGCTGCACTGTTCCTTCTTGCTGTCAAGGGCAATGGTGTTCGTGACGATCAGCGACTCAATGGGAGAATTATTGATCCTCTCCACCGCAGGACCCGAAAGCACGGCATGGGTGCAGGCAGCAGATACTCTTCTGGCGCCCTGTGCCATAAGTGCTGATGCTGCCTGGGACATGGTGCCGGCCGTGTCAACCATGTCGTCAAGGAGCAATGTGTCCTTGTCCTTGACATCACCTATCACATTCATAATCTCGCACTCGTTCGCCTTCTCACGCCGTTTATCGACAATTGCGATCGTGCAGTTCAGCCTCTTTGCAAATGCTCTGGCCCTTTCAACTCCACCTGCATCAGGTGAGACAATGACCAGGTTGTTCGTATCATACTGTTCCTTCATGTAATCGAGAAGAACCGGAGCTGCATACAGATTATCAACAGGAATATTAAAAAAGCCCTGAATCTGTCCGGCATGCAGGTCAACGGTAAGAACCCTGTTCGTGCCCACAGCGTTGATAAGGTCTGCAACCATCTTCGCCGAGATAGGAACTCTCGGCTGAACCTTTCTATCCTGACGCGCATACCCATAATAGGGGATTACAGCGGTTATCCTGCCGGCAGACGCTCGCTTCATAGCATCCACCATGAGCAGGAGCTCGACCAGATGATCATTGACCGGGACTGATGTCGACTGTATTACAAAAACATCGGAACCGCGCACATTCTCGTTAATGCGAACCATGATCTCGCCGTCACTGAAGGTTGAAAGAGTCGCATCTGCCAGCTGAGAATCAAGCTTACCGGCGACTTCCGTTGCCAGTTCCCTGTTTGATGATCCTGAAAATATCTTTAACCCCTGCGGCATTACTTCTCCTTGTATAAACTTATATCCTTAAGATGCTTCTCGGTCTCTCAACTCTTCACTGCTTACTGTTTACTATCGTATGGCTGGGGCGGGAGGATTCGAACCTCCAAATGGGAGCTCCAAAAACTCCTGACTTGCCGTTTGTCGACGCCCCAACAAGTCCAAGACAACTTTCATTATTTCGTAAGGGTCTTCACAGCCCTGCACCAGTAAGCGCCCATACTTTCAAATGCATTCTGTACCTCATCCACCGTCCTGAACACACCATAGACGGTGGAACCGCTTCCACTCATCGCGGACATGACCGCTCCCTTTTCAAGTAGAAGATCTTTGATCCTGCTGATCTCAGAATATGTCTTAAGAACTGGCTGTTCGAGATCATTTATCTGCAAAGACCGCAATAATCCAAAATCTCTCTTGTCAAGACTTTGACAGAACAGTTTAATATCAACAGATTTTTTTGTCAACCTAACCTGCAGGGCTTCATACGCCCACGCCGCTGAAATCCTGATACCCGGATTAACCAGGAGAAGTGAAATCTCCTTCGCAGTCCCAAGAGAAGTAACAACGTCACCCCTTCCTTCCACAACTGCGAAGATATCGTCTATAAAAAATGGAACATCTGACCCGAGTTTCGACCCCAAATCCCGGAGATCAGCAACTGAAAGATTCAGTCCCCAGAGCCTGTTGAGACCGAGCAGCGCACAGGCAGCGTCACTGCTTCCGCCTCCCAGCCCTGCAGCAAGCGGAATATCTTTTCTTAGCGTTATCCGCGCGCCCGCTCTGACACCGGTAAAGGCCTGCATAAGAACCGCTGCCTTAAAGACCAGGTTTCTTTCCGGAGGAAGATCAGAGATATCTGATATGAGCTCCAGCTTTTCGCTCTCCTCAAACAGCAGCGTATCAAAGAGGCTCACACTCTGCATCAGGCTGACAATATTATGATATCCGTCCTCTCCCTTATTCAGGACAGATAGAAACCAGTTGATCTTTGCAGGTGCTTCAAGAACAAATGACATGGATTAGGGAGATGAATGGAAAGCAGAGACGAACGTCACTTTCCTTTTTCTTTTTCGAGGCCGCTTAACTTATTTTCGACCCTCTCCTTCAGTCCCTCCTCTTTTTCATGGAGCTGGACAGCTCGCTTCCAGGCCTCAACTGCCTGTTCCTTCCGGCCCATTGCATAATAGACATCGCCGAGATGTTCATAAAGAACAGGGTCATCCTGAGCGATGCTCACAGACTGTTTTATCGCCTCAAGTGCCTGCTCAAATTTCCCCTGTCTGAAATAAACCCACCCCATACTGTCAATGTAGTATCCGTTGCCCGGCTTGAGTTCCATTGCACGCCGTATCAGGGACAAAGCCTCATCAAGGTTCGAGCCCTTGTCAGCAAACGAATACCCGAGATAGTTCAATGCCTCGGCATTTTTCGGATTAAGCTCAATTGCTTTGCGGAGGTTGATTACCATGTCATCAAAACGACCCGTCTTTTCATACATAACGGCAAGCGTAAAAAACAGTTCGTCATTATCCTTGAATTTTGCAAGAGCGTCATGAACAAGGGCTTCGACCTTCTGATAGTCCTTTTTCTGCATGAGCTCATTGGCATAATAAAGATAGATCTCAGGCTTCTCCTTCTCAAAACTCAGAATCTCCTGATAGACCCTGATCGCCTCGTCGCTCTTCTTCTGTTTGCCGTAAATATAAGCAAGGTGCAGAAACGCATTAATGTTTGAAGGTTCCTGCTTGATCACCAGCTTCAACGTCGAGAGCGCCTCATCATATTTGCCGGTCTCCTCAAGCAGCAAAGACAGATAATACATGATCATAGTGCTGTCCGGTCTGATCGCCAGGGCGATATTCAGCTCCTCAAGCGCCTTGTCATACTGCTTCTCCTCAAAGAAAAACATGCCCATTCGGATATGAACATCAGCATCTGCGGGCGATTGCCTGCTGATGATTTTGAGTTCATCAATGCTCTTTCGCGCTGTCTTCAGCTTAAGATATGCCTGGGCCAGGCGCTGCCGCATCTGACTGTTATAGGGATCGATCCTGACCGCCTCCTCATAGCTCTTGATGGCATCTCCAAGATCATTTCTGATTTCGGCAATAACGCCGAGCTTGAAATACGCCGTATCCATCTCGGGGCGGAGTTCGATAGCAATCCTCAGATACTTTTCAGCCTTATCATAGTCCTTCTTGTCAATGTACACAGAGCCAAGAAGATCGAAGGCCTTATATGCATCAGTATCATTCTTCACCAGTTCCTCAAGCACTTCTATAGCCTTGTCATGCTGATCCAGATTATAGTGAATGAGGCCGAGCAGCAAAAGATTATCCATATTGTCAGGCTGCAGTTTCCAGAGCCTCTCAAGCACCTGTACAGCATCCCGGTATTTCTTCTGCTGTCTCAGAATTTCGGCCTTCAGTTTCAGCGCATGGATATCATCGGGCTGCTCCAAGAGCAGAGCATCCATAAGAACAAGAACTTCATCGGCCTTTTCCATGCGGGCCAGAACATACCCAAGCTGAACCCTGATGTACCCGGACAACGGATCTATGGCAAGGGCCTTGCGGTACAAGGTTTCTGCCTCCTGCCAGTTATGGGAAAGCTCAGCCTCATATCCCTTGATAAAAAAATAAGCAGCGCCAGGGTCAGGCATTTTCGAATCTGCCATAACCCTGGGCGGCTGGGAAGCGCAGGCGAAAAAGAGAGAAAAAGAGAGGGCAATAATCAGTAATTTCTTCATTTTTTATTATTGCATAAACAGGAACTAATGTTCAAAAGATGCCGTTCAGAACGTCTTTTTCGACAGGGCCGTACACAACCGCAGAAAACAGTGATTTCCTGATCAGTCTTTCCGCCAGATCTGTGATCTGATTCATGGAAACCTGATCAACTGCCTTGATGATCTCGTCAGGTGAAATATACTTTCCAAAATACATCTCCTGTCGGGCTATATTGTTCATTCGGCTGTTTGTTGATTCGAGAGCCAGCAGCATATTACCTTTAATATGGCGCTTTGACTTGTCTAGCTCGTCGGCTGTTATGGTTTCCTTCAGCCTCAGCATCTCCCTGACAATGAGATCCGTCACCTCACTGACCCGTTTCTTGCTCACGCCGGCATATACAGCCCAGAGCCCAGTATCGAGATAAGATGACGTAAATGAAAAGACCGAATACGCAAGGCCGCGGTTTTCCCGAATCTCCTGGAACAGCCGGGAACTTACGCTTCCGCCAAGGATAGAGTTCAGAATAAAAAGCGCATACCGTTCTTCGCTCACCTGCGATATGGCAGGCACGCCTATGCAGATATGGGCCTCAGAGAGATCCTTGGGGAAAACCTTTGCCTCAGACCGGAATACCGGGACTGGACCTATCTTAGGTTCAAAACCCTGTCTCAGACCGCCAAAACGGTGATTGAGTATCTTCATCATCGCCGCATGGTCGAAGTTGCCGGCACAGGCAATAACAAGGTCCTTGGTGCCGTAGTAACGTTTGATGTGAGAAACAATATCTTCCCGCGTAAATGAGGCAATGGTCTCCCTGGTGCCGAGAATGGACTGGCCGAGCCCTTCGCGGCCCCAGACGGTCTCATTGAAGAGATCATGAATATAGTCATCAGGCGTGTCCTCGACCATCTTGACCTCTTCCTTGATGATCTTCTTCTCCTTTTCGATCTCGTCCTCGGGAAACGTTGAATGGACAAAGATTTCCGAGAGAAGATTAACCCCTTTTTCGAGATACTCGTCAAGAACCTTCACATAAAAAGCGGTGTTCTCACGTGAGGTATATGCATTCAGATCTCCTCCCATGGTATCTATCTCAACCGCAATATCTTTAGCCGTATATTTCTTCGTACCCTTGAAGAACATATGCTCAAGAAAATGCGAAATGCCGTTCTCCTCCGTGGACTCATAACGGGAACCGACCTTCACCCATATACCGACGGCAACGGCACGAACGGTCTTGAAAGTTTCCATAACCACAGGAATGCCGTTTTCGAGATGTTCTTTTATAAACATGGTTACCTCAATGCATCAGAATTTTGTCTCAAACAATACACGCGTTATCAGAAAATAAAAAAGGGGATTGCTATCCCCTTTTCCTTCATTCTTTCATAAGCAGGAGCCTATTGATCTTTACTTTCCTGCTCCTTCAATGCCTCTTTTCTGCTCAGCCTGATCTTGCCCATTTTGTCAATTTCTATGACCTTCACCAGAATCTCTTCGCCTTCGCTCACTTCGTCGGTCACGTTGGCAACTCTCTTGTCCGACAGTTGCGAAATATGGCAGAGACCCTCTGTGCCGGGCAGTATCTCGACAAATGCACCAAAATCCATGATCTTCTTGATCTTGCCCAGATAGATCTTTCCGATCTCGGCTTCAGCGATGATCCCGTTGATGATATCGATCGCCTTCTGTGCAGCTATACCGTCAACAGCAGCGATACTGATCAGGCCTGTGTCATCAATATTGATCTTCACACCAGTCTGCTCAATAATGCCGCGGATGACCTTGCCGCCTGTGCCGATGACCTCACGTATCTTGTCCTGCTTGATCTGCATGGTATACATTCTGGGGGCATGGCTTGCAAGTTCTTTCCTTGGTTCGGTCATGGTCTCTTTTATCTTGTTCAGAATAAAGAGCCTTCCCTGCCTGGCCTGCTCAAGCGCCTTTTCCATAATTGCCCGTGATATGCCGCCGATCTTGGTATCCATCTGGAAAGCAGCAATACCTTTCTCCGTGCCGGTAACCTTAAAATCCATGTCGCCAAGGTGATCTTCCAGGCCAAGGATGTCAGTCAGCACGACAACGCGGTCACCCTCTTTTATCAAACCCATCGCAATGCCGGCAACAGGAGCCTTGATCGGCACACCGGCATCCATCAAGGCAAGGGTTCCTCCGCATACTGAGGCCATTGAAGACGAACCATTCGACTCAAGGGTGTCGGATACTATCCTTACGGTATAAGGGAAGTCTGCCTTCGAAGGCATGATCGCCCTGATCGACCTCTCGGCAAGTATCCCGTGTCCTATCTCGCGCCTGCCGGGAGACCGTAACGGCTTCACCTCACCAACGCTGAACGGCGGGAAATTGTAGTGCAGCATAAATGTCTTCTTTGTCTCTCCATCAAGGGAATCGATCCTCTGCTCGTCATCAGTTGTTCCCAGGGTAACCACGGCAAGACACTGGGTCTCGCCTCTCACAAAAAGAGCAGAACCATGAGTCCTTGGAAGAAGGCCGACTTCAGCGCTGATCGGTCTGATCTGGTCTGGCGTTCTGCCGTCAGCACGAACATTCCTGGTCAGTATCATGTCCCTGACAAGGTTCTTCTCTATATCATTGAACGCGGCAGCGATATCCTTGCTGATATCTTTATCTTCCGTGTTCAACAGCTTAATGATCCCTTTGAGTATCTCATCAAGCGTTGACTGTCTTCTTAACTTATCAGGAATGATGATCGCTTCGGTGATCTTCTCCAGTGCAAGTTCTTTGACTTTATTCTTAAGATCCTCGTCTTTTACCGGGACCGTGAAGCTTCTCTTTGGCTTGCCGACCATTTCCCTGAACTCATTCTGGAACGTGCAGAGTTTCTTTATCTCTGCATGCGCCACATCAATGGCTTCAAGAAGATCAGACTCGCTCATCTCCTGCGCACTGCCCTCAACCATGGCAACGGCTTCCATCGTTCCTGCGACAACCAGGTTCAGGTCACACTCCTCGACTTCCTTTATGTCAGGATTAATGATGAAAACACCATTTATCCTGCCCATTCTGACTGCGGCAACAGGGCCGTCAAAAGGAATATCAGATATGTGGAGCGCTGCGGACATGCATGTAATACCGAGGACATCGGCAATATTCTCATCACCATAGGAGAGCACATTGACTATACCCTGGGTTTCGCAACTGTAACCCTTGGGGAAAAGCGGCCTGTGCGGCCTATCAATAAGCCGTGAGGTCAAGACCTCTTTTTCTGTGGGCCTCCCCTCTCTCTTGAAAAAACCACCTGGTATCTTGCCGGCAGCATACGTCTTCTCAAGGTAATCAATTGTCAAAGGGAAAAAGTCTATCCCTTCTCTGGGCGTCTTGCTGCTCACTGCAGTTGCCAGCAGTACCGTGTCGCCGTACCGGGCAACAACAGAGCCGTCAGCCTGCCGCGCCATCTTTCCTGTCTCTAACGTTAATTCCTTACCACGAAGTTCAATTGCAACAGTCTTAATCATTATTCTCCTATTTTCTGATGCCAAGTCGAGCGATTATCTTCTCGTACCGTTCCTGGTTTGTAGTTTTGAGGTAGTCAAGCAACTTTCTTCTCTGACTGACGAGCATGAGCAGCCCTCTCCGTGAATGATGATCCTTCTTATGGGTCTTGAAATGCTCAGTCAGATACGTTATTCTGTCGGTCACAATTGCTATCTGAACCTCAGGGGAACCAGTATCCTTCTCATGCATCTTATAATCGCCAATAATACTTTCTTTTCTTACCTTGTCAAGTGCCACGAAATCACCGCCTTTCCTTATATTGTATTTTAAGATATCAAGTGTAACACAGGACTTAATACTCTGTAAAGACAAGGGGTTCGAGTTTGTTGCCCAGACCCTAAGGATTACGAACCAGATCAATGACCGTAATCTCCGGTGGTGAAAGGAAACGTATTGGCGGCCCCCAGGTTCCGGTCCCCCTGCTGACATAGAGAGACGAGCCGTTGCCAAGATCGGAAAATCCAGCATGCACCGGGTAATAAAGCTTGGTGAGAATACTGAATGGAAATATCTGGCCCCGGTGAACATGGCCCGAAAGCTGAAGATCGAAAAGCCCGAGGCTGTGCTTGTCAACAAGCGGCCGGTGCTTCAACAACAGGGTAAATTTGGTCTGGGGAAGTCGAAACAGCATCTCCCTTTCAGCGCCATCACTTACGACTGCCCGCGGCCTTACAGCCCTGTCATCAACGCCGGCAATATTCAGAATTCCCTTGATATCAACAACTTCATTGCGCAGGACCCTGAAGCCGGACTTTCTGGTAAAGGCAAGGGCCTGCTCAAGTCCTGCGTAGAATTCATGATTGCCCGTGACAGCATACTTGCCGTATTGCGGGTTAATACCGTTAAACAATTCAGCAAGACTCGGCATGCCGTTGATCTGGCCGTCAACAAGATCACCGGTACATACCAGGATATCCGGTGCAGCATCCCGGACCAGTTTCAGAATACTCGAGAGTCGTTCTTCCCTGATGATCAGACCGAGATGGACATCTGATATCTGCACGATCCTTATCCTTCCGATTGCTTCAGGGATCTTCTGCGTTCTCATGACGATCCTCTCAGTCCTGATGTTCCTGGCCTCTCCATATCCATAGGCTGAAACAAGGAGTGACACGATCAGGGGCAGATAAAACATGACGCTCGCAGTTGGCTTGAGATGAACAAAATCACTCCCCCACGCAAGTTCAGCCAACCTGATCATTAGCCGGTACAGATCGAGGGCCGCTGATGATGAAGAAAAAAGAAAGAGGATGCCAAGCCAGGTATAACCAAGAATAGAGAGCATACGGGCCGCCTGCTCCAATCCCTGCTTTTCTGCCTGCCTTATCAGAACGGGGGCAAAAAGCATGACAAACATGAAAAAAACGAGCGCAATGCCGGTGATGATTCCGAAATGAACTGCGGCACGGGCTCTGAGAAACGCGTACAGGTGCATACTGCCGTAAGCAAGAAAGAATGTGATAAAGAAAAGGGACATGATAAGGCTGCTATTTCTTCGCAATCATTTTATCAAGAGAGAACGCACCGCCGCCCTTGACAGTAAGAGCAAGGGCAATGCCGACAACAAGGATGTGAAACTCGAATCCCTCGCCCTTCTGGTTCCCGAACCAGTTCATAAAAAAGCCGTGCTGAAGATGATTGCCATACGCACAGACAGCCATGGCAAAACCGATGGCAAGCGCAAAGACCCGGGTAAAGAGACCTGAGATAAGGCAGAGTGCGCCGACGAACTCAGTTATCATAAGAAGGATAACTGCAAATAGCGGCAGATGCACCTTGGTCGTGAATATCTCGATGGTTTTTTCATATCCGGGGCCGCCGAACCATCCGAGCACCTTCTGGGCACCATGGGGAAACATTACGATTCCAAGTGCAAGCCTCAGAAATATGCTTGCCTTGTTATTGTCTGTCATTAATAACGCCTTCAGCATATTTGCCTCCTTTTGTCTGATAGACTATCTTCTGATCTCGATACTATAAGCGTATTCTAACACAGCAAAAGCAGTTATGACCGGCATCATACTGCCTTTTTCAGGGTTGTATTATGATGCATAAGGGACAGCACATAATAGGATGCAGCAATGAATGAATGAATTGAACGTGACTGAAATCATTCCAAAGGAGCAGCATCCTCTAATCTTCGAAACCTTTGACGACCTGCAGAAAGGAGAGGCATTTGTTCTCATCAATGACCGCGATCCCAAGCCGTCGTACTGCCAGTTTTTTGCTCGAGAGGAACGGGCTGTTTTCATGGGAATATCTTGAGCAGGGACCGGATATCTTGAAGGCAAAAATAGCAAGGAATGAGGCTTTTGTTCAGCAGTCAATGACCTTATTTTCCGTCTAATGTTATTCTGCACCCGGCCTTGATATCTTCAGCAAAACTCATATCGAGTCACTGCGTCATGCTCAGTATTTTGAACAGATCAACTGTTATAGCGACATAGTTCATAATAGCATCGTTATGAACCTTTCTCATGATATTCAACACATTTCACAAATTGTCGATTGTGCTTCATCGTAGGTAAAAGACACAGGCGAGAAACGTGCAGGTCGCTTCGTAGTTCCAGGAGAAAGACTCAATTGCCCAGCGGCGGCAAAGATGCGTCACAAGGCATGCTCTGGTATGTCAGCGGAAGGACGACGCTCATTACGATTCACGGCCTCTTACGGCGGGCATTTACCGCATACTGAAGCGAAGAGCGTAGTGCTCAGATACCGGTCACCGCGATCAGGGAGTATCACAACTATCGTGCCTTTCCTCAGCTGCTCAGCCATTCGCAAGGCTCCGAACATTGCAGCTCCGCTGCTCATACCGACGAACAGCCCTTCCTTGATCGCAAGCTTACGGGTTGTCTCAAACGCATCTTCGTCATTCACATTAATCTTCTCATCGATCGCCGAACTGTTATAGATTTTCGGTACAATAGACTCCTGCATATTCTTCAGACCCTGGATGCGGTGGCCGAGAAACGGCTCCACGCCTACAATCCTGATCTTAGTGTTGAACTCTTTCAGTCTCCGACCTGCCCCCATGATCGTTCCGGTCGTACCCATGCCAGAAACGAACATATCCAATTTGCCGCCAGTCTGCTCAATAATCTCTTTTCCGGTTGTCTCGTAGTGAGCCCTTATATTTGAGCAATTATCAAACTGGTTCGGCATGAAATAGTCCTTTGGTCGCTCATTAACTATCTTGTGAGCAAGTCTTATTGCACCATCTGTGCCCTCATTGCCCGGGCTGAGCAGAAGTTCTGCGCCAAAAGCCTCAAGCACTTTTCTTCTTTCGAGACTGACACACTCAGGCATAACCAGTTTCACGCGGTATCCCTTTGCTGCTCCGACCATGGCAAGACCTATGCCGGTATTGCCTGAGGTCGCCTCAAGGATCGTGTCGCCTTTCTTTATCAGGCCAGCCTTCTCTGCATCCTTGATCATGTAATGGGCAATTCTGTCCTTGACTGAGCCGCCGGGATTATTGCCTTCAAGCTTTGCAAAAATGGTCACTTCAGGCATGGGATTGATCACCTCGATCTTTACCAGAGGCGTGTTGCCGATGCAGTCAATTACTCCCATTTAATTCTCCTTTATTCTCTTCATTCCCATGGCATACACAATATCATACTCTTCTTTCGTAACCGGCAGAATCGAAAGACGCTGTCCTTTCTGAAGCACCATCATTGTTTTCAGTGCAGTATTCGCCTTCATATCCTTCAGCGATATGGTCTTCATGAATGCCCGTTTCCAGGTCAGGTCGACCATGAACCATCGGGGCTTTTCAGGGGTCGATTTCGGATCATAATAGCGTGATGACTGGTCCCACGAAAAGAAATCAGGGTACGCCTCTTTTGTAATCTCTGCAACACCGGCTACCCCTGGCTCTTCGCAGTTTGAATGATAAAAAAGGACCTTGTCGCCCTTCTTCATGTCGTCCCTCATGTAATTTCGCGCCTGGTAGTTCCTGACCCCCTCCCAGTGGTCAGTTGAGTCAGGCTTATTCCTGAGATCATCAAAAGAAAAGACAGTCGGTTCAGTCTTCATGAGCCAGTATCTCATTGCCAGCCTTTCTACTTTTTCCCCGATATCTCCTTAAGATTGTCGCAGGCATTTATATTGCCCTGGTCACAGGCATATTTGAAATCAGCAATAGCCTTATTCAGGTATGCAATGCCCCGGGACATATATGCATTAGTATCGCTCGGCTTGAGAGCAAGAACCTTATTGTAATCCTCTATTGCCAAGTCATATTTACCTAATCCTCGCTGGGCGATTCCTCGATTGTAGTATGCTTCAGTAAGCCTTGGGTTGAGAACAATTACCTTTGTAAAGTCAGCTATCGACCGCTCGTAATCGCCTTTTTTCAGGTATGCCAGACCGCGGCTGTTGAGAACGTCTGCCTGATCAGGGCGGTTCGAGACTACGCGGCCGAAATCGCTTATTGCATCGTCATACTTCCCTTTTTTATAAAATGACATGCCGCGGCTGTAATATGCCTCGATCAGCTCAGGATACTGCGCTATAACTTTAGTATAGTCCTGTATTGCCGCGTCGTATTTTCCCTCATTGAAACTTTCATTTGCCCTGTCATAAACCGTCTGAATACCTTGATCAGCTGCAAAGCCGCTCGATATAGCACACAAGATCAGGCACAAAATAATAATCGGAAATAATTTCATGGCCGCTCCATTTGTCAAAATATTGATAAGTATAGCAGAACAAATAACTTTTGAGGCCAATCTGATCTGCTCCTGCGCAACATCTCCCTCTGCCAGGAACATAAGACTTTTAAGATGAGATCAGGCACGTGGTAGGGACATACTTTCCAGCCTTAATGAGTTTTAAAGAGGCAGTAA
>CAYWRK010000030.1:0-27839 GCA_964461065.1 uncultured Nitrospiraceae bacterium
ACTTCCTCTTGATTGACCCCCTCAAACTGGAAAGTATGTTTATGCCTACCTGGAGACTTTCCATCCCGCCGTTTGACAAGGAATTTACAAAGCATGATAATTGACTATGCAGCGATATAATGCATTTGGTGCGCATATGCGCAGGACCTTCGGCACAACTGTGTACAAGGTCAATGTGGATGCCGGCTTCACCTGTCCAAACAGGGACGGAACGCTTGGCTTTTCGGGCTGTATCTATTGCAACAACAACAGTTTTCGGCCGAGTTCCTGCAAGCCTTCCTTGGCCATAGCAGAGCAGGTCAAAAATGGCATCAGCCATACGAAAAAACGTTTCCAGGCAGCAAAGTTCGTTGTCTACTTTCAGGCCTATACCAACACATACGCCCCTGTTGAGGAACTCGAAAAGCTCTATAGGGAGGCTCTCTCTGAGCCTGACGTAATAGGCCTTGCAATCGGCACGCGGCCGGATGCTGTTGATCCGGAGAAGATCAAGATGCTTGAATCCCTTGCCTCGCAATACTTCGTCCTTATCGAATACGGGCTCCAGTCAATGCATGACAAGAGCCTCGAGTTCATCCAGCGGGGCCATGATTATGCTGCGTTCCTTCGGGCAATAGAGATGACAAAAGACAGGGGCATCCATATTGGAGCCCATCTTATAGCCGGATTCCCGACCGAGACCTGTCAGGAAACACTTGCCATGGCTGAGGAGATGTCATTGCTGCCGCTCGAGTTTCTGAAGATGCATCAACTTCAGATCATTAAGGACACGCCTTTGGCAGAAATGTACAAAGACAAGCCATTTCCTGTGTTCGGATACCTGGAATATCTCGATTTTGTAGCCGATTTTGTGGAGAGGACCGCACCGCATATCGTATTCCAGCGGCTTTTTGCCACAGCTCCTGACGACATACTTATTGCACCTGCATGGGGGAAAAACAGACACCAGATCCTGAGTGATATTGAAAAGAACCTTGCGGCAAGGGATACATACCAGGGGAAAAAGTTCAGCCCCCAGCCGGTTGCTGCAAAAACTTAATCGCGATACACGATCAGATTTTTGAGCTCTTTTCTTTTTGTAGTTCTCGGCGTTTCATCAGGATATCCCATAGCAATGACAGCCATTAGCTCCAGTTCCTCGGGCAGACCGAGTAGCTGTTTTATCTGATTGTTGCTTTTGATGATCTCGCCAAGCCAGACAGCACCGAGTCCGAGAGCATGTATTTCAAGGAGCATGTTTTGAAGGCATGCTCCGATTGACTGAATGTCTTTTTCCCGATGATAGCTCTTGGCAGTATCCAGGAATACCGGCATCAGGGCCTGCGCAGCAAGAACTATCTTTGCGTAATGTGTCAGCCCGGAGATTTTGTTGATCATTGCCTTGTCAGTCACAACGGCAAAGCGCCAGGCCTGGTTATTCAGACCTGATGGGGCCCATCTTCCCGCCTCAAGGATCTTGTCGATCAGGTCATCAGGAACCTGATCTGGCTTGAACTTCCTGACGCTTCGTCGGGTCTTTATAATATCAAGCATGTCCAAAGTAGCTCCAATCTGTTACAATTATTTTCTCATTTTCAGGAAAAGGAGATTCATGGAAAATATAGAGAAAGATGTCCAGAAAATCAAGCAGATCATAGAAGAGCTGAAGCCCCAATATACATCTCTTGGCGGCGATATCGAGTTTGTTGATATTAAAGAGCAGGATGTGAGGATTCGGCCGACAGGCTATTGCTGGCGTTGACATATGACCCGCATGGACCTGGTCAGGGCCATAGGTGAAAGGATCAAGGCGGAGATACCGTGGGTGAAGATGGTTGTTGTTGCACCTCAAAATGTGGCTTCGCAGAAATGAAGCGGGGTTTCCTTGTTGCCGTGATCGGAGGCCGCAAGGCGGACAAGGTTCTCAAAAAGGAAGCTGAAACTGTCGGCAGGCTTATCGCTGAAAAAGGCGGAATCCTTGTCTGCGGCGGCATGCACGGTATTATGGAGGCTGCCTCAAAAGGCGCAAAGCAGGCAGGAGGGCTCACTATTGGGATCCTTCCCCAGGACCACAAACGAGATGCCAATTCCCACATAGATATTCCTATTGCAACCGGGCTGGGGATCGGAAGAAATGTTGTTATCGCCCGCACTGCTGATGCACTGATTGCAATTGGCGGGGAATACGGCACCCTGTCAGAGATAGCCTTTGGTCTACAGATGGGAAAACCTGTTGTCGGCATCAGGTCATGGGACATTAAAGGAGTTATCCCGACAAAGGATGCCGAGGAAGCTGTCCGGACAGTCTTTGCAATGATTGCGCCTTAATTGATGTTTCCGTTCAGATGGTTGACAAAGTCCTCAGCTGTCTTCTCTGCGGCAAACATCATCTCCTCCTTCAGGAGACTGCAGTCATTTGCTTCGAGCTCATCAAGCGACATGCCCCGATCATGATCTTTGGACAGATAGACATAACTCTTCTGCCAAAGGACGTCACCTTGCGGGCCTTTCATGGTTACCAAGGTTTTTGACATGAATCCGTCAGCGATAACTCCCTTGTCCATCCCGCGGTCCAGTATGATCCCTCCGCGTGTGAGGTCGATGCTCCCATAGGCAAGACGCTTGACATCAAGTTCGATTGTCGTTGTCTTTTCGGTAAGCTCTTCCTTAAGCGGTTCTCTGACGACAGAGAGTTCAGGCCAGCCGGGAGCTGTTTGATAAACGGAATCAAGAAATTTATCCATGACAACCGAACCAAAGTCAGGGATAAGACTCTGGGTCTCGGCACCGCGTGCTTTGTTATAAGCATCGCCTACAACAAAAAGAGCAGAACCGCCGGGCACGGCAAGAGTAGCAAGAGCCATGACACCTGTTTCGGTGCCTGACGATTTAAGGATGCCAGGGGTTTCGTATCGAACCATCTTTATCGGTCCGAGCGCTGCGCGGTCACGGTTAAGAAGAGCTTGACTGGATGTTGAGGAACACCCCTGATTCAGGAAAAGAGCAACAAAGATAAGTAATGGAAGGAACCATGAATAACCCTTTTGCATGATACGACCTCCTTGCATAATTAGTATTATGCTATCAAGCTCAAGGCATTGTAAAGCCTGAAAAGAAGGGGCATACAGCAGTTTGATTCGGTTGACACTTAACCATAAACAGATATAAGATATTTTGCTGTTGAAGCAAAACTGTTACGTTGCTATGCATATGCCCCCTTAGCTCAGTCGGATAGAGCACAGGTTTCCTAAACCTGGGGCCGCATGTTCGAATCATGCAGGGGGCACCACTTTTCTTCCTTATAAATCAAGAAGTTATGCGGTTGCCTTGGCCCCGTCCTTATCCTCTTTTCTTTCAACTGTAGCAAAATTGTAGCAATCGAGAATTTCAACACCGCTTCTGAGCGACTCCGGATAGTGATGAGCATACCTCTGAGTGGTAGATATATCCTTGTGTCCCAGCAGCTTCGATACCTTGTAGAGATCGACGCCGGCCTGAACCAGACGTGTAGCAAAAGTATGCCTCAGGTCATGGAATCTGAAGTGCTTGATCTTCGAGTCTTTAACGGACTTGCTGAAGTGCCTCTTCAGTTTTGCCCGATCAAGCTTGTTATTCGCTCCGTTGTAGAAAACATAACCTGAGATACTTTTTACCCTGGCCTTCTCCTTCAGAAGCACCAGTAAAGTCTGATTAAGGGGGATAGTCCGGGTAACATCAGTCTTTTCCCTGGTGCTGATGAGAGTTCTCCTGAATAGGTCGATGTTCTGCCATTTCAGGTTAATGATCTCCTCAAGGCTCATTCCTGTATTAAGGCCTACAGCAATAATTTCCTTGAGCTGACCCCTCATCTTTTCACCAGCAGTTTCGAGCAGAGCCTGTTCCTCATCGACAGCCAGCCAGCGGTCTACTCTTCCAGGCTTAAGCCCCAATCTTACCTGAGTGACAGGGTTTTCCTTGCACCATCTCCATGTCCTGATCGCAATATTGAATGCGTTGCTCAACATCCGAATTTCATTCAGCACTGTAGAATCAGCAGCACTGTCAGATTTCCTTTTGAGCTTGTAGTCAATAACTGTCTCAGGTGTTATCTCAGAAACAGTCTTTCCGGAAAACATAACCATCAGGTGTGCCTTGGCTCCCTTCTTCCTCTCGATGGTGGACGCCTTGTTACTGCACTCCACTATGTAACGCTCCATCATCTCATCAAAGGTCTTTGTCCTGGCAATGACATTTTGGAAATACTGTCCTTCCTGTATGTCTGTGAGAACCTTGGCATAAATTCGTTCAGCCAGCTTTTTGTTCTCAGTGCCAGTCGATTGCTGTATCCTTTTGCCATTGTGCATTATCGTAAACCAGAATGTTTTACCTCTATGGTATAGCCCCATACTATCTCTGACCTCCCTTCCTGGGGCTTCTGGCCTGAGCTAATATATTATATGCTCCTGACGCCTCCTTCTTACAGCCCTTAATCCATGCCTGAATGTCGTCAAGATCGAACCGAAGACAGCCATTAAGTTTTAGGCAAGGTATCTGCCCCTGCTCGCACCATTGATAGAGAGTCTTTTCCTTTACTTTCAATATTGCAGCAACATCTTTTACTGTATGAATATTCATTGATCATTTTTGCGTTCCTACTCAGTATTCGAGATTATATGTTTGATTTATTGTCCCGCTGAGCTTGAGATGGGGTCTCTGCCCCCATCTCAGCCCATTGCGGGTTACGACTAATTCCTGATACTTCACGCCCTGAGAATGCTGGGGTTATTACGAAACAATAAACAGTTCTGCAAGATATTTGTTTCTTTCAAGCGCTTCTGCCCTTAATTTACGGATTAATTCATTGATCGAGTCCTGCTTAGACGGTGCAGCAAAATCCAGAACTTCACAGGCAGTGAGTATCAATGCAGTAATATTAGGTGTTTTGCCAGATTCTATTTCTGACAATGCTCTGCCCAGTGAACGCATGATGTTTTTAAGTTGTCTCATGCTGTCGGGTATACTGGCTCTGACATAAGATAAATCGTAATCACTCCATACGTTATAATCACCCCTTAAGCCAACTGCATTATCCTGAATTTGGTTATTTGTAGTAAGCATATTTGAGCTCCTTTATAAATGATTCATGTATTCGATGCGAAGCATCGAGTTAGGCACATATCACTCATGATTGCCTTGGTGGACTCTTGTTTTGCATAAGCACCTCCCGAGATGGCACTTTATGACCCCAAAAGTTGCCTGTCTCATTTTTATAATTCTGGGTAGCTATATATCAGGAACTGTGCCAACAGTCTGCAGGAGGCTAACTATTTGAATTTACAAGACTTTGGAGACTGAGGAAGACCGACAGAAGATGTATTAGATAGGCAAATAGATATATATGGATAGATATAATAGGATATTATTCCTATATTAGGCAGAGCATTGTTGTATGTTAATTTAAAATCTTATTACAGTAACTTTTTATAATCCCCCACGTGTAGGCCGGTTATTCTGTGAACGTCTTTCAAAAAATTCTGATATTCAGTCTTATTACGCCCTTCTTCCTCTAAAACCTGCTTGACTCTCTTGCCAGTTCTCATAACCTCAATAACTTTATTATTTATTATGGATTTTCGTTGTTCTATAGCAATATTTTTTGAATAGTCTAATATCTCCTTCAATGGAATATCATCAAGATACTTATTCTTTGCTGAAGATGTTTCAGAGGATTGAGGATTGACCAAGTTACTGTTTGCTAAGGTGTGCATAATCTTAAAATCACTTAACTCAACCCTCTCTCTCTTGTCGATCTTTGCCAATCTAAAGGCAGATCTTAAAATATTTCTCAACTCCCGGAAATTTCCACTATATCTATAGTTTATTAAGAGATCTTTGAAGTTAGAATTATCAAAATCCATATCCATCGTTATATTCATTTCTCTTTGAATCGCATGTCCTATCCCATTCAGAATTACCTCATAAGCCTCAGGCAGCCGCTCATTCAGATTCGGCAGGCGGATTGAATCAGGATAACCCAGTCTATACATCAGATCAGGCAGAAGCTTTTCTTCATCATCCATTTCCTTAGGTTGCACGGAGGCAATTATGCGGATATTTGTTAACTTTACCGCCACTCTTGCACCTACAGGGTAATACTCATGTTCTTCTACAGCTTTCAATACTTTGGCCTGTAGATGTGAGGGCATCTTCCCTAGTTCATCAAGATAGAGCATGCCTCCTTGAGCTACTTCAAAAAGACCTTTCGTGTCAGATGTAGCGCCTGTAAATGCACCCTTCTTATGACCAAATAGCTCCGACTCCATAAGATGTTCAGGAAAGGCTGAGCAATTTATTGATACAAAAGTCTTCAGCTTGCTCATGCGATAAATAGATTTTGCAATTAGACCCTTACTCGTTCCGGTTTCTCCAATCAATAACACAGGCTCATCAGCTGTTGCGTGTGAATAAATAGTCTTTAGTTTTTCGGGGTGAAAAGCATGCGAATCATCAACACCCTCCATCAACATTACGCAGTAGGGGATAAAAATGTCTGCATATTCTAATTTCTCAATTTCTTCATGATATAGTTTAAATAATTTTCTCGTGTTATCCTGATCACCCTTTCTGGCCGCAACCTTCAAACACATGGCTGCCTCCATACTATTACCGATTATTCCCTCGATTTTTGTTTTGATCGAATTGCTTTGTTTGTTTTGATCAAATACCTTCTTTATTTCATCATACTTAGAAACAATCTCCTCTTGATCCTTAAACCACGGCTCGTAGATGATTTTCATCACTTCCTCCTAAATATCTAATAATCACCATATTAAATAGACATATAGATATATGTTAACTATTAAATATACAGCAAGTAATAAGATGTATTCAAATAAATCAACAAGTTAGATATTTCACTATGTTGGCATAATACTTGACTATATTGTGGCAAGAATTATTGAAATTTTAAAATTCCATTTATACAGGAGGTGTCACAATGCAAGAATCTGCTTAGGCGATCAGCTAATTCAAAAAGGCCTCACGAATACGCAACATTATAATCTCGAATACAAAATTTAGGACGGATCAAAAGGAAATGAAAACAGATAGAAAATTATTAGATGTAAAGGCATACCTGGCTCATTACAAAGTGACAACAAAAAAAGTGTTCGAGAATAAAGCAGGCAATTTTTATATTCTCGAAACCTGCGTTTTTGGTCATGATCAGGGGTCTCATAAGACAGCGATAATGCAGAAACCGGCAGGCGGTCTCGAGTATTCATGTGATCACCCAGATTGCAAGAATAAGCTTTGGGCTACTGCCAGACAGAAGATCAGCGGATCTGATAGGCTGACTCAGTTTATTGCCGGGGCAGAAGAACAGAGTGAAGGTGATAATGCTGACTCTATCAAGACTTATCCGCTTACTGACCTCGGGAATGTGGAAAGGCTCATGGAAAGATATGCTCGAGATCTTAGATATTCTCCGCATCTGAAAAAATGGTTTATATGGGACGGCAAAAGATGGAGACTTGATGAACTGGGTGTTATATATATGTTTGCCAAACACACATCCAGAAGCATTATGGATGAGGAGGAGGTGTTCGAAGGTGATGCGAAATATCTCCGCAGCTTTGCACGTGGATCGGAAAATCTCCAGAGAATCAGAGCTATGATTGAGCTGGCCTCCAAGCATGAGAGCATCACCGTTAGACCAGATATTTTCGATCAAGACCCATGGCTTCTAAACTGCCTTAACGGAACGATTGACCTAAGAACTAAGGAGCTGTTGCCACACAACCCTGATCATATGATTACAAAGCTCGTGCCGGTTGAGTTTGATCCTGAAGCAAAGTGTCCTTTGTTTGACAACTTTCTTCACACTATCATGCATGAGAATGATGATCTGATAGGCTTTTTGCGAAGAGCATTAGGCTATGCACTGACAGGCATAACAAAGGAAGAGTGCATGTTTTTCCTATACGGCATAGGAGCAAATGGCAAGTCAACTTTAATAGAGACCCTACGAGCAATAATCGGTGAGTATTCCAGGCAGACAGATATGAATACGTTCTTAGAGCGGAGGTCTGAGTCTGTAAGAAACGATATCGCAATGCTTAAAGGAACACGCTTTGTTACTGCTGTTGAGGCAGAAGATGGTAAACATCTCTCAGAATCTGTTGTCAAACAGATGACAGGACAGGATAAGGTAACAGCCCGCTTTCTGTATGGTGAGTTTTTCGAGTATATGCCAACATTTAAGATATTTGTTGGCACGAACTACAAGCCTATTATAAAAGGCATAGATGAGGGGATCTGGAGACGAATCGTACTCATACCCTTTGAGGTCACTATCCCTAAGGAGAAACGAGATCATCAGCTTAAGGAGAAGCTCCTGACAGAATTGCCTGGTATTCTGGCTTGGGCGGTGCAAGGCTGTCTCGAATGGCAGAAGCAAGGACTTAATGCCCCCGCTGAGATCATAGAGGCAGTATCGGAATACAGAGGAGACATGGATCTGCTTTCAGATTTCCTTGAATCTGAATCAATCGTTATAGGAGATGGTATTAAGGTGCGTTCAAGGGATATATACAAAGCATACCAAAAATGGTGTGAAGAAGAGGGGCTTACTGCTCTGCGCCAAACTACATTTGGCAGAAAGTTAGGACTGAAAGGCTTTACACGGCACAAAGCCAGTGGCACTAATTGGTGGCATGGAGTTGGGCTGAGGAACAAAATAGACGTAATCCTGAATACTCATCCTGAGCTACTGGCTCATCTTCAGAATTAGGATAAGGCTACTAAATGTTCACGAGGAACCCCAGGACCCCAAGAAGCTTGAAAAAGAGAAACTTCAAATAAATTGCTGTTGCAGAAGTTTCCTATAATGACGCAAAAAGGGGTCTTAGGGTTCCTCGCTTTTATCTCATATTTTTTCTCCAAACGCTAAGACAAGCTCTCCCACTAATGGCTAAAACAGGTCGGCCCTTTGCCCGCGCCAACTGTTAATAACGTCGTGTGCACCATCTCAGAGAGTTTCAGGGCAAGCATGGAGAGTCAACGGAGGGCTCAATCAATTAATAAAATATGGTAGGCAGTATTTGTTTCTACTATCGATGTAAATACCCTCGGTCACTCTTGATTACCATTAATTATGAACACTTTAGTGAGGTAGATGCAATATGAGCAGTCCTTCCTGAAAGCTTGCGTAAGAAGATCTGCAAAATAGCGTTCATTTCTTTTGATATTTAGTGCCGCCGACAGATTCCCCTAATTATAAGAAATCGCCATATTATGCTCACGTTAATTAAAAAACTTTTTTCAATAAGATCGTTGCAGTTTGTGCTATATTCATACCACGTTTTAAATAGACCGAACAGTCTTATATTAATGAGTTGCACTAAATAAACTAAACCACGGGGGGTATTAAAAATGAAACGTTGTATGTTCTTTGTTGTTTTTTTGCTTCTGTCCATCGCAACTGCCCATGCAGAGACTATTAACATGGCCAGCTATTATCCAGTCGGGCAGGGAGACAAATGGATATTCGATCAATATGACGGTTATTACTGCGGTGCTGTGTCGGGTTCATATACTTGGGGTGGCATTACAGGTGTCAGCATTTACTTGAAAAAGAGTAGCACGAGGAACTTATCTGAACTCGCAGATTGTGTCAACGGATCATACGCATGGAAAGGGTTGATACTATCGAACAATCAGCTGATAAGTCCATACTTTGATTATACTGTTAGAAATGAGGTAATTACCTATGACCCCCCGACAGTCGTCTTACCGGCTACGATGACTTTTGGACAGCCATATATCAGCAATTATACAGAGACGCGCACTGAAGATGGCGTGATACAATACCAATATAATGTGGTCCATTCCTCGACACTTGAAGGAACTGAAGACATAACTGTGCTGGCCGGCACTTTTCCTGATTCATTAAGATTTAAAGTAGTGGAAACAAAAACAGTTAGTTATGATCGCGGAACCCCCTCAAATGTGGGAACATCGAGGTCTTATCAAGCCTATGAGTGGTTAGCAAAAAATGTCGGTGCGATTAAATCCGCTAACATTCAAAATGTCATTGAGGCTCAGCTTGTAGTTGCCGATGTTGGTGGTATCCATTACGGCGGTGGCGCACCGCTTACGAGCAACTGTGCTGCTACCTTAGCATCTGATTTTAAAGCACACGTTCCTATTGGAATTTATAATGGGCAGCCTTATTCAGCCGACTTCCAGTGGGACGGGGGTAATGGTGTAATCCTGAATAATCTTACACCATTAAATGATACAAGTCTTTTCAGTAATTGTACCCCTTCGACCGTGTCAACTGATTTACGTCTTCACATCCCTGTCATTATGTTTAACGGTGTTTCTTACTGGGTTGATGTGCAATGTAATACATCTGGATTGCCTTTTGCAATACTAGGCATAGGCCAAAATTAACAGGCCAGCTCTGTAGCGATTTTCGCTACTATAAATACAATGGGGGAGGGTGTTTGTTATGTTTATCAGATTTCTTGTAGTGCTTACAGTAATTGGATTACTCGGGATGTTTGGTACAGGTTGCTCGATCAAATCGATTTCTCATGGCTCTGAGATTTTAGACGAACAGGTCGCAAAGATTAAAGATGGCAAAACGACAAAAGAAGAAATATTTATTGAATTTGGCAACCCCAGTAAAACCATGGATAATGAAAAAGTGTTTTTCTATAACTGGACCCGAGGGAGCAAGACAAGCGTCATGGGATTGGGTGGCGGGTCAGCTTATAGTCATAGTCTTGTAATAGTTTTTGACAATAACGGTATTGTTAAGAATCATAAAGTTAGTCGTGGTGCAACAGAGGGTGGCACAGGAATTACTGACTAGTTCATCTGAAATAGATTTTGTTTTCTATTTTTACCCATCTGGAGTTTGGCCTGTTTGAGTTCTCGACAGGCCATCTCCAGCAGGTTATTTGCATCGTTATGATCCCTTCTTCTGATAATCAACACATTTACACTCTACCGATTTCGTGACTTTGTAGGTGCACAACTCACGCCTGCTTAGGACTTGGAAATGTGCAATTCCATAGGAACATGAGAGTCACTGATTCCATTTATAAGAGCCAGGGTATGCAAATATTTGTTATTGGACTTATTCACTATTTGACTGCCATCTCCAATGTTTCTTCATTCCGCTGTTGGTCAAAATAGACCGGGCCTTTGCCCGCCACCACTGACGATAGGGCCTTATAGGCAATCTGAGCAAGCCGTCAAACTCTTTAACATGGTGAGAGGACTTCTTTTCTCCAGTCTTTCGCTGCTCCGCATAATTATCAACAGTAATTCTTACAAGAAAGAGGTCACACTCCGCTTATTAGGCAGATTTGAAGCAGCACAACTATATGTGCAGATTAAACTTGATTCTCGATTATTCTCGTGCCTGTAATATCCGACTATTTTCTAATTCTCGATAATATCTGAACTCTTGCAATCTGGTTGTTAAGACCATTAAGTATTTGCTTTATCTTCATGTCTCAACTCCCTTAACACTCACCGCTTATTTAAAGGAAAACGTCCGTTTTAGGTTTTGCCATACAGTAAGGGGAAACGCCTCATTTTCTTTTCTGTATGAAGAAAATAAAAAAGCAGATAATCGGTTTTCATTTAAATCGATGTGTCAGCTCTTAATCCAAGGCCAAATCGGATTGTCTCTATTTCCTTTACCGGATGAAGAAAATTAAAACCCTGAAAACAGGTGATCTATGAAAGGGAGGGCAATACATGAAGGTAATTGGCTATCTGAGAGTATCAACAGAGTATCAGGATGTAGATAACCAGAAACTCGGCATTCTCGATCTTGCTAATAGGAATAAACTCGGCTCTGTATCTTTTATAGAAGAGACGGCATCGGGGACACTCTCCTACAGGAAGAGGGCTCTTGGAGATTTAATCAGTAATCTTCAGAAGGGAGATGTCCTTATCGTATCCGAACTCTCCCGGCTTGGTCGCAGTATGCTGGAGATACTCGAAATACTGAAGGAGCTAAAGACTAAGGATGTCAGAGTCCATACCGTGAAAGAGAACTATGAGATCAACGGAGCCGAAATAACATCAAAGGTGATGACTATGGTATTTGGCATGCTGGCAGAGCTTGAACGTGATCTTATCTCCAAAAGAACAAAAGAAGCTCTGGCAACTAAGAGAGCTCAGGGAGTAAGACTTGGCAGGCCTCCAGTGCCCGGGAAGTCAAAGCTCGATGATAAGGCTGATGACATCAGGAAGCTTGTTGATAAAGGAGTAGGAGTAACGTCACTGGCAAAGATATTCGACTGCACTCCTCCGACAATGAGCAATTTTATCTATAAGAAAATTCTGCCTGATAAAGAGCGAGGATCATCATAGAGGGGCAATCTCCGGATACTCCGAATTCACCCTCAGAAGAACCATCACATAGAATCAATTCTCCAGATAGGACTTTCACCATTATTGATAACTGGCTACTCGACAGCGATCTATCTTCTCACGAAAAGATCGTCTATATAGCAGTAAAGAGACTTCTGAAACAGACAGACCACCTGATACTTACCCATGACGAGATAAGTCGTATCTCATCACTTTCTTTATCAGCAGTCAAAAGAGCTGTGATGACTCTCATCAAAAAGAGGCTCCTGCGGGTTAAATCCAATAAGCGAACCTTCAAGCCAAATGACTATTCCCTGCCAAATCCTCGTAGTTCTCATAGACCTACTAAGACCCCTCATAGTAGCTCTGTCAGACCTACTACAGGTAGCTCCCACAGACCTACCTTTGCAAATACATACTTAAAAAACACACAACAACAGATCGTGTGCTGTTCCTGTAAAGATTTCATCAGTGAAACCATCCTCTTTCATGATGCCGATGGAATCGAATACAGAGGATGCCCTGCCTGTCAGTCTGACCTTGTTATTGATTTTTCAAAAGGTTCCATAGGAATAGATGCCGAGTCAGTCATTAATCTCCTCAGAAAACATGATGCCAACGAAGTCTTTAGTGCAATCGATGTTATCAGCCATAAGCAGAGAACAGGGGAGAGGGTAGCCAATTCAACCGGCCTGTTGATCCACATGCTGAAACACGGAGTCATATTTCCAGAATCTTATATGCCCCCAGCAGAAAGGAGAAAACGAGATGCCTACCTAAAGATGCAGAAGGCTAAGGAAGATGCTGAAAAGAAGAAGGAAGAAGCCGAATATCTGGCAAAACAGTTAAAGGCTGAAAAGCTCTATAACTCTCTTACAGCGAAAGAGAAAGATGCCCTAAGGGAAAGGGCCAGGGCAGAACTTCCAAGCGTTCTGCATGGCTTTAAGCAATGCATAGGCGCAAAGATGATCGAGTTACTGACTCGCGCCGACGAAAATCATAAGAAATCGGAGGTATCGCTATGAATGAGAAAGTTCAGTCTGTATTGAGCAATATCCTGGAGAGATTCAAAGAGCCTGAAACGCTGCCTAAGGCAATTGCCTATGCAACCTTTGCACCTCCCAATATGCCTTCAAGCAGATGGAGTCTTATGAATAGGCTGATCATGGTATTTTCAGGGACTAATGATGCACGAGGCATCAAGCAATGGAATCAGGCAAACAGAGTTGTTAGGGCTGGATCAAAGGCTATTTATATTCTGGCTCCTGTAATAAAGACTGTCAAAAGGGACAGTGAGGAAGAGAAGATGTTTCTTAGGGGATTCAGACCTATACCCGTATTCCGGGCTGAGGATACGGATGGAAAGCCTCTTGCCTATGAGACCTATGAGCTTCCAGAGCTGCCTTTGATCAACAAAGCGGAAGAATGGGGTATCACTGTCAAAACAGCTTTCTATAACACTCGGTTCCTGGGCTGCTATTCTCCTAATCGTGAGGAGATTAGGCTGGCAAGTCCCGATGAGTTCGTATTCTTCCACGAGCTTGCTCATGCAGCAGATAAGAGGGTCATAGGTAAACTTAATGGAGGTCAACACTGGAGGCAGGAGATCGTTGCTGAGCTATCAGCACAGGCTCTATGCTATCTGGTAGGGAAGCAGCCGGAACGGACACTCGGAAACAGCTATCAGTATATTGAAAGATATGCAGCAGAGAATAAACAGTCAGCAGTAATGGCCTGTGTGAAGGTTTTGTCTGAAGTTGAGAAGGTATTGAAACAGATTCTATTCTAAATCATTTCTCAGGCTTGTTCTTACAAGCAGGTCAAAGTGTTTAATGTGATGACCTATGGTTATTCCAGCCTTCGGATCGTTCTGGTCAATATACAGAATGCAGTGATTCTCCGGACGACGCCAATTCTGAAGATTATCGATAACAATGCAGGCACCGGGCATGGTTCCATCATTACAGCAGTCTATATATACATCCCAGAGGTCTTCTCCTAAGAGATTTCTGTCAATAACAGCAACGAAATGAGGCATAAAGATCAGATCAGCGCCAGAGGGTGCCTCAGATATTAAACGGCAGCCTAACTGCACAGCAACTTTCTTCAAGGATCTTTCTATCTGCTCGTTATCAATCTGACAGAGGATAGTTCTGAGGCCCGTAGGGTCATAGGGTGATTTCTTCTCAGCAGTTACTTTAGGGAGGGCTGCTGTCACAGTCTCAGGGAGGCTCAATGCAGCTCCCAGACCAATAACACTCTTTAGAAAGTCTCTTCTCAGCAGAATAACGCTTCCTCCATCCTGATACTTCACCTGTTTCAGAGTGAGCTATTTTCTTCTGTGTAAGTAGTTGCATTACAGTGTATGATAATTTACAAATATATGGCAGAACCTTAGGAGGTGATTATCATTTATCACAGCAAGTCGCTTTTAATTGTTGTCACAATTCTTTTTCTGGTAGTAATCGGCTGCTCTAAGGAACCTGGCGTTACGGCCTCTTTAAAATTCAGTCAGGACGATCTTATTAAATTAGATAAGAAAATGACTGAACTGAATTCCGAGAGACATGACCTCACACAGGAATTGGCTAAATATCCCTCTTTTAGCGTATCCGGAAAAATTATTGATAAAGGCAGCGATACTGTTGGCATTTTTGGTTCAGCTGTCCCCTCTAATAGTGACTGGGGCCAACCCTGTGCTGTCAATGAAGGTAATCTTGTAATACGGAATGCGAGAGCTGACAATCCATCATATTATTCTAATCGGGAAGTCTATTTCATTGATAAATCAAGTGGCAAAAATGCATTTGGAGCACCTGTTGCAGTATGCGTTTATACAACAACACCTCCTTCTACGGTTGACAGCATTAAGAAGAAAATTGAAAAAATCAATGCAAAGTATGAGGAGTATAGGCAGTCCTATTTACAGCTTAAAGAAAATAAATTCCAGAGCATTAAAGATAATGAAGTGGCTCTCTTCCAATATGCAGATGAATCAATTAAAGATAATGAGTTACAGGCTGCTCATAGAGCATTTGCTCGGATCATAGAAATAAATCCAAAAAATAGTGATGTTCATCTCAAACTTGGAGACCTTTACTCCTCGGGTAAAGATAAAGATATTGAGAAAGCAATTACTTCATACCAAAAGGCTATAGAAATAAATCCTACTCATCTCGAAGCCCATAAGAAGTTGGGCTTTTTGCGGTATGAAACTAACAAAGACGATGCTATAGTGGCTTCAGGACTTCTGCTCTTTGTAAAAAGTGCCCAGCCAACAGATGCTGATCTTAACAAGGCCATGACGATTCTAAATCAGTTAGGAGGAAGATTAAGTGATAGCTTTAAGAGATCTCAAAAATCTATTGTTGAGCTTGAAAGACTGGCAGCTACAAAAAGAAAATATAACAAAGTAGCTGATGCTGAGTCGCTTGAGGCTCAAATAAAATCGACACGTGAGACCACATCTAAGGAAGAGAACATTTATAAGGATATTGAAGCATTCTTAGCAACGAAGGGATTGGCTATTGTGGCAACTTCTGTGTCTGAGCCTCCCACTACCGGAGCAATTCCAACGAAGAGTTATAGTGGCAAATTTCGTAATGAAGAAGCTTGGAGTTCAAAGATGGAAAGAATGCAGAGTAATATCCGAGGATTAGAAAAGAATATTGAATCTATCAATAGAAACAAGCAGTCAGCAATACAACGAAATGATAGGCGAAGAGCTGCTGATTTTGATTCAATACTTATAAAATATGAAAAACAACTTGAAGAAGCAAGGACATCTTTTAAAGAGATATCAGAGGAAGGAGAGTTATCAGGGTATCAGAAGAAATAGTATTTCAGAATTAAAAAGGAGGAGTTATATGGGTGCAATATATACGATGAAGGGCGTGCAAGATCTGTTAGAAGTTTTTGAGGATAGTTTAAAAATTACTCCTAAAGGAGTTCTCGGATTTCTAAACAAGGGGCTAAAAGGAACAAAGGAAATACCATTTCATTCAATAGTCGCTATTCAGTTTAAGGAAGCTGGAACTCTATTAAGTGGATATATTCAGTTTACCATTCCAGGTGGAAATGAAAGCAGGGGTGGACTACTCGCGGCGCAACAGGACGAAAACACCTTTATGTTTGCAGAAAAGAAGAACAATAAATTAGCTATTGAAATCAAAACATATATTGAAACAACAATGCGGAAACTGAGGACACCTCAAGTAAGCTCACCATCAACTAATCTTTCAGATGAGTTACAGAAATTGGCCGGATTAAAAGAACAGGGAATTCTATCTGACGAGGAATTTCAGGCAGCAAAGAAAAGGTTGATTGGCTGACACATGTGATTTTTGGCTACTACTATGCGCTGCACTTGGCAGTAGCGAGGCTTCGTATGCATTCCATAACTCTGGTTATTGTTGAGCTGTGCGGAGATCATTGACTGTAGCAAAATTGTAGCAGAATGCTGCTCAAAAGGCAGAAAATATGGGAAAGTCTAGTAAAGCACAGAATACTGATTATTCTGTAAAATCAAAAAGATCCTTATAGCTCAAGCCAGAAGCCAATTGTTAACGGTTGACTTCCTAAACCTGGGGCCGCATGTTCGAATCATGCAGGGGGCACCACCTATTATCATTATAAATTTCTCCGACCTCCCAAATTCCATTGACAGGGTGAACCCTCTTTAAATATGATTAACGGCAGAGATTCAGTTAATAATTTAATTCCAACAGGAGGATTACGGTATGACAAAGGCAGAACTTATCGAAAAGATGGCAGAGGCATCAGACTGCACCAAGGCTTGCGCAGGCAAGGCACTTGACGGAGCTATCGAAGCAATCATCAAGTCAGTCAAGAAGGGCGACAAGGTTTCCCTTGTTGGTTTCGGCACCTTCTCCCAGTCAAAGAGGAAGGCAAGAGTAGGAAGAAACCCTCAGACTGGCAAAGCCATCAAGATTGCAGCGAAGAAGCTCCCCAAGTTTAGCGCTGGCAAGGCGTTCAAGGACGCAGTTAACAAGTAGTCGCATTCAGGGTGTAACAAAAAAGCCCCGGATAAGTTTTCCGCCGGGGCTTTTTTTGTGGGCAGACGTTTTGTTTTTAGAAGCCACCTCAAAAATGATTTTCCTGAAAAGGCTGTCATGCCCGCGAAGGGGGGCATCCAGAAAAGCCAGAAAACTCTGGATTCCCATCTGCACGGGAATGACAAGGAAAAAGAAAATAACAAAAAGATTATTTTTGAGATAGCTTCTAGTTGAGTAAGCGCCCTTCTTCCTCAGGGCGTAATAATACGATAATGAGATATAACCTCAAAGACAGTCACTATTCTGAGGCAACAGGCAAGCTGCATATCCTCTGCCCGCATCGGGACAAGACCGGCGTGTGCGTGCATGTCGTTATACGAGAAGGACACTGCTATCGCTCACGGCAGTGTATGGTGCTCAGCTGCAAGTTCAATATCCTCCAGTCAGATATCAAGTGTCTGCTCTCTCTTGCATGGTAAACAGGATTCATCAAACGAACAGGTGGCTATAACAGAGGCAACTCCTTGTTTTCCTTAATTTATTGACAGGAATCCTTAAATTTAGTACCTTCTATTATGCTGATTTCAGCAATAACTCAGGATATGAGGGGTTGGAGATAAGAGTATGACCGATTCCTCTCAGTCGCAGAGTGACAAAAAATCGGGCGAGAAGAATCTGCCCCCGGCTCCGCATGCAGTAAGCGCTCCTTCCTCAGATCCCACTGCAGCTGACACAAAATCCGAAGTAATAACCGAGAAGTTTCTTACTGTTGCCAAGGAAAAAAGTTACCTTGAGTCTATTATTATGTCGCAGAACGACATTATCAAGGAACTGGAAAAGGAAAAAGAGAAGCTCACCATTTCGCTTAGGAAGTACGCGGCAAGCCATAAGGGCATGAAAGAAAAGCTGCTTGATTTTGATATTCTCAGAAATATGGAAATCTCGGAACTGAAGAAGAAGATCGAGCACCTCATGGCAGACAACAAGAAGCTGATCTCTGAAAAAGACTCGATTTTAAGAAATCTGGAGCGCGATCAGCAAAACATTTCTCGTGTTGATAATCAAGTCGTCGCATCCCTTATGAGGGAAAAGAGAGAACTTGAGGAGCGGCTGAGCAAGGCTCCTGGGGAAAGAGGCGCTGAGGACGGGCAGAACACTCAGGCAGCCGCAGATGGTGAAGGAGATGGCCACAAAGCATCCCTTATGTCTCTTCTAAAGACGGTAGAAGACCTTGAGAAAAGCATTGCAATTGGAGAGCTTGACCTTGAGGAGATGAAAGACAATCTGAAGACAGCAGCAGATACTATTGGAAAGCTCGAAAAAGAGCTGTCGCTGACCAGATCGCAGATCAGGGAGATCGAGCTCGATCGGGATGAGGCGCGAGCTGAACTGTATAATGGCCGGGTTGAACTCGATCACCTGAAGGCAGACAAAGCTCATGTTGAGGAACATCTCCAGCAAAAGGTTGATGATTACAGCAAGGAGATTGCCGAGCTTAAGACTGATATTGACGAGTTGACCTCTGCTATTGAAAGCAAAATCCATGGCATTGATGAGCTAAATGCCAAGGTCGTCCGTCTCAGTGGTGAGCTCAGCCATAAAGACAGCGAGCTTCATGAAAAGATTCCGGCCCTTCTTGAAAAAATAAACTCCCTCTCGCAGTCAATTGACATGAAAATGGAAGAGAACTCCCTTTTCTCAAAAGAACTTTTTGACCTTAATGTCAAGATCTCCACGCTTAACGAGGAGATGATAGAGAAGGACGAGCTTTTGATTGACATCTCTGAGGACTACAAAAAACAGAAGGACGAAATTGAGGCCTTGCATGGTGCCCATGAGCTTACGCTCAAGAATCTTGTGTATGAACGGGATCTGCTGAAAAAAGAGAGCGAAGAACTTAGGGTTGGTACGACCAGTCTAATACAGACGCTGGAAAAGGAGCAACAGGAGAAAAAAGATCTAGAGAACAGGCTTCTGGATGTCCTGGCGGCAAACAAGAAACTTGAGGATGACACTGCTGTTCTCCGTAACACTGTTTCCGCGAACGATCAGCAGATCAATAACTACCTGGAAGATCTCTCCCGGCTTGAATTAAGCTCTCAGCAGGCCGCAGCGGAACATGCAGATTCCCTCGCAGGAGCAAAGGAACAGATCAGCAGCTTGCGTCAGGAGCTTTTGGAGAAGAATAAACAGTTAGCACTCCTGGCAGCATCCGAGGCGCAGGGTGCAGAAAAAGACATAACCATAGCAGAAATTCAGGAGAGACTCCGGGAATATGAGAATAAGATTGAACTGTCCGAGTCCGAACAGACTGACAGACACGCCTCATTGAGTGAACAGATCGCTGTCCTGAATCAGCAGCTTATCGAGAAGAGTGCAATCATTACAGCCATGTCCACTGCACATGAGCAGGCTCTTGGGAAAGATCGTGATATCGAAGGCCTCCAGAAGGAGATCGTCCGATATCAGACAGCGCTTGAAGGAGTTACGGCCGAACATGCTTCTAACCTAACTGCCTTGCGGGAGAAGGTAGCCCTTCTAAATCAGCAGCTTATCGAGAAGAGCACAATCATTACAGCCATGTCCACTGCACATGAGCAGGCTCTCGGGAAAGATCGTGATATCGAAGGCCTCCGGAAGGAGATCGTCCGATATCAGACAGCGCTTGAAGGAGCCACGGCCGAACATGCTTCTAACCTAACTGCCTTGCGGGAGAAGATAGCCCTTTTAAATGAGCAACTGCTTGAAAAACAGGAACTACTTACGGTGATGGCATCCGAGCGCGAGCATGAGAAAAATGAGTTCTTAAACCAGACCGATTCACTTAGGCAAGAAAAAAGACTTCTCGATGAAGAGATGAACAAGGTAATAGCAAGAGGGGCGGAGCAGGAAAACGATCTTGCAGAGCATAGAATACTCCTTGATATATCCCAAAAAGAAAAGACTGGCCTTGAAGAAGACCTTGCTCATGCAGCAGAAAAAATCAATGAGCTAGTTCTTGAGCAGGATCGCCTGTCATCTCTCATCAGCCGGAAAGAGCAGGCACTTTCTGACGCCAGGACAGAGATTAATGTGCTGAAGACAAATGCAGAGGCCATGCAGACATCTCAGGAAGAGCTTGATAAAAAGATAGCGCAGAAATATGAGATTTCAGGGCTTGCAACTGCTGAGATGGAAGAACTGCAGAAAACCGCCCTTGAATACAAGGAAACTTTTGAGCACTTGAAGCAGGAGATCATTACGCTGAACAGAAATCTTGCTGAAAAAGAGCAGGCCATCAATCTCCTCGTCTCTGAGAAGGATGGCATTGCGGGAAATGTTTCAGATCAGCAGGAGAAGCTGGATCAATCTCTGTCTGTAATCCGAAGCCTTAACATGCAGCTTGAAAAAAGCGGGCAGGATAACAACCGCCTTAACGCAGAATTGAGCGACTTCGGGAATACTATTGCACAGTTGCAGGGTGAGATTAGCTCACTCAGCCGGGCAAAAGAGGAAGAGGTTAAGGCCCTTAAGGAAGATCTTGCGTCTTATGGCAGTGCTGTGGCTGACCTGAGGTTAAAGCTTGAGCAGGGCTTGCATGAGAATGCTGAACTCAGATCAAGACTCCAGGCTTTTCAGTATGCAGGCCAGGAAGTTCCAACGCCTGTAATTGAGAAAAGAGAAGAAACCCTGCCTGCGCGGGTTGAAAAAATATCGCCTGCGGGCAAGCATTCGCTTGCCTATACTCTTATTGCTCTATTGCTGCTTGCGGGTATCGGATTTTCTTTTTACGCATTCAACACTGGACTTATTGCTCTGCCCACGCAGAAGCCTGCAGCACGGGAAGAGATTAAGAAGGAAATGGCCTATAACGACATGTTTTCCCTTCTTACCAAAACCGCTGCTTCTGATGACTTCAAGTTCCAGGCAACTCTGTTGACCGAATCCCTTGTGCTTAAATCAGATGCTCCCGGAGATAAAGCTCTTTTTGATTTCCAGAATCATCTTTATTTTAAAGTCAGCATAAGCGCTCCGAAGCAAGGGCTTGATGACAACATTGCTGATGACCCTTATCCGATGATCACCCTTTCTGCAGGAGCAGATACGATAAAGCCGTTGCCTCATGTTCATGTTAAGGACATTAAAACCTTCTATAGAAAGGAAGAACCCGTATCAATAATGTTCTACTGTGCGTTTCCGAGGACTGCTCTGACTCCTGACAGCAATAGCCTCTCTCTTTCCTTTAGAAATGAAAAGGGCAAGGCAGATATTGCCTGGGATCTGAGATTGCTCAGGGCCAGCAGCCTCTTCCCTTAAGTATTGGCAGATAAAACTTCCGCAGTGAGATAAGACTACTATGGCAAGACTGTATATACTTCAGCTGATCGCCGGAATTGCCGGCGGCTTTATTGCAGCAAAAAAAGGAAGAAGTATTCTGTTCTGGTTTCTACTCTGCTTTATCCTTCCTCTGCTTACCATTATTATTTTGATCCTGCCGTCTTTAAAGAGTAAAACCGCTGGAAGACGATGCCCCGGCTGTTCACATCCTCTCAGTAACCATGATGATAAATGCAGCAACTGCGGCCGGCAGAAGCCGATTGAACTAGTTCAATGCAGCGCATGCGGAAGCTTTGTGTCTGAGCAGGAGAACTGCCCGGTCTGTCGCAGAAAAAGGTAAGACGTATGATTACCTCGAAAAAATTGAAAATGAGCCGGGTTTGTAAAAAGTTCCGGAGGCAAGGCGCACAAGAAATGAGGAATGAGGCGTGCCTTAACGGCACGTCGCAGTGACGAATTTTGAAGTGCAACGCAGCATATGGACTTTTTGCGAAGCCGTTAGGATTAGCGGATGTATGCTTCTGTTACATACCTTCGCATCATGCGGTGTGAGTTAAAGTAGTAAGCGTTTTTGCCGATCGCATTCTGCATCATGCGGATCCAGGTATGACGCTCATTGCGATAGAGAGGTATGAGCACGTGCTCAAGTTTTTGATAGAGATCTTCAGCGTCGCGTGCATCTGCATCGGCTCCAGGAGTCAGCTCCTGCGGTGCAGGACCGATTGACCATCCGGTAAAGCCCTCGATGTGGCCCTCAATCCACCAGCCGTCAAGCACACTGAAATTCATCACGCCGTTATGGGTGGCCTTCATGCCGCTTGTCCCGGAGGCTTCAAGCGGTCTCAAGGGTGTGTTCAGCCATACGTCAACGCCGGAGACTATCTTCAGGGCGGTCTCCATATTATAGTTCTGCAGGTACACGATCTTTATTTTGTCCTTTAGCTTTTCCTTGTAATGAAAGATGTTCTGTATGAGCTGTTTGCCGGGCGTATCATGAGGATGAGCCTTGCCTGCATAAACGATCTGGAGCTTGCCTGTGCCTATTCTTTCGAATCGTTCAAGATCCCTGAAAAGCAGATCTGCCCTCTTGTACGCAGTTGCCCTTCTTGCAAAGCCGAGGGTCAGAACATCAGGAGAGAGCTCAATGCCTGTTTGCTCCCTGACATGAGAGATAAGATGCTGCTTTGCTTCAGCATGGGCATTCCACAATTTCTCGTCTGGTATGCGTCCCACTCTCACAAAAAGCTCAGGTTCATTGGCCCATCCGGGCAGGTATTCATCAAAGATTTTTTTGAAGCTGTTGCAGGTCCAGGTAAATGAGTGCACACCGTTTGTGATCGCATGGATCTCATAGCCAGGGAACATGCTCTGTGATACTTCCCCATGCTTTTTGGCCACACCGTTTATATAGCGGCTGAGATTCAGGGCAAGCAGTGTCATATTCAGACCGTCCTTGCCTGCCAGGTCCTGGAGCAATGAAAGGGGCACTATCTCTCCCATTGTCTTCAGCACCAGATCATAGGGGAATTTGTCATGGCCAGCTTCAACCGGAGTATGCGTAGTGAAGACGCAGAGGTTCTTTACGCTCCGTCTATCCCAGACAAGTTTTTCGTCCCAGACATCTTCGATCGGTTTTTTGAATCTGTTCAGAAGCTCAAGGATAAGAAAACTTGCGTGGCCCTCATTCATGTGGTATTTCTTGATCTCGAATTCCATTGCATGAAGCATGCGCACGCCGCCCAGGCCTAAAACGATCTCCTGCTTCAGCCTGTATGTCTTGTCGCCGCCATATAGGTGTGCCGTGATCTCCCTGTTCTCCGGTGTATTGGCAGTAAGATTCGTATCAAGAAAAAAGACGGGGATACTGCCACCGGTCAGACTCTTAACATTATATAGCCAGGCCTGCACCTGCACATCTCTTCCTTCTATCTGGACTGTAACTCTGTAGGGAAGGAGCTTCATATGATCTGCAGGATCCCAGACGGCCGCGTGCTCGATCTGCTTGCCAGTGCTGTCTATTTCCTGGGTGAAATAGCCCTTTCTGCTCATAAGCGTGACAGCGACCATCGGCAGTTTGAGGTCCGCGCCAGAACGTATTGTGTCGCCTGCAAGAACGCCAAGCCCGCCGCTATAGGTTGGGATGTCGTTATGCACGCCTATTTCCATCGAAAAATAGGCGATTTTTGGTTCCCTGGTAAGTTCCTCGATAAGCTCCTGAGCTTCAATCATAGCTGTCTATTCTAAGCTATTTTCAGGACAGAAACAATTATTTGGAGCGTATGTGTATTCGTGCAAAAAAGAACTGAGAACTTCCCTGATAGTTTAGGCTTGTTACGCAGCCAGTTCACTCTTTTACTTCTTCGAAAGTCTTGTGTAATACTCGATTTCAAGGAGTCGCCGCTTGATGTCAACTCCTGGCGTGTATCCGCCGATAGAGCCATCAGACTCTATGATCCTGTGGCAGGGGAAGGCAATCGGCATGGGGTTCTTGCCAAGGGCATTACCCACAGCCCGTGAAGCGTGTGGTTTGCCGAGCTTGTCAGCTATCCATTTGTACGTGCGTGTCTCACCATAGGGAATTTCCTTCAGGCACTCCCATACTGCCTGCTCAAACTCCGTTCCCTCAATAAAGGCTGTTCTGAGGGTGAAGTCCCTTCTGCCCTGTTCAAAATATTCTGACAGTTCTTTTTTTGCTTCAGCCGAGCCTTTAGTCTGTCTTGGTATGACTGCCACAGGTTTTTCGAAAGATATGCTGATCAGTGCAGAAGATTTGAAGACAAGATAAAGCTTCCCGATTGGGGTCTGCAGGATATCGTAATAATCGTTATGGTCTGACCTGTTCTGTTTCATGCTGTTCACGTGAATAGACCTCTACCCTGTCTCCGCCTTTTTTGATCGCATTGGCAAGGGCCTTTTCCGCACAGATAATAAGTTCTTCTGTTGTCTGGCCGTCAAGAAAGACAATGCCGACGCTTGCGGTGACCTTTCCTTTAGGTTGATCCTCCTCATGGGCAAAGGGGAAGTTCTTGATAATAGCGTTGAATCTGTTGCTGAGCGACAGGCCTGCCGATATTATGGTATTGGGAAGAATTACGGCAAAGGAATCACCCCCATAGCGCACCACTACATCTGAGCCCCGGATGTTTTTCCGCAGAAGGTCTGAGACCTTCTTTAATACGATATTACCCTGAAATTCTCCGCTCTTCTCAACATAGTTGCCAAAGTAGTCGATATCAAGGAGTACAAGGTTCAGTGGCAGCTTATAACGCGTTGCGCCTTCCACCTCCTGTGCAAGCCGGATCTGGAAATAGCGGTGGCTGAAAACTCCAGTTAGCTCATCGATCAACCCTGCCCTCTTGGGATAGAGGATCTCCAGTTCTTTGATATGATCGATCATCTCTTTTGTGTCAAAGGAATGCTTCCGCACAATGCGCTCGATTTTACCCATGAGTGACATTCTGTCTTCAACCGAGATGTCACGCTCTGTAAGAATAAAGATCGGCGTATTCTTAGTGTAAGGGTTCTCTTTGAGCTCCTGAATTACGTCAAAGCTAAGCATGTCTGATAGGCTGAAGTCTACAAATATTATACTGGGCCTGAGCGTAATTGCGAGGTCGATTCCCCTCCTGCCTTCCGCTGCTGTATAGATGAGATATCCCTGAGGTTCAAATATCTCTCTGAAATAATTTGTGACGCTTTCATCTTCCTCGATGATCAGAATGGACGAGGGAAGAACGACCTTGCCCAGGGCCATATTAATTTCGCCAAGCTTTGACAGAAGGGCTTCTTTATCAAGAGGCTTCATGAGATAGTCAGTGGCGCCGAGCGCAAAGGCAAGTTCTTTGTTGTCAACGATGGAATGGATAATTACTGGGATGTCTGCTGTTTGCGGATCGCTCTTGAGCGTCTGCAACACTTCCCAGCCATCTTTTTTCGGCAGCATGACGTCAAGGGTAATGGCAAATGGGGCCATGCTCCTGGCCTTTTCTATAGCTTCCTCGCCGTTATATGCATGAGCAACCTTATAACCGGCCTGAGAAAGATGGAGGGTCAGGAGTTCTGCAGTCGCAGTATCATCTTCCACAACCAGCAGCAGGGGAGCCTCATCCTTTACCCAGGGGAAGGTGAGGCCTATGGCCTCGGGTTCCTCAGGTACTGCCGGTTCTGCAACTGATGTGACCGGTACGGTAAATATAAAGGTGCTTCCCTTGCCAAGGCTGCTCTCTACACAGATAGTTCCTCCGTGAAGTTCAACAAGCTTCTTCGAGAGTGCAAGCCCAAGCCCTGCCCCGCCATATTCTCGCGAGAGCGTGGTATCTGCCTGTTCGAACTCGTCAAAGATCCGTTCCTTGTCTCCCGGCCCTATGCCGACACCGGTATCCCAGACCGAGAACTTAATAACGTCGCTCTCGGTCAATGTCAGTGCAGCAGAATCAGCAGGACCCTCATCATAGGCAACCCTCACGCCGACGCTGCCTCCCTCAGGAGTGAACTTTATCGCATTCGACAGGAGATTGTACAGAATCTGTTTTATCTTTACCCTGTCTGCGGTAATGAAATCCACGTCATTATTGATCATCTCAGATATCTCGATGAGCTTTTTCTCTGCAAGAGGCTTCATGATCGAGATCACTTCCTCAATAAAGTCCTTCACGCGGAATGACTCATACATGATTTCGTATTTCCCGGCATCAATCTTTGCTATATCGAGCACATTATTGATCAGTTCGAGCAGGTGCTTGCCTGCTGCATGGATATTCTTTACATACCGCTCCTGGCTGTCATTCAGCTGACCGAATGTTTTTTCGAGAAGCACATCAGAAAAGCCGAGGATCGAGTTCAGCGGCGTTCTGAGCTCATGACTGGTGTTGGCGATAAACCTGCCCTTGATCTGATTTAGTCTCTCAAGTTCTCGGTTTGTCTTTTCGAGTTCATCAGTCCTTTCAAGCACCTTTTTCTCGAGGTTCTGGCTGAGTTCTTCAAACTCATAGCTCTTTTTCTCAATCGTGGCCTTGAGTTCAATCTCTTCCTTGAGGGGTCTGATCACAAAAATTGTTCCAAAGGCATGCTGCATTTTATCTTTCAGAACAGCTGTATTGATCCTGACATCCAGCTCTTTGCCATGAGCATCCGTAATCGTTACTTCGTGTTCTTTAAGATTAAGCCGCTGGCTGACCACCTTTTTCATTGCAGCATCAGACTCACTATTCTTGAAGAGTGACAGCAAGGTCTTCCCCGACAGGTCATCTTTGGTACATCCGAGAACAGTTGCAGCCATGTCATTGCATGAGATAATAAGGCCGTTAGAATCGACGATGAGCACTGCGTCATGTGATGCACCGGCAAGGCCGGCAAACCTCATCTTGTATTCTTCGACGCCTTTCATCAGAGCAAAACGGTCAATGGAGAGACTGACAATGCCGGTGACAAGCGCAAGCGAGTTTTTCTGTCTTTCAGAATACTGCCGCGGTTTGAAGTCAAAAATATAGACAGCTCCTGCAATCTCACCTCGCAGGATTATGGGGCAGACCAGGACGGACTTTATCTTTTCGGCAATCAGCGCAGGGTTGCTCAGAGCCGGAGCCTTTGCGATATCAGGGATTTCACAGAAATCTTTCTTGTGGAAGAGCCCCTCCATGACGCCCTCAGGCATGGCATTCCAGGAGGCACTTTCAAGAAATTTTCTGCTCAGCCCCTTTGATGCCATCATCTTCATCTGACGGCTTCTCTGCACAGCTACACAGCCAATGGGAGCATCAGCAATATCAAGGGTCTTTGCAAGGACCAGATCAAAGAATCCCTTAAGTGAGTCTGCTGAGCCGAGCTTCATCGTAAGGTTATTAAGAATCTTCTGGTCTGCCGCTGTCTTGATAGTTTCTATTTTTGCCCGTTTCTGTTTCTCGATGATCTCCCAGAGAAAACGTGCACCGACCCCCTCGACTACCTCAATCTTTTGGTCAAAAGCCTCTCGGATCTGTCCGCTGCTGTCAGCATCTCCCATAACATTTATCACAAGTTCGGGATTTGCGCTCACAAGATCCTCAAGTCGAGAAAAAACCGGGATGCTCCATTTTCTTGCCAGCACAATGCCGGGAGATTCAAGCTTCTTCTCAAAAACACCGACCAGTTCAGTGTTCGCATCAGCCCGCAGGA
>CAYWRK010000031.1:0-27489 GCA_964461065.1 uncultured Nitrospiraceae bacterium
CGGAATTCCGCGATCTTCTCAACACCTCCCGCAAATTCGCCCTTCCCTTTCTCGAACACCTCGACGCAGCAAAGGTAACCCTCCGGGTAGTCGATGCGAGGAAATTACTATTGAAGAGCTGATATATCGATGAGCTGTATCTCTGAGTGGTATGCAATATTCACCGCAAATAAGAATAATACAGCATAGACTCCGGGATAGATTACAATTTTGAGACAGCCTTACAGCCGGTGCATCTGTTGCACTCCGCTGCAAGGCTGTCTCTCTATCATCTTGTGACCTTAACTACATCCGCAGCCTGCAGTTGGCACTCCTGCACTTGATGGTGCAGTCTTACTGATGGTTGACGCGAACTGATCCATCTTTGCTGATGCGCCTTTTCTGACTGTCTTTGCAACTTCAATTGCCTGTGCAATTTCGAGATCACTGGCCCCGCTTTCCAGTGCCTTGTCAATATGATACTGCAGGCACGGTTGACAGTTTGCTGTTACAGATGCCCCGATAGCTATCAGTTCTGTAATACGATTATCAAGCTTCATGGTATATCACCTCCTTCCTGTCACTATAGACGAAGAAGGGGCGGAAAAAGATACACCTATTTCTTGAGAACTATCAGTGGAGCGGAAGTCCGTTCACAGGCTAATTCATTGCGCTCATCGCGATAGAGATTACATTTCGCCTTCATTCCCTCCCGGAGTCTTGTTCTGGCCCGGTGCAGCCTGTCCCGTGCAGTGTTCGTAACAATTTTATAGATCCAGGTTGACAGGCTGGATCTTCTCTTGAAATTCTTCAGCCCACTGCTGACTTTTATAAAGACTTCCTGCGATAGATCTTCAGCTTCAGTTTCATTGACCATTCGGGCCAGATAGCGTCGTATCTTCTCATGTAAGAGTCCATAGATGTTTTAAAACTCCTGCTCACTTTCGGCATTCAGACTAATCATCTGTTCACCTCAATCCTGATCTTTCTTAATGGTGATGACCAAGGTGGCTGCTGTCGGTATTTACGCTGCAAAAGATTTCATTATTGCAGCAGTCTGAGCACTCCATCTGTATCACGGCATGTTTTATTCCCTGATCAAAAAGCATATGCTCGATCTGCTTTCTGATTGCATCAGCCTCGCTTATCTTTTGGTCATGGACCTGGACATGTGCCGAAAAAGCAGGTATTCCGTGGCCAATAGACCAGATGTGGACATCATGCACATTCCGCACCTCCGGAATATCGGCGATCATCTTTGCCAGATCCTCTGCATGAAAGCCCATTGGGCTGAGATCCAGGAGTATCCAGAGGGCTTCCTTTATGACACGGGTCCCGCCGATAATGATCATGCATCCGACAATACCGCTCGCTATGGTATCAACGAGCATCCAGCCTGTGAATTTTATGATAAGTCCAGCTATGATGACTCCTGCTGAGGAGACCGTATCGCCAAGCACATGGAGCCAGGCACTTTTCATATTAAGGTCATGATGTTTGTGCCCTAAAATCCATGCCATGACGAGATTGCCCAAAAGACCGATAGCAGCTATAGAAAGCATGACTGATGAATTGATCTCGGGCGGGGCATGAAGCCGCTTATACGCCTCTATAAAGATGAAAATCGCGATCAGTACAAGGCTGATGCCATTGATAAGGGCAGCAAGCAGACCTATGCGCTGATACCCATAGGTTGCCTTATGGTCAGAAGGACGCCTCATGATCAGAAGGGCTATAAGACTCAGCCCGAGCGCAAAGGCATCGGTCAGCATATGCCCTGCATCGCTCAGGAGAGCAAGACTGTGGCTCAGCAGCCCGCCGATCACTTCAGCAACGAAAATGATCAGGGTTACGACCAGACTCCAGCCAAGTCGTCTTATTGAAGTATTATCCATGCCGGTTCTCAATAATCATCTTACTATTCTCTCATAAAGCCTGCTTGAAACACTTATTGCTTATCTTTGACCAAAAGATCCCTCAACTGTTCCTTCGCCTTGTCCGCGACACGGCGGACATCTGCGAGGCATCACCTACCTTCGGGGTGATTATGTTGGCAGTTGCATACCCCCTGCTTTTTCTCGTACAAGATCCTGTCCAAGATTAATGAATTACCGTTGTTTTCCCGGACATCCCTGCCAATGTCTTCTTCAGAATAGCCAAAGCAGAAGCAGATAAGCTCCGTTGCCATTGAGTTGTCTCTATCCAGCCTTTCTTGAATGTTTACTGTAGACCAATATCTCTTACGCCACAGTATTCAATTTTGAAATATTTCTTCTGGAAATAGAGCGCAACATTCACCAGTCCGATCAGCACCGGCACTTCCACCAGCGGGCCTATGACAGCAGCAAAGGCAGCGCCTGAGTTGATCCCGAAAACTGCAACAGCAACGGCTATTGCCAGCTCGAAGTTATTGCTTGCAGCAGTGAAGGAAAGCGTGGCTGTCTTCGGATAATCAGCTCCTATCTTCTTTCCCATATAAAAAGAGACAAGGAACATCACCACAAAATAGATCAGCAGGGGAACGGCAATGCGCAGAACGTCCAGCGGGAGCTTGACGATGTAATTGCCCTTGAGAGAGAACATCACAACAATCGTAAAGAGAAGTGATATGAGAGTGATAGGGCTTATCCTCGGGATAAAGCTCTCCTCATACCACTTTCGGCTCTTTATTTTGAGCAGGACAAATCGGGTAATCATACCTGCGAGGAAAGGTATGCCAAGATAAATCAAAACGCTTTCTGCAATCTGGCCTATGGTCACATCGACCACAACGCCCTTGAGTCCGAACCATGCAGGAAGGACGGTTATGAAAACATAGGCATAGACAGAGAAGAAGAGCACCTGAAAGATAGAGTTAAAAGCGACAAGCCCTGCTGCATACTCGGTATCACCACAGGCAAGGTCGTTCCAGACTATGACCATTGCAATACAGCGGGCAAGGCCTATCATGATCAGGCCGACCATATATTCCGGATACCCAGAAAGAAAGGCTATGGCTAACAGGAACATGAGAATAGGGCCTATAACCCAGTTCTGCATAAGCGAGAGCAGAAGGATTTTTTTATTTCTGAATACTTCCCCTAATTCCTCGTATTTCACCTTTGCCAGCGGCGGATACATCATCAGGATAAGCCCGATAGCAATCGGCATATTGGTAGTTCCTATCTGAAACTGGTTGATGAACCCCTCAGTCCCGGGATTGAAATATCCAAGGCCGACGCCGAGGGCCATTGCACCGAATATCCATAGGGTAAGAAAGCGGTCAAGAAAGGAAAGTCTCTTGCCTGTTCTTTCAGTCATAGTCATTCTCCGCAGCATCTTTTGTTGTTTTGGATAGGAACAACATTCCCTTTTGCCGGCTTGCCCAGTAGAAAATGCTCAAGCTTTTTTCTGTCAGCAGCTACGAATTCCACTGGTATCCTTTCCATTACAGATAACAGCAGGAATCTTCTGAAGAAATCCGAATCATCAAGACTGTAATGAGTCCACCGCCCCTGTTTTCTATCCTTTATGAATCCGGCTTCTTTCAGGGCCGCCAGATGAAACGAAACCTTTGGCTGAACCATATCAAGCGCTGCAACAATATCGCATACGCAGAGTTCGCCTCTTTCGAGCAGCTTTATGATCCTGAGTCTTGTCTCCTCGGAGAGGGCCTTAAATATGATAAGCAGGTCCTGCATATTGTCAGGCCTCAGCCTTGAGCAGTTCTTTCACCTTCTCAATGCTCGGCAAGGGCTTACCAGAGTGTTTGAGCTTGCCGTTCACCACGAGTCCTGGGGTGGACATGGTGTATTTCATGATCTCCGGAATATCGGCAATCTTCTCGATCTTGGCCTCGATGCCGAGCTCCTTCACAGCAGTTGTTGCCAACTGTTCCATGGTGTGGCAGTTTGCACAGCCCGGACCTAATATTTTGATTTCCATATTTATGCCTCCTATAAAATAGCGTTAAAGAGATACCCGACCGCAGTAATGGTGACAGCCATGATTCCTACAAATACAGCAAGCAAGGGGACTTTCAATACTTTTCTCAAAATAATCATCTCCGGCAGAGAAAGCGCCGTTACTGCCATCATAAAAGCGAGCACCGTCCCGGTGCTCAGACCCTTCTCCATAAGTGCATACACGATCGGGATTACTCCTGCTGCATTGGAATAGAGCGGCACGCCAAGCGCCACAGCGATAGGGACTGCGAATGGGTTCTGAGGTCCTGCGTACTTCACCAGAAAGTCCTGGGGAACATATCCGTGGATAAACCCGCCGATGCCAATAGCGACAATAATATAAGGCCAGACTTTTTTTACTATATCTGCAGTATTCGCTTTCGCATACCGCAGACGGTCCCTGAAGACCGATTTTACTATTTCCTGTCCTTGCCCAATCTGGATTTTGTAAACATATTCCTGCACCCACTTTTCGAGTTTCAGCTTTCCTATTGTCAACCCCGCAACTATGGCAACCAGAAGCCCGGTTCCTAAATAGATCGCAGCAATCTTCCAGCCGAAGAGTCCCCAGAGAAGAACTACCGCAACCTCATTTACCATGGGTGAGGAGATCAAAAAGGAGAAGGTCACTCCAAGTGGCACGCCGGCTTCTATAAAGCCTATAAACAGGGGGACGGCTGAGCAGGAGCAGAAAGGAGTAACAATGCCAAGAAGTGCGGCAAGAATGTTTCCTATAAACTCTTTTTTATGCGAAAGTATTTTCTTTGTCCGCTCAGGGGGGAAATAACTCCTGATAACAGAAACTGCGAATATGATAACAGTGAGCAACAGAAAGATCTTTATGGTGTCGTATATAAAGAAATGAATGGCGTCACCGAGTCTGCTCCCCTGAGAAATGCTGAGCACCCGGTATGTGATGAATGATGCAAATTCGTCAAGCATATATTATCTCCCTGAGACCCATATAATATATAAACATATATTTATGTATTAGTCAAGAAAGCTGTGCGGCCTGGTCCTCGGGAGAACCTTTTTAATCAGTCAGGCGGCTGGTTTTTCCTGATCCTTTTTCATGCTCTTCGTAATAAGAATAGGCAAGCTGTACTGAGAGGACATGGGGAAGATTCTGTATCTCCCCCATCTTCTGCATCCCGCCGCTGACCTCATCGGCCTCGATCGTGACGATAATCTTGCCTGATTGATCTGACAGGAAAACCTCGCAGAGCTGAGATTCTTTCAGTTCCGCAAGGACCGTTTCGAGGTTCTCTGGCAGTGTCATGACAACCATGCTCGATATGCTCACAGAGCATCACCATAATCATAGAACAACACAACGCCATTTCCATTAATCATTCGCTTTTGACTCCTTCGTTCAGGGAGTCAAGGAGGTTTGAGCTGGTTTTCGATTTCTTGCTTCTGAAGTCAGCCTTGAAGGTATTCTTGATCGTCTCAGGGATCTTCACCTGAGGCACATGACACTGCATGCATGGGTACCGCTTGCCGTCTAAATTGCCTTTGAGGTTCTTTCCTGTGTCCATATCCACAAAATGAGACTTCGGCAGCGGTGTTGCGCCAAGTGCATTTGCATGTTCCGGCATGTGACAGTTAAGGCATGCATTGTTCGTTTCTGAAACCGGAAGCATACCGGTCAGATCATGAGGAATAAGCGGCGGGCTGTTCTCAAAGGCCCGCTCTATCCGTTTACTCTTGCCCGGCTCTGTTTTTGAATATTCGCCATGATCAGGCTTTTCCTTCTCTTCGCTGTAAAGAGATTCTTTTCTTATGCCTAATTCGTTCTCGCTTTTCCCCCCGGTCAGTTTCTTGTCGGCAACTGACGGGGTTACGCCAAGCGCCAGGATTGCGGCCATGCCCAACGCCATCAATCCTATTCTGAGTATTCCTTTCATGTGACCCTCCTTATCTATTCTCGGCTACCGGTTACTGTCATTTTGCAGAAAACCTAATGCTAAACCTCATGGCATCGTCATTACATACCTCTATACACCTGCCGCAGTTCGTACACTCTCCTGATACTACCGCACTGCTGATCTTTCCAATCATGGGCAGAACCTGCTGTTCCGGGCAAATCTCTAAACATTTCATGCAAAGCGTGCATCTCTCTTTACTGTGCCTCACCCGGATCAGGCTGAACCGGGCAATAAGAGCGTAAAAGGCGCCCAAAGGACAGAGGTGACCGCAGAAGCCATCTTTTTTTACAAACAGGTCAAATAGAAAGACTGCAAGTATAATGGTCCATCCCATACCCATGCCAAAAATAATGCCCCGATGAAGCATGGATATTGGGCTGACCCACTCAAACGCAGCAATGCCTGTTGAAAATGAAACAGCAAGACTGGTGACAATGACCCAGTACCGTGCCTTCCTGTTGAGCAGGGGAGTCTTCGCCGAAACATCAAGGCCAGTCTTTTCTCTGAGCCAGTTGGCAAGATCTGTCACCATGTTGAGCGGACAGACCCAACTGCAGAAAGATCTGCCTGCGATCAATCCGAAAAAAAGAACAATGATCAAGACTCCTACAAGCGCTTCCGTTGAAACAAGGTGTCTCGAAGCAAAGATCTGGAGAACTGCAAAGGGGTCGGTCAATGGTAATACATCCAGAACCTTTGATGTGCTCAAGTTGCCTCTCAGAACATGCCATCCGAGGAGATTCCCTGATACAAAGAGAAGCATGATGGATATCTGGCTGATCCGCCGCAATGCCAGAAATCTATAATCACTGAACGCGGGCATATTAAAGATCTCCCTTATTTAAGTAGTCAAGTGGAGACTTTTCTGACCGCGGTGTCACAGTCGTTGTCTCCTCAGAAAGGCCGCGCATCCGCTCCTCATCAGCACTGTCCCATCCCCTTATATACCGGTCTGATGACTCTCCCATGGTAAGCTCTCTCGGAAGCACAAAGATCGAAGCCTTTTTCGTAACACAGGCATGCTCACATATGCCGCATCCTGTGCAGTGGTCGCTGTGAACAACGGGTGCAAGCATCGCGTGTTTGCCTGTGCGTTCGTTCCTCGTATATTCAACCGTGATCGCCTTGTCCATTACAGGACAGGCACGGTGGCAAGCATCGCACTGGATGCCCCAGTAAGCGATACATGTCTCCCTGTCGATCACAGCAAGTCCGATCTTTGCGCTATTTACATTCAGACGTGCCTTTCCCTGTTCATCACTGTCACTCACCAGCAAAGGGGAAAGCGCTCCTGTTGGGCAGCTCACGGTGCAGGGAATGTCCCTGCACATTCTGCAGGGATTGTCACGCATCTGAAAATACGGCGTGCCAACGGGACGTTCATCTCCTATCTTCGCAAGCAGAAGAGCTTTGAACGGACAGGCCTCAACGCAGAGGCCGCATTTCGTGCATTTTGCAAGAAACTCCTGCTCATACACAGCGCCGGGAGGCCGCAGAATGGTTGCATAGACTTTCTTTCCGTCAAGAATGCCTGTCCATGCAAGCCCTCCAACAGTTGCTGCGCCAAGGCCCCTGACTATGTCTATCAGGAATTTCCTTCGCTCAGGCATCTTCTCTTCCTTATCTCCACTTCCCATGAATTGGCATCACTCCTATGCCTTGTACATCTTTACCGCGCATTTTTTAAAGTCCGGCTCTTTTGATATCGGACAGGTGGCATCAAGCGTCACCTTGTTGATAAAAACATGCTCATCAAAGAATGGGATAAAGATCAGCCCCTGGGGAGGAAGATTTCTTCCGCGGGTCTCGACACGGGCCTTGACCTTACCGCGCCGGGACTCGATCCAGACCAGCTCACCTTCCTTGAAGCTGTTCTTCTTGGCGTCATTTCCGTTCATGAAACAGAGCGCCTCAGGCACTGCACGGTAAAGCTCAGGCACGCGCATGGTCATGGTGCCGGTATGCCAGTGCTCAAGCACCCTGCCGGTGCATAACCAGAACGGGTATTCACTGGTTGGATTTTCGGGCGGCTCAATGTAGTGCCTCAGAAATATCTTGGCCTTGTTCGGCAGCTTCAGTTTTTCATCGCCTTTCGGCCCCATGAGATCACCCTTCGGAATCTCCTTCATGGCATCACCGTAGAACGCGAATTTGCCTCGATTCTCTTTCTTTGCATAGTGGTCATATTCAGCGTTGAACCTCCAGAGCGTCTCCTTGCCGTCCACAACCGGCCACCGGAGGCCCCTCACCTTGTGATACGTGTCAAAATCCGCAAGATCGTGTGCATGACCGAGACCGAACTGCCGGTATTCCTCCCAGAGATATTTCTGCAGAAAGAAGCCGTATCCCTTAAAGCCCTCAACGTTCCTCTTATCTCCGCCAGCCTCAGAATTCATGAAGCCTTTTCCTATTGGGTCAGGCCATTTGAATGCCTTTGCCTCCTTGTTCGCAAAAAGAACATCAAAGAGCGTATCCGTCTCCTTGTATCCCATGGCCTTAGCCTTTTCGATCACACTCGGAAGCGTGTTCTTATCATCGATCTTCCATTCCTTCCAGACCTCGGCAAGGGTGAATCGCTTTGCAAACTCCACGGTCTGCCACGTGTCTGACATAGAATTTCCGATAGGCGTGACCTGCTGTTTCCAGTGCTGAGTCCTGCGCTCTGCGTTTCCGTATGCGCCCCATTTCTCGAAGATCATGGCAGCAGGGAGGATCAGGTCAGCCACCTTTGCCGAGATGCTCGGATATGCGTCCGAAACAACAATAAAGTTGTCCATTTCCCGTGCAGCAGCAATCCAGTGGTTCGCATTCGTAGCGTTCTGCCAGGGGTTATTCACCTGGACCCATGCCCACTTAACTGTTCCGTCCTCAAGGTCCCTCAGGATCTTCATGAAATGTGAGCCCACAACAGGGTTCAATGTTGTTTCAGGCAGCTTCCATATTTTTTCGGTAATAGCCCGGTGCTTGGGGTTTGCAACCACCATGTCAGCTGGCAGCCGGTGAGAAAAGGTTCCGACCTCTCGGGCAGTGCCGCAAGCAGAAGGTTGTCCAGTAAGACTAAAGGCTCCATTACCTGGCTGTGACTGTTTACCAAGGATGAGATGGATCGCATAGATCTGTTCGTTCACCCAGGTGCCGCGCACATGCTGGTTAAATCCCATGGTCCAGAAGCTTACGACCTTTCGATCTTTTTCTGCATAGAGATCAGCAAGTGCAGTCAGCTTTTTCTTGAAATCCTCAAGGGGTTCAGTGGAGTCGCCCTTTGCAAGCGCTGCAACAAAATCGAGCGTGTAGGGGTCAAGCCCTTTCTTGAAATCCTCAAAGCTGATCGCCCAGTGGTTTCCTGCCTGGGCATTATGCTTCATCTCCATCTTGTCGCTCTCTTTATAGCCCAGAGTTCCCATAGCGATAGCTTCTTCCTTTGTAATTATCTTGAAGGCTTCCCTGCTTGCTGTATCGAGCTCTTCTTTTTTGTACTTTGGATGATCTATCTTTGGTCTCAGTCCATATCCGATATCAACGAAACCTGTTGTAAAAACACAGTTCTGGTTTACAAAATCCCAGTCAATGGCCTGCGGCCTGTTGTAAACGATCTCGCGCAGTACATAGTTCTGTATTGCCAGGTCAGTGTTCGGTTTTATGATGACCTCGATGTCAGCCAGACTTGAACACCGGTTCGTAAAGGTCGTAAGGTTTACGACCTTTACCCTTTTGGAGTCCCCAAGTTTCCGGTTCGTAATCTTGGACCAAAGTACTGGATGCATCTCAGCCATGTTCGCGCCCCAGAGGACAATGGTATCCGAATGATGCATATCGTCATAGTTGCCGGCAGGTTCGTCAATACCAAAGGTCTCCATGAAGGCAGCTACTGCGCTGGCCATGCATAGGCGGGCATTGGGGTCAATGTTATTAGATCTGAAGCCTCCTTTCATGAGCTTTACTGCTGCATAGCCTTCTTGAATCGTATACTGTCCTGAACCGAAGATTGCAACGCCCGTCGGTCCAAGCTTGCTGTAATGTTTCTTAAACTGCTTTGCCATTTCATCAAATGCCTTCTGCCAGGTGATTGGTTTGAACTTCCCCTGCTTGTCGAACGCGCCCTTGTCGTTGACACGCATGAGCGGCTCAGTCAGCCTGTCAGCACCGTAGATGATCTTTGCATTGAAATAACCCTTGATACAGTTTAGCCCCATATTAACCGGCGCAGCAGGATCGCCTTTGACAGCCACGATCCTGTCATTCTTGGTTGCCACCATGAGACCGCAGCCTGTTCCGCAAAAACGGCATACAGCCTTATCCCAGCGCCAACTGGCCTCTGTCTCCTTTGCTGCTGCCTGCAGTTCCTTCGGCACGCTCATGCCGACCGCAGTCGCAGCTGCGACAGCAGCAGTTGTCTTAAGCAGTTCTCTTCGTGTGAGCTTCATATAAATTCTCCTTGAAACGTATGCGTAATATTGCCAGTTATATGTCTTTGCCAAACTTATTGGCCTGCATACAATACTGTTGCTGCTCTCACCTCAGTGAATATGCTCTTCCCAAGGAGGCGGCAGGGATAGCCCGCCGCCTCTTCCAGATTTAGATTTACTTAATCGTCGCCGGTGCTGCTCCAGCCGTCTTAGCGACAATTGCATCGTTAATAATTTTAATGCCTTTGATCGACTCATCTACTGATTTTGTCAGTGATTCACGGGCCATCTCCGGATTATGGAACCCGTCAGAGTTTTCTGCTGTCCAGTACTCCCAGAGAATATGCGCCCGGAGATGCTGATCCTGCGCCTGTTTGATAGCGTCATCACCAAGACCGATCCTTTTGCCTTCCACAATCTTGTCGATCAGCGCTGATAGATGAAACTCTGCCTTTCGCATCTTGCCCCTGATGTGTGCCTTAACTGAATCAATTGAGTACCGAGCCATCTCCTCGGTCCACTTGGGATGGCATTTGAGGCAGGTCTCCTTCAGCATTGCCTTCGGCGTCACTGCAAAATGAGAAGTGAACATCTTTCCATTTTTTGCTTTGATCTTCGGCGTATGACAATCATCACAGCCTACTCCTGCCTTTGCATGTTTCGAGTTGTAATATGACTCTGACTCCGGATGTTGTGCCTTCCAGAGGAGTCCACCGGTTAATCCATGCTTGAAGTCGAGGAAGTTGATCTGATTCACGTAGTGCTCGTATAGTCCAAAGACATCTTTATATGGGAAGTGGTTCGTTCTCTGATCGGACATCTTTACTGGTTCTCCGGTCTTAGTGTCAGTGCCCGGGTTACAGTTGTACTCTACATGACACTGGCCGCACTGAAGTCTTGAGTCATATTTGTCGAGGATCGCAATCTTTCTGGTGAACCCCCTGAGCCCCATATCAATAACCTTAATATTGGTATGCTTCGGGTCTTTATGCCATAGGGTATCTGCTTCTTTTCTGGTCAGTGCCTGGATAAGACCGTCTCTGACAATCCTCGGCTTTGCTGCGTGGGGATCATGACAGGTTATGCAGTTCAGGCCGTGCTGCAGATCCTTAACGAACTCGACAACATTGGATGTGCGGTCCCAGGTTGTTTTTCCCTCAACTTTGTCACCCATATAGGACCATTTCAGTATCTGGTCCTGGGTCTTGCACTGCATGCAGACTGGGTTTGCTGCAGCAGCTGTCTGCGGGATAAAGGTCTTATGCTCCTTGTTGTCAGGATACTTGTCAACAAGCACGTCCCATACTCTGCCTTTGTCAAAGATGTAGTTCCATCCGTTCTTGCCCTGGAACCGACCGCCGAAGGCACGGTCAACGGCGAACTGATCCACAAGCATATTGATGTGGCTCCTTGTAGTATTATGCTCCTTGGTAAAACCATGACCTGCCATGAGCTTATCCCAGTAGGGGTTCGGGGACCTGCCGGTAAGCTGTGACTTTTCGTCACGTGCTGGACGATGATATGCCTCTTTCATGAAACTGTCAAACTGTTCCTTGTGGCACTGACCGCAGGCCTCCCAAGAGAGGTTGGTTGTCGGTCGGGTATCCGGTCCTGGAGCGCTCAGATGCTTTGCCAGGTCACTATGGCATTTTGAGCAGTTAAGCTTTGCGTGTTTCCCCATCTTGTGCAGATCTTTGACCGTGGCATGGCAGCCAAAGCAGACATCAGCCTTTACGTCTTTTTCAGCAGGTTTTGCGTCACTTGCCTTCGCCGGTTTATTCTTCTCTGCCTCTGCGCCTGTGTAATAAATACCTGCGATTATTACTACTGCCATAATCAGTGCTGCAAAAACTTTCCTTTTCATGGAACCCTCCTTTTTTCTGCTATTGATTTAATTTTATCTGTTCTTCTTTAACGTCCACACTTCCTTGTCATGCACACCAGTGCAACGCAAAGCCAACAAAAATGTATGGTGCCATAGAATTACTCTATCAAACTATAATTTGTAGTCAATTTAATAATATTTGCATATACTTAGCTTTATAAATAAACCTGCTTTGGTATCATGATATGATCGTTTCTTAAGACTTTCTATGATTTACATCATACTTCCCGAAATATGGCGTCGACTAAAATATAGTAGTAAAGCCTACTGTGCCGGAAACGGGAAACGTTATAAAACTGGAGAGCACCAGCGCGGTAATCATGTTCGAGGGCGGCAAGTCGTGCAAGGGATGCGTCGCTGCTAGAACAGGGCTCTGCAGAGCCGGAGGCAGTTCCATGTTCATCACGGTGCAGAATCCCATCTTTGCCAAAGTTTGGGACGAGGTGATCATCGGAATTGACAAGAACACTCAGTTGCTCGGCTATCTTTTGGCAAATCTAATCCTCCTGTTTGCCCCTGTTGGTGGGTCAGTTAGTGGGAACATCATGGGATTACCCTTAGCCATTCCTGCACTGGACGTGTTGACGCCTTTTATCCTCTTGGCTCTTACAGCCACATTTTCCTTTTGGAAACTGAGAGCGCTTGGCAGGTCACATCCAATGGAAGTCAGGAAGATCGTTTCTATGGGGGAATTTTCTGAATTTGAGCGACAGAGGAAGAACATCATTATCTGAACTATTTCAATCAATGCTGAACTTTATCAATACAATAGACTTATGACGGTGACACGCAGATTACAGATAGAGCAGGAAAACCAAAGGGCTCTTGCGAGCCCTTTTCTATTTACAGCTTTTATTCACTTTTCCCGAAGCCTTCGGGTTAGGTACCGCTCAAGTAGGGACACCAAGCCTGGGAAAGACAAATACCTGAAGTATAATCCAGACCGCGATAATACCAATCCCTACAAGCAGATCGTTCACTAATCTTTCTTCTCGGGTTTGATATCCTTATCTGCTTTTGCAGCCTTGCCCTTTGGCTTCTTTACAGCCTCGTAATCAATAAACTCAAGAATTGCCATAGGCGCTGAGTCCTTGAGCCGCTGCCTGGTCTGGACAAGCCTCAGATAACCGCCGGGCCTTCCAGCAAAGCGGGGTGCTATCTCATTAAAAAGCTTGGATGCAATACCCCTGGCCGTTACATAGGAGAGCACCTGCCTCTTTGAGTGAAGATCTCCCTTAATGCCAAACGTGATCATTTTCTCAGCGATCCTTTTTGCCTCTTTCGCCTTTGCAACGGTTGTTTCGATCCTCTGGTTCTCAAAAAGTGCTGTAACAATACAGCGAAGCAATGCCTTCCTCTGGTTCGAAGGCCGCCCGAATAGTCTTCCATCTACCTTGTGACGCATGGTATCTATTTCCTCCGGTCTTAATGACTCTTAATTAGCTGTTAGTATCGGCATCTATCTTCATGCCGAGGTGGAGTCCCATTCTGCTGAGAATCTCCTTGATCTCATTTAACGACTTCCTTCCGAAATTCTTCGTCTTGAGCATCTCCGGCTCGCTCTTGGCAACAAGCTCGGCAATTGTCTTAATATCAGCATTCTTCAGACAATTATAGGAACGAACAGAAAGCTCAAGCTCATCGACGGTCTTATTAAGATTAGGGTTAGAACCTGAAATACTCGGCCCCTCACCGGCTTCTGTCGCTTCCATTTGAACAGTCTCGTATTCCTCATCAGCCACAAAAATATCCATATGGTCAATTACGATGGAAGCTGCGTCAGAAAGTGCTCTCTGCGGTGTTACACTTCCGTCTGTCCAGATCTCTACGATGAGCCTGTCATAGTCCGTAGCTTCTTTGACCCTCGTTTTCTCAACATCAAATTTCACTTTTCTGATCGGAGAAAATGCGGCATCAACAGCAATCATGCCAACAGGGAGGTCTTCTTTCTTGCCGTACTCAGACGAAAGATAGCCCTTACCTTTCTTTATGTAGACTTCAGCATTGAAATTCGCGTTCTTGTCAAGCGTCGCAATCGCCTGTTCGGGATTAAGAACCTCAATGGATGAATCGCACTGCAGGTCTGCGCCGGTCACCAGTGCTGGGCCTTTTACGTTTAACTGGGCTATTTTGCTAGAATCACCGTGAAATCTGAACCTAAGCTTCTTCAGGTTGAGAATGATATCGATTGTATCTTCCTTAATGCCGGTTATGGATGAGAATTCATGAAGTGCTCCAGCGACCTTCACTGAAGTTATGGCAGCTCCCTCAAGCGAAGAGAGGAGCACCCTCCTCAGAGCGTTTCCTAATGTAACTCCAAATCCGCGTTCAAGCGGCTCGACAACAATCTTGCCGTATGTATCTGTTAATGTCTCTTCATCAAACCTGATTTTTTCAGGTAGCTGAAAGCCTTTTTTCTTCAGGTTCATCAGGCCTCCCGTAGGGTAAATTTATATTTTATTATCACTTAAATGTTCGTTATTGAAGACGAACTCCGCTATTGGTGTTATTTTGAGTAGAGCTCGACGATAAGCTGTTCATTCGCAGTCAGCTGAATATCTTCCCGTGTCGGTACCTGAGTGACCTTGCCCCTAAAGCTCTGGAAATCCATTTCAAGCCAGACGGGAACACCGCGGTGCTCCATCTTAGAGACATTTTCAGTGATGATCACGATATTTCTACTCGCTTCCTTGAGTTCCACAACATCCCCAACGCGGACCGCGAAAGAAGCAATGTCAACCTTTCTGCCGTTGACGAGAAAATGACCGTGGGTCACAAGCTGCCTGGCGCTGTTCCTATTCGGCGCAAATCCCATTCTGTGAACCACATTGTCCAGCCGCAACTCAAGAAGCTGGAGCAATACCTCACCGGTAACACCTTTCTTCCTCTCTGCCCTGCCAAATGTGCTTCTGAACTGTTTTTCCAGAAGACCGTAAATTTTTCTTACTTTTTGTTTTTCTCTGAGCTGAACACCATAGTCAGACAGCTTGCTTCGACGCTGTCCATGCTGTCCTGGAGGATACTGTCTCCGCTCAATAGCACACTTCTCTGTATAGCACCTATCCCCTTTGAGGAAAAGTTTTTCCGCTTCCCTGCGGCAGATCCTGCATAATGCTCCTGAATATCTAGCCAATTTACACTCTCCTCCTCTTCGGCGGCCTGCATCCATTGTGAGGCACGGGGGTAACATCCTTAATGAGATTGATATCGAGCCCGGCAGCCTGGAGCGCCCTGATGGCTGACTCTCTGCCTGATCCCGGACCTTTCACATACACGTCAACCTGCTTCATGCCGGCATCAACAGCCTTCTTTGCCGCGGACTCGGCAGCCATCTGTGCTGCATAAGGTGTGCCCTTTCTCGATCCCTTGAATCCCATATGGCCTGCGCTTGCCCATGTAATAACACCACCAATCTGATCCGTTATCGTCACGATGGTGTTATTGAATGTTGCCTGTATATAAGCGGAGCCAGAGCTGATGCTCTTTCTGTCCCGCTTGATACCTTTTTTCTTCTGGGTCATTCCCTATGCCTCCTTCTTCTTGCCGACTACCGCTTTTCTCGGACCTTTTCTTGTGCGAGCGTTTGTCTTAGTGCGCTGCCCTCTGCAAGGCAAACCGGCTCTGTGCCGGGTGCCGCGATAACAGCCGATATCCGTGAGTCTCTTCACACTCAGAGATATATCACGACGCAGGTCTCCCTCGACCCGGTAGTCTCTCTCAAGCACGGCCCTTATCTTGACCGTATCCTCATCAGTGAGATTCTTCACCCTGGTGTCAGGGTTCACTCCTGCCTCTTTTAGTATCTTTTTCGAGTGCGGCCGACCGATACCGAAAATTCTTGTAAGGCCTATCTCGATACGCTCGTTCTTGGGCAAATCAACTCCGGCGATTCTTGCCAATTGAAACCTCCTTAACTTAACCCTGTCGCTGTTTGTGCTTCGGGTTGTCGCAAATAATTCTGATGACGCCTTTTCTCTTTATTACCGAACACTTTGAACATATTGGCTTTACTGATGAACGAACCTTCATGTGATAATCTCCTTCAGATCCTATTTAAACCTGTAAGTAATTCTCCCCCTGGTAAGGTCATAGGGGGAAAGCTCAAGGGTTACCTTGTCGCCCGGCAAGATCTTTATGAAATTCATCCTCATCTTGCCGGAGACATAGGCCAGTATGACTTGACCATTCTCAAGTTCTACCCTGAACATTGCATTCGGCAGGGTTTCGACAATAGTTCCCTGAACTTCAATATTATCTTCTTTTGCCATAGAACGAGAATTATACCCACTTTAATCGAATTTAGTCAATATTCTTGCCCTATCGGGCATTACCACAACTGTATGCTCAAAATGCGCTGACCGCTTGCCATCAGCGGTAACTGCCGTCCAGCCATCCTCCAAAACTTTGACCTCAAAGGTACCGGCATTTACCATGGGCTCTATGGCAAGCGTCATGCCCTGCCTTAATCGCGGTCCCTGCCCGGGAGGCCCAAAGTTTGGAACCTGAGGTTCCTCATGAAGCTGACGGCCAATTCCATGACCTACAAAGGTCTTTACAACTGAGAATCCATGCTGTTCAGCGTGTTTCTGTATAGCATGGGAAATATCATTCACCCGGTTTCCAACAACAGCCTTTTCTATGCCGCAGTATAAAGCCTCTTCCGTGACCTTCATAAGCAGTGCTGTTTCTTCGTCGATCTTGCCGACAGGAAATGTATATGCAGCATCTCCAAAAAAGCCATTGTACAAAACACCCAGATCAATGCTGATGATGTCACCTTCTTTCAACTTCTTGAAAGAAGGAATCCCGTGCACAACCTCTTCGTTGATCGAGGCACAGATGCTCGATGGGTAACCCCTGTATCCCCTGAATGCGGACTTGCCGCCAAGAGCTACGATTCGACTATCGGCAAACTGCTCGATCTCTCTTGTCGTTGCACCCACAGCAATGACTTCCTTAAGAGAACTCATGACATCGGCAACAATCCGACCAGCCTGGCCCATTATCTCTATCTCTTGTGGGGACTTAAGAAAAATCACCTAATTACTCAAATATCGCAGCACTGCTTGTATTATCATGAGCAGCTCATCTTTGTCGACCTGCGCGCTACAATACTAACTTTTTCTTCCCCGAATCCTGCCCTTTTTAAGAAATCCTTCGTATGAGCGGGTTACGAGGTGTGACTCGATCTGAGATACCGTATCAAGCGCTACGCCAACGGCAATAAGCAATGAGGTCCCTCCAAAGTAAAAAGGTACATTGAATCTTCGTATCAGCACTTCCGGTATTACACATACAACAGCTAAATAGATGGCCCCTACAAACGTTAACCTCGAAAGCACTTTGTACAGATATTCTGACGTTTTCTGGCCCGGTCTGATGCCCGGTACAAAGCCGCCATATTTCTTAAGATTGTCGGCAATGTCTACTGGATTGAATACGATAGCTGTATAGAAATAAGCAAAAAAGAATATCATGCTGACATAGAGCATGGTATAAACAATTGTCCCTGGTGAAAGTTGCTTAGCAAAAGCCTGCACCCAGGGAATTTCAATAAATCCCGCGACCGTCGCCGGAAACATGATAATTGATGAGGCAAATATAGGCGGAATTACCCCGGCGGTATTGACCTTGAGCGGGAGGTGGGTAGACTGGCCCCCATAGACCTTTTTCCCCACAACACGTTTTGCATATTGAACAGGTATTTTTCTCTGCCCTCGTTCAAGCATGATAATTGCCGCTACAACTCCCACCATTATTACAACAAGGAATATTACGAAAAAGAGATTCAGCTCGCCTGCCTGGATAAGACGAATGGTATCTACAATCGCATTGGGAAACCTGGCAACAATACCCGCGAAGATAATGAGGGAGATTCCATTTCCGATGCCGCGCTCTGTAATCTGTTCGCCAAGCCACATGATAAAAGCTGTGCCTGACGTAAGTGTAATCATAGTAACCAGCTTAAAAGCAATACCAGGGTTCTGGACAAATAATCCGCCCTGCATCTTCTCTAGTCCTGCGGCTATGCCAAATGACTGTATGGCTGCGATTACGACAGTGCCGTATCGCGTATATTTAACGATTTTCTTCCTGCCCGCCTCTCCTTCCTTTGCGAGCTTTCCTATGGATGGAATGACCACAGTAAGAAGTTGCATGATAATCGACGCGCTTATGTAGGGCATAATTCCAAGAGCAAAGATGGTGACCCTCGAGAGCGCACCACCTGAGAACATATCGAAGAAACCCATGAATGCCCCGGCATTCTGGGTAAGAAACTTGCTCAGCTCCTCTCCGTTGATTCCAGGTGTTGGTATGTGACAGCCTATTCTGTATACAATAAGGAGGGCAAGCGTGAAGAGTATCCGATTCTTAAGCTCTTCGACCTTGAATATATTTTGTATTCTTGAAAGAAAGGTCAAGCTATAGCACCTCTGCCTTTCCGCCGGCTGCCACAATCTTAGCTGCAGCAGAAGCGCTAAAGAGCATGGCCTTGACAATCACAGGCCCCTGAAGAGCACCGTTGCCCAGAACCTTAAGCCCACTTTTCATATTCTTGATTACCCCTTTGCTGTATAGCAATTCAGGAGTAATCGTGCCTTCTGATCTCAGCTTTTCAATGGCATCAAGATTCACTATGGCATATTCGACCCTAAAATTGTTCGTAAAACCCCTTTTCGGTACCCTTCTCTGGAGCGGCATCTGACCGCCCTCAAAACCGGCGCCTTTCGGTCCACCTGAGCGTGCTTTTTGGCCCTTGTGACCCTTACAGGACGTCTTTCCATGACCAGAGCCAACGCCTCTGCCAACTCTCTTTCTTCTTTTCCTGCTTCCCTCAGCAGGCAGTATATCTTCTATTCTCATAGGACGCAAACCTCCGACTATTTATCTGCTCGTTCCACTGCCACGAGATGAGAGACTTTGTGAACCATTCCCTTGATTGCCTCATTATCTGCCTGAATCACACTGCGCCCGATCTTCTTCAGTCCAAGTGAAGCAAGAACCTTGCGTTGTTTCTCAGGAATTCCAATATAGCTTCTCCTTAATGTTATCTTCAGCATCAGCTTACAGCCTCCTGTGCTTCCTCTTCACTCCTGCCCCTGAGCCTAGAAACGACATCGGGATCCTTAAGATTCACCAGACCATCAACAGTTGCTTTAACCGTATTGTATGGATTATTGCTGCCCAGCGACTTTGCGACAATATCCTGAATACCGGAAACTTCGAGGATTGCCCTCACCGCGCCGCCTGCAATCAGACCTGTTCCTTTTTTTGCTGGGTTCATGACAACACTTCCCGCTCCAAATCTTCCGATTATCCGATGAGGGATTGTCCCCTCCTTGAGCGGAAACTTCAGAAGACACTTCTTTGCCTGCTCAACCGCCTTCCGTATCGCCTCGGGAACCTCGGTTGCCTTACCCTTCCCTATACCAACCGTGCCAGCACCGTCACCGACTACAACGAGGGCGCTGAAGGAGAACCTTCGTCCGCCCTTGACGACCTTGGCGACTCTATTGATAAACACCACTTTGTCCTTGAGATTCAGTCCTTCTGGGTCAATCCTTCCCACCTTGCCTCCTTGCAACAATATGAATCATCATTAAAATTCGAGTCCTGCCTCTCTTGCTCCATCCGCAAGAGCCTTAACCCTTCCGTGATACTGATACCCACTCCTATCAAAAACTATCTGCTTGATTCCTTTTTCAACGGCTTTTTTTGCGATCAGGCCACCCACTTCTTTTGCCATTGCAATATTTCCCTTGCCTTTCGCACTCTTAAAAGATACGTCGAGGCTCGATGCAGCCACAAAGGTTACCCCCTTGGTGTCATCGATGACCTGCGCATAAATCTGGTTCAAACTCCTATACACAGAAAGCCTAGGCCGCTCAGTTGTGCCGACAACTCTCCTTCTAATGCGCACATGGCGCCTCTTCCTGCCTATCTCTTTACTATTTGCCAAAATATCCTCCTGATTAAAGCCCATGATTTCCGTCCATGGGCTAAATACTCCTAAGTGACTATTTCTTGCCTGTCTTGCCAACCTTCAGCTTTAAGCGCTCGCCGGAATACCTCACACCCTTGCCCTTGTATGCATCAGGTTTTCTTAATTCCCTGAGGTTGGCAGCTGCCTGTCCGATCTTCTGCTTGTCGATTCCGTTTAAGGTTATCTGCGTCTGCTTCTGATCAACCGCTGCAGTGATCCCATCTGGCAGAGGAAATTCAACCGGGTGAGAATAACCAAGGGTCATAACAATCTTATTGCCCTGGACCTGAGCCCTGTATCCAACACCGACAATATCGAGTATTCGCTGATATCCGGTCGTCACACCTGTCACCATATTGGAGATAAGATTTCTCGTAAGGCCATGCAATGCCTTGTTTTTCTTGGTGTCATCTGCGCGTTCAACAAGAATACTGTTGGCGGCAACTGATACTTTTGTGCCAAAAGGGTGAGACCATTGCAGTTCTCCTTTTGGACCCTTCACTTTTATAGTATTATCCAGCATTGTGACATTCACTCCTGATGGAATATCTACTGGCTTCTTTCCGATTCTTGACATCCCGCTTCTCCTTTTACCAGATGTAGCAGAGCACTTCGCCGCCGACATTTTCGCGGCGGCATGTCCTGTCGCTCATAAGACCCTTGGATGTGGTAAGAACAGATATACCAACTCCGCCCATCACCATAGGAACGGTTTCATGACCAACATAGACCCTTCTTCCTGGCTTGCTTATCTTCTTTATTCCGCTTATCACGGGTTCATTGTCAGGCGCATATTTGAGCGTAACCCTCAGAATACCCTGTTTCTTGTCCTTCAGAATCTTGTATGCCCTAATGAAGCCTTCTTCTTTCATGATCTTTGCGATCTCAAGCTTCATCTTCGAGGCAGGGATATCAACCTTTTCAGCCCGTATCATGACCGAATTCCTTATCCTTGTCAGCATATCTGCAATTGGGTCAGTTAGCATCCGTCACCTCTACCAGCTTGATTTTGTAACTCCGGGGATCTGTCCCCGAAGCGCCTGATGTCTAAAACAGATTCTGCACATCCCAAACTTTCTGAGATAGCCACGCGGCCTTCCGCAGATCTTGCATCTGTTATGGGCCTGCACCGCAAATTTCGGGGGCCTCTTTGATTTTTCTATCATGCATGTTTTTGCCATGTTTCAATACCTCTCTAGTTTCTAAAAGGAATGCCAAAGTAACGGAGGAGCGCCTTGCTCTCCTTGTCTGTTTTGGCCGATGTGCATATGATTACATCAAGTCCGTGAACCATCTCAACCCTGTCATAGTCGATTTCAGGGAATATGAACTGCTCCTTGAGGCCTATGGCATAGTTGCCTCTGCCATCAAATGACTTGCCCGAAACACCCCTGAAGTCCCTAATCCGCGGCAAGGCAACGCTGATAAATCTGTCCATAAATTCATACATGGAGCGGCCTCTCAGGGTAACCTTGCAACCTATCGGCATATCCTTCCTGAGCTTGAAGGTTGCAATTGACTTCTTCGCTTTACAGACAACTGGCCTCTGGCCGGTAATCGACGCAAGTTCCTTCTGTGCAGCCTCAAGAAGCTTAATATTCTGAATAGCTTCGCCAAGCCCCACGTTAAGAACAATTTTCTGGACTGTGGGGACTTCCATAATATTGCCATACGAAAACTCTTTCATCATGGCAGGAATGATTTCTTTGGTATATTTTTCTTTCAGTCGTGGAGTCATTATTAATCAATGACCTCCTTGCATTTTTTGCATGTCCGATGCTTTTCCCCGCCCTCAAGGACAGTCACAGCAACCTTCGTAGCCTTGCTGCACTTTGGACAGGAAAGAAGGACGTTAGATATATGAACCGGCGCCTCTTTCTCTATGATGCCGCCCTGGGAATACTTTTTGTTCGGTTTCATATGTTTTTTGATAATATTGATCTTCTCAACAAGGACCTGATGCTTATCCCTATTAACCGCAAGGACTCGGCCCTTTTTGCCCTTCTCCTTGCCGGAGATTATTACCACCGCATCTTCTTTCTTTATTCCTAAGCTCATCTCTCCTCCTACAGCACTTCAGGAGCAAGGGAAATTATTTTCATATACTCTTTCCATCTTAGCTCTCTTGCGACTGGTCCGAAAATTCTTGTTCCAATGGGCTCTCCCTTGGCATCGATCAGAACAACAGCATTTTGATCAAAGCGAATGTATGAACCGTCAGGTCTTCTTGAATCCCTTTTAGTCCGTACAATCACGCCCTTCACAACAGCACCCTTCTTGACGTTCCCTTCCGGTATTGCCTCCTTGACGCTGACGACGATAACGTCTCCGAGTCCGGCATACCGCCTCTTTGATCCGCCGAGGACTTTAATACACGCGACTCTTTTAGCTCCTGAATTGTCTGCCACCTCAAGGACACTGCTCATCTGAATCATTTTTTGGTACTCCTCGCGGATTTATCAAGGATTTCAAGGACAAGCCATCTTTTGTCCTTACTCATGGGCCTCGTCTCCGTGATCTTAACCTCATCGCCAACCTTACACTGATTGACCTCATCATGGGCTTTGAACTTCGAGACCTTCTTCACCGTCTTCTTGTAAACGGGATGCTGGAACATCCTGGTTACGGCAACGACAACGGTTTTCTCCATTTTATTGCTTACTACTTTTCCTGTATTGACCTTGTTAATCATGGTTCCCTTCCAAATCCTTTTTATGAAGCCTTTAGCTTGCTCTTCTCTGTTATTACCGTTAGTATCTTAGCAATATTTTTCTTAATTGCACGGATACGCATCGGGTTTTCAATCTCTCCCGTTGCCTGCTGGAACCTAAGATTGAAGAGTTCTTTTCTCAGATCCTGTTCTTTCTTCCTGAGTTCTTCTACCGTTGTTTCGCGTAACTCTGCGGCCTTCATTGTACGCTCTCCTCCCTCTTAACAAACCTCATAGACAGGGGAAGCTTGTGAGACGCAAGCCTGAAGGCCTCCTTTGCGACATCTTCGGATACACCTGACATCTCATAGATAATCCTTCCCGGCTTGACTACCGCCACCCAATATTCCAAAGCACCCTTTCCCTTACCCATTCTTGTTTCCGCGGGCTTCTTGGTAATCGGTTTATCTGGGAAAATTCTTATCCAGACCTTACAACCCCTCTTCACATGGCGATTAATTGCAATTCTTGCAGCCTCAATCTGCCTGGATGTTATCCATCCTGGCTCCATGGCCTTGAGCCCGAACTCGCCAAAGGAAACATCAGACCCGCGATAGGCCTTGCCGTTCATGTTTCCCTTCTGCATCTTTCTAAATTTGACTTTCTTCGGCATTAACATAACGTATACCCCTTATTTCGCTACTGCCTGGGCTTCAGTCTTGGCCACTTCAGGCAGCACATCTCCTAAATACACCCATACCTTGACACCGATGAGACCAAAAGTAGTCTTTGCCTCAGCGAAACCAAAGTTGATATCCGCCCTGAACGTATGCAGAGGCACCCTTCCCTCGCGATACCATTCTGTTCTAGCTATTTCAGCTCCGGCCAGTCTGCCCGAGCTGGTTATCTTGATACCAAGAGCACCAAATCGCATTGCTGATGATACAGACTTCTTCATTGCCCGTCTGAAAGCAACTCTTTTTTCGAGCTGCAGAGCTATGTTCTCTGCAACAAGCTGAGCATCAATCTCGGGCTTTCTGATCTCCTTGATATCAACTGAAGCCTGTTTGCCAGTCATTGCCTCAACATCCTTGCGAAGCTTCTCTACCTCAGAGCCCTTCTTCCCAATAATAATACCGGGCCTGGCAGTGAAAATAATAAGCCTGATCTTCTGACCCGCGCGCTCAATCTCGATCTTTGACACACCCGCATGGAACAATCTTTTCTTTATCTCTTTGCGAATCGCAATGTCCTCGAGCAGCTGGTCAGCATATCCCTTCTTAAGATACCATCTTGAATCCCATGTTTTGGTAATGCCCAGTCTGTTTCCTATCGGATGTGTCTTCTGGCCCAAAATCTCCTCCTGATTATTCTTCGGTTAATACCAGCGTTATGTGGCAAGACCGCTTCTTGATCACATTTGATCTGCCCATTGATCTCTGCTCAATTCTCTTCATGGTTGAACCAGCGTCAGCAACTGCCCTGCTAATCACCCATGACTCAGAATCTGTGTTCGCGTTTTTCTGCTCAGCGTTCGACATCGCAGATTTTAGAACCTTCTCAATAAAGCGAGCTCCCCTATATGGCATGAAACGGAGCGATATCAGAGCTTCGCCTGCTCTCTTGCCCTTAATGAGATCCATAACCCGCTTCGCCTTTCGCGGAGTAAGTCTTGCATACTTCTGAATTGCTTTTGCCTCCATGGAATCAGCCCTTTACCGTAGTAGTCTTTCCTGAGCCAGAATGGCCCTTGAATGTTCTTGTCGGCGAAAACTCGCCAAGCTTATGACCAACCATATTTTCTGTCACATACACTGGTATAAATTTCCTGCCATTATGCACTGCAAAGGTGTACCCGATGAATTCCGGCAATATTACAGAGCGTCTGGACCAGGTTTTGATAAGTTTCTTATCGCCTGAAGCGACCATGCCCTGCTGCCGCTTCAGCAGTTTCTCATCCACGAATGGACCTTTTTTTAATGACCGTGGCAATTTACTTCCTCCTCTTGACTATGAACGTATTCGTCCGTTTATTATGCCTGGTTTTGATTCCCTCAGGCACGCCCCAAGGTGTGCAGGGAGGTCTTCCGCCAGAACTCTTTCCCTCTCCGCCACCAAGTGGATGATCGACAGGGTTCATGACAACACCTCTCACATGAGGCCGTCTGCCAATCCAGCGGGATTTGCCTGCCTTCCCGAAGGAGATGTTCTCATGCTCAGGGTTGCTCACCTGACCAACAGTTGCCATGCAACGAGACAGAATCTTTCTTACCTCACCAGACGGCATCTTAATCTGGACATAGTCATCATCCTTGGCGATCAGTTGAGCAGATGTTCCAGCGCTCCTTACCATCTTAGCACCTTGGCCTGATTTCAGCTCGATATTATGAATGAATGTTCCAAGAGGAATATCGCTAAGAGGCAATGCATTGCCAACCTTAATATCAGCGCCCTTGCCTGAAACGATTTCGTCGCCCACCCCGAGCCCTACCGGTGATATAATATAGCGCTTGTCTCCATCTCTGTAGCTTAGGAGAGCAATACGGGCAGATCTGTTCGGGTCATATTCAATGGTGGCAACCGTAGCAGGAATGCCAGCCTTATCCCTCTTAAAATCGATAATTCTGTATTTTGTCCTGTTGCCGCCGCCTCTATGCCATGATGTCACGCGTCCGAGGTTATTTCTTCCGCCCGTTTTTTTCAGATTCGTGACCAGAGACTTAAGCGGTCTGTCAGTTGTCAGCTCAGCATAATCCATAACGGTGCGATGTCGCCTGCCAGGAGATGTCGGTTTTAATATTTTAATTCCCATTATACACCCTCGATGAAGTCGAGTTTTTCTCCCTCTTTGAGGGTAATCACGGCCTTTTTACGGTCAGATGTCTTACCGGCAAACTTGCCATACTTCTTCATCTTGCCGTGAGCCTTTATGGTTGCAACTTTCTCGACCTTAACTTTAAAAAGTTCTTCGACAGCCTTCTTGATCTCTATCTTATTTGCTTCTCTCGCAACTTCAATCAGAACCTTATTCTCTGCCTCTTTAAGGCTACTTCCCTTTTCAGTAAATAGGGGACGCTTAATCACGTCAAAAACATTTTTCATTTCTTTCCCGCCTCCGCAAGCATCTCAACAGCCTGCCTCGTGATCAGCACCATATTATGCACTGCAACTTCATAGGTATTCAGGTCAGTTACTCTGGTGACCTTAACGCCCGGGATATTCCTTGCCGACAGGACGACATTGTCATCCTTTTCCGGCACAACAATAAGCGTTGACTTCCCATTCAGTCCAAGGTTTTTGAGAAGAACAAGAATATCCTTTGTGCACGGTTTTTCCAAGGATATGCCATCAATAACCAGTATTTCTCCGTCGGCAAGTTTCGCTGAAAGCACACTATGCAGAGCAGCCTTCTTTGCCTTTCTCGGCAGACTGTAATAATAATCTCTCGGCTGAGGTCCAAATACGGTGCCGCCACCCTTCCAAAGCGGCGACCGAATACTGCCAGCCCTTGCCCGTCCTGTTCCCTTCTGTTTGAACGGCTTTCTTCCTCCGCCGCTAACAAAACCCTTGGTCTTTGTCGCTGCGGTTCCCTGACGCTGATTCGCAAGGTAATTAACAATGGAGTCGTGAATGGCTCCCTGCCTAGCTGATATACTGAAAACAGCTTCAGGTAGCGTCATCTTACCAATAGACGAGTTGTTCTTATCTTTTATATCAATTTCTGCCATCTTAATTTTCCTTCCTGATTTCGAGATATGTCCCTTTTGACCCAGGAACTGCACCCAAAATTAGAATAAGGTTCTGCTCGGCCTTAACATCAACGATCTTCAGGTTCTTTACGGTAATAAGCTCAGAACCCATATGCCCAGGCATGCCCTTATTCTTCCAGACTCTTGAAGGGAAAGAGCTCGCGCCAATAGACCCAGGCTCTCTATAGGATGTTGATCCATGTGACGCCATGCCACCCGAATAATTGTGCCTCTTCATGACACCCTGAAACCCCTTACCCTTCGACACACCAGCTACCGAAATAAGATCGCCCTTCTGGAACTTTTCGGCCGTTATCATCTCCCCTACCTTCACGTCAGCCATCGGAAATTCCTTCAGGAGTCGATATGATGCTGTTCCGGCCTTCTTGAACATCCCCTTCATGGGCCTATTTACATTCTTTTCTTTTTTGATTTCGCCAAAGCCGACCTTGATAGCCTCGTAGCCATCGTTTTCCTTCGTCTTTATTTGCACAACACAGCACGGTCCAGCTTCAACTACAGTCACAGGATATATCCTGCCACTTTCATCAAAAACCTGGGTCATCCCAAGCTTTCTGCCAAGTATGCCTGTCATAGTTTTATCTCCACATCAACGCCAGCCGCCAGCTCAAGCTTCATGAGCGCGTCTACGGTCTGCGGCGTTGCATCATGTATATCAATCAATCTTTTATGTGTCCTTATCTCAAACTGCTCTCTGGACTTCTTGTCAACATGAACAGACCGCAACACTGTTATTTTGTTGATATGCGTGGGAAGAGGAATCGGCCCTGCAACCCTTGCTCCTGTACGCTGCGCAGTGTCAACAATTTCTTTCAGTGACTGGTCGAGGACCTTATGGTCGTATGCCCGCAATTTTATTCTTATCTTTTGATTCACGTTTATACCATAACCTCGGTGACAACACCGGCACCAACCGTGCGGCCACCTTCCCTGATTGCAAACC
>CAYWRK010000032.1:0-27267 GCA_964461065.1 uncultured Nitrospiraceae bacterium
TTACTGCCTCTTTAAAACTCATTAAGGCTGGAAAGTATGTCCCTACCACGTGCCATACATAGATTTGTGTCAAGCCAAAGAGACTTATTTTCAGGTCATCTTCAACTCAAGTTCCTGTCAGGGAATTCCATCTCCTAAAATAGTGAAAGTCCTAAAAGACATCGGCCAAACTGTGAGGCCTTCTGCAGATCCTCTCCCCGGGAGATATCTACACGATTGTCCAAAACAATATGTTGCAAGGTGTGTTGACTATTACAGGCTCGGCAGTTTCTGATATTCAAGATTGCCGGAAAAGCCCCTCCCTGTATCTATGGCAGCACCGTGTGGCATGAAGTGCACGTGGATGTCGTACCCCAGACCGGCGACTGCTGCATAAGGTGACACGCCGTTGTGCAGGTTTTTGAGCCTGAATTCCAGTCCAGACCTGTAGAATTCAGAAGAGAGCTATCGTTCGATGCCTGAACCATATCTTTATAGTTGATATTTCTCGTCCATCCCAAAGGCGCACCTGTTGCGGTTGCTCCATCGTTTCTCAACTGGGCCTTGGACCTTACTGTTGCTGCGTTCGGTAATGAGACCTGAACAGAGCCGTCCAGATGCATTGTTGAGCCTGAAGCGATAATCATGTCTGCATCCCCTTTTGCTGTGTCCACTGCCTGGCCGAGATCGTGGCAGGTTATGCACTGTGAGTTTCTTCTGTTGTACGCAGTGTTGACTGTTCCGCTGTGGCAGTTATTGCAACTGATCGTCGTGGCAGTGGCAGCATTGCCGTGCGGTCTCTGTTCAATGGGCTGATTTATGATGACAGTTCTTGTTGAGGTCGGTTTTAGTCCTGAGGTGCCTGTGTATATATTGTCATAATGTATGCCCGGCATAATGTGAGTTGCGTGCGAACCTGTATCAGGAGAGTTGTAATGGCAGTGGCTGCAGCGGTCTCCGGTGTATGTGCTGAACCAGTCAAGGGATGACCTGTCAAAGGTTCCGTTGCCTCTTGTGTGACAGTATGCTGCAGCACACGTCACACTTACGCCTGCTGTCCTTGTATAGCCACCTGTATCGTCAGCCACATTGTTTTTTGACTTCAGAGTTCCTGCATGAGTGTTGTTCAGGGTTATCTGTACCGTGCCATCTGCATGACTGGCAATATCTACAGGATGGCAGTTGCCGCAGCCAAAGTCATTAACTCCGCCCGTTGTACTGACGGATGTGCTGCCGTATCCTGATGCTGCAGTGTTTACATGTCTGGCATGAGCGCCGGAAGTCGGCTGAGCATCATGGCACATGTTGCAGCCTGTTCCAACAGAACCCCAAACAGGTGTTGTCTTATAGGAACCGCTGCCGTTTGAGTGGCAGGACACTGTTGAACAGGTGCCATAGCCGTTACCGGGTGTACCGGCAGCAGAAACTCCGGGAGACAGTTCATAGACAAGGCCTGACGCAACATCGATCAATTTGTTTACATGCAGGGTCTTCTTTGGATAATAACCCGCTATGACATCAGGATACGACGAGCCGTCTGCAGCAACAGCCGTATGGCAGGCATCGCAGCCGCTGACACTGGTTGCGTTGAGATGTTTCATATGACTTCCACTGTTTGTGGTGTTGAATGCAGCTTTCGTTGCAGGATGGCAGGTCCCGCAGGCTGCGCTTGCCGGAGCACCCCAGTCAGGGCTCGAATACGAAGTCGGCGTTGCGCTGCTGCCATCAGTCAATGATTGACCGGTGCTGTGGCAGTATGTTGTTGAACATGACCCATAACCGTCACCAGGGGCGGGGGTTCCGCTGTAGGAAGAGAGCCCACCCTGATTGAAGTTTGATACAATTGCCACCTCAACCTGTCTGTTTGCATGCTTTGTAGATGTATACGAGTGGCAGGTATAGCAGTCCCTGGTCGGCAATGAGTACGCCGGCTGCCAGGAATGGCAGATGACACACATAAAACCGTCTTCCAGTGCTGTGCCCATCTCTGCAACATATCTGTAAGACAGATGTTTCGTATGGCTGCCGGAAGCCATATATGCAGCAACGCCATGATTGGATCCCGGTATTTCGTTATGACAGGTGCCGCAGGTTCCTGTGGAATTGTTGCCCCATGTAGGGGTTTTGTACTGATCGGGAACCCCGACGCCGCCCTCGGGCTGAGCATTCGAATGACAATATACGTTTGTGCACTGACCGTATGAAGAACTTGGCGCAGGGTTGTTCACAAAGCCTGAGACAGCACCCTTATACTTTGCGTCGGTACCTGCTTTGGCTGTATTGAGAGCCCATTCAATAGTTCCGCTCACGTGACCTGCGGCGCCGGCGCCGCTTGTGCCGTGGCAATCAGAACACGGCATGCCTTGCGTTCGATTCCCTGTTCCTGCATGTCTGGCGTGGCTTGCTACTGTGCCGGGTAAAGCGCCATTTATATCACTTCTCGTCAAATCGGTCTTGTGGCAGTTGCCGCAGACAATAGTACCTGTTGTCCATGACGGCGTTGGCGCCGGCAATTGGTCCGGTGGAGGCAAGGGGTTTCTGCCCTGATAGAGTGTTGAACCGTGGCAGTATACATTTGAACAGACCGCGGTGGTACCTGCTGCATTATTGTAACTGCTGCCTGCCTGGCCGCTGTAACTTCCTGTTGTGATGCCAAAGTTGCTGAATGAGATCGAGATGTCCCATCTATTTTCAAGACCCGGCACAGAACTTAACTGGGGCATGACATTATTCTTATGACAGTTATCGCAGTCAAAGCCTAACGTGGTGACGTGGGTTGCATGCTTGCCTGATGTAACAGAACCGGTGGTCTTGCCCTCAAACGAGGTGAGCGTTGCATCTGTCGGAGGATATCCATGACAGGTGTTACATTCAGGGGGAGAAAAGCCCCCGCTGTGTTTATGACAGGCAATGCAGTCATAGTTGTTGTAATGAATTTTTACGGTCTGTCCTGTGGTGTTATAACGGTGATAGCTAGTTGTGCTGTGGCAGACTTCACATATTTTTGAAGAGGATGTATGATTATCTGAGTCATCACCAAAGCCATTTGGTGCTGTCACGCTCTGGAAGTTCGGCGCACGCAGGTCTGTCTGTGCAGGAAAGCTGCCTGTCTCTGCAGTTAGGGGAGTGTCTTTAATTCTCTTGATATTGGTTGTTATTTTTGTATGGCAGGTCTCACAGTTGATCTCTCCATACTGGCCTCCCTGGCCCCAACCGCCCTGCGCCTGCCACTTTGTAGAGCCCGGAAAACGGTTGCTGTTATGAAGCAGAGTACTGTCCCAGCCTGCTGTGATATTAACGGTCTGAACATTCTTGCCAATGACAGAATCTGAATCGAGATACATCGCTTTAATGGTATAGCAGGTGCCGGGGGTGAGATAGGTAACATCAATCTGATAAGGACTGGCTGAATGCTCGGCATTGATCCAGACCGGCGGATAGGTCTCCTGAGAGCAGAGTTTCCATTGTACAGATGCTACGTTATTTGGATTGGTATCGTCGCCCGTGTAGGGCATCGTTACCCGTATCGTTGTAGCGCTCGTATCTCTTGCCGATATGGTGCCGGCTGTTGTCGCAGTAGCGGCAGATGCAAGACCGCTGATGCCTGCGAGCATTGCAGTGATGAGCAGAGGAATAAAAAGCAGTGTGCCCCAAGGACTTCTGTTCATAATAACGGCAACACACAACAAATCTTTGCTTTTCCCCATTACGTCTGTCTTCATGAATGCCCCCACTCATCACTTAAGTATTTAAATGCTTGTATATTGTATGACAATTACTATGCAGGATCAATGTAAGAATGAGTATCTTGCTGATAATACGATTACTATTCGCCTCGGTCTCAGTAAAACGTTATTCACTGGAGAGCAGATATCAACACTGGTTCAGATTCAGCACGGTAAGCTTAGCGCTTCCGATAAACTCGCGCAGTGTTCTATGACAGGTTGTCAAGGCTCCGGCACGGCACTTAACTACCTGTTTCTGCTATAATCTTATACCGAAAAATCAGACATTAAAATTCCGGAGGGACCATTGAAACCGAGCATTACTGTTGAACTTGCGTCACGAGTGAAAAATCTTCCACCCTATCTTTTTGCCACCATAGACAAGATGAAGCAGGAGGCAAGGGCAAAGGGCGTTGACCTGATAGATCTCAGCATCGGCGACCCTGACATGCCTACGCCGAAGCATATAGTGGACGCCATGAAAGCAGCAGTGGAAAAACCGGAGCACCATCGGTATCCTTCGTACGAGGGCATGCTCTCTTTTCGCCAGGCTGTTGCCGCATGGTACAAAAGCCGCTTCAATGTTGACCTTGATGCAAAGACCGAGGTACTTTCCCTTATCGGATCAAAGGAAGGCATTGGTCATATCCCTCTTGCCTTTGTTGAGCCGGGAGATGTGGTGTTAGTCCCGTCACCGGGCTATCCGGTCTATCCAGTCGGAACTCTTTTTGCAGGCGGAGAGAGCTATATGATGCCTCTTGTCGAGAAGAACAATTTCCTGCCGGACATTAAATCAATTCCTGCGGATATTCTTAAGAGAGCACGCCTCATGTACATCAACTATCCGAATAATCCTACCTCTGCTTGCGCACCTGAGTCATTTCATAAAGAGGTTATTGAACTGGCGGCAAAACACAATATTATTGTTTGCCATGATGCGGCATATAGCGAGATATACTATGACAATGAAAAGCCGATGAGCTTTATGGAGGTTGAAGGCGCAAAGGAAGTCGGCATTGAGATGCATTCTCTTTCGAAGACCTACAATATGACCGGCTGGCGGATTGGTTTTGCGGTCGGCCACAAGGACGTGATTGCAGGCCTTGGAAAGATCAAGTCGAACCTCGACTCGGGTATATTCCAGGCAGTGCAGGAGGCATCTATCGCAGCGCTTGAGACGGATGATAAAATTCTTGCTGAGATCAGGAATACATATCAGGACCGGAGAGATGTGCTCTATGCAGGTCTCAAAGGCCTTGGTATGGATGTTATCAAGCCGAAAGCTTCCTTTTACCTCTGGACCAAGGTGCCGGCAGGGTATGACTCGTCATCCTTTGTTGCACATCTGCTCGATAAGGCAGGAGTGTTAGGCACTCCGGGCAATGGTTTCGGCGCACCTGGAGAAGGTTATATCCGGTTTGCATTGACTGTCCCTGTGGCGCGCATGAAGGAAGCGGTTGAGCGAATAGGGAAGGCGCTGAAAAAATAGTAAGCAGTAGGAAGTAAGCAAAAAAAGGAAAAAGCCGACCAGAAGGGAATGCTTTTTTGCCGCACTCTGAGGATTTTGTCTGCCGCCTACTCCTTACTGCATACTTTCACTTGAATATGTCCATTATCCATATCGGCATCGGTTCCAATCTCGGCAACAGGCAGGAAAACTGTCTTGAGGCTATCAGAAGGCTTGAGCAACAAGGCGTGACTGCTTTAAAGCGTTCCTCTATAATCGAGACAGAGCCCTGGGGAGTGACTGACCAGCCGCACTTTATCAATATGGCGATTGAAGCTGAGACCGCCATCTGTCCTGAAGATCTGCTCCTTAGCCTCAAAAACATTGAAAAAGCCATGGGCAGAGAGAAGACTGCGCATTGGGGACCAAGAGTTATCGACCTTGATATTCTTTTTTATGACGACAAAATCATTGATTCCTCAGATCTTACAATTCCGCATCCTCATCTGCATGAAAGAGATTTTGTCCTTTTACCGCTGATGGAGATAGCACCGGAGAAAATCCATCCTGTGCTAATGAAAAGTGTCTCTGAACTGAAGGCGTTGATACAGAGGTGATTCGGTAAATAGAAAAATCCCGGTATTTATTCTATAATATTGGCTCTTGACCACTATTATCAAAAACAACCTTAAGGAGGAAGTATGATAAAAGTTTATTACGATAAAGATGCGAATCTGGGAGTTCTGAAGAAAAAGAAGATCGTGATCATGGGCTATGGCAGCCAGGGACACGCTCATGCCAACAATCTGAAGGAAAGCGGCATGGATGTGACCATTGGCGCTAGGAAAGGATCAAGCTGGGACAAGGCTAAGGCAGCAGGGTTCAAGGTCATGACCCCTGCAGATGCAGCAAAGATCGCTGATGTGATCATGATCCTGCTTCCTGATGAATATCAGGCAGACATATATAACAGTGAGATTGCTCCGAACATGAAGAAGGGCGTGTATCTCGCATTTGCTCATGGGTTCAATATCCACTTTGGCCAGATCGTGCCGCCTGCGCATGTGAATGTGTTCATGGCAGCGCCTAAGGGACCGGGCCATCTGGTAAGGGCTGAATATTCCAGGGGCAGCGGTGTTCCCTGTCTGATCGCGATCCATCAGGATCCATCCAAGAATACCAAAGGCATTGCGCTTGCTTATGCTTCGGCCAATGGCGGCGGCAGGGCCGGCATCATTGAGACGACGTTCAAGGAAGAAACAGAAACAGATCTTTTCGGTGAGCAGGCAGTGCTCTGCGGCGGTGTCACCTCTCTTATCCAAGCTGGTTTTGAGACACTGGTCGAGGCAGGCTATGCTCCTGAGATGGCGTATTTCGAGTGTCTGCACGAGGTAAAGCTTATTGTTGATCTTATCTACGAGGGCGGCATATCCAATATGCGCTACTCCATAAGCAATACAGCACAGTACGGCGACCTTACCCGCGGACCGAGAGTGGTCACTGAGGAAACAAAGAAAGAGATGAAGAAGATCCTCACCGAGATCCAGGACGGCGTCTTCGCAAAGGAATGGATGCTCGAGTGCAGAGCGAACAAGCCTACGTTCAATGCCCTTACCCGTAAAGGCGAAGAGCACCAGATCGAAGAGGTCGGCGGCAAGCTCCGTGCCATGATGCCCTGGCTCAAGAAGGGCAAGCTGGTCGATAAGAGCAAGGCATAATAACAGTAATTGGTAATTTGTGATCAGTAACTAGTAAAAGAGGCCGTCATATTTTACGGCTTCTTTTTGCTTATCTTTACCAATCACTGATTACGACTTACGAATCACGATATGATGAAATTTGCACCCGAAGGCTATCCGTTCATTATTTTCTTTGCAGCCCTGTCCGGATTTCTGTTCTGGGTGGGCGGGGTTAGTATCGCTTTAATTCCGTTACTCCTGACCGCATTCATGTTGTATTTCTTCAGAGATCCTGACCGCACAGTGCCTGGAGAAAGAAACATCTTTGTTGCGCCCGCTGACGGGAAGATCATTGTTATCAAAGATCTCCTCGAAACTGAGCATCTTCATAAAGACGTGAAGCAGATAAGCATATTCATGTCCCCTTTCAATGTGCACGTGAACCGCGTTCCCTGTGAAGGCAAGGTGAAGAGCGTTCAGCATGTTAAGGGAAAATTTCTCGCTGCTTACAAGGACGAGGCATCAGTCCAGAACGAGCATATTGATATGGTATTTGAAACGCGATACGGAGATCTCCTGCTGAGGCAGGTGGCAGGTTTTGTTGCCCGCAGGGCTGTCTGCAGGAAGAACGAGGGAGATGTTCTGCAGAGCGGAGAACGTTATGGACTGATCAAGTTCAGTTCACGGGTTGATATCTATCTTCCCAAGGACGCGGTGATAAAGATCCGGATAGGCGATATGGTCAAGGCCGGAGAGACAGTTCTCGGCGAGATCGCAGGGGGATAGCAGCTATGGAAGCATCACACAAACAGCATGGCGAAAAGCAGCCGAAGAAGGGGGTTTATCTTCTCCCCAATACCCTAACGCTCTGCGGCATGTTCTGCGGTTTCTACGCCATCATGTCTGCCATAAACGGCAGCTTTCTTCATGCTGCCTGGGCAATAATTCTTGCCAATATTTTTGACGGCCTTGACGGCTGGATTGCCCGGCTTACAAACACAACGACACGGTTTGGCGTCGAACTTGATTCGTTGTCTGATCTTGTTGCGTTTGGTGTTGCGCCGTCAATCATGATGTACAAATGGGCGCTTATGCCCTTTGGCAGGCTCGGCTGGGCAGCAGCTTTCCTGTTCGTTGCCTGTGGCGCTCTGCGGCTCGCTCGATTTAATGTGCAAACTGGCAGTCCGGGTTCAAAGGCATTCAAAGGTATGCCGATCCCCGGAGCAGCGTCTATCCTTTCTTCCGTGGTTATCTTCTTCTATGTATATTGGGAAGGTATACCGGGTAAATCTATTATTTATCCCTTGCTTACGATCTTTCTTGCTCTGCTGATGGTCAGCACGCTCAGATACCACGGGTTAAAAGAAGTTGACTTCAAGGAGAAGAAGCCCTTCTGGATGCTCATTGTCTTTGTGATGATCCTGTTTGTGATGCTGATCCATCCGTCCACTGCGATTTTTGTGTTTGCGATGGCGTATCTCTTTTGGGGTATAATTGAGAATATCATACTCCTGGTGAGGAAGCAGAGGCAGCAGCAGGAACAACCGCCAGGAGCTACAGGGGTACAATGATGAGAACGATCCGGATATTCGATACGACCTTGCGCGACGGAGAGCAGTCACCCGGCTGTTCGATGAATGTTGATGAAAAGATTTCGATGGCAAAACAGCTGGTTAAACTTGGCGTTGATATTATTGAGGCAGGGTTTCCCATAGCCTCGCCCGGCGACTTTGCTGCAGTTAAGCGCATTGCACATGAAGTGCAGGGCGCGATCATTGCGGGGCTTGCCCGAGCAAAAGAAGAAGATATCAGAAGGGCCTGGGAAGCAGTTAAAGATGCCCCGAAGCACCGTATCCATACGTTTCATTCTACCTCTGATATCCACCTGAAATACCAGTTCAGGGTGAGTCGGGAAGAGGCCCTTAAGCGGTCAGTCGCCATGGTAAAGCTGGCAAGAAGTCTTGCGGAAGATGTGGAGTTTTCTCCTATGGACGCAACCCGTACAGAGCTTCCCTATCTTATAGAAGTCGTCCAGGCTGTGATAGCGGCTGGCGCATCGACTGTAAATATTCCGGATACGGTAGGATACACTACACCCACAGAGTTCGGCGCCATGATCAAGGCGATTAAAGAGAGGATCGGCAACAGCGCTGTCATAGCCGTACACTGCCACAACGACCTTGGCCTTGCCGTTGCCAACTCGCTTGCCGCTATTCGCAATGGCGCAGGGCAGGTTGAATGTACGATCAACGGTATTGGCGAACGTGCCGGCAACTGTTCCATGGAAGAGGTTGTAATGAATCTCGCTACCCGGAAGGATTTTTATAAGGCGACTACGAATATTAATACGAAAGAGATCATCCGGACAAGCAGACTTCTGACTAGGATCACCGGTATGCATGTACAGCCGAATAAGGCGATTGTGGGCGCAAATGCTTTTGCCCATGAGTCAGGTATCCATCAGGACGGTCTGCTCAAGGAAAAGATGACCTATGAGATCATGAGGCCTGAGGATATCGGCCTGAAACAGACAGAACTGATCCTCGGCAAGCATTCAGGGCGGCATGCCTTTAAGAGTCGCCTTCATGAACTTGGTTATGATCTGGCGCCTGAAGAGATCGAAAGTGCTTTTGTGAAGTTCAAGCATCTGGCGGACCAGAAGAAAGAGATCTTTGACGAGGATATAGAAACGCTTGTGACCGAGGAGTTTTCGAAGATCCCTGCAGTATTCAGGTTGATGGATTTGAATGTGGCGAGCGGTATGGGAGTTGTTCCTAAGTCCGCGGTCAAGATGAAGATCAGGGGCCGGTCTGTGCAGAAGACGGCCAAAGGCGATGGCCCTGTAGATGCCACGTACAAGGCGATCGCCGCTATGACGAAGACAAAAAGCAATCTTCTGAAATTCGAAGTAAAGGGAATCACCGGCGGCACTGATGCGCTGGGAGAAGTTGTTGTTACCCTTGAAGAGAACGGAAAGAATGCACGGGGTCAGGGAGCTGACACGGATATCATTGTTGCAGCTGCCAAGGCTTACATTAACGCCCTGAACAAGATCGCCGCACGGAAAAAATAAGCGTATTCCCCTTTTATCGTAAGACTTACCATGGGCTATAATAATATCACCCTCCCTTAATCCCTCCCCTCAAGGGAGGGAAACTTATTATCCCTCAACCCTTGGGGAGAGGGGTGGGTGAGGGGTATCTTTGGAGGGCTGCATGTTAAAACCGCTCAGCATCGAAGAACTTTACCAGTGCTGTGATCCTTCTGTTTTTGCCTTCAATACCACGGATGAACTTTCTGAGGCGATCGAGACGATAGGCCAGGAAAGGGCGTTGCGCGCAATCGATTTCGGTCTGAATCTCGAAAACAGCGGGTTCAACATTTTTATGCTCGGCGAAAACGGCACCGGCAAGATGACCACTATAAAGGCATTTCTCGGCAAAAAGGCTGCTGATGAACCGGTTCCCTCTGATTGGTGCTATGTCTATAACTTCAAGGATACCGATGCACCTCTCGCCATTTCCCTGCCTCCTGGACAGGCATCACTTTTCCAAAAGGACATGGATGAACTGGTGAAGACCCTGAGAGTCGAGATCCCGAAGATCTTTGAGTCAAAGGAATATGAAAAGCAGAAGAGCCAGACTATCGAGGCGTTCCAGCAGAAGCAGAAAGAATATTTTTCGGCGCTGGATGAAGAAGCAAAGGCCAAGGGTTTTTCGATCAGAAAGAGCGTGAGCGGCCTTATGATTGTTCCGATAAAGAAGAGTGGAGAGGCACTGACTGAGGAGGAGTATGAGGCCCTTGAGGAGACGATAAAGGCGAAGATTGACGAGATCGGCAGGGTCCTGCAGGAAAGACTGAATGATGTCGTGCGTGAAGTTCGGGATGCAGAGAAGAACCTCAAGGTTCTCCTCGTAAAACTTGAGCGAGAGGCTGCGCTTACGGTGGTGGGCCATCTCACCGATGATTTGAAGCATAAATACCAATCACAGCAGAAGATATTTACTTATCTGTCTGAGTTGACCGAGGATATCCTCGAGCATCTTGATGACTTCAAGGGGCAGGAAGAACAGGCCCCGCCGCTGCCGTTTCTGCGTGCGCAGAAGAATGAACCCACCTTTACCCGATACGCGGTGAATGTAATGGTCAACCATAGGGAGACCGTTGGTGCTCCCTGCATCTATGAAAGTAATCCGACATACTTCAATCTGTTGGGCAGACTGGAATACAAGTTCCAGTATGGTGTTGCCTCAACAGACTTCTCGATGATCAAGGCCGGTTCTCTGCATAAGGCAAATGGCGGATATATCGTGATCAATGCCCTGGATCTGCTGCGCAACATGTTCTCCTATGATGCCCTGAAGCGTGCGATTCGCAATAAAGAGGTGCGTATTGAGGACATATGGGAACAATACCGCATGATCTCAACAACGACGCTGAGGCCAGAGGCTATCCCCCTCAGGGTTAAGGTGATTCTTGTAGGAACACCGTATCTGTATTATCTTCTTCATAACGTTGATGATGAATATCGGGAACTTTTCAAGGTAAAGGCAGACTTTGACAGCAGAATGAACAGCAGTTCAGAGACGGTACAGAAATATGCTGCCTTTGTTGCGAGCACCTCAAAAAAAGAAAAGACCCTGCCTTTTGACAGAACCGGCGTTGCCAAGGTGGTTGAATACGGGGCGCGTCTTGCAGGCCATCAGAAGAAACTGTCGTCCCAGTTCAGCGAGGTGACGGATCTTATCAGGGAATCAAGCTACTGGGCAAAGAAGGCAGAGAGCCCGGTGGTCCAGGACCATCATGTTGAAAAGGCGCTTGAGGAAAAAGTCTACAGGAACAGCAGGATCGAAGACCGCATCCAGGAAATGATACTCGAGGGATCTATTATTGTAGATACGAAGGGCGAAAAGGTCGGTCAGATCAATGGCCTTGCTGTGCTGGACATGGGCGATTATATGTTCGGCAAGCCTTCACGTATCACGGCGAAGACATTTACCGGCAAGGGCGGGGTTGTCAATATTGAGCGTGAGACCAAGATGAGCGGTAAGGTCCATGAAAAAGCTATCCTGATCATCAGCAACTATATCCATAGCACCTATGCGGAAAAAAAACCGATAAGCTTCTCGGCGTCCATAACCTTTGAACAGCTGTATGAGATGGTCGAGGGAGACAGCGCATCATGTGCAGAGCTCTATGTCATACTGAGCAGTCTTGCACGAATTCCGCTGCGACAGAATCTTGCAATAACCGGCTCCATGGATCAGCACGGCGATGTGCAGCCTATTGGAGGAGTAAATGAAAAGATCGAAGGCTTCTTTGACCTCTGCAGGGTGCGCGGCCTTGACGGAACCCATGGAGTGGTCATACCCCAAAAGAATGTGCATAACCTCATGCTCAAAAAAGAGGTCATTGATGCGGTGAAGGAAGCAAAATTCAGCATCTACGCCATCAGCCGCGTGGAGGAAGGGCTTGAGCTTTTCACCGGCATGACGTCGGGAGAGCTGAAAGAAGACGGAACCTGGCCTGATGGAACGATCAGTCAGCTTGTCATGAAAAGACTTGATGAGATCGCCCAGGCATTCAAGGAGAGGGAGAAGAAGAATGACCTGAAAGAGAAGGACAAAGAAGAAAACGGGATATGAAGAAGTTTTATCAGTTCATTGTATTCAGTCTGCTCGTTGTGGTCACATTCCCTTTTGCATTACTGCCGTACCGCATTGCCCTTATCGTAGGCGATATTCTTGGTTTGCTGGCTTGGCTGCTATGGAGAAGCAGGAGACGCATTGCTCTTGCTAATATCCATGCAGCCGCAGATCGCGGAGCTCTGACACTTGCCGAAAAGCCGCATTCAATCATACGCAGGAACTTCAGAAACCTTTGCCGAATGGTCATTGAGGTTGTCAAAATATATTATGGTATGGGAGACAGTATATTCAGGACGGTTGAACTGAGAGGTGCGGAAAACTTCACTAAGGCCCTGAACAAAGGTAAAGGTGTCATCTGTATCACCGGTCACTGTGGGAACTGGGAACTGATGGCTGTGTACCTTTCCATGACCCTCGGCGGAGCGAGCATAATCGCCCGAAAGCAGAACAATGAATATCTCAATCGCTTGATTGAAAGGACAAGGGAAAAATACGGCAACCATATTATCTATAAGCACGGTGCACTCAAGCATATCCTATCATCGCTGAAGAAGAAGGAAGCGATTGCCATTCTTATGGATCAGAGCGTGTTAAAATCCGAGGGTATTATTATTCATTTTCTCGGTGCGAATGCATATGTCATGAAAACTCCTGCTCTTATTGCACGTAAGACCGGAGCAGCGGTTGTTCCGCTCTTTATCCGAAGGACAGAAAGGGGGCATATTATCGAGATACAGGAAGAGATTCCGCTTGTATTGTCGGACGATGGCGACACCGCGCTGCTGCATGATACGATAAATTTCTCGAAACCGATCGAGGAATATATAAAAAAATATCCCTCGGACTGGCTCTGGATTCATAGAAGATGGAAGAAGATTATGGAGAATGCTGCCTCAGACACCTGATGTCCGTGCCATGAACATTGTAATCGTGACAAAATGCATGGGCCGGGCAGCCGCCTGTGCAGGATGCGGAGTTTGAGCAGGTCTTCATCCCGCAGCCGTTTTCCTCAAACGTCCTGAATTGATCAAGCTTGACACTTGACCATATTTCTGAAAACTGGTCATTGAAGATGTTGCCAAGATTGAATTCAGGGGAATTCTGAAACAGGTTGCACGGATAGACAGAGCCATCCGGCATGACCGAGAGCTTTCTTACTCCTCCGGCGCAGCGCACTCCTTTTGGCAATATTTTCTTTTCAAAGCATGAGGCATTTACCTTGTTGATCTCAATTCCGGTGCGGGTCAACTTGATCTCCTGAAAAAAGCTCAGGAATTCAGGGTAACTGAGCGCTGAAGGCTGATGGCTGTCCGCCTTTGAGAACATATCCATATGGATCAGGTAATAGCGCCTGACACCGAGTTTCTTGAGCAGTTTTGTAATCGAAGGAATGTCCGCCATGACAGTTCTGTTCACAACGGTTTTTACGATCGGATCCAAACCCATCGAAACCAGCGAATTAATGCTTGAAAGTGCTTTATCGAAATTAGCTGAATTGGTCATGCCATTGTGCTTTTCGGCCGTGCTGCTTTCCAGTGAAATGCCGATGTTTATTTTCTCAGGGGTCAATCCTCTAAACTCTTCCATGACCTCTGGAAAACTGCCATTAGTACTGATATTCACCATGATCTTTTCCTTGATTGCAGCGTGGAGAAATGACGGCATCCAGTGCAGCAGGAACGGTTCGCCACCCATGATATCAAGGTCACTGATGCGAAGATCTACCATGATATCGAGCAACTGGAGAGCATGCTCAGGAGACATATCCCTGACGTGGCCGGATGGATTGTTAAAACAGAACGAGCAAGTCTGATTGCATCTGAAAGTCGGATAAAGCTGGAGGAATTGGGGAAGAGGGAAGGGCACACCTTCCCTCTTCAATCTTTCTTCGGAGACTGAGGCAACGAATGCATCTTCTTCAGCCTGTCCTTAAGGTCTATCATATCCCTCATCTTCTGGAGGTTCTCAGAAAGCTCCCACCATCCATTTTTGAATGCTGCATAGTCAGGAGCACCCGTCATGGCAGAGGCGTACTTGATAGAGTTCGAGTAAAAAAGCCATTGCCTGATCCAGAGTTTCTCTATCTGCTCATCAAAGGGGTTAGCCCTGTCCTCGATTCCTTTGTCCCATGCCTCGACCATCAGTTTTGTGGCGGACAGAGTCATCTCGTTTGTTTCCCTGATCGTATTGTCCATTTTGGCAAAATTGTCATTTATCCATCGGGTGCTGTGGCACCCTCTGCAGATATTCTTCATAGTGTCGTAACGTTTTTCCTGCTCTGCCTTATCGATGAGAAAGTCAGAGGCTGGTTCGTTCAGAAATGTCGTCGGCAGAGGAAGAGCGTCCTTGTTCTTGATGATCGTTGTATTGCCGTCCTTTGGCTGCGGATGGGAATAAATGAGTCCAAACAGCCGCACCCAGAGACGTGCGCCAAAGTCATGCGTTCGCTCGGCAATGACCGTTCCGTCCGGTGCAGTGATGAGGCTGTTATGACATGTTGCACAGGTAGGTGCCTTGAAATCCTTGCCAAGTACCCATGGAACATTCGTAAAGTTCCACTCATTTTCATGGCTGTCATATTTGGACCCATGCTTGCTTTCTTTAAAGACATTAAAAGCAGGCACATCCGGGTCAAGATGACATTGGCCGCAGGTGTAAGGTTTACGTGCTTCTTTGATCGAGAACCCATGACGCGAATGACATGATGTGCAGGAACCGATACTGCCATCAGGGTTTTCGCGGCCAACCCCCTGGCTTGGCCAGTTCGTGAGATCCGGCACTTCGATCTCTCCCCAGGCACTGCCGCTGTATATCTTTCTCATGCCTTTGACCTCAACCTTGGTGCCATGGCAGCCGAGGCAGGTTTCCTGCAGGGTCTGGGGTGATGGCGGCTGTGTGCTGATCTTTCCCTTTTCAACGGTCTTCATACCATCAATGGTCGAGACGAGAGAGTGATATACCGGGTTTGACATGATATTCTTCCAGGCATGTCCCTTTTTACTACCAGAGTACTGCTTTACCTCAACAGGATGGCAGGTGCTGCAGTCTGCCGGAGATACAACGACATTTATCCGGTATCCCATATGCTGGAAGTTGTCCGCATGTTTTTCGGGGTTCCTGCTGTGGCATTCATAACATCCGACTGCAAATTCCATGAGGTCTTCGGGAAGGGATGCGGCTGATATCCGTCGTTCAATTGCCGGCTTATTCAGTGCTGCCACGGGTGATGTAGACGCGTGCCTGCTCGAGAGCCAGTCTTCAACGATTCCGGGAGTGACCGTGCTATGGCAGCCGATGCAGGCTTGCGTCTGGGGGCTTAGTTTGACTGATGATTTCGCTCCCATATCATCAGCGCTGACATTGGCGTCTGCAAATAACGCGGCAGCCAGCAGAAGAAGGGCGTAGAATATCTTCCGTGAATCCATAAGAGTCCCCCTATATCAAAAGAGTGCTAGAACTTCTTATGATATTCCTTCACCTTTTCTGCGAATGCCTTGCCGAACTGATAGCATGTCTCATCATCAGCAGCGGAAGGTCTGTACTGCACCTGCACGCCGGGCTCGTGGATCTCAAGCCCCATGCGCTTGAATTCTTCGTATGCATCTTTTACTGCACCGCCGCCCCAGCCAAAACTGCCGAACGCACCCGCAATACGATTTTTGGGCCTGAGACCTCTCAGGTGCGTCAGATATTCAGCGACCGAGGGAAACATAATATTATTAAGAGTCGGCGTGCCAATGAGCGTTCCGCGCGATTTCCAGAACTCCTTGATCGCAACGCTCATTGGTGTTGCCCTGAGTTTTATGATCTTGCAGTCAACACCTGCATCCTGAATGCCCTGCATGATCGGATAGGTCATATGCTCTGTGCTGTGCCACATGGTGTCATATATGATGGCTACTCTGAGTGCAGCTCTGCCGTTTGCCATATCCAGATAGTCCTGAATGACCTTGCCGGGCGCTCCCCTCCATATAATGCCGTGATCAGGAGCGATCATGTCAAAATCAAGTCCAAGCTTCTGCACCTCGGCGATTTTGTTCTTGATAAGATTGCCGAAGGGCATCAGGATATTCGCATAATAGTCGACTATTGCCTCGTCAAGCTCGGAGTGCGAGGCGCATTCAACAAACTCGTCATCAAACCGTGCAGCAGTAGCAAGATGCTGGCCGAATGCGTCCTGAGAGATAAGGAGTTTGGCTTCTTTTACGAAACTCATCATGGAATCAGGCCAGTGGAGCATGGGTGTTTCAAGGAACATGATGGTGTATTTGCCGGTGCTGAGCGTATCACCGGTCTTAACGATCGTGAACTGCCACTTTGATGTATCAAAGTGACGGTCGAGACCCTTTTTCCCTTTGTCCGTAATATAGATCATCGCATTCGGACAGAGGTCCATGATCTTGTCTATGCTGCTGACATGGTCCGGCTCTATATGGTTGATCACGAGGTTCTTGATCTGTGAGGGATCGAGAATGCTCTTGATATTGTCGATGGTGACCTCTGAAAAATCGTGTTTCACCGTGTCGATAAGTGTTACGTCTTTGTCAACAATCAGGTAGTTGTTGTACGTTGTACCGTTGGGTGTTATATATCCGTGAAAGTCACGAACCCCCCAGTCGATTGCACCTACCCAGTAGATATCAGGCTTTATTTGTACGGTTTTCATGATAATTCCTCCTTATAAAATAGCTGTGGTGTTCAGATTAGGGGATTCAGACATTCGGGTTCAATCAGAAGTCCTTGCCACTATCCCCTTGTATTGATTATCCTTCGATTACTCCTCTTTCTTCATACATGAACCACTGACCAGTGTTCTCAAGAAACGTATAGGTTTCATTGAGTATAGAAAAATGGTCGTTCTCTTCGAGCACAAGACGATCGAAAAGCTTCTTTTCTTCGGGCGTTGGAGCGTCTGCAGCTGCCTTCTTATAAAAATCAAAACCGGCTTTTTCCATATCCAGCGCGATCTTGACCGCATCCATCTCGCTCTGAATAGCCTCTGCCCTCTGCATCATCTGGTCTTTGAGCATACTGAAAACGGTTTTGATCTCTGCCTTCGGACTGGCGAAATCTTCCTTAAGTCCGAGTCCCTTGAAAAGGTTCTGAAGCATTGCCAAATGTCTCTTCTCGTCTTTTACGAATCCCTTGAACATTTCCTTGCCAAAGGCGTGGTTGGCCTTATTGGCCGACTCTTCATAAAACGCAATGGCATCAGTTTCCATCTTTATCGCTGTTGCAACGGCTTCTGAGATCATGTCTTCCCCCATATGAGATAGTTTAGAAGTATACAAACATTATATCAAAAGAGCACGGAATCAATAAACTCAAAAAAATGAATTGAAACTGCTCTATTTTTATCGAGACATGATATGATTTATCCCTCTCTATAGAAGGGTGAATATGTTAGAAACGCATAGCGAGCATGTATCTGCCGGAACGTTTTCCGTCAGGAAAGACCAGAGGAGTATTCTTAAGGCATATTTGGGAACCTGTGTTGGTGTTGTGCTTTATGACCGCAGTTCCCAGGTCGGCGGACTGCTGCATATTCTTCTGCCTGAACCGCCTTCCCCGGAAAATCCATGGCAGCCTGAATCATATGCCTCAACAGGTCTTCCTTTGTTTATTGAAGCGCTCTCTGCCGCCGGTGCACAGATAGAGCAGATGGAGGCCTTTGTGGCGGGCGGGGCTTTGGTAGGCAGAGTATCGGAAACAGACCTGTTCCTTGATATAGGGGGAAGGACAACTGATGTTGTTATGGATATTCTGAGGCGTTATGGCATTACGATAAAGAGGTCTGAAACCGGCGGCCTTCTTAACATGGCGCTCGAAATGAATTTTTCTACCAGTGAGTGCAGTATTGAGCCATTGCTTGCCGCAACTGCAACTGAAACATCCTTTGTCCGGAAGCCCTCACGAGAAGAGATCATGCAGGCAGCTGCGCGCATAAGAGCTGTCCCGCAGGTTGCGCTGAAAATCATCAGAATGATTAACGATGATTATCACAGCATGGTCGACATCGCTGCCGAAGTAAGGCAGGATCAGGTCATTTCAGCACGGGTCTTGAGTCTTGCCAATTCAGCCATGATCGGGTGGAAAGAAACCATAGATTCAGTTGATGATGCACTTATGGTATTAGGCGAAAAAGCTATCCTCAGATTGGTCGTATCAGCATCTATGGAGCTTTTCTTTCCCGAAACCGAACGCGGATATTCCCAGTGTAAAGGCAGACTTTTTCATCATGCCATCGGGGTTGCGCTTGTGGCAGAGCAGTTGGGACGAATCACCGGAAGGTCAGACCCCGGTGTTGCATACACTGCCGGTCTGCTTCATGACATCGGCAAGGTTCTGCTCGATCATTTTGTTGCAGAGAACATGACTCTTTTCTACCGCTTGACGCAGAGCGGCACCGTTGGACTTGAAGCAGCCGAGATAGAGATCCTCGGCATTGGCCATCCTGAGGCAGGCAGCATATTGGGAGATCTGTGGTCCATCCCCGAAAACCTGGTCGAGGCAGTACGGCATCACCATTGCCCTGAGAAAGCTCCCTCAGGGCATGAACTCGCGGTTATCGTCTGCCTTGCGGACCTCCTTGTCTCCAGGTTCTGGGTAAATAAAGAATTGGAACACCACGGCGCAGTCGAGATTCCTGCACTTTTCGGCAAACTCGGACTGACCTCAGACCAGATACCTGCAATTGTTGACAGCATCGCATGGAACGCGCTAAGCGGCCTGTCTATGCAGGACAGCATGAATGTGCGTTCCAGGTGATTATGAAGGTCTGGGCATCTGTCGAAGCTCTTTGCTGAAAACTATTGCGCCCTATGTCTCTGAACAGTAAAATAGCTGTAAAATTTATTCTGAAGGGAGGTGAAGAGAGAATGAAGATAGCAAAGATCGTAATGCTTTCCCTGGTTGTGCTTGGATTGGTCTTTACGTTTGCTTTTGCAGCTGGTGATGCAGCAAAGGGCAAGGCTCTGTTTAATGACAAGAAGTTTGCCGGCGGATCCAAGTCCTGCAACGATTGCCATGCAAATGGCAAGGGCATGGAAAAGGCATCTGACAAGAAAGATTTCAAGATCATGGGCAAGACCCAGAAGAACCTTGAAGAGGCTGTCAATGCCTGCATTGAGGGCGGTAACAAGGGCAAGGCTATTGATGCCAAGTCTGCACAGATGCAGGACATGGTTGCGTACATCAAGTCTTTGAAGGCTGCTGAAAAGGCACCTGAAAAGCCGGCTGAAAAGGCTCCGGCCAAGAAGGCAACGAGCGGTTACTAATAGAAACTGCAGGTAAAGGCAGAGGCTGGGACAAGGGCATTAATCCTGCCTGCATCCCTCCTCTCCCTTTATCTGTTTTATTTTGTGAAGGAGATACATGCCGTCTTTTCTTCTGAAATCTCTTCTTTCTCTGCTTGTCCTTGCATCTGCTCTCGTAGGGATCTTCACAGCCTTCGAGATGTTTGGCAGGGTCGAGCAGAGGTTCAATCGTGACACCCTCAGGAAAATTCACCGGGCAAATGGCATTCTGTATCTGGTTCTTTGCCTCGGCCTGACCTATCTCTGCTTCGGTTTTCTTGTAAGGACAAAGGCTGAGCCTTCTGTCAGGGTGATGTTCCACTCGCTGTTTGCCATCTCTGTGGTGCTTATTCTCTGTTTCAAGATCTTGGCTGCGGGAACTTATCGTCAGTTCTACGCAAAGCTTCAGACAGCAGGCCTCATTTTGGCATTTGCCAGTTTCTGCATGATTGCTACGTCTGCCGGATATTACCTCCTGGTGACAAAGTTCGGGAAAGATATCTCTGCTGCAGGATCATCTGACCAGAAAAGGACAGCTATCGTTGAGCAGACAGGGATGATCGCCAGGACCGATCCTGAAAGCATCAGGAAGGGTAAGGAACTTTATGAGGACAAGTGCACCTTTTGCCATGATCCGTCAAGCAATATCGCGGGAACAGGCCCTGGTCATAAAGGCATTCTGAAAAACCAACTGCTTCCTGTAAGCCGAAAACCCGCTACGCCGGACAATATCGCTGCGCAGATCAGAAATCCTTTCAAAGACATGCCGTTATTTTCCTACCTGTCTGACGATGAGGTCCAGGCTCTTATCGCGTATCTTAATACCCTGTAACGTATTTAGTTATACCTCCTGAATTACTCTGGTCAGTTCTTCGATGCGTTGTTTATTGATGAGAAACCCGCTGTCCACGTTATATGCGCAGCCGGTTGCGTGCACTTTAAGGAAAGGATCATAATCGTCTGTCCAGCCCTTTTTGCCTGCTTCCACTCGAACGACATCTGCCCGCCGAATCTTCCATTGCGTGAAGCCCTGGTGTTCTATCCAATCCCTGCTGATCTCGATGTAGTGGGAACGTCCCAGCTTCAAGGTCAATGTAATGATAAAGGCAAATATCCCGCAGACAAGCAAAGGGACTTTGGCTGCCGGGTCATCGAATACGAACATCATGACCAGACAGGCAATCCCGATCATCAGTGTGATCAGATGAACATAAGGCCATGTATGAAATTGCTTGTAATATCTCATGCTTCATCCTATGACGTTCTTGCGGCTGTTCGCGACTTACGACTTACGATTCACGAATCACGGGATCTAATATCTCATCCTCACCCGGTAGGTCAGTTTCACTTCCTTGTCCTTTGGCACAGGAATATTGAACTCAGCAGTAAAGGCCGCAGCTTTCTTGTATTCGTGAGAAGTGCTGAGCATGGTCCAGTCGCCCGGGATTGGCTCGATCACCTTCACCACGATATCCTCTTTTTTATGATTTCTGAGCGATATCTCGAAACTGGCCTCGTAAGTGTCTGACGCGATCTTTTTCCAGTCCATCTGTTTGCGGGTTCCAACAACATCAAAAACATCGCCTAATTTGATGCGGATCTTCTCGTCTTTTGGTGTGTGGTCAATCGAATCCTCTCCCACAAACTGCAGGCTTCCCTCAGAGTCGTGCTTGTAAACCCTGACTGTGCCCTTCGGTAGGGGCATGCCGAGGTTGTGGTCTTTCTTGTTCTGTATCTCGACAAAGACATTTACCTTCTGATTCGAGATAGCGTCGCCGTACCTTGAGGTGTAATAGTAGTTTGCTCCTTTGAAGACAAGTTCTTTTTTTACAGGTATCGAATCAGCGCTGACCAGACTAATCTGCTTGGTCTGGTTGTCTTTTATCGTGGAAGTCCGCTCGAGCGTGTAGATATGATATTCGAAGAATGTTTCCTCAACAAACTGCTTTGCCGGTGCAGCAGCCATTTCTGCCACGCGCCCCATTTTGTATTTATACTCCTGCTCATCCTTTACCCTGTTTACATCACCGGCAACAAGTTTCAGTTTCGCGTCTCTGTATGTTGCGCCGCTCTTATTGTCGATCGTGACCCAGCCTGAGAGATCTGCCTTGTCATCCTTTGCGTTCAGTGTGACCACATAGTCAGCGCGCCAGGTGATGCCATTGGTGAGATAGGATGCCTCAACCTTCTGCATGGACGAAAGACTGTTTTCGAGCAGCCATACCAGGGTAGGTTTTGAAATCAGATTCTCGGGAACTCCGGGAAAGATGATCCTGCCGGGATGGCCGAAGGTTATATCGTCGTTAATCCTGAAGATAGGGCCGCCGTTATTAGATAGCAGGGTAGCTGTGACGATCTCTTCCCTTTCGGTGTACGGGTTCTTCTGGTACAGCTTCACCTCTTTGCCTACATACTTATCCAGGAGCCTCTGCGGGTTCAAAAGGTCATATTCGTAATTCTGTTCAAGCACACCGATGCTGTCGCTGTTTACCAGGGACTTGATATGCACGCTTGTCGGTATGATCTGTGACGCAACGTCCATGAACCGCAGCTCACTGCTGCCTTTGGGTATCTTCAGCTGCCTTGTATCCTTCACGAGTCCGAGGTTCACGTTGTAGATGGTGATGGCAATTCCGGTCTGGTCCTCGACTCCGGTTGAAAGCCCGGGAAGCTTTGCAACTTCCTTCTCTGCTGATGCCGGCAATCCTGTGGTGATGAGACAGAAAAGAATAACTACGACTGAAATAAATGTCTTCTTCATGATGCTCCTCCTCTGCGGTTATTTTACGGTCTTGCTGCTTTAGACATGGGAGCGTATGAAAAAGTTCCCGACTTACTGTTTTTCAATAACTAACGTAAAAGAGCCACTTTTCATGGACAAAAACCGCTGGTCTTCTTTTATCCTTCCGAGGCTGCTAACAAACTCCAGGAACTTGGCGGTCTTTTCCGGATCGAGAGTCACCGTAATGACAATCTCAATCTCAGACTGCTCAATGGTCCTGAATTCACCGTTCACTCGGGCGAGATAGCTCTCGATCTCTTTTTTTGCTGAATCAAGAGTCTTGACCATTACGGTAAAGGTTGCCAACTCATCTGCCATCTTTTTTGCTGCGAGTTTGGCACGTGGTTCTGCCGACTCAGACCTTTGAAGAGCCTGTTCCTGTAATGCCATTCCGGAGGCCTTGCCTGTTTCGGCATGCCGCGTTGCAGGTGAAAGGGCAGGAGACGGTGCAAATGAGGAGGAGGGCGCAGGCATTGTGGGAGCAGCGGCTGGAGCCTGGACTGAGCGACCAACAGGTTTTTCTTCCTTAAGGAGAGCAAGATCCCGTGTCTCAGCATTCAGGAGGCTGTCTTTCTGTTTTGCCTCTTCCTGAAGACGCAGCGTCTGCAGCGTCTTCTCCTTCTGCTTCACCACGTTCTGCATATCTTTTTCAGGCTCAGCAGGCATGCTCTTCATGACAGGGGCTGGGGGCTGAAGCTCCATCTGCCGAAGCTCAGGTTCCATATTCTTATAGATAAAGATCGTTGCCACAGTGATCAGAAGCGCTGCAAAGGCCTCTATCGGCAGTTTGATATGAAGCGGAAAGAAAAGCAATTCTCTCCATCCCTTCTTCAGCGGAGCTTCAGCCCTGATCTTCTTCATAACCTTTGCAGTCAGCCATGCAGGCGGCTCGATCTCCTCAAGCCCCTTCAGGGTTTCGAGCGTCCTTTGTATTTCAGCTGCATAGAGCGTGCACTGTTTGCAGGATTGGAGATGCTCTTTGACCAAAGCCTGCTGTTCGGGAGAACTGTTCCCCTCTATATGTTCAGACAGTTTTTGTCTGATGTCGCTGCAGTCCATTACCAATCTCCCAAAAGTTTCTTAAGGCAGTCCTTTATCGCTTCACGCGCCCTGAATATCCTTGACTTGACTGTGCCGGCCGCAATGCTAAGCATGACACTGATCTCCTCATAGGAAAAACCCTGTATGTCTCTGAGAACGATCACTTCCCTGAAATCCTGCTCAAGACGGTTCAGGCACTCCTGTACACTCTTCTGCTGATCCCTCTTTATCAGAGTGTCAAGAGCGGAAGGGTCGTCTGACGCAGGCTCAAACTTCTTCATATTCTCATCGACAGATGAAGGGTCGTCAAGAGAGTCTGTCTCATGCCGGCTTCTTGCACTGATCTGTGTCAGTCTGTTCCTTGCCGTGTTTACGGTTATTGCATAGATCCAGGTCGAAAATCGCGAACGTTCTTCAAAGCGCTTCAGATTCTTGTACGCAGAGACAAAAGCGTCCTGAACGACCTCAGAGGCATCTTCCATGCTGCCTGTTATCCGGAAAGCGATGTTGAACATTTTCTTCTGATAGTTCCTTACTAATATTTCAAATGCATCGGCATCACCCTTTCGGCAGAGGGTCACAAGTTCGCTGTCCTCGTCCTCGCGTATCGGGTTGATATCAGTCATTGCATTAGACAGTCCGTTGATCAGATTAGTTCCGGATCTGTTCAGATTGGGAGTCAGCCGGCGGAAGCATCAAGGTCACCTTGGTACCCTCTTCCGATATAGGTTCAAAGGTTGCCTTTCCCTGATTTTTTCTCATGGCAAGGCGGATGATCGGTATACCGAAACCCGTGCCTGTGGGTTTGGTTGAATAAAAGGGCGTTGATAGTTTGTCTTCATCGCTCGCCTTAAAGGGCTGTCCTGAGTTTACTATCTGAATCTCTACTGCCTGATGAGGTTCGCTGACAAGCCTGGATGATATCTTCACCTCGGGATGGTCGGGGTCTGAAGCTTCAAAGCTGTTTTCGAGGATATGAAAGAATGCAGCGCCAATATCCTTGGCATCAGCCTTTATCTGCAATGCATCAGGGGAAAGATCCATTTCGATCAGCGCGATTGATCTGCCAAGCTTTTCGACTGTCCTGGTAATCAGGTCTGCTGCATTGATAGTAGAGAACACAGGGTCCTCCTGGAACATCTCAAAATACATTTTTATGTCAGAGACCATATGTTCGAGACGCCTGTTCTCTGAAAGCACTGAGTCATAAACGCCATAAGCAGGGCTGTCTGCTTCGACTTTCTTCTGAAGCCGCCTGATGCTGCCGCCGATAACGGTCACCGGGTTCCTGACGCGATCAGCTATGCCTTTAATAATCTCTATGTCGCAGCGCGTGGTTGCATCGATATATGCGCTTGTCTCGACCAGAAGACAGAAGTCAATGATCGTATCGATAAGCTGCAGGATCTCTGTTTTGTCGTCGCGTGAAGTATCGGCGAGTATGATCTTATGACAGAACTGGCGAATGATAGAAAAACCGAGGTTTGAGAACCTCTGGTCAAGGTTCACCTCTACATGGCGGAGGCCGATCCTCCAGAGATACGCGTGAAGATCAGCATCGAGTGAAGAGTTGAAGATTTTATCAAACCAGAATGCCCAAACCTTGAGCATATGACCCGGGCTCTGCTGATAATCGAGGACTAATTTAGCGTCAGGGAGACTCTGAAAGAGATCATTAAAATAGAGAGCGAACTCATCTTTTTTTGCTGCGAAGAGTTTTCGGTACGGCTCGAGCTTTAGGAGTTCCTCACTGTTGAGACCCAGCTTCTCCTGAAACTGGAGGAGCTTTTCATATGGCACCGGTATGTTAAGCATGCTAACAATATTACCAGATATCAGGCTGAATTGGTCTGTATGTCTGTATGAAGGTTATTTAGTTAATAGTTTTTCCCAAGCATTGCGAATTATGGTAAATTAAACAATATTGTTAGTAATAAGGGGGTCTTTATGTATATGCGCAAAGCGTTTTTACTTGCTGTATTAATTATAGTTCTCGTTTCAGGGACTGCTCTTGCCCATCATCCTGGAGGCGGCGCAGGTTTAGGCCAGGCAGGCCCTGTCAGGACTGCAACTGCGACCACCCTGCCACAGGGGAAGCTATTTTTTGGGGCTCAGTCAGAATTTATTGACCTCGACGAATTCTATGACAGTGAACTGCTTGGATTTTCGAGCAGAGGCAAGGACGTTCATACAGCCGGATCGATATTACACACTGTGCTGACCATGGGGTATGGTATAACGACTGACCTGACCGTCAGCCTCAAGACAGCCTATGAGAGGATCGCCAATATTCGTGAAGCCCACAGCGATGAGCCGGACGAGATCCATCTCCATGGCGACGCAAAGGGAATCGGTGATCTTACCCTGATGGGGCAATACCGATTTCTGAAGACAGTCGATAATTTTGAAACTGCCCTGTTCCTTGGTCTCAGGGTCCCTACAGGAAAGACAAACGCCCGTGATATTAATGGTGAGACCTTCGAGGCAGAGTTCCTGCCCGGCACCGGGTCATGGAATCCGATCATTGGCATAGCTGCAACGAAAAGATACGGCAAGGTCTCTCTGGATGGAAACCTTCAGTATACGTTCGGCACCCGTGGGACTCAGTTCACCAATCTTGGCGACATATTCAGCTATAACGCTGCTATTTCCTACCGTGCGGTGAGCGGGACTGTTGCATGGGATCTTATTCTTGAGGCAAACGGTGAATGGAAGGAGAAACAGAAGATCAGCGGGGAGAAGGATCCAAACAGCGGCGGTAATACGCTGTTTCTTTCGCCAGGGATGCGGGTTGTCTTCGGCAAGAACTTCTCCACCTATCTTTCTGTAAGCATTCCACTTCTTCAGGATATGAATGGTATCCAGGACGATACGAAATACAAAGCGCTCTTCGGCCTTAGCTTCAGCTTGTGATGAAAGGCGATATCATGAAACAGATCCTTGTTGCGAGCATTGCATTATTTGCCCTTTTCACGATCTCCTTTGCGCACTCCGGAAGCCACGAGAAAAGTGTTTTATTTAGCAAGCATTTTAATGACACTCTGTTCGCCATAGCGGAAAAAGGGCAGGTGAGTATCGAAGTGCTGCTTGATGAAAAAGAGTATAAGATTGGCAGTGACGTTTTCGGCGTCGTCATCCATGACAGCCATGACGAGGATGTTGAGGATGCTAAGGTGATTGTGACTGTCACGGGTATTGCTGGACCACTAAAGGTCACGGAAAAGGGCGGCGGTCTGTATCTGGTCCCGAGCATAGGCCTTCAAAAAGAGGGGACCTGGAGACTGGGCATATCAGTAAAAAAGAAGAAGTTGGAAGATGGAGCGTCGTTTTCCTTTCCCGAGGTTTTGAAGAACAAAATGCCTGCAGGGAAGTATGATTCTGATTCGATAAAGGGGAAAAAATAATAGCGTTGACATTGTCTGCCCATAACTATCCATAATATCGCAGAAAATAGGCTTGTAAGATCTCTTTTAATTTAATATAATAAGTCGTATAAATATTAACAGGAGGCAAGAATATGATTAGAAAGCTTGGAGTAATTCTTCTCGCAGTAGTGTTTCTCGGTTCCATGGCATGGATGCCTGTTCTTAATACGGTCCATGCAGCGGAAAAAGCAGTTGCAAAATGTGAGTGCGGCAAAGATTGCCAGTGTGAGCATTGCAAGACCGGCA
>CAYWRK010000033.1:0-26515 GCA_964461065.1 uncultured Nitrospiraceae bacterium
CTGGTTTACCCATACTGGTTTTCTGTCTATCATCTTCCAAATGCTGACATTTGCAATATCAAGAATGATCGACTGCTCCCGCATCATGTTCAGCAACCTGTCCTCCGCATCCTTGCGGTCGGAGATGTCCTGAGCTATGGCAACGATCGCCTTTTTGCCGAAATACTGATTCGGGCACACGTGCACTTCCTTCGGGAATATGTTTCCATTCTTGCGTTTACCCCAGAATTCAAACGACTGATGCTCACCATGGTAAGCAAGCATACACTGTTCCATTATCTTGCCAAGATCGTTCCTGCCTTCAGCAGACACTAGAGCAGGTGTCATCCCGATAAGCTCATCGCGCGTATATCCGTACATATTCTCAGCGCCTTTGTTTATATCAATGAATATTCCATTCTCATCCAGCACGTAGACTGCTTCGCTCAGGCTGTCGATGATACCGCGGTATGTGATCTCACTATCCCGAAGGGCTGCCTCGGTCTTCTTTCGTTCTGTGATGTCGCGACACAATGACAGAATGCTGAACGATTCCTCGCCATCAAGCACTGAGGCATTGATTTCGATGGGTATGGATTGGCCAGAGGGAGTGATATAGTCAATTTCCAGATTCCGGACATATCCCTGTTCAATGCATTTGCGGACTTCCGTGGCATTGCGCTCCTGATCGTAGGGTGCGGTCCATTCAAGGACGCTGTGACCAATGACGTCTTCACTGCTTTTGCGACCGGTCAGTTCTGCATATTTTTGATTCGCATCCAAGACCCTGCCTTGGCTGTCCAGGATCACATAGCCCGTATCAGTCATCTCCACGAGGCTCTGGTATTTCTGATCAGCTAAGAGCAGTTGTTTCTCTGAGATTCTCTGTTCAGTGATGTCGCGGGCAACGGCATACGTAATGCCCTTGTCCTTCTTGTAGGTCGCCTTCCATGAGAGGAACCTGACAGAACCATCCTTGCACATATAACGGTTTTCGAAGTTCAGAGAAGATCCGATCTTGATCTGCCGGGCCATCTCAGCGAGGGTTGACTGTTTATCATCAGGATGAACAAAATCAATAAAAGGTTTTGATATAAGCTCACCTTCGGAATAGCCAAGGACCTCTGAGCAGGCGGGGTTTGTCTGGAGGAATGCTCCATTTGGATCCGCAATTACCATCAGGTCTGTTGCGGTCATGAAGAAGGTATGAAACTGCTCCAGTTCTTGTGCCGCTTTTTTGCGGTCGGTGATGTCACGCGCAATGGAATAGGTTATTTTCTTTTCAGGTAAAGGATTTGATGTCCACGAGAGCCATTTATAGGTGCCGTCTTTGCAAACATATCGGTTTTCAAAATTAAATACCGTGATGCCCTTAGCCAGTTTTTCCTTTATTACACCGAGTGTAATCTCTCTGTCATCAGGATGAACAAAGTCTATAAAGGGCTTTTGCAAGAGTTCTTCATCGGCATAACCAAGAGTTCTTCCCCATGCGGGATTAATCTTCAGAAAGCAGCCATAAATTTCTGCGATGCAGATCATGTCGGCAGACAAGGTGAATATTCTATCTAACTCCTCTTCTGAGCTAAGATCAGTTTTTGTCTTCTCGTTTTCCATCATGAACTCCTGTCAAACTTATCCTGATGCCAACATCTCGTTTAGTATACTGCTCAGGTTCTCTATGTTATAGGGTTTTTTCAGAAAAGCCTTGAATCCCTTTGATCGATAGTCAGACATGCTTGCGTCATCAGAATATCCGCTCGAAACCAATGCCTTCACCGCAGGATCTATCTCAAGCAGTTTTTGTATTGTCTCCAGTCCGCCCATGCCGCCCTTGATCGTCAGATCGAGGACAACGATATCGAATGGTCTGCCTGCATCCATTGCTGCGCTGTATTGGCTAATTGCAGATTCGCCATGTTCTGCAAATGCAACTTTATGCCCGAGTGAATCAATGAGCGCGCCGGCAACATCCCGGACCATTTTTTCATCGTCCATAACCAGAATGCGTCCTTTCCGGCCTGCTGTCAGCTCTTGCGATGCTGATGCCTGGTCAAGGGATGAGTTCGAGGCAGGAAGGTATATCGTAAAGGTTGAACCTTTCCCGAGTTCGGATGAAACGTTTATCACGCCGCCATGATTTCTGATGATGGAGTATGAGGTTGCAAGTCCGAGGCCGCTTCCCCGTTCCTTTGTGGTGAAGTAAGGATCGAATATCCTCGGCAGATGCTCAGGTGGAATGCCGGTGCCCTGATCGCAGACAGTGATCTCAACAAGGTCGCCGCGCAGATCGTTCGGCAGCCGTGCGACCGCTCCTGCAGGGGCATTTCGGGCTGTGATCTCGATCCTGCCGCCGAGAGGCATGGATTGCTCAGCGTTTATTACGATGTTCTGGATAACCTGTGCTATCTGTCCTTCATCCGCATCAATTAGCCAGATGTCTTTATCAATCAGGAGACTGTGGTCAACGCTTGACCCACTCAAAGAGAACCTTACCGCGTCCTCGATCATTGGCCTCAGATTGAAAATCTTCTTTAATGGCTTCCCGCCCTTTGAAAAGGTCAGAAGCTGCGTTGTGAGATTTACAGACTGGTGAAGAGCCTTCTCCGCCTGATCGAGCATGGCGAGCGCTTTGTCCTTCTGCTCAATGGTCATCTTTGCCAAAGATATGAAGCCGAAGATCCCCTGAAGCAAATTGTTGAAGTCATGCGCTATCCCGCCCGCAAGGGTTCCGATGGATTCGAGCTTCTGCGTCTTGATGATCTCCTGCTCCAGCCTCTTTCGCTCTGTGATGTCCCTGACGATCCCGAGCGCATGCCACCTGTTGCCGATTTTCATGGCAGAGGTAGATACTTCGATTGGGAACTCAGTGCCGTCCTTCTTCATTGCATCCATTTCGACAGATTTATTTACCACCGGGCCCTGTCCGGTTACGACGAATTTGGCGAATCCCTTTTGATATCCATGGTGCAGCCGCTGGGGAGCAAGGAAGACGTGCAGGTCCTTGCCTAATGCCTCTTCGGCTGAATATCCGAAGATTCGCTCAGCCGAAGGATTCCAATACACGATCTTTCCTTTATCGTCCATGAGCAGTATTGCGTCCGATGCGGTCATGGTGATAGCCCTGAACCGCTCTTCACTCTCTTTGAGAGCGTTTTCTGCCTGTTTGCGTTCTGTGATATCCCTGAGAACAGTGACTCTTACGTTTCTGTTATTGAGCGTAAAATACCGAGCTCGCGACTCAACCAATATAACAGTCCCATCCCTGTGCAGAAGGTGGTTCTCATACGGGGCTTCGTATTCGCTACTCTGATGTTGGCGTACAAGGTCCCTGTCTTCCGGGGCTATAATATTTGATACGGGACTTCCCTTGAGTTCATCCACGGTATACCCTATCAGGTCGCACATCTGTCTGTTCGCATCAAGGAATATGCCATTTTCTGTTATAGCAATCGCCTCAAAAGCAGCGTCGGACAAAACGCGGAACCGTTCCTCGCTTGCTCCCAGTTCCTCCTCTACTCTCTTCTTTTCGGTAATATCCTGGATCACTGCCTGGGAGCGGACAACATTCCCGGCAGCATCCCGTTCCGCAGTTGCCGAAAGAAGCACGTCTATCACGTTTCCGTTCTGCTTGACGAATTGATAGTGTACATCCTTGGCTATACCGTCCCTAAAAAAAGCCGGCTGAATGACTTCTTGAGCATATTTTTTCGACGCATCTGTATAAAAATCAGTAACCTTTCTACCGAGTACCTCACTTTGCTCATATCCGAGGGTCCGCAACCAGTAATCATTCACCTCGACTATCTTCGTATCGCGGTCTATGGAATGCATTAGTACAGGAGTTTCATTATACAGGCGTCTATACTTCGCTTCGCTTAGTTTCAGCGCTGCTTCTGCCTGTATTTGTGCGGTGACATCCCTTTTCTCTGATTTGTTGGCTTCCATACACTACATTTTACGTTAAGAGGAGACGGATGGTAAATCATTATCTGTTGCCATGTTCTGCTTTTTGCAATTTCTCTGCAGTGGCGTTACCATACAGTATGGACGGGAGAAATCGGGTAAAGACGATCTTACGGGGTGAGCGAAGCGATCGCATTTGCCAGGCCATATTCGGCGGAGGGCTCTGGTCTTTCCGCCAGGCAGGGTTGCTTATCGAAGATATTGCCAAGGCTCCTGATGCATTTGCAAAAGGACTTGCTGCTGTTTTCGAGGATCTGGATACTGATATTGTCTTCACCGGCTCCGGCCTGAACTCCTTTCCAGCCGAGGCAATCGGTGGCCATCTTGCCTTTCGTGGAAAACAGGCCCCGCTTCTCCAGTTTCCCCTCATCCAGAAGGCTGAAGACGCACGTTATTTTGCCCAGATCGATATTACTCACTCTTCCCACAGCATTGCCCTGATCGAGATGATAGCCGGACTCAGGAGGCGGCTTCCTCACCGGTACATCTGCGCCACATCATGGGGGCCTTTCACCTGGGCAATGATCCTCTGTGATTGGCATCTGCTCCAGGATAAGGTGGTCAGCGACCGGAGGTTTGTTCAGGAGGTCTGCGATCTCGGCGTCCGCCTCTCGTTTGCATTGTATGAGCCGCTCATTGACCGTGGACTGATCGATGGCATCTCGATACCTGACGGCGCGGTAACGCTGATAGACGACGATCTTTATAGGGAAGTGATCATCCCCTATGAAAAAAAACTCTTTGATATGGTCAGGGCTCGCGGTGCTGGCTGTTTCCTTCACCAGTGCGGCAATATCAATAAGCAGATACCTCTTTATCTTGAGACCGGCGCTGACTGTATAACAATCGATGCAGGGGTTCAGATCGGTGAGGTATACGACCTTTACAATAGAAAACTGGTAACTGCAGGCAACGTGGATGTGGTCAATACGATATTCGGCGGAGATCAGGATAATATCTGCAAAGCGGTTGCTGAATCTGTTGCAGGCATATCTGATCCGCTTTATCGATATATCCTGATGCCATCCTGCGACCTTCCTCCTGATACTCCCATAGAAAGAGTGAAGGAATTTCTGAGCTGTGCAGACCGTATTGTTATATAGCACTGCAAATTCCTGTAAAATAGAACTATGAAAAAACATCTTGTATTTGTCGGCGGGGGACATGCCCATCTAACTGCACTCTCCAAGATACAGGATTACGTTGGCCGAGGCCATAAGGTCACGGTCATAAGTTCCTCTGCGTATCAGTATTATTCAGGCATGGGGCCGGGCATGCTTTCCGGGATCTACAGGCCGCAGGATATCCGTTTTCATATCAGGAAAATGGTTGAGGACCGGTGCGGAGACTTTATCGAAGGCAGGGTAGTTGACATCAAGCCTCTGGATAGATCGCTTTCGCTGGCATCGGGAAGGAGCATTGAATACGATCTGGTTTCATTCAATACCGGCAGCGAGGTCTCTTCCGGAGTAACGGCAGACCACGAGGGGCGTATCTTTACGGTTAAACCGATCATTAACCTCCTTGCTGCGAAGAAGGCTGTCGAAAACAGCATAGGGCAGAAGAATCTGCGCATCACCGTGGTCGGCGGAGGGCCTGCAGGAGTCGAGGTAACCGGAAATGTCTGGCGGCTTGTTAATGATCTTGGCGGAAATACCGAGATCACACTTGCAGCAGGAAGCAGGCTGCTTCATGCGCTTCCGGAGCGTGTGCGAACTTATGTGCTGACTTCTTTTCAGGCCAGAGGCATCAAGGTCGTGGAGGGCCTGCGTGTCAAGACGATCGAAAAGGAGCAGCTTATATTTGATGACAATACACTGCAGGGATTTGATCTAAGCCTCATCGCCACGGGAGTAAAGCCTTCAACGATCTTCAAAGATTCGGGTCTGCCTGTTGGGCTTGATGGCGGACTACTGGTGAACAGCCATCTTCAGAGTATTGCGCACCCTGAGATATTCGGTGGCGGCGATTGCATAAACCTTGAGGGTCATCATCTGGCAAAGGTCGGCGTGTATGCTGTTCGGGAAAATATGATCCTCTTCAATAACCTCATGGCGTCGCTTGAAGGCAAAGCGCTTGAGACATTCACGCCCCAGAAGCAGTATATGCTTATCTTCAATCTTGGGAATGGCAAAGGGATTATCTGGAAAAACAACTTTGTGTGGCAGGGCAGAATCGCATGGATACTGAAAGACTATATAGACCGAAAATTCATGAGGACTTTTCAGATGTCAGGCGAGTTGAGCGAGTTGCCCGATGTATGACGCGATTATGGCGGACTATAAAGATCGATGAAAACGAATTCGAAAGATCGTGAGAGGGTGGCGCGGGTGAAGGAAGGCCTCCGTGAAGAGCGTGGTTTTTTTAAGTCACTGCTCAAGAACATCCCTGACCTGGTCTGGCTGAAGGACCCTCAGGGCGTCTATCTCGCATGCAATTCGTCTATTGAGAGACTGATCGGCAGAAAGGAGGCCGATATCCTGGGCAGGACTGACTATGATTTTTTCGACTCTAACGCAGCAGATTTATTCCGCAGCAAGGACCTTGCTGCCATCGAGACCGGTAGCCCTACGATAAACAATGAGTGGGTAACGTTTTCGGATAATGGGCAGAAAGCTCTTTTTGAGACGATCAAGACTCCAATGTTTGATGACACAGGGCAGCTTATCGGAGTGCTCGGCATTGCCCGGGATATTACAGAGATGCACGAGGCCAGGGAGGCTCAAAGGGAAAGTGAGGAGCGGTGCCGCACTCTTGCTGAAGCAAGTTTTGAAGGCATTGTGATGAGCGAAAAAGGCATCATAAGCGACTGCAATGATCAGATAGGGCAGATGTTAGGATACAGCCGAGAAGAAATAATTGGCAGTTCCATTGCGAGGTATGTAGCGCCCGAGGACGTCGACCGCGTGATGGGCAATATTTTGAAGGGGATTGAGGTCAACATTGATCTTGAACTGCAGCGCAAGGACGGCAGTTTGCTGCCCGTTGAGGTGCATGGCAGGACGATCGCTTATCAGGGAAAATCAAGAAGAATTACCATAGTCCGCGACCTTTCCGGCCGTAAGCAGCGGGAGGAGCAGTTGCGGCAGCGAAGCAGTGAGCTTGAAGAAAGCAACAGCGCTCTTAAGGTGCTGCTTAAGCAGAGAGAGGATGATAAGAGGGAAGTCGAAGAAAAGGTCGTAGCCAATATCAGGCAGCTCGTCTTGCCCTATATCGAGATGTTGAAGAGCAGTTGCAGAACGCCTGATCAGCAGAGATGCCTGCACATAGTTGAGTCAAACCTGGATTCAGTCATGTCTTCATTTAGCGTCAATTTTGCCTATAAAATGCATAACTTGTCACCGAAAGAGCTCAGGGTCTGCGGTCTCATAAAGGATGGAAAGCAGGATAAGGAAATAGCAGATATCCTTATCCTGTCTATTGATACAGTTAAGGCCCACCGCAGAAATATACGGAAAAAACTGGGGCTCAAAGGGAAAAAAGCGAACCTCAGGGTCTATCTAGCCTCTTATTAATAGCTATAAAATATACCCATTATATAGTTATTAATATATCCTATACAGAGCAGATGTTTGGAGATATACTCTGCCCGTGATGTAATTATGGAGGGGTGGTATGTTCAATCATCGATCAGTCACTGATACGCTGCTTCAATTTGTGACCTTTCATGTGGGCGGAGAGGAGTATGCTGTTGATATTCTTTCCGTGCAGGAGATCATTAACATGCCTGTCATCATGGCAATGCCAAATGCCCCGGATTTTGTGGAAGGCGTGGTGAACCTAAGGGGTAGAGTCATTCCGGTGGTAGATCTCCGGAAACGGTTCGGCTTTACCCAAAAAACAGGCGATGCTATGTCCAGGATCATTGTTGTCGATATCGGCACGACGATCGGCATGGTTGTGGATTCGGTTTCCGAAGTGCTTCGCTTATCAACCGAGACCATTGAACCGCCTCCTCCAATGGCGACTGCCGCAGGGAATGACTATATCATCGGCGTCTGCAAGCTCGAGAACCGGCTGGTGATCTATATTGACGTGAAAAAACTTTTTTCCGGATACGATGCGCAGATATCTCAGAAAATCGGACATGAGGATGCGCTATCAATAACAGATGAAGGGAGGGGTAACTGATGAGTGCAATACGTGAGATGAAAATCGGGACAAAACTGTTGGGCAGTTTCTTGGTGGTGATTGTGATCTTTGCCGCCGCAATTGGATACCAGATATTCAAGCTGCACCAGCTTGGCGATATGCAGGATGAAAATGCAGTCCATGCCAACGAAGCGATCAGGATTGAAGAAGTTCAGGTGCATCTCGAAGAGCTCTACGGCATGGTAGCTGACACGATCATCAACCAGAATATTGAGGAGATCAAGAAGGAATTTGGCGAAGATAAAAAGCGTGCTTTGGAGGATATCGAGGCGGTAAAGAAGGCGGCTGACACTGACAGAGAAAAGGAATTGTCAGACAAGTTCGGACGGCTGTATAGCGAATATCTCACTATTTTCGAAAACCAGCTGATGCCCCTGCTCCAGAAGGGAGAAAAGGCTGAATCAGCTAATGTCAAGGCGCTCGATGAAAAAATCGACAAGATCCGTAATGAGGCAGCAGGTCATCTGGAAGAGATCGGGAAATCACTCAAGAAGGAGATGAAGGATACTGATGAGGCCTTTGACAGGGCTGAGAAGAATGCCCTGATGGTAGCAATCGTGCTCTCTGTCATTGCTATTGTGACAGGCATTGTTATAGCCCTGTTCATTACGAAGGAGATCAAACAGGATCTTGGCGGTGAGCCGAAGTATATTGTTTCGGTGACCGAGAAGGTTGCTGCGGGCGATCTTACCATGCAATTCAGCAACAACGGGGCAAAGGAGACCGGCATCTATGCTGCGGTGAAGCAGATGACCGAGCAGCTGCGGGAGATCATGAGAAACATAGGCAGTGCATCAGACTCCATGGCCTCGGCGAGCGAAGAGCTGAGCGCGAGTTCGGAGCAGATGTCACGCGGCGTTGAGGAGCAGGCGAACCGGTCGTCGCAGATCGCGACTTCTGCGACCGAGATGTCGCAGACCGTTATCGATATCGCAAAGAATGCATCGGCCATATCTTCTTCAGCCAACGAGGCCGCGCAGATCGCACAGACAGGGGCAACTGTCGTGGAGCGGTCCATCACGGAAGTGAAGGAGATATCCGATACGGTGGATGAATCTGCAAAACTGATAACGACACTGGGAGAACGCTCTGTTCAGATAGGCAACATTGTGAATGTCATCAAGGATATTGCAGATCAGACAAACCTCCTTGCCCTGAACGCTGCAATCGAGGCTGCGCGGGCAGGAGAGCAGGGCAGGGGCTTTGCTGTTGTTGCAGATGAGGTCAGAAAACTTGCCGAGCGCACGGCCAAGGCCACATCAGAGATATCGGGAATGATCGGCATGATCCAGTCCGAGGTCGGCAAGGCGGTCGAATCCATGGACAATGCCTCGACCAAGGTCGAAAAGGGTGTGGAAGACGTTACGATGGCAGGTGAATCCCTGAAGAAGATCGTGGACAGTGTGGCAGGCCTGCAGAACATGATCCAGCAGATCGCGACTGCGACTGAGGAGATATCCTCGGTCACCGAGGCGGTGACAGGGGATATCGAGGCCGTAGCGCGGGTTTCGCAGGAGACCTCGGCAAGCTCACACCAGGTTGCACAGTCAGCTTCAGATCTTGCGAGGATATCCTCTGATATGCACGGTATTGTCGGAAAGTTTAAAGTTTAATACAGGATATGTCGCTTTAGAATAGCGTTATCGTTACTATATTGGGAAAGGGGACCCCAAGGAACTTATGGGACATTCTGCAGTTTATTCGGAGCACTACAGATATGACCGATAGAGCAGACAATAGCTCTATCGCCCTCAGAGTTTTGATCCGCAACAGCAGGTTAGCGCTTGGATTGTGGTCATTGCTTCTTCTTCTCATGTTTGCCCTGGCCCTTCAGGATCATTGGAAGGAAGCTGAACAAGGCGCTCTGATCGAGGCCAGAGCTCTCATAGAAAAGGACAAGATATACCGCATGTGGAATGCAATGCATGGCGGTGTGTATGCCCCGGTCACTGATAATAACCCTCCCAATCCATATCTGACCTCTGTGCCGGAGAGGGACATAATCTCACCATCCGGTCGCAGGCTGACCCTTATCAATCCTGCGTACATGACCCGACAGGTCCATGAACTCGAAGGTAAGTCCAGCGGCAGCCTTGGACACATTACGAGCCTCAAACTCATGCGTCCTGAAAATAAGCCGGATGCATGGGAGGAAAGAGCGCTCAGATCATTTGATCAGGGAAACAGTGAGGTGCACTCTAAAGAGGTTATTGAAAAAATAACCTATATGAGGGTCATGCAGCCGCTCCGCACCGAACTGGCCTGTCTCAAGTGTCACGGATCTCAGGGATATCATGAGGGTGACATACGCGGAGCTCTCAGTGCTTCGATCCCGATGCGGCCTTTTTATGCAGCAATGTACACATCGATCGGTTCCGAGGGATTGCGTCATCTTGTATTCTGGATGGTCGGTGCGATTCTGATCGTCACGATGACCCGCAGAGAGGAGACGAAGAATATCTCTTTGAGAGAGAGCGAACGCAAATACAGGGAACTTGTCGAGCATGCTAACAGCATTATCCTTCGCTGGGATCGGGATGGCATGATCACGTTCATAAATGAATTCGGCCAGAGGTTTTTCGGGTACCGCGAGGAGGAACTTCTGGGAAAACATGTAGTAGGGACGATCGTTCCCGAGACCGAGAGTACCGGAAGAGACCTCCAGCCGCTCATGAAAGAGATCTGTCTTGAACCGAAGAAATTTGAGAACAACATAAACGAGAATATGCGGCAGAATGGCGAGAGGGTCTGGATATCCTGGACAAACAAGGTCAGTATGGACAATTCGGGTAATGTATCAGAGATCTTGAGCATAGGATCGGATATTACGCAGCTGAAGAGGACCGAAGACCAGCTGCGGTCCAGCATGGACAGATTTCAGAAGATGTCCGAGGAGTTCAACGCGCTGCTTGATGCCATTCCTGACAGTATCACCCTTCTTTCACCAGAGCTGTCTATCCTTTGGGCCAACGAGAGCGCAGCCCAACGCGTGTTCCTGGACTCGTACTCCATGACCGGACGGCGATGTTATGACCTGTGGTTCTCACGCAGCGCGCCCTGTGATCCCTGTCCTGCTCTGGTCAGCTGCAGAAGCGGTGATCCGACAGTTTCAGAGGTTGTTACAGCGGCAGGAAGAATTGTCGAGGTCAGGATCGTACCGGTGAAGAATACGCAGGGAAGTGTGATAAGTCTTATCAGGGTAGGGAGGGACATAACAGACCAGCGGAAGATGGACGAGGAACAGAAGAAGCTTCAGGAGCAGCTTGCCCTGTCTCAGAAGATCGAGTCCCTGGGCCGTCTCGCCGGGGGTGTAGCCCATGATTTCAATAACATACTTTCGGCTATTATCGGATATAGTGATCTTGCAATGATGAAACTGCCCCAGGAGAGTCCTGTTTATGAAAATATCAAGATTATAAAAATGTCCGGAGAAAAAGCTGCTGCACTCACGCACCAGTTGCTGGCGTTCAGCCGCAAGCAGATGCTGCAGATGAACACTCTCGACATTGGCGATGTTATCGGAGAGATGCTCAAGATGCTCTCGAGGATCATCAGGGAAGACGTGACGATCGATATTGATGTCAGGGCGACGAGATCAATAGAGGGCGACCGCGGCCAGATCGGTCAGATCCTTCTGAACCTTGCGATCAATGCGAGCGATGCAATGCCATCTGGCGGCAAGATCTTCATCACGACCCAGGATATCGAGATGGACGCTGCAGCTATCGGCGACCGCAAAGAGTTTCTTCCCGGAAGTTATGTCCATCTCGCCATACGGGATTCAGGCACCGGCATGGACGAAAAGACGCTGGCACGCATATTTGAGCCATTCTTTACAACCAAGGCACTTGGGAAGGGGACCGGCATGGGTCTGGCAACCGTGTACGGCATCGTGAAGCAGCACCGGGGATATATCTATGTGTCCAGCGAGCTCGGGCAGGGAACAACCTTCAGGATCTATTTTCCTATCTCTAACACGAAAGCAGTGTTGACCTCCCAGCACGATCAGGAACTGCGCGGCGGAGACGAGACTATCTTTGTTGTCGATGATGATGCCGCGGTGCTGAACATCGTGAACGAGATCCTCCTGTCAGTCGGGTACCGGGTGGTCTGCGCTTCCGGCACATCAGAAGCCCTGCATATCAGCGGTTCATTTGACGGAACGCTTGATCTTATTCTGACGGATGTCATCATGCCGGGAATGAACGGCAAGGATTTGAGCACCCGGCTTCTCGAAGAACACCCGAAGGCGAAGGTCGTTTATATGTCAGGATACACTGACGATGCCATTGTGCATCACGGCGTGCTCGACAAGGGCGTGCATCTGATCCAGAAGCCGATCAGCTATAACAGCCTCGTGATGAAGGTACGGGAAGTGCTCGATGAACGCGGCCACTCTGTTGACGGCATCTTTGGATCTGGCCCCGGCCAACCTTTCCTGCCCTGACCTGGATTGATGCGGCAAGGATCATTGTCTGAAGGGTTCTGGATACTGTCAGAACTTTGAAAAATAGGTGAGATCTTCAGCCCTGTCTATGTCCGAAAGAAGAGGGGCTATCGCAGGTCTGAGCTGCAGTCGATTTATCACGTTCATTGTCTGTTCAAAGACCCTTTCCGAACTCCAGGGAATATTTTGAAAGATCTCAGAATGGGGCGCTTTCATGCCGATGAGATAGTACCCGCCGTCTTTTGCCGGGCCGAGCACAATGTCTGCATGATCAAGTGCTGCGAAGGCCTCGGAGATGACAGTTGAATTCAGAGCAGGGATGTCAGCACCTGTCAGAACAGCTTTTTCTGCACCGCCTGCCAACAGTTCCCTGATCGCATTGTCCATCCTTTCCCCGACATCTCTACCCTGCTGAGGGATAAACTTCTCCTGACCGAGCCATTGTGCAAAATCGCGGAGCCGCTCTGGTGGATCATAGAAGACAATACGCCCGTAGTTCTGATCACCGTTGAGGGTGTTTTTCAAGATCATCTCTGCAATCTGTTGATAGATCTCTGCTGCCTTCTGATTACCAACATCTTTTGCGAGCCTGGTTTTTACCTTGCCCGGTTCAGGATACTTCAGGAATATGCCGTAAAGATTCCTGTTCATTTGTAGTAAAACCTTGCCAGTCGGTCAGGGCTGACGCCAAGCAGATAGAGCAGCATTGTCAGCTGGTTAATCGCTGCAGTTCTGAGAAGGCCCTTGCTGATCCACCTGCGTCCTGAGGTGACTGCCTTTTTCTCAAGCAGCACGATCCTGCCTATCCTCTTCATCCTGCTCACAAGATCAACATCTTCCATGAGTGGAATTTCTTTGAACCCGCCGAGTTTTTGAAACACACTTTTTCTGATAAAGATAGCCTGATCACCATATGGCATTTGGACGAATCTGCAGCGCAGCCTGACCCATGCCTCAACAAGCCGATATTTCGGAGTAGGATCTTCTATGATGAAGCGAAATGCACCTCCGACAACTGACTGATCATCAAGGGCAGCGAGGAGCTCGGTTGACCAGCCATATTCGAGGGTAGTGTCCGCATGGAGAAACAGTAGAACATCGCCCGCTGCATCTGCACTTCCGGCGTTCATCTGAGTCCCGCGTCCTTTCGGCGAGTTTACGATCATAATGTTGGCATGGCTCAAGGCGATCTCTTTTGTTTTGTCAGTGCTGCCGCCGTCCGCAATGATGATCTCTTCTGAAAAGCCTCCTGTCCTTAGTGAATCAATGCAGCGTGCTATATGCAGCTCTTCATTCAGCGTGGGAATAATAATGGAGATCATCGAAACAGATTGTAAATCTTATCATCGGTAAGCTCCGCTGCTGCACCTCTGTCCAGAAGCCATGTGATGCTACCTGCGGATGGCTTGACCATGGCAGCCGGATACCCTTTGTTCTCCCTTCGGCCGATCAGTGAACCGACGATACCTGCTTTTGTCCTGCCGCTGATGAGGAAGAGCACCCGCTTCGCAGCGTTCAGCACAGGGAGGGTGAGCGTGACACGCCAGTGAAGCGCTGTGTCTGAAAAGACCGGCAGGGCTAACCGCTGCTTTTCCTTGAGGATATCAGAGCCGGGGAAGAGCGAGGCAGTATGGCCATCTGCGCCAACGCCGAGCAGGATGAGGTCAAAGGCCGGCAGATCATCGTTAAAATGTTTCTTAAGGTCAGCCTCGTAATAGTCCGCAGCTTCCGCAGGCCTCAGCTCACCTTTTATCCTGTGGACATTCTCATTTGGGATCCATATGCGTGAGATCAGTTCATCATACGCCAGCCTGAAATTGTTCTGGATGTGGTCGCGCGGTACACACCGTTCATCTGACCAGAAAAGATGTACTCTGTCCCATGCGATCTTCCTTCGGTACGAGGCGCCGAGATGCTGGAAGAGCCAGCGAGGTGTCGATCCTCCTGAGAGTGCAACAGAAAATCTGGACTGCTCAGCGATTGCCTGTTCAGCGGCATCCCTAAAGAGCTTTGCGCCTTCAGCGGCAAACTCCTCAAGATTTTCGACAATGTTCAGAATCTCGCTCAGAGCGGTCTCCATGCTCTTCCATCTCTTTGCAGAAGCTCAGCAGCTTCAGCAGGTCCTTCAGTTCCGGAAGCATACGTTTGGAGCAATGGGCCTGCAGTGCCTGATTCCATTTTGTCGATAACAGGTGTCAGCAGAGACCATGTCTGATCCACGCCGTCATCGCGCACGAAAAGCATCTGATCTCCCTGCATGCAGTCCAGGAGGATACGCTCATAATCACTCAGCGCCATGAACTTTTGGTATGAAAAGTCCATATTCACCGGACTGAGGCATAAGCGTGTGCCCGGACTTTTTGCCTGAAAGGTTATGTCAATACCCTCATCCGGCTGGATACGTATTACGAGTGTATTCGGCTCGATCGCTTCTTTCATGGAGCGGGAAAACATCAGGTGAGGGACATTTTTATAGTGGATCGAGATCTCGGCCTTTTTGTTTGCAAGTCTTTTGCCTGAACGCAGATAGAAAGGAACGCCGTTCCATCTCCAGTTATCAATATGCACCTTGAGCGCTGCATAGGTCGGGGTCCTGGAATCAGGACGCACGCCCTTTTCCTGACGATATGCAGTGACCCTCTTGCCACTATAATTGCCTTCTTCATACTGACCGAGCACGAGGCATTCACCGAGCTTGTCAACAGGGAAGGGTCGTATGGACCTGAATACCTTGACCTTTTCGTCCCTTACCCGCTCAGACTCGAAGACCGAGGGCGGCTCCATGGCTGTGAGCGCAAGGAGCTGGAAGATATGGTTCTGGAACATGTCTCTGAGTATGCCGGCCTTTTCATAATAGCCTGCCCTGTTCTCGATGCCTATGCTCTCTGCAACCGTTATCTGAACATGGTCGATATAGCGTCTGTTCCAGAGCGGCTCGAAGATTGCATTGGCAAACCGGAACATGAGGATATTCTGTACCGTTTCTTTTGCGAGATAATGGTCCATGCGGTAGATCTGACGCTCAAGAAAAGAGTTTCTGAGAACGGTGTTGAGCTTCTTTGCAGTGGCAAGATCAGAGCCGATCGGTTTTTCTATGGCAACGTGGGTGAAGCCGCCTTCTTCTTTCGAAAGGCCGGATATGCCGAGGTTCGTAATGATTAGTTCGTACACAGCTGGCGGCACTGCAAGATAGAAGATCCGGTTGGACAGAGTTTCATGGGCTTGCTCGAGGTCTGCTATGACTGTCCTCATGCTGGTGTAAGAGGAGGGATCGTCATAATCTCCTGCATGGTAATAAAGCCTCGAAGCAAACGCATCCCACGCTTTTCTGTCAAATTCCTTGCCCATGGCTTTCTCTACTGCCTGGCGTATCATCTCGCGGAACGAGTTGTGATCCATTGCAGTCCTTGCAGTTCCGAGAATGCAGGAGTTATGAGGGAGCAGGCCGTCCCGATCAAGCCGGTACAGAGCAGGGAAGAGCTTCTTCTGGCTGAGGTCACCTGATGCGCCGAATATCACCAGAAGGAATGGCTTCGGTATCTCTATGCTACAGCTTTCATAGGTGGCGTATGCAGGCTCGTTATTCATATATTCTGTTTCCCCATAACCTTAACCTTTCCTAACTTTACCCTTTTTCTGTTTTACTGCATGGCCGCCAAACTCATTGCGCAGCGCTGCCAGCATCCTGTCAGAGAAGGCATTGGCATCCCGTGACCGGAACCTCTGGAAGAGAGAGGCAGTAATGACCGGGGCAGGGACTGCTGTTTCTATTGCCTGCTGCACGGTCCATCTTCCTTCTCCTGAGTCTTCAACATATGCTTCAAGCTGCGTGAGCCTTCCATCTTTTTTGAAGGCTTCTTCTGCCAGTTCAAGAAGCCAGGAACGGACAACGCTGCCCTGGTTCCAGAGGTGAGAAACAGAGCCGAAGTCCAGATGTTCTGAATAGGGTGATGCATCCAGGATCCCGAAACCCTCTCCATAGGCTGACATCATTCCGTATTCAATTCCGTTATGCACCATCTTTACGAAATGGCCTGCACCAGCGGGTCCGCAATAAAGATATCCTTGCTTTGGCGCGAGGGTCTTGAATATGGGGTCAAGTTTTTTACAGACAGCCTTTTCTCCGCCTGCCATAAGGCAGTAGCCGTTTTTCAGGCCCCAGATGCCGCCGCTCACTCCTGCATCAACATAAGCGATGCCTTTCTTTTTAAGTTCCTCTGCACGCCGGATATCATCTTTATAAAAGCCGTTGCCTCCGTCAATGATCGTGTCACCTTTTTTCAGAAGCGGCAGAAGACTGGCGACCACATCGTCTGTTGGTTTTCCTGCAGGCAGCATGATCCAGACATACCGGGGAGGTTTTAGATAATCGACGAGTTCCTCAACAGAGAATGCAGCCGTGGCCCCCCTTTTCACTATCTCCCTAACCTTGGCAGGCGTTCTGTTGAAGGCGACAACTTTGTGTCTGCCGCGAAGCAGGCGAACCGCCATATTCATTCCCATACGTCCCAAGCCAATCATGCCGATCTGCATAGTTCCTCCGTTTTCTGCTGCTGATAAAATTGTATCAGAAAAGCAGGAGCCTGCATGATTTATTTTTGGGGTTATTGCACACAGTGTTTCTTGTCACAATCTTCATTTCTGTCATTCCGTCTTGCTTGTGCCCGATGTTTGGGTATCCGGAATCTTTCCGGATGGATTCCCGACGCGCTTCACTTGCGGGAATGACACCAAAAAATATCCAACATGACTGCGAACTTGGTAATATAGATATCATGAGATTTCAGGAGAAGGTTAGTGAAGTCCAGTCAGGACCGCTTACGGCGGTTTCTGTAGCAACGCTCCAGGTCAATCTCGGCTATGTCTGCAATATGTCCTGCTCCCACTGTCATGTTGAGGCGGGTCCTCTCCGGACGGAATCGATGGGAAGGGAGACCGCTGAAACGGTGCTCTCCGTCTTACGGGACAATGATATCAGCACACTCGACATCACTGGCGGCGCCCCTGAACTGAATCCGAACTTTGTGTTTTTGGTCGAAGAGGGCAGGAGGCTGGGCAGCCATGTTATCGTCCGCAGTAATCTCACCGTGTTGTCTGATCCGCGTTACGAATATCTCTTTGAACTGTTCGGCAGCCATGATCTGGAGATTACCGGTTCGCTGCCCTGTTACACCGAGGGGAATGTGGACAGTATGCGAGGCAGGGGTGCATTCTCAAAGAGCATTAATGCCTTGAAGCGATTGAACACCATCGGATATGGAACAGGCAATGTAAAGAGGAGACTCAATCTGGTGTACAACCCGGGAGGAGCATTTCTCCCTTCTTCACAGGCTCTGCTTGAACGGGATTACAAAAGGGTTTTGATGGAGGGCCACGGCATATTCTTTGATCGGCTCTTCACCTTTGCGAATATGGCGATCGGCAGATTCTCGAAGGTGCTCGAAGAGACAGGAGAGGAAGATGAGTATCAAGAACTTCTTAAATGCTCTTTTAGTGTTGATGCTTTGCCGGGACTCATGTGCCGGTCCTTGGTAAGCGTGGGCTGGGACGGCAGGCTCTATGACTGTGACTTTAATCAGATCCTTGATATTCCGCTTGATGAAAGCTGCCCGCAGCATATACGCACCTTTGATATCGATGCGCTCTCCGGGCGTGCAATTGCTGTTGGCGATCACTGCTACACATGCACTGCCGGTCAGGGATTTACGTGAACTGGCTCGATCCGATAGCAGGCGGTCGCCTGCAGAACACGATGCCACTATGAAAATACTGCTTATATCCATCGTTGCAATACTCCTGTCAGCTTTCTTCGTCAGTGCTGCATCGGCCGAGACACGTTCTGTCTTCCTCAGGGAAGATTTCAATGACCTTGAAAGTTGGAGACCGCTCGTTTTCCCCAAGATAAAACAGCATTCAACATACAGCATTGATAAGGACGGGAACGATCATTTTTTGAAGACCGCAAGCAATGGCGCAGCATCAGGCATTATCTACAAAAAAGAATTCAATGTGTATGAGTTCTCAAAGGTCCGATGGCGCTGGAAAGTCAGCAACATCTATACAAAAGGGGATGAGCTGTCGAAGGCCGGGGATGACTATCCCATCCGCATCTATATTATCTTCAAGTATGACCCGGATGCAGCTGCCTTTGGTCAGAAGCTCAAATATGGCCTTGCCAAAAAGATCTACGGTGAATATCCGCCTCACAGCAGTCTTAACTATATATGGGCAAACAGGAAGCATGCGGAACGCTTTATAACCAATGCCTTTGTTGATGAGGCAAAGATGGTGCTCCTTGAGGCAGGGTCTGAAAAGGTCAACAGATGGGTCGAAGAGGAGATCGATATTCTCGATGACTATCAAAAGGCATTCGGGACAAAACCGCCTGCCATTGCGAGCGTTGCGATCATGAACGATTCTGACAACACAGGTGAGAGCTCTGAATCGTTCGTCGATTATATCGAGGTATTTCGGTGATGGGAACGCCTGTCTTGGCACGAGGCATCTGAGATGAGCCGCGAGGCTGTCAGAAAAGTAATTCTGGCTTTCGCTATCATTGCAGCGGCAATGGTCCTCAGGATCTACGTGCTTGGCGATCTTCTGAGCCTTTCCGCTGTCAAGGAATCCCAGCAGCGATTCGTTGCACTCTATGCAGAGCACGGTTTATCGGTCATCGTAATTTATATGGCGATCTATATCGCGGTCACGGCTCTCTCCCTGCCCGGCGCAACAGTCTTGACCCTTGCAGGCGGAGCCCTCTTCGGTTTATGGACCGGCATTGTGATCATATCCTTTGCAAGCAGTATCGGCGCGACCCTCTCCTGCCTTGTCTCCCGTTACATGCTCAGGGACTGGGTCCAGAGGAAGTTCGGGGATAGGCTCTCTGTCATAGATCGCGGGATTGCAGAGGATGGCGCTTTTTATCTTTTCACCCTCCGGCTGATACCGATCTTTCCGTTCTTTATGATCAACCTGCTTATGGGCCTTACGAAGATGCCGCTCAAGACCTTTTACTGGGTATCGCAGCTGGGCATGCTTGCCGGCACACTGGTTTACGTAAATGCAGGCAAGGAGCTTGGCAAGATCGATTCGCTCAAAGGCATTCTCTCACCCGGCCTGATCATTTCGTTTGTCCTTCTCGGGATATTTCCGCTGGTAATGAAAAAGATGGTTGGATTTTACAGGGCGAGGATTAACAGGGTCTGATGCTTGGGAAATGATCTGACATCTTATTGACACAAGACCACCTATTAGTTATCCTTTTTACATGAGAACGATAAAAATCACTGCTGAACTCAGTCCTGCTGAAGAGGGAGGGTATGTAGTTTATTGCCCGGAACTTGATATAACCAGTGAAGGCGAGACTGTTGAAGAAGCTATCGCAATGATCAAGGATGCTGCCTCAGGATATGTTGAGGTTGTGGGCATAGAAAACATTCCTCATTTCAGCAAGACTCATCAGGTTCAGGCACTCGAACTCGTTGTGAATGGCTAAACTGCCGCAGATCAGCGGGCAGGAACTCTGCAAGGCCCTCGAAAAAGAAGGTTTCATATTTGTGAGGCAGACCGGCAGCCATAAGATCTACCAGAAGCAGACAGATGAGGGAGCAATAATAATTCCTGTGCCTGTGCATTCCAATAGGTCTCTCAAGAAAGGCACACTTCACAACATACTGAAAAAAGCGGGTATTTCGAGAGAAAAACTTCTGTTTCTCATTGCCCTGTTACTGCACTAAAGCTGTTCTTCAAGACGTTTCATCTGAATTAAAAAATCTCGAATCGCCATCACCTGCCGTATTTGCTATACTTCAAGAGAGAATGTATGGCGAAATTTGATTATGACATAGGGATCTTGGGCGGCGGCTCTGCAGGGCTTACTGTTGCTGCAGGCGCAGCGCAGTTTGGTGCAAAGGCTCTGCTCATCGAAAAGGAAAAGGTGCTCGGCGGGGACTGCTTGCATTATGGCTGCGTGCCGTCAAAGACCCTGATCAAGTCAGCCCATGTGTATCACCTCATGAAGAATGCTCAGAATTTCGGCCTTCCCCAGCCTGTGGTGCAGCCGGTCGATTTCCGTGATGTGTCAGGCAGGATCAAGTCAGTGATCAGCCAGATCCAGAAGCACGATTCTGTTGAGCGGTTCTGCAGTCTCGGCGCTAAGATTGAATTCGGGGATGCTGAATTTCTGGATCAACATCTGGTCAAAGTGGGGGATAGAAAGTATTCCGCAAAGAACTGGGTGATCGCAACGGGATCGTCGCCTGATATTCCGAAGATAGAAGGGTTGGATAAGACGCCGTATCTTACAAACAGGGATATTTTTTATCTGAACTCGCTGCCGAAGTCGATGATCATCCTGGGCGGCGGGCCGATTGCGATCGAGATGGCGCAGGCCTTCTGCAGGCTTGGCACAGCTGTCTCGGTGATCCAGAGGAGCGGTCAGATACTGAGCAGAGAGGACAGGGACATGGCCGATGCGGTGATGCAGAACCTTGCTGCAGAGGGCGTGAAGTTCTATCTCAATACGTCGATAATGTCAGTGCGCAATTCAGCTGTTGGACGTGAAGTGCTCCTTCGAAGAAAAGACAACAGCCAGGAAACTCTTATCGCTGAAGCCATTCTTGTTGCAATGGGCCGTGAGCCTAATCTCAAAGCGCTTAGACTTGAAAATGCAGGGGTTGTTTTTGATGGCAAGGGGCTGAAGCTCGACAGCAGACTCAGGACATCGCAGAAGCATATCTTTGGCGCAGGTGATGTGACCGGAGCATATCAGTTCACGCATGCAGCAGGGTACGAAGGCGGTGTGGTGCTGACCAATGCGATTCTTCATCTGCCGCGCAGGGCTGATTACACTTTCTTCCCCTGGTGCACGTACACTGACCCTGAGCTTGCGAATATCGGCATGAACGAAACAGCGGCGCGCGAAGCAGGCCTTCAGCCTGTTATATGGACAGAAGAGTTCAAGATGAATGACAGATGCCTCGCTGAAGGGGAGGGGTTAGGCAGGATCAAACTAATTCTTGATGCAAAGGAGAAGCCGCTCGGCGTGCAGATCCTTGGCCTCCATGCAGGAGAACTGATCAGTGAATGGGTCGCAGCGCTGAACGGCGGCGTGAAGCTCTCGGCTCTTGCCGGCGCAGTGCATCCTTATCCGACACTGGCAGAGATCAACAAGCGCGTTGTGGGGAATTATTTCTCGGGCAAGATATTTTCTGACAAGGTTAAGAAGACTCTCAAGTTCTTTTTTAATCTCAGGGGCAGGGCGTGCGGGTAGAATAGGCTCCCTGAAGTCTCCATGGAAGCAGAGCGCAGGCTGGGATCTGCGTGTCGGATTCTTGGCTATTTCCTGGCAGAAAGGGGTTGATTCAGGAAAATTTTGCCGCTCCATCAGATTCAAGAAAATCTAACCCGTTGATATATCTTGAGACTGCTTATGGCATGGATAATGCAAATCGTTCCTCAAAGGTATCCCATGCAGAGATCGGTATCTGATATAAAGGTTCCACAGGCAGAGGTCAGGGCATCAAAACCCCGTGCCTCTGCATTGCTCAGCAAGGATTCATTCAAAGACCATCTCTCGGCTGTCAGAAAACAGGAATCCTTCAACGCTGTAGTATCTCCTCTCCTCCGCAGCAAGATATACCAGGCAGCAAGGAACCCGATGAAGTTCGGCATTGTCCAGTCCACGCTAAAAGACTATGACCCCAGCGGAAAGATAGCGAACCATGTATCGGAATTAGATGAAACAAAGGCGAAGCAGCTATACGGGATGATATGGGAGCGGGCAGGCTGCAGCAGTCTTTCGCCGGAATTAGCTGCGCAGCATTTTACTGCCTACGTCAGACGGCCAAGGACAGCGAACGAGGCCCTGCAGAAGTCCGGCGGAGATGTTGGAAATTATGTCGCAGCAATCAAGTCAGCCGGAAACAGAGCGTCACATGCAGATGGTCATGCGGTAAAACAGCCACTGAGCAAGGCTGCTGAAGTCTCAGGCTCAACGACTGAAATACCGAAAAGCAGCCGGGTCGCTTTGCTTCCGATAGTTGAAAATTCTGCCGTTAAGGAAACAACCGTGAATCAGGTAGGACCTGTTCAGCCTCAAGTTGCTGTTGGCGGGATGCATGAAGTCGGCAAAGGAAGCTATAGTGAGAATGTGATCAAGGAATCCAATAGTCTGCAGCATACTCCGCCTTTCAAACCCTTCAGTGCTTCTGAGAATATTCTTAATTTTCAAGCTGCCGGCACAAATAAAGCAGAGCTGCCGATTGGTGATAATGGAATTACGATAGCGATTCAAAAACGGGATGCTCATGCCGGGATACATGCCTATGAGAGAGCCAGATCAGGCAAAGCTCCTGCTGAGGGTATGTTCGTAAAATTGAGAATACCGTTTTAATCATAGCTCTTCAGTATATTCTTGACGACCCCGTCATTTGCCCATAAAATAAAGAAAAAAGCGTCTTAAGAAAAAGGAAAACAGATGGAACATACAGAACATTCAGACAGGCAGCACCGCATCATTCTGAAGAGGATCGCACACAGGGTGATGTTAGAAAAGGGACTGCTTCCCGAATTCTCGAAAGAAGCAGAAGAAGAGCTTGCTGCGATCACCGCGCCTGCATCAGCAGACAGTGAACAGATTCGCGATCTCAGGGAACTGCTCTGGTGCTCGATCGACAATGATGATTCACGTGACCTTGATCAGCTGACGGTTGCCGGGAAGATGCCGGATGGCGGCACCAAGCTGCTGATTGCAGTGGCTGATGTGGACGCGATCGTTAATGTTGGCTCAGCTATTGATGCCCATGCAAAGCAGAACACCACCTCTGTGTATACTGACGCCGAGATATTCCCGATGCTCCCTGAGAAACTTTGCACTGATCTGTCTTCTCTAAACTTTCATGAAGACCGTCTTGCGATCGTGATCGAGATCGTTATCTCGGGCGACGGGACTCTTAAATCATCAGATATCTATCGTGCAACGGTCAGGAACAAGGCAAAGCTCGCTTACAATAGTGTTGCAGCATGGCTGGAGGGAGATGGCCCTCTGCCAGAGGCTGCTGCTGCGGTTCAAGGTCTTGCCGAAAATCTTCTGTTGCAGGATAAGGCAGCGCAGAAGATGAAGGCATACAGGCATGAGCATGGCGCGTTGAACTTCGAGACCATACAGACCAGGGCGTTGTTCGACAATGATGAGATTCGGGATCTTGAAGAGCGCAAACGAAACCGCGCTATGGACATTATCGAAGACTTTATGGTGGCTGCAAACGGTGTCACTGCCCGCTATCTTGGCGCTAATAAGTTTCCTTCCCTGCGGCGTGTTGTCCGCATCCCGAAGAGGTGGGAGCGTATTGTTGAAGTGGCTGCAGAGCGCAATTACTCCCTTCCCCAGAGGCCGGACTCAAAGGCGCTCGAGCAATTTCTGGTAAAGGCGAAGGCGGACGACCCACTGAGGTTTCCGGACCTTTCGCTCACCATTATCAAACTGATGGGTAATGGTGAGTACGTTGCCGAATTCCCCGGACAGACGGCTCCCGGCCACTTTGGACTTGCAGTAAAAGATTATTCGCATTCTACAGCGCCCAATCGGCGGTACCCTGATCTGATAACCCACAGGCTTCTGAAGGCTGCTTTGTCAGGGGGAGAGGTTCCTTATCACAAAGAGGAACTCGAAGCACTTGCGCAGCACTGCACTGAGCAGGAGGATGCTGCTAACAAGGTGGAGCGGCTGGTAGGCAAGTCTGCAGCAGCGCTTCTTCTGGAATCAAAGATCGGTGAGAAGTTCGATGCCATTGTGACGGGTGCTGCTGACAAGGGGACATGGGTGCGTATTTTTCATCCGCCTGTGGAGGGCAAGCTGATGGAGGGGTTCAAGGGCGTTGATGTTGGAGATAAGATACGAGTTCAGCTTGTGCGCACGGATGTTGACCGGGGATTCATAGATTTCAGAAAAGTCAGGTCTGGCAGGGGATGAAAGTGACAAAGATTAGTTGTATAAAACGGAGGGGCTTAGCCGTTGAAAAGTCCTGCAACGCGACATTATCTCACCTTGAGAACTGGTTGCAGGTAGTATTGTTTTGCTCAAATACTGACATGCACGGTAATTATCTGTAGCATCGTCTGAGGTGTCTCAGGCAGTCCATTCTCACCGGCTACACCCCGCCTTGATTGTAGCAACGGCGAGATTAATGATTAGGATGAACACAAGTGCAGACGATTTTTGGAATCGCCCGCACTCATGTGTAAGATTCAGCGGGACAGTTTGGCCGCGATGGCTGCAACGTGTTTGCCCTGGAAACGGGCGCCTGCAAGTTCGTTGTCGGTCGGTGTCCGCTCACCTGCTGTGCCTGCAATCGTGGATGCACCGTATGGTGAACAGCCTGTGATTTCATCATTTTTCATCTGGCCCTGAAAGGCATACGGCAGGCCGACTATGATAAAGCCATGCGCCAGAAGCGGAACATGGAACGTGAGAATGGTTGATTCCTGGCCGCCATGCTGGGTGGCTGAACTGGCAAATACGCTGCCTACCTTACCGACAAGCTTGCCGCCCATCCAGAGTTTTCCGGTGGAATCAAGGAACTGCTTCATCTGGCCGCACATATTGCCGAAGCGGGTCGGCGTGCCAAAAATAATGGCATCAGCCTCGGGCAGTTCGTCAACCGTGCAGACAGGGATATGAGCAAAGGCCTTCTGAGCTTCAACCGCCCCCATCTTCGCAAGGACCTCCTCGCTCAAAGTCTCGGGAACGCGGCGGAGAATGACCTCTGCCCCTTCAACCTCCCTGGCACCTGCAGCAACAGCCTCAGCCATCTTATAAACGTGACCGTACATAGAGTAAAAAACGATTAAAACTTTCATTTCATGCTTCCTCCTTCAGAATCTTCACCTCTTGAGCTCCTGAGGCGAGGCGTATACTGATAGTATATCATCAAAACGTGGTATAGGAGGGTGATCGTTAGCAGGGCAGCAATATACAGTTTTGTACGGGAGCGCTCTCTGCATAAATGGGATGACGATTGCCTGCTTATGGTATAGTTACTGACCTGTGGAACAGCAACGTGCACTATTGAATCCCCCCTTCCACTACGGCTGGGTCATTGTATTTACGAGCATGCTTTGCATCATGGCCTGCCTTGGTTTTGGACGGTTTGCTCTTGGCATGCTCCTGCCTTCAATGGCCGCTACTCTAACCCTCTCGTATTCCCAAATGGGGTACATAAGCACCGGCAATTTTCTCGGCTATCTCATCTCTGTTCTGGTAAGTGGTCATTTTGCGGTCAGGATTGGACCCCGCAGATTTATATTTCTTTCTCTGCTGCTGGTCGGTCTTTCCATGGCATTGGTCAGTCAGGCCCGGACCTTTGGCCAGGTGATGCTGCTCTATATGCTTACCGGCATTGGAAGCGGAGCTACGAATGTGCCTGTCATGGGACTGATATCTGCCTGGTTCAAGGCGCAGAAGAGGGGTAAAGCAGCTGGTTTTGTGGTTATTGGGAGCGGTTTTGCCATTATTCTTTCTGGCAAGCTTATTCCCTACATAAACAGCGTGACAGGGAGTGAAGGGTGGCGGACAAGCTGGGTTATCCTGAGCGGTCTTGTCATGACCATAGCGGTCATTGGGCTTATGTTTCTGAGGAACAGACCCGATGAGATGGGTTTGCTGCCGGTTGGCAGTGAGGATGTTGCGTCTGCAGATATGAAGCCGAAACCGTGGGTGAATGTGTACAAAGAATGGACGATCTATTACCTCGGCATCATCTATTTCCTCTTTGGCTATACGTATGTGATCTATGCAACGTTCATTGTGACAACCCTGGTGAAAGAGCGCGGATTTTCAGAGTTGGTTGCCGGGAATTTCTGGGCGTGGGTAGGTTTTTTAAGTCTTTTTTCAGGTCCTGTGTTTGGCACGCTCTCTGACCGGCTCGGCAGGAAGGCAGGACTGATCATGGTTTTTTCGCTCCAGACCCTTGCCTA
>CAYWRK010000034.1:0-24681 GCA_964461065.1 uncultured Nitrospiraceae bacterium
TAGGCCACGAGGTGGAGAGTGCAGAGGATGGCAGAAGGGCCATAGAGCTGTTCAGCAAAGCCAGGGAAGAGGGGAAACCCTTTGATCTGATCATTCTCGATCTTACGGTAAAGGGCGGTATGGGTGGACAGGATGCGATCGCAAGGATCAGGGAGATTGACCCTAATGTGAAGGCAGTGGTTTCCTCCGGATATGCAGACAGCCCTGTAGTGGCAGATTACCGCAGCTATGGCTTTTCAGCGGTCCTGAACAAACCGTATAAGATCGATAGTCTCAAGGACTGTTTGGGGCAGTTTGTTTTGTCGTAGCTCACGATTACCTGCTCTTTTCCTCTTTTGCGATATACTTATATTCAAGCAGACTTTTTTATTGAAGGAGCATGTATGTCTCTTGAAAAACTGAAACGGCTCGATGACACAAGGCTTGAAGTGCCGATCTCATACAAGTTCGGCATGAACGTTCCCGGCATTATCTATGCTGACACGACTCTTGAAAAAGATCTGGAGACATCTGCGATTGAGCAGGTCGCCAATGTTGCCACCCTGCCCGGAATTGTGACTGCATCCCTTGCAATGCCTGACATCCATAATGGATACGGATTCACGATCGGCGGCGTTGCAGCCTTTGATCTGAAAGACGGCATCATCTCACCAGGAGGTGTCGGGTACGACATAAATTGAGGCGTCCGCCTCCTCAGGAGCAACCTGATGAAACAGGATCTGCTCCCGAGGATCAGGGACCTCGTGGAGGTCCTGTACGGGGAAGTTCCTTCAGGCGTCGGATCAAAAGGAAAGCTGCGTCTCAGCCTGGATGACGAGAAACAGTTACTGCGAAAAGGCGCACTATGGGCAGTAGAGCGCGGATATGGCGAAGCATCTGACCTTGAGCGCATCGAATCTCACGGCTGCATTGAAGGCGCTGATCCTTCCCTTATCAGCAGCAAGGCATACGAACGCGGACAGGCACAGCAGGGGACATTAGGATCAGGAAACCATTTCCTTGAGATACAGTATGTTGATGAGATTTATGACGAGCGGGCAGCAGATGGGTTCGGTCTTTTTGAGGGGCAGGTGACGATCATGATCCATACAGGGTCCCGAGGATTCGGCCACCAGGTATGCACTGACTTTCTTCAGGTGATGGAACGTGCAGCAAAGAAATACCAGATCCCGCTCCAGGACAAAGAGCTTGCCTGCGCACCGATTTCGAGTCCCGAAGCACAGGACTATCTTGGAGCCATGCGCGCTGCTGCAAACTATGCCTGGGCAAACCGGCAATGCATCATGCACTGGACCCGCGAGGCCTTCATGAAGACAATGGGCGCCTCCCCAAAGGAACTCGGCATGCAGCTTATTTATGATGTAGCCCACAACATAGCAAAGCTCGAAGATCATATGGTTGATGGCAAAAAGAAGAAACTTATGGTCCACAGAAAAGGCGCTACGCGGGCGTTCCCACCCGGACATCCTGAACTGCCTGACGCATACAAGCATCTCGGCCAGCCTGTGCTGATCCCAGGCGACATGGGGCGGGCATCCTATGTCCTGCTCGGTACGGAAAAGGCAATGCAGCAGACATTCGGTTCAACCTGCCACGGCGCCGGCAGAGTCATGTCGCGGCACCAGGCAATACAGCGCGCAAAGGGCCGTGCGATCTGGCGGGAAATGGAAGACAAAGACATAATCGTGCGCTCAGCAGGCAGGGAGACACTTGCAGAAGAGATGTCAGAGGCATATAAGGATATCGCAAATGTTGTCAATGTGGTGCATAAGGCTGGGATATCGACAAAGGTGGCAAGATTGCGGCCCATGGGAGTGATAAAAGGATGAGAAAACAAGGGTTCAAGGGTTCTGGGGTTCTGGGGTTCTGGGGTTTAAGGCAAGAGATACACACGGCACACGATTACCCGACAACTAATAATCAGTTGTCTACCCCTGGAACCCTTGAAACCCTGAACCCCTGGAACCCCGCCTTTCCCCCTTGGCCCCCTGAACCCTCGACACCTGGGACCCGGCCTTCATGAAACTTCGCATCGGCAAGATCTCGTACGCCAATGTCTGGCCCATCTTTTATATACTCGAGAAAGATACTGACTGCTCGTCATATGAGTTCGTTGAGGGCGTGCCCTCAGCCCTTAACCTGATGCTCAGAGAAGGTGTAATCGACATCAGCCCTTCCTCTTCTATCGAATATCTGAAAAACCCTGCTATGTACGAAATCATCGAGAACCATTCGATCGATTCAAACGGACCGGTCGGAAGCGTTCTGCTCTTCAGCAATAAACCGATCAAAGAGCTAGACGGAGAAACGATCCTCATGACTACGCAGTCAGAGACATCTGTAGTCCTGCTCCAGATCATCTGCCGTAAGTTTTACGGCCTCTCCTGCAGATATGCACAGACCGCAGAGTCGATCCAAAAAGCAATCAAGTCTCATACGGCATATCTCCTGATCGGCGATGATGCACTCACTCAGGCTGCGAAATGGCCGGATCTGCATATCTATGACCTGGGACAACTCTGGACAGAACATACCGGCCTGCCCTTCACCTATGCTCTCTGGCTTCTGAGAAAAGAGAGTCGCAGGGAAAAAGAAGCACTCGTGGAAAGATTTGTGACTGATCTTGCGGGAGCGCAACAGCGTGCGCTCGCTGACCTGGAAGGCATTGCTTCAGTATCGCCCTTCAGGAACATGCTCTCAGAAAAACAGCTGGTGGATTACTGGAGAGGTATCTCCTATACCTTCAGCGCAGACCACAAAAAGGGTTTTGAGCTGTTCAATCGGTATGCGGCAGAACTTGGACTCATTCCCCCATTGCCGTCTTCCTGAAAAAGCAGAGCTTTTTCCCAAAACAGAAATAGTCCCTTGCGTGGGATGCTGTTATTATTGTATTTTCTTATGGCATAAAAGTTGACTACCTGTCCTGTGTATTACTGTCAGGTTGCTGAAATATGCAGATAATATCCCATATGAAAGGAGGTGAAGAATTATGAAGAAAGTTTTAGCACTTATCATCGCACTCATGTTCGCATTCGCAGTCACAGCAGCTGTTGCTGCAGATGCTCCGAAGGCTGCAGCTCCAGCCGACAAGAAGGCAGCCCCTGCTGAAAAGAAGGAGGCTCCGAAGGCTGAGGAGAAGAAGGATGCAAAGAAGGCAAAGAAAGCTACGGTAACCGGCGAGGTTATTGCCATCGATGCAAAGGCCAACACCCTCACGGTGAAGGGCCCCAAGAAGGGTGACGTTGCCCTGATCGTCAATGACAAGACAAAGATCATGGCCGGCAAGGACAAAAAAGCACTCGCTGATATCAAGGCTGGTGACAAGGTCGCAGTAGAATACTCTGAGGCAGACAAGAACACCGCAACCAAGATTGATATCAAGACAACTCCTTCAAAGAAGGATGCGCCGAAGGCTGAAGAGAAGAAGGCTCCTGCAAAAGTAGAGGAAAAGAAGCCTGCTGCTCCTGCACCTGCTGCAGCTCCAAAGGCAGAAGAAAAGAAGCCCGCTGCTCCTGCAAAGAAGTCAGCTGGTTATTAGTCTGCATTATCCGCACAGCATGAAGACCTTCCCGGGGCAGAAGCTCTGGGGAGGTCTTCTCATAATTAGACCATTCTGCATTGACAGACCAGAGCCGATTCCTTAACAATAACACCATGCGCATCGTGATCAGAAACATCATCCGGGACTATTTCCTCAGGCTTTCCCTGAACCAGAAACTCATGGCCATGATGCTATTGCTCAGCGTCAGTCTCCTGAGCGTCTATTTCCTTCTGTATGTTCAGACCGAGAAAGCCATGTACCGCGAGTTCGAGAGCCAGACCGTGGAACTTTCCAAAGCGATTCAGGTCGGCGTAGAGGAAGTGACCAGTACCGGGGCAACAGATGAAAAACGTCTGCAGGGTTATCTGACAAAACTTAAGACAAGGGGTGTTAAGGAGATTTCTGTTATCAGCAACAGCTCTGACAAGATCATCTCGAGCACAGATCCCAAAAAAGTGGGGAAAGACGTTTCAGCAAAGCGGAAGGAACTGATCGTCAAGGCTGAACTGGGCGAGTCCGCACCGGGCGAAGGGCACGCATACAATGTGATCATCCCGGTTGTTGCCGGCGATAAACATTTTGGATATATCCATTTAATAATCAATACTGATGACTTCTCCACGCTTATGAAAAAGCGTCTTGTTGCCAGACTCTTCGCCGTCATTTTTGTCTTTGGCATCGGCATTCTTCTGACCGTGTACCTTGCCAAGAGCTACACAAAACCGATCGAGGAGGTTGTGAGAGTGGCTCAGAGCGTAGCAGCAGGCAATCTGAATCATGAACTGAATGCTGACAGAAAAGACGAGATCGGCAAGCTGGCGCAGAGCTTCAACTTTATGGTCGCGCGCCTCAGGGAGCAGCGCGATCTCGAGGAGAAACTGAGGAAAGCAGAGCACCTTGCCGGCATAGGTCAATTCGCAACGAGCATTGCGCATGAGATCAAGAATCCGCTCAATTTCATCAGTCTTTCGATCGATCTGATGAGAGAGAAATACAAACCTGTAGACAGCGACACGCAGCAGAAGTTCGATTCCATGATCGTGAATATCAAGAATGAGATCCAGCGGGTGAGCAGATTTGCCGAGAGTTTCCTGGAATATGGAAGACCCCTTGAACTGAACCGCCAGATGACCGACATGGGCAAGCTGATCAATGACGTGATCGATCTTGTGACTGCCAAGGCGCAGATGGAGAATATCGAGATTCAAAAGTCCTTTGAATCCCTGCCAGAGCTTTTCGTTGACCCGGAGTTCATCAAGACCTGTCTGTACAACATTATCCTCAATGCCTTTCAGTCAATGCCTGCGGGCGGAGTAATTACCATCACAACAAGGCAGTATCTCAACAGCTTTCTCTTCATCATTAAAGACACGGGCATCGGCATTCCCGAGGACCGTATCTCAAGGGTCTTTGACCCCTTCTTTACAACAAAAACTACAGGCCTTGGGCTGGGACTTGCCCTGACAAAAAGGGTCATTGAAGAACATAAGGGCAAAGTCGAGATAACCAGCATGGAAGGCAGAGGCACTACGTTTACCATTGCACTGCCGATGGAAAGAGAGGCTTGACATGGCTGTAATACTTGTTGTTGACGATGAACCCCTGCAGCGCGACATTCTGAAGACGATCCTTGATGACGAGGGATTCGAGACCCATACCGCAGCATCCGGAGAGGAAGCACTCAAGACTATAGGGAAATTCCATCCTGACGTCGTCCTTACAGACCTCAAGATGGAGGGCATGGGCGGCATAGAGCTTCTTGCAGCAGCGCGAGCTGAGAATCCTTCTCTTATATTTATTGTGATGACAGCCCACGGCACGGTCGGCTCAGCAGTCGAGGCTATGAAAAAGGGCGCATTTGACTATCTCCAGAAGCCGCTCGAAAAGGATAACCTGCTCATCACGGTCAAACGGGCAACCGAACATGCTGAACTCCTGAAAGAAAATCTGCAGCTTAAGAAAGAACTCTATGACAGATTCAGGATGGAAGGCATTGTCGGCAAATCATCAAAGATGCAGGCCGCGATAGAGATCATGAAAAAGGTTTCAGGCAGTCCTGCTACTGTGCTGATCATCGGCGAAAGCGGCACAGGAAAAGAGCTTATTGCACGGGCTATCCATTACAACAGCCCACGCAGCTCCAAGCCCTTCATAGCACTGAATTGCGCTGCCATCCCTGAGAATCTCTTTGAAAGCGAGCTATTCGGGTATGAACCAGGGGCATTCACCGGAGCGGCAGCCCGCAAGATCGGTCTTTTCGAAGCTGCAAACGGAGGCACGCTCTTTCTTGACGAGATCGGCGACATGCCGCTCATGATGCAGTCAAAGCTTCTCCGCGTTCTCCAGGACAGGGAGATCAGGAGGCTCGGCGGCAAAGATCCCATCAAGATCGATGTCAGGATAATCACCGCAACAAACAAGGACCTGGTTAAGGAACTCTCAAAAGGCGGGTTCAGAGAGGATCTGTACTACCGGCTCAAGGTTGTTACGATCCAGCTTCCGCCGCTCAGGGAAAGGAAAGAAGATATCCCGGCACTGGTCGAATTCTTCAGGACAAAATACAACAGCGAGTTCGGCAAGAGGATAAAGGGTGTTGACCAGCCATCACTCAGGGCGCTCATTGAATATTCCTGGCCGGGCAATATCCGGCAATTGGAATCTGTTATCGAACGGGCTGTCATCATGTGCGATCATGACGCGATCAGCCTGAAGGATATAAAGAGCGAGCTCGGGACATCTCAGCCTGCAACGCTCTTGGATTTTGATCTCAGTGATGAGGGCATAAACTTCGAAGAGTTCGAGAAGAACCTTTTGAAAAAGGCAATGGCAAAATCGAATGGAGTTGTTGCCAAGGCTGCCAAGCTTCTCGGCATGAGCTATAAGACCTTCTGGTACCGCTGGGAAAAGATCAGCATGGAGCCTGCCTCAAAAAAAGCTGCAGATGAGTAGTTCGAACCATACCGACTGTTTTATATCGGGCCAACTCAGCCTCCCCTTTCTTCGTGATGAACATTCTCTTCGGTCTTCCCTCAGGAAACTCTTAGGCAAGGATATCGGACTTACGCTTACCGACAACAGGACGAGCATGCTCTCGGTAAAAAAGGCACGCGAAAAGCCCAACCTCCGTATTCACCGCATATTTCTTGAAGCAGAAGAATCAGTTATCCGGGCAGTTGCTGACTTTGTCAAAAACAAGAAGACGGCACGGCCAGTTCTTCAGGCCTTCATACGCAAGTGCAGCAGTTCATTGAAACCCCGGGCAGCGAGAAAGGCATTGATCAGAACGGATGGGGTCAACCACTGTCTTGCAACATTATTTGACAAAGTCAATGCAGAGTATTTTCACGGAGAGATTACAACAGCTATAACCTGGGGCAGAAGAGCACCGGGAAGAAGAACGCGTCGCGTGACGCTGGGAAGCTATTGCCGGGATTCGGGCACCATCAGAATTAATCCTCTGCTTGACAGGAAAACCGTGCCGGCATTCTTCCTTGAGTTTATCATCTACCATGAAATGCTCCATGCGGCACTTGGCATTGTAGTCAGGAATGGAAGGCGCTCTGTCCATTTCAGGGAATTCCGGCAAAGGGAAAGACAGTTCGCTGCCTATGAACAGGCAGTCATCTGGGAAAAGAACAATCTAATCAGATAAAGATCTGCATAGTTGCCGCGGTAACTACGGCAGGTTGTTTAGACTGTAGTCCGTAAGTATAGGCTAACGACTAAACAGCTTCAGACTAAGAACCTATTAGTCTAAACACCTACAGACTATCTACCTGTCTTCCAACGAATTATGAAAGAAAGTTAATCCAATATTCATCGCAAGTTCAGAGAGATTGCTTAAGCTATAAATCCGAGAATACCTCGGAACCCTCCATTACCCTCGGGCCCTGCATTGCAGGGCCCCTTTTTTGCCTTTTCCCCTGTCTGGCAGATTACTATTTTTTACTTGACAAGCCATGTAACACTTATTACTCTTGTATCAGATGATACTTCGTTGCAAAAAACGGGAGAGGTATAGACCGTGAGAGACAAAAACAAAACGAAAAGTCCCCAATGGCTCCTGTTCTTCTACAGCGTCCCGTCAAAGCCGGTGAGCAGCAGGATGAGGATATGGAGAAAGCTGGCAAAGACCGGGGCTGTCCAGATGAAGGGGGCTGTGTACATACTTCCTTTTAATGATGAGCACTACGAGTTCCTTCAGTGGCTCGTTTCTGAGATCGGCGAAATGAAGGGCGAGGCAGCGGTTGTCAGCATCGAGAAGATCGATACCATGAAGGATGCTGAGATCATAGCCTTTTTCGATCAGCAGAGGGCAGGCGAGTACAAAGCTTTACAGTCGTCCTTTGATGATCTTGGACGAAGGCTGAGCAGCATACAAAAAGGTGCAAAGCTGCAAAACACAAAAGAAATATCAGATCGCTTCACAAAGCTCCAAAAAGAGTTTGAAGATATTAAAAAGATTGATTTCTTTTCGTCTAAAGAGGGGTCAGCATTAGGTGAAAAGATGCGCCGCATTCATGCTGATCTCAAGAGCGTTTCAGGAGCTGAAACAAGGCAGGAACAACCCGCTGCGCTGACATTGAGATCGATGTCTGATTATCAGGGCAGGACCTGGATAACAAGGAAAAGGCCGTTCATTGACAGAATGGCATCTGCCTGGCTCATCAAGAAGTTTATAGACAGTAATGCTGCTTTTGATTTCATTGATGATAAAGATATGGATACGATAGACAAAAGCTCCGTAACCTTTGATATTCGCAGGGGAGAATTCACTCACAGCGGCGATATGTGCACCTTTGAGGTGATCATGAAATCCTTTAGCCTCAAAGATAATATCCTCAAAAAGATGGCTGAGATAATTCACGATCTTGACATGAAGGATGACAAATACAGTGCTGCAGAGGCGAAAGGACTGGAGAATATCCTCGAAGGCATACGCCGCACTTCAAATAATGACCGCGATGCTCTTGAGAAGGGCATGACCGTATTTGAGATGCTGTATGCATCAAAAGGCTGACCGGAAGGGAGCATGATCATGACTCCAAAACCGACATTCAAGGAAGCGTTCCGGTACTGGTTCAAACTTGGCTTTATAAGCTTTGGCGGACCTGCGGGCCAGATCGCGATGATGCATAAGGACCTCGTCGAAAAGAAGAAATGGATCGAAGAAGACCATTTCCTTCAGGCGCTGAACTTCTGCATGCTACTTCCCGGCCCGGAAGCCCAGCAACTTGCAATATACATCGGGTGGCTTCTGCACGGCACAAAGGGCGGCATCGTTGCAGGCATCTTCTTTGTCCTGCCTTCCGTATTCATCCTCTGGGGGCTTTCCTGGCTGTATGCGTCCATGGGAAACGTCCCGGCAGTGGCAGCATTCTTCTATGGACTAAAACCGGCAGTAGCCGCTATTGTGGCAGAGGCTGTCATCCGCATCGGCAAGAAATCGCTCAAGAACTGGGTGCTCATCTGCCTGGCAGCGTTGTCATTCATCGGGATCTACGTTCTGCAGATTCCCTTTCCTGCCATCATCCTCGCTGCCGGACTGATCGGGTACAGCGGAGGCGTGTATCTTCCAGCTAAATTCGTTGTCACCGGAAACAGTAAATCATCGCATACCTCTGAACAAGTGATCTCTGGTGCCTCTCCTTCAGCTGGCAGTCATGCGAACTGGAAGCACTCATTAAAGGTCATTGCAGTATGCGTACCCCTCTGGTTTCTGCCTCTTATTCTTCTTGGTTTATGGAGAGGATGGAACGACATATTTATTGATATCGGAATACTCTTCAGCAAGGCTGCGATGGTCACCTTTGGCGGGGCATATGCAGTGCTCGCTTACATCAGTCAGCAGGCAGTAGGTCATTATGCCTGGCTCCAGCCAGAGCAGATGATTGACGGCCTTGGGCTTGCAGAAACAACACCCGGACCTCTCATTATGGTCACGCAGTTTGTAGGATACGTCGCTGCATACACCCATGCGAAAGGGCTGCAGCCAGCAGTTGCTGGCGCGATCGGCGGGATGCTCACCACCTGGGTAACGTTTGCCCCGTGTTTCATGTGGATATTTGTCGGTGCGCCCTATATCGAGCGGGTCAGAAATAATAAAAAGCTCGGTGCTGCCCTCTCTGCCATTACAGCAGCAGTTGTAGGAGTAGTGCTGAACCTCTGCGTAGTTTTTACCTATCATGTACTACTGCCTGAAGGAAAGGGCTTTGACTGGTATGCACTCGGTGCATCACTGGTGGCCTTTGTCGGCATGCAGTTCTTTAAGTGGGGAATGATCCCCGTTATCATCGGCTCTGCATTGGCCGGATTTATTTGGAAAACGTTCGTATAAATATAAAACTAAAGGAGAATTATCATGAAAGAAGTAACAGAAATGGCAGTAAAGCTTATGGCAGCGTCGGCAAGGACTGCGCCCAAGGCAGGGGGCAAGGATTTTCTTGAGATCGTGGTGATCACCAAGGATGAAGACCTCAAAAAGATCGCTGAGTCCATGAAAACATACGCCCCGAAAAGCACGAACGAGGCCTTCTGGCTGAGGGACGCATCGAATGTCGAAAATTCCCAGGCACTTCTTCTTGTCGGCCTTGCAAAGCCGGTGACAGCCGGATATGACTGCGGTGCATGCGGATATCCGACTTGCGCCGAGTTCGCAAAGGAACGAAAGATCCAGGACAAAGAGATGGGTTACACGGGCCCGCACTGCGTGATGAGGATGATAGATATCGGCGTTGCCCTCGCGTCAGCAGCAAAGACCGCGAGCATATTGAATGTGGACAACCGGGTACAGCAGCGTGTGGGAGCAGCAGCGCGCGCTCTCGGCATGATCAAGGGTGAAGTGGTGATGGGCATTCCGGTCAGCATAACCGGCAAGAGCATCTATTATGATCGGCAGACAGCAGCGAAACATTAATCACTGTGACAAACATTGCGATTTATGAATCTTCAGGTTATTTTTTTGATCAGGGACATTCATTTCATTTACTGTGTCATCCGGATGCAGGATCGATAAGCCCCTTCGAAAATTTCAGGCGGCGGACCAAGTCTGAGGGTGAAGGCGCGCTGACTGTCCGAAGCCCGGAATCGGCAAAATATGAATCCATGCCGGGCAAGTTTCAGCGCGGTACCGAAGACGACCGAAGACGGCGTGAAGAAATTTTCGCGGGGTGCCCTTCTTTGGCGCCGCACTTTCTTGGGCACGCAAGAAAGGCGGCCGGGGGCAGGGGCAGCGCCCCTCAATGACAAACATACTCTCACCCTTCACTGCACTCTGCACTGTCGGCTTCTTTGCCCGGCTCTCCTATGCCCTGGCCCGCAGTCCTGTGCTCCCCCTCTTCGCGCTCTATCTTGGCGCAGGGCCTGAGGCAATCGGTTTTGCGGTCGGCATATCTACAGTTACCGGCATTTTCTTTAAGCTGCCAGCAGGAGCTCTTTCGGATGTGATCGGCAGAAGGCGTACCATGCTGATCGGTCTGCTCTTCTTCGGTTTCACGCCGTTTGCCTATCTCCTGGTGCATGACTACAGCCTGCTGATCATTATCAGGTTCATACACGGCCTTGCGACCGCGATCTATGGGCCTGTGGCCATGGCAGTTGTGGCTGACATAGCAGGCAAGAACAAGGGCGAGATGCTTTCATGGTTTTCGTCAGTTACCATCATAGGCAATCTTCTGGGCGCACCGCTCGGCGGGTTCATTCTCCATAACGCTCCAGGAGCTGCGAATCCATCTCTTGCTGATTTCCGATATGCCTATCTTGCAAGCGGCATTGCAGGCCTGTTTTCACTCATTCTGGCGCTCAAGGTGCTGCGCAGAGATGCTGCACCTGAACACGGTCACGGGCTTCAAGAAGCACTAAAGAAATTCCTGTCAGGTATCAAAGAGGTGATCAGCGACAAACGAATAGCTATCACCTCAGCAATGGAAGGCCTCCAGAATACGACTGTCGGCGCACTTGAGGCATTCCTGCCGATCTATGCAGTCACAATTGTCGGACTGAACGAGTTTCAGGCAGGCATACTCTGGGGCGTGCAGGTTGTCACGACCATACTCTCAAAGCCGATCATGGGCAAGACATCTGACAGATACGGAAGGAAGGCACTCATAACTGTCGGCCTCATCATATGTGCGATATCTTTTGCCTTGATCCCCGTCTTCAGGAGCTTTTATCTGCTGATGATAACAGCAGCCTTCTTCGGCCTTGGAGAGGCGCTTGTCCAGTCCTCAGGTGCTGCGTTCGTGGCTGACCTCTGCAAGGAAAAGCATTTTGGCACTGCCATGGGCACCTTCGGCACGATCTTCGATATCGGACATGCCACCGGCCCAATACTCGCAGGAATCCTCCTTGCAAGCCACAGTTATCTCTTTTCGTTCTGGGTAATGGCAGCTGTGGTGATATTGGCAACTCCGGTATTTGTCCTGACCGTAATAGAAACTAATTCAAAGGGAGTTACACTATGACATACAAAGCCATTGATGCTGATATTGAGATATTGAGAAAAGCAGGCGTCTCAGAAAGGGACATTATCCACTCGAAAAAAGTTTCAGACAAGGCAGTCGAGATCGCCAAGCGAACAGGGGCAGAGATTAGTATAGAGCTCGTTGCCAGAGGCGGACTGTTCCATGACCTCGGCAAGGCAAGGACCCATGACATGGATCACGGGAAGATCGGCGCAGAAATAGGGAAAGACCTTGGCCTTCCGAAAGAGATCACTGATATCATGGAGAAACATATCCGCGGTGGCCTGACTGAAAACGAAGCGCGGGAACTCAACCTTCCGGTCAAGGACTACACACTCAGGAAGCTCGAAGAACGGATCGTAATCTATGCGGACAGGCTTGTGGACATTATCACTGACGGGATCGTTCAACTCAGGGATGAAAAAGATGCAGAAGAGCGGTTCGAGGAGATCCTCAGGAGCATTCCGAAGTATGGCAAGAACGAGATCACCCTTGAACGGTACCTCGGATACCATCGTGAGATCCAAGGATACATCCGACAGCATGCAGAATAAGACTTTGATTTACAGTAACACCCTGCGACTGGCCCGGGCAGACAAACTAAAAAGCCTTACGCAGCGATTCCAAAGAGCATCGGCAGCCACGCGTCAATGCCCAAAAAGAATAATTCAACCAGTTTCTTATTGCTTTCCCAATACAATGCCAAGGGAAATCGTATCGCCTTGTAAGGCTTTTAGGATTGACTGGCCGGGCCAGCGATATTTGTCAGAGTAAACGAATGACTCCCTTCTTCATCCTCTGCATAACAGGATTCCTTGCGATCTTCAGCTCAACGATCTCGAAGAGCCCGGTGCTTCCGCTCTTTGCAACGCATCTCGGAGCCGGACCTTCAGGGGTCGGCATTCTGGCCGCAGTCTCGGCCTTTACCGGCATAATCGCAAGCATCCCTGCTGGCATGCTCTCTGACCGCTGGGGCAGAAAGCGGATGCTGATCATCTCATCTGCAGTGTTTGGTACTGCGCCTTTTCTCTATCTGTTCGTTACCACGATATGGCAGTTGGCGATCGTCAGGTTCTATCACGGCTTTGCAACAGCCTTATTTATCCCTGTCTCTATGGCCCTGATCTCAGACATGTTCAACAATAAACGCGGAGAGCAACTCGGCTGGTTCTCGACATCAACCCTGCTTGGCAGATTTGCAGCGCCGATCGCAGGAGGGACTCTTTTAGGAGTCTTTGCTGCTCATCCTGCATACAGCTTTACGGCAGTCTATATTGTCTGCGGAACTGCAGGCGCATTGACCCTGCTGCTCTCACTCTGGATGCCGGCCACTCATGAGGAAAGCAGAACTCACCAGAACTGGGCAGAGACCATTATGGCCTTCAGGTCGGTCATCACGCACCGTGCAATCCTGATCACAGCAATGGTCGAGGCAGCAATTCTTTTTGCATACGGCACCTTTGAGACATTCATCCCTCTTTATGCAAGAGAGCATGGCATCAGCACGTATGAGATAGGAATCTTCCTGTCTTCTCAGATTCTGACTCTTGCGATCACAAAGCCAGTCATGGGCAGGTTCTCTGACAAACATGGAAGGCGACAGCAGATCATCGCAGGTGCCATGCTTGGCGCGCTCTCCATAGCAGCATTTTCCCTTTCCTCTTCTTTTTTGCCCCTGCTCGCGTGCAGCATACTCTTCGGCCTGAGCCTCTCAATCGTCACGTCCGCCACATCCGCCTATATTGCTGACCTGTCACGAAAGGAGACCCACGGTTCAGCCATGGGCCTGCTCGGCTCAGTCATGGATATCGGCCATACCACCGGCCCTCTTGCAGCAGGTATCGTCGCCGGGTTCTTTGGATTCAAAATCGCTTTTGTGAGTGCATCCGTGGTTTTGGTTCTGGCCTCTTTATTATTCACCGTTACAATGTTTCATTCCCGCTCCGAAACTGCGCCATAATTACTGACAGCCGCCCTGACAATCGCACTTACAGGTGCCGTTTGCCTTTTCAAGAGCCTCTCGTCCTTCTCTAAACGATAAAACAGCAATACCAACAGCACCGAGGGAATCAAGCAGACCTATGCCGGTGAGTTCATAGCCTATGCTTGATATGAGGAGAACCCCGGAAAGATACATGCAGACCCGAGTACAATTCGCATCCGCGATCAATGCCTGGGAATTGAACTGCCTGCCGATCTTCAGCTTGTAATGAATGAGCAGCCACATGGAAAGTATCGAGATGCCTGCCACAACAATACCCCAGAAAGTGGTCTCAGGCTTGTTCCCCTGGTAGAGATTGACAGAGGCAGTTACGACCAATCCGGCAGCCAGGATATAAAAGGAAATCCCTGTGACCTTCAACGCGGTTTTTTCAAAGGCATCATGATTTTCACTGCTGTTCTGCTTCATGCGCCGGATCATGTGCCAGATCCCGATGCCTGAGATAACTTCAACAAAGGAATCAACTCCAAAGCCAAAGAGGGCAATTGTTTCGTCTTCGTATCCGAAGAGAATCGAAATAATCCCTTCAAAGAGGTTATAGAAAATGGTGATAAGAGCGAGCGCGTTTGCCAAGCGGTAAAACGTGTTGCTCTCTGCGCCGCGTCGGAATGCAATTGTTTCCATATCATTATCCTAACATATGGTTTTCGGTTCCGCTCAAACGAGAAGATTAGCAGCTCATTTCTTTAGCTCGCATTCATATCTAAACAACAAAAATATATATATGAAAGTTTATCTTGCTATAATGGAAACAGTATGAGCATAACCCGCAGGGATTTTCTTAACGGTACATTACTCGGTGCAGGTGCTCTTCTGCTCGAACTGCCTGCTCCTTTGCAGCTGCTTGCGCAATCCCAGTCGGACTGCGGCCTCTCCGGTATAGGAGACTATGCGTATTCGAATGGAAACACTCCTGCTGTTATCAACGCGTTCAAGGCTATAGAAAATGGGGACTATACATCTCCAATCGCTGCGGCTATCAATACCAGTGAAACATACGATCTTATCATCGTCGGTGGAGGACTAAGCGGTCTCGGGGCAGCGTATGAGTTTATGAAGTCCTCTTCGAAGAAGGCAAAATGCCTGATTCTCGAAAATCATCAGATCTTCGGCGGCGCTGCAAAAAGAAATGAATTTATGGTGCAGGGAGAGCGGCTTATTGGGCCGCAGGCATCGAATGCTTTTGGCGTTATAGATCGCCCCGGCATCCCCGGATATGATATTTACTCTGAACTTGGCATACCAACTGAGTTCGAATACGGGAAACTGTCGCACGAACTGAAGTCTCTGGACTTTGATGCCACCAATTTTGGTTACCGGCTCTGGTTCGATTCAAAAAGCATTGGGTACTATTATGCCGGTCAGGAAAATGGCACACCCGGCAGGTGGGTGTCGGACTTCTGGGAGAACAAGCTTGCAGGGACGCCCTATTCGGAAAAGGCCCGAAAGGATTTCTTGCGCTGGAGAAATACAACAGATCGCCAATATGAGGGTGATGACTACGGCCGTTGGCTCGATTCCATGACCTATAAGGATTATCTGGAAAAGATTCTTAGGCTCGATCCGGAAATAACACGCTATGCTGATCCTGTGCTTGCAAGTGTGGTTGGGCTTGGCTGTGATGTAATCAGCGCCTATACTGCCCGTCAGGTCTCAATGCCGGGCTTCCCGGAGTTCCGAGGACATGGCTCATTAAAGAACAGTCACTGGCATTCATTCCCAGGCGGTAATGACGGCTTCTCCCGCTATTTCATAAAGGCCCTAATCCCTGATGCCATTGACGGCAGCAAGGGCTTTGCAGATATTCACAACGGACAAGTGCGCTTCCCCGCCCTGGATCGTGAAAGTAATAAGGTGCGTTTAAGGCTTGGCTCCTCTGTTGTGCGTGTTGAGCATGAGAATAGCTCTGCTCAGGAAAAGAACGTAATGGTCATCTATCAGCGTGATGGAAAACTGTTTCACCTCAAGGCCCGAAGTGTCGTAATGGCATGCGGCAGTCGCCTCTCACGAAAGGTTGTATCCGGCCTGCCTGTCAGCTATGCTGAGGCCTACAACCAGTTTCATGTTTCTCCTATACTGGTAGCAAACGTAGCCCTTACCAACTGGCGCTTCCTTTACCGATTGGGCCTTACTGCCTGCAAATGGCAAGGCGGTTTCGGCTTTGGCTGCAACATTAGAAAGCCTATGAATGTAGGCGATTACCGGCCCCCTCTTCATCCCGACAAACCCATCGTGCTCACTTTTTATGTTTCCTTTCATCAGCCTAGCCTTGCTATTGAAGAACAGGGCGAAAGCGGCAGGAAAAAGCTCTTGGGGACAAGTTTTGCCGAGTTCGAGTCTCTGTTAATTGGCCAGATGAAGCAGCTTTTTTCAGCAACTGGATTTGATGCGGGAAAAGATGTCGCCGGCCTTATTCTGAACCGGTGGACATATGGCTATGTAAATCCGCAGCCCGGCTTTTACTTCGGCAAAGACGGCAAGCCTGCAGCGCGGGACGTCACCCGCAAGGCCTTTGGACGTATTGCCTTTGCCCATGCCGAACTCAATGGGCACCAGCACTGGGTTGCGGCTGTGGATGAAGGCAGAAGAGCAGCAAGACAGGCAATGGAAACCTTGTGATAAAAATGTTTCTTAACCTTGAGAGCTTTTTGTAAAATAACATATGCCGCTTAAGCGTTCACATAGATCAGGATCACATTTAACGCTGTGTCTTGTATTCGTCCTCAGTATTGTCTTTCTTTCACCGCTTTATCACAGCCACGACCACGGCGCCGACCATCACCCGTTAAACGGCGAAGATCACGTTTCAATCCATAATGGAACCACCCATGAAGGACTATCCGTCGATCCGCTGCATAACGTCTCACACCTGCATATCAAAAAGGACATCGGCAGAACCGATGATCACCAGCGTTTTACAAGCAGATCGCTAAAGCCTGACTTATACGCTATAACCGAATTCCTTGTGCTTACTGAAGATCGATCATGCACGTTTAAAAAACGCGCACCAACGTTCATTTCCCGAAGTAACACTTACGACTGCCTTTCCGGTCTTTCCCCGCCCGTTACCTAAAGATCAGTAGTCGCCTATGTAACCGGCATTACAATGACCGACAGAACCGCAACTAAGGAGTCGTCATGGCAAGAATATTCGTCGTATTTAGCTTATGTCTTATGCTGTTCCCTCTGCAGGGGTTCGCTCTCGAACCGTCCGAGAAACTGCTCTTCGAAAAGAATTCCCTTTACCAATATATTAAGGTTATTGAGGATACAGTCAAAAAAGAGCGCTATGTCCGTAACCAGAAAAGAGAATTTACACAGGGTGGTATTTACGTAAATGCACCGGACAAGCTCCTTTTCGAGTTCACGCAGTTGGGCTTTGTCTCTCTTGCCTTCCTGGACAGAGATCCGAAGGACGTGCTTTTCGTCGGTCTTGGCGCCGGCGCCATGCCCAAGTATTTCACGGGGCGCTACCCGGATTCCATTATTGATATCGCCGAGATAGACCCTGACATGGTGAGTGTCGCTCAAAAGTATTTTTATTTTAAGGAGAATGAGAAGATGAAAGTGCATGTCGATGACGGCAGGCTTTTCGTAAAACGGACAAAGAAGAAATATGACTGGATCATTCTTGATGCGTACCAGAATGACTACATTCCCTTTCATCTCACAACGCTTGAGTTCCTCAGGGAGGTCAAGAGCAAACTTAAAGAGAACGGAGTTGTTGTTGCCAACATTACTTCATCCTTCAGGAACAAGTTTTTCGATTCTATGGTCATGACGTACAAAAAGGCATTTCCCCACCTCTCAATTTTCAGAGGGAAGACATCGGGCAATTTCATTTTTGTTGCAACAGTGGGCAGTATCATGAAAGACAAAGAGAATGTCGTTGCAAGGGCACGTAAAATTCAGTCTGGGCGGAAGTTCGATATCAATCTGGAGGACGTGGCAACACGATATGAGTCCTCATCTGCATATGAATGGGACGGCGCCAAGATCCTCACCGACGACTTTGCGCCGGTAAATCTCTACCAGTACCAGAAGTCAGATGCACGATAAGGAGGAGGGGCTATGATAAGGTTCGTGGTCTTCATTTGCGGTGCAATCGTAATGTCATTCGAGATTTTAGGCAGCAGGGTGCTCGCCCCAAACTTCGGCAGCTCTGTATTTGTCTGGGGAAGCCTGATCAGCGTCTTTTTAGCCGGGCTTTCTGCAGGCTATTATTTGGGCGGGAGGCTGGCTGATATCGCTCCGTCATCCCGAAAACTCAGCATAATACTTATCGCACCTGGCCTCCTCTTGTTGACATTTCCTCTGTACAGCGGACTGATATCAGACTGGATATTCACGAAAGACTTTGGTGTAAGGATGAGCCCCCTGATCGCCTCCTCAGTCCTTTTTCTGATACCCTCCGTATTCCTCGGGATCGTGAGCCCCTATACAGCAAAACTTATGATCTGCAGCCTGCATACTTCAGGCAAAACCATCGGAACGCTCTATGCCCTTTCCACGTTCGGCAGTATTATCGGGACGCTGATAACTTCCTTTTATCTGATCACTCTTGCAGGGGTCAATGCTCTTATCATGGGACAGGGAGCTCTGCTCATCTTTTTAGCAATTCCGCTTTACTTCATGAACTTGAGCTGCAACGTGGAGCAGAGAGGTTCGGCATAGTTATCATCCTTGCCTTTACCTCAATCTATGTCTTAACCTATCTTCATGATCATTCGTATCGGCCATCTTTCGACCTTCTACCACACTGCCATGCTGCTTATGGCTGACAAAGGCCTCTGTTCGAGCATTGACGCTGATATCGAGTGGAAGCTTTTCGGTACAGGCCCTGCTATCGTCAATGCCTTTGAGAAGAAGGAGATCGATCTTGCGTACATCGGTCTGCCTCCGGCGATCATCGGCATTGAACGGGGAGTGCCGATCGTCTGCATTGCAGGCGGACACGTTGAAGGAACGGTCTTCTGCAGCAAGGCTCAATACAACGGATATCCCGAGATTGCAAAATTGGAGGATATCCTGAAGCAGTTCAGAGGCATGACCATCGGCGTTCCTGGAAAAGGTTCGATCCATGATGTGATACTCCATGACAGTATTAAGAAAGCAGGGCTTGCAGGCTCTGTTTCTGTAAAGAACTTTTCATGGGCAGACATGGTCGTGGAGGCAGTTGTAAAGGATGAAGTGGCTGCATCCTTCGGCACTCCTGCGCTTGCTGTTTCGGTAAAACAGTATACAGGAGGAAAGATCCTCTATCCGCCGTCCATGCTCTGGCCGAATAATCCAAGCTATGGCATTGCTGTTGTCAGACCGTTCCTTCAGTCCAACGCAGCGCTTTGCGAACAGTTCCTCTCTTCGCATGAGAAGGCAACTGCACTGTTACGGGAAAAACCCTCGCGAGCTGCGGAGATCATTGCCGGACACGTAGGTTTTATTGACCCGGCCTTTGTGCTGGAAACTCTGACCGTATCGCCTAAGTATTGTGCACAACTCACTGACCAGTATATTGCTTCGACGATGGAGTTCGTGTCAGTATTAAACGACCTCGGATATATCAGGAGAAGATTAGCGGCTGATGAGATCTTTGATCGCAGTCTAATCAACAAAGTTCATCCTGAAAACCATCATTACAATGATGGAATTTGTTTATCCTGAATAACAATGAATTCGATAGAGGAGACACATAATGTCTGAAAACGAAAAACCGTTACCAAGACCGCCGAAAACGCCCTTTGGAAAAAAGCGGATGAGCGAGGAAGAGCAAGAGAGCCAGGCCCCTCTCATGGCCGACCAGATGGCAATGGCTGCTGCAACAGGAAATCTCGACCAGTTCATGCAGCAGAATATCCCTGACAATGAGCATGCGCGCAAACTTGCCATGATGATGATGGGCATGACCGGCATGATGCCGCCCGGAGCCTTTCCAGGAGCAGGCACGGAAGCTATGCACCCGCCTCTTGCCGCAGCACAGCCCGAGCAGACGGGGGAAGCATCGCCTGAGACCGGGGTGCCTGAGGATGTGCGGCAGGCGATCATGTCCGGCAACATGGATGAGCTTAAAAATCTGCTTATGCGAGAGCATGCAAGAAGGACCGGAGCGACAATTGAAGAAGTTCCACTGGCTCAGGAGGCAGGATTCAATACTGCGCCTTCAGGTATTGAAAAAGAGGTGTTAGACGAAATGATCAAGATCGCATCTGCCAACAGCGTCACCCTTGACTGGCTGATCATGCGCGCGTTGAAGGTCTTTATACAGGAGTATCAGAAAACCGGCAGGTTATAAAAACAGGCACAGAGAATACTCTGCCCACTTTGTCGTCGCTAGAATGACGGTCAATCAGATCTCTTTCTGATTGCTATTGCTGAACTTTTCGAGAATCCTTTCATAATCTTCAGGCGTATCCATGTCAAGCAGAACGCCTTCGTCTGACGTATTCTCGTAAACTACCTTTCCGGCGTGGGAGGTAATGATATCCCTGAGGCTGCTGCGTTCAAATATTTCCTGAATGATCTTTCGCGGGAAAAGCGTGGGATGGCCACGCCGTCTGTTATGACTTGGGATAATGATAGCCTCAGAATTTTCGTCATGTCTTGCGATAAGAGCCTTTATCGTATCGGGCAGAACAAGGGGATAATCAGCAGGACAGACAAGAACAGAAGATTCAGGGTATTTCAGTTCATTCAGACCAACCCGCACTGATGCAGCCATATCACTTCCGCTGTCCGAATTGAGCGCTATCGTTACAGGCATATGATTAATCGCAGAAGAGAGATCACCTCCATCATGACCGATCACAACAACAATGTCAGTAACTTCTGCGGATAGAATAGTGTTAAGCGTGTGCTCAATTACCGTGTGACGTCCCAGGGGAAGGAGCTGCTTCAATCGCCCCATCCTCCTTGACAAGCCTGCGGCAAGAAGAACGGCCAATACCTGATGCTGCATTCTCCCTCCTCTTCTGTATGATCTGGGCCATAATGCTGATCGCAATCTCCTCAGGAGTGACCGAGTTGATCATGAGGCCGACCGGTATATGCACCCTGCTGATCTGCTTATCCGAAAAACCTGCGTCTTTCAGAGCCTTGAAGAGCAGGGCCTTTTTCCTCCTGCTGCCGAGCAGTCCGATATAGCGGGCCGATGTTCTGAGTGATGCGATGACTGCATCAAGATCATGGTTATGCCCCCGCGTTGCAACAACTATATAGATATTGTCAGGGACGATCATCTGGGGAAAGATGCTCGGGAAATCATTGACCACGATATCATGCGCATCCGGCAGGTTCTCAGGATTGGCATATTCCGGCCGGTCATCGCAAGCAATCACACGGAAACCGCTGAACCGCGCAGCCTTTGTCAGTGCCTTGCCCACATGGCCAGCACCGAGGATGACCAGGGTTGGGTCAGGGATGACAGGGTCGATGAAGACCGAAACCCTGCCGCCGCAGACAAGGCCGCCCTGCTTCTCGGTCAGGTCAAAAGGCAGGGTCACTGACTGTTCATCGCGAATCGCCATAAGCGCAGCCTGCACAACCTCAGCCTCAAGACATCCACCGCCGAGTGTCCCAACGACCGTGCCGTCATCGCGGATCAGCATCTTTGAACCAATCTTCTGCGGCGCAGACCCCGCAGACTGCACGATTGTTGCAAGCGCAGATGACCTTCCCTCTTTCTTAAGTCTCAACAGTTCTTCGTATATATCCATGTAATCCGTTTACTCTCCTAGCATACCTCTCGCCAACGTTATTGCACTAAGGCGGGGTATGGAATCCGAGCGGTTTCTTTTGCCGATATTCCGAAAGCCCTCACCATAAAGAGGCAAAAGCCTCGGAGCGAAGCGAGAATGAGCGAGGATACTGTATCTCGCCTTAGTCAACTCTCACGCCTACCCCTTACCTTTCAACGCCTTAAGCACCGTCGCAGAGTTCAGCGGCAAAGTTCGTATCCTCACCACCATTGCACTGAACAAAGCATTTGCAACAGCCGGTGCAACAGGCGGCACGCCAGGCTCTCCAATGCCGCCCAGTTTGCCGTTGCTCTTCACGATATGCACCTCGATCTCAGGCGTCTCGCTCATGGTCAGAATAGGGTAAGTATCAAAGTTCTCTGTCTTGACCTTGCCCTCTGCAAATTCTATCTTCTCCTTCAAAGCAGATGAAAGCCCCATCACAATGCCGCCCATCATCTGGGCCTTCACCGTGTCCGGATTCACCACCCTGCCACAGTCAACCGCACATACGACCTTATGGACTTTTATGGTGCCGTCCTTGCTGTTCACTGATATATCAGCGACCTGGGCAACATAACTGTCAAAGGAGAGGTGGTACGCAATGCCCCTGCCCATGCCTTTTTTGAGGGGCTTTCCCCAGCCCGCCTTTTCCGCAGCAACCTGAAGAACCTTTTGCGCCCTCGGGTGCTTGCTCAGAAGATCAAGCCGGAACTTGAGAGGGTCTTTCTTGGCCAGATGGGCCATCTCGTCAATAAAGCTCTCGACCGTAAAGGCATTATGCGAGCTTCCGACAGAGCGCCAGAAGCCGACCGGCACAGGAGTGTCGATCCTCACAAATTCGACAGAGAGGTTCGGGATATCGTATTCCATATTGCTCAGACCCTCAACTGCGGCATTGTCTATGCCGTCCTTCATCATGCCAGGGAATACCCGTGCAAAGATCGAAGGGCAGACGATCTTGTGTGTCCATGCAGTGAGCTTGCCCTTTTCATCCAGGCCGCCCTGTATGCGCGAAAGCGTGCCGGGTCTGAAATAGTCGTGGTGGAAATCATCTTCACGGGTCCATATCACCTTGACCGGTTTACCAACTGCCTTTGATAACTGAACCGCCTCCTCTACAAAATCCTGCTCGAACCTTCTGCCAAAGCCTCCGCCAAGATAGGTTGTATGGACATGGATCTGTTCAGGCTTCAGTCCGGTGATCTTCTGTGCTGTCATGAGCGTGCCAGTCTGGTTCTGTGTCGGCGCCCATATATCACACCTGTCCTTCTGCACAAAGGCAGTGCAGTTCATCGGCTCCATGGTCGCATGACTGAGATAGGGAAGCGAATATGCGGCATCGATCTTCGCGGATGCAGCAGCATATGTCTTCTGCGGATCGCCATCCTTGCGGGCAATGATGCCGTCCTTTCCGAGATACCCCTGAAAGTCCTTCGCAAGACTCTCGGTTGACAGCGTCTCATCAACACCCTTCTCCCAGACAATGTGTATAGCTGCTCTCCCCTTCAATGCTGCATCGAATGTCTCTGCACAGACCGCAACTCCCCGGTCTATCCGAACCACCTCTTTCACTCCTTTGATCTTCGTTGCTATGGCAGAACCATGCACTGCCTTGGCCTTTGAACCGAAGACAGGAGGACGCAATACAACAGCAACAAGCATGTCAGTTAACGTAACATCCTGACCGAATATGGCAGAGCCATCTGTTTTTTCGATGATGTCGAGCCTTGGCATGGTCTTGCCGATGAACCTGAGTTCTGAATCTTTTTTCAGGCTCGGCTCTTTCGGCACAGGCATAACCGATGCAGCCTGCACAAGCTTGCCGTACGAAAGCGTGCGGTTGCTTGAAGTATGTTTCACTTTGCCATGAACAGCTTCGCATTCTTTTGCCGGGACCTTCCAGGTTTCAGCCGCAGCAGTAACAAGCATCTCCCGTGCAGCAGCACCTGCCTTTCTCAAGGGCGCATACATATGACGTATACTGGTGCTCCCCCCTGTTGCCTGCGATCCCCAGACAGGGTCTTTGTAACCATCAGCAGCAGGCGCGACCTCGAACTTCACCTTTTTCCAGTCAGCCTCCAGTTCATCCGCAACGATCATCGGAATTGAGGTGTAAATTCCCTGCCCCATCTCGGACTTGCTCACTATGATTATTACGCTGTCATCAGGCATTATCCGCAGCCAGACATTGGGGCTGAAGCCTTTTGCTGTTGCATCTTCCGCATCCTTTGCAGACAGGATATGGTACCCAGATGGCGTCACTGCGATCGCAAGAGTAAAGCCGGCAACCTTGAGGAACTGACGTCGAGTTATGGATGAGCTCATTTTCCACCCTCCTTTGCTGCCAGCTTGATTGCAGTCTTGATCCTCGGGTACGTGCCGCAGCGGCAGAGATTGCCGTCCATAGCCTTTATGATCTTTGCATCAGACGGCTTCTTGTCCTGGGACAGAAGCTCTGCTGCCTGCATGATCTGGCCCGGCTGGCAAAAGCCGCACTGGGCAACCTGTTCCTTTACCCATGCCTTTTTGAGCGGATGGCCTTCTGGTACGCCTTCAATCGTCGTAATGCTTTTACCCTGCGCTTCACCGACAGGAGTCTGGCAGGATCGGACTGCCTTGTCGTCCAGATGGACTGTGCAGGAGCCGCAGAGACCTTTGCCGCAGCTGAATTTGGTTCCTGTCAGTTTCAGGTGTTCTCTGATGACCCAGACAAGCGGCACGTCAGGACTGATGTCCAGCGTATGCTTTTTCCCGTTGACCTTAAGAGATATCATTGTCTCCTCCTGTAATGGAACACATGGTTCATGATGTTCGATGCGGACGGTTAAAACTGATAAACAAATGCTACCCCATGTCAGGGGGCCTGTCAATCGGAAATATGGGGATTATTCCAGGTAGGCATAAACATACTTTCCAGTTTGAGGGGGTCAATCAAGAGGAAGT
>CAYWRK010000035.1:0-24517 GCA_964461065.1 uncultured Nitrospiraceae bacterium
AGGCCCTGAAACTGGCAGGTCAGAAATGGCATGGTCATACCGAGATGCTCGCAGAGCTTACCAACACAACAGACTATTCCATGATGATTGCGGGCGGCCCTTTGCGGGTTATTCTTGTAACGATACATACAGCAATCAGAAACGTGCCGCAACTTATTACAAAAGAGGCTGTCCTGAAAACCATAAGGCTGGCTAAGAAAGCCTGCGATATGATGGGGATAAGCAGTCCGAGGATCGCCGTTGCAGGTCTGAATCCTCATGCAGGCGAGGCCGGCATTTTCGGCAGAGAAGAAATTGAAGCGATCTCTCCGGCTATTGAAGATGCAATAAAAGAAGGTCTCCCGGTTACCGGCCCCTATCCGCCAGACACCATATTCCACAAGGCATATAAAGGTGATGTTGACATCATCGTCAGCATGTATCATGACCAGGGCCTGATCCCCCTGAAGATGGTCTGCTTTGATACAGGCGTTAATGTCACGATCGGACTGCCTATCATCAGGACATCGCCTGATCATGGCACTGCCTATGATATAGCGTGGAAGGGTATTGCCAGACCTTCGAGCATGATCGAGGCGATCAAGCTTGCTGCGAGATTAATACTCTGATGGCCAAGAAGCATCTTGGACAGAATTTTCTTTTCGATCCTTCGATCCTTCTTAACATAATACGGTCTGCCGATCTTTCAGGCACAGACACGGTACTCGAGATAGGTCCAGGGCCAGGAAGGCTTACAAGGCTCCTTGCAGGAAAAGTCGAAAAGGTTATTGCGATCGAACTTGACTCTTATCTATACAATAAACTTATTGAAGAGCTAAAGGACCTGAACAATGTAGACCTTGTTTTGGGCGATGCACTTAAATTTCCCTTTGAGCGGCTCGATCGTTTTAAGGTTGTGGCGAACATCCCATACTATATAACTACGCCGATCATCTTCAGACTTATAGATGCACGCAGATCAGTTGAGTCCATGACCCTTACCATTCAGAAAGAGGTGGCTGAGAGGATCGTGGCAGGGCCGGGCACAAAGAATTACGGTGTTCTCTCGATCATGGTGCAGTTTCGCGCTGAGCCTGAGCTTAAGTTCATAATCCCTAAAGAAGCTTTCAAGCCCGTTCCCAAGGTTGACTCGGCAGTGATCCATATGAAGCTGAGGGAAGAGCCTGCGGTATCTGTGCAGGACGAGGCACTTTTCACGAGGATTGTTAAAACGGCATTTTCACAACGGAGGAAGACCCTGTCGAATTCCCTGAAAGCCTTTAACAACGCCAAAGATATATTGATACAGGCAGGGATCGATCCTCAACGCAGACCTGAGACGTTGAGTATTGAGGAGTTTGCTATTCTGTCGGATATCTTTTCAACGGCAACCCGGCAACAAAAAGAAAAAACTACAGCACCTTCCCAATAAGCACTTCATCAATATATTGTTTGCCTATACGAATTCTCTTGTGCCGCATGCCTTCTTCAATAAACCCTGCCCGCTCGAAAAGATGAAGGGACTTTTTATTGGTCGTAAAGATATTTGCCTCTAATTTCTTGAATTTTCGGTCAGTTGCCCATTCAATGGCGTAGTCCAGCATCTGTGATCCTATTCCGAGACCCCGATATTCAGGCACAAGATGAAGTCCTATGTTTAAAATATGCGCTGTCTGAGGTCTTTTGCCACCATCCATCTGGATGCCTGACAAAGCTCCAACCACAGCCCTGTCTGTAATCGCCACAATCAGCAGATTCTTCTCAAAGTCCATGCTGCAGATATATTTTTTGACTGAATCCGATTTTGTGCCATAGTGTTCCATCAGCACATAGCTCCTGTCAGGAGCATTTGTCTTGATCACGCTGATGATCTCTTCAGCATCCTGACACCCGGCAAGCCTTAGCGTGATCTTCTCTCCGTTTCTTGCTATGAATTTCAGAACATCTTCCTCTGGCATCTCGCCCCCCTTTTATCTCCTGCTCAGATTATACCGCTAATTAATGACTCTCACAACAGAAACAAAAAAATTAGGTTTCCGAATTTCTCACGGTAGCGGGTAGGCAGGTTCTTCTTTGTTAGGGTTACCTGCTGGAGTCAGAAGGGTAGAGTTGCCGATTTCATTGAGGGATTTGGTGGTGCAGAGGATGAGGGTCATTTTGTGTTACTTCTCCTCGTCCTTTCCTTAGGTTCAACTCCGAACCTCTCGTCATTCATTCTGATAGCCTCAATAATATTAGAAGCCACGGCTTCAAAGTCTTCCGATGCCTCCTTCAAGTAAAGCCATTTCTTCAGGACAGGATGTTGCCTTACTGTTTTAAATTCCATGCAGATAGATTTGTGGAAGTGATGGTCAGTAGGAATCAGTAAACCATTCCATGGCTCTGCCCCTGACGTAAGAGCAAGAACTAACCGCCCGTGAAGATAATAGGCTTGGCAGCCGAACATAGACTTCTCAAGGTAGCTTGGCTCATCCATGAGAGGTTCAACTACCCACAAGAAGGGGTTGGGTTTCTTTTTCTTCTTGGTTGATGATGCCATAAATTATTTTACCGCATTTTGTATGTTGCCTTTATAACTAATTATATCTGATTATGGGGAACAACATCAGGAAGGGAGTCTATATTGGTGAGGCTTGAGCAGTAGCTGAAGTGAAATTGCAGTATAGAATTTGTCGACAGTCTGTTGACGGTTTGTCAAAAAGCTATCTCATGGATAAACAAAAAAGAAATGGCGGAGAGGGTGAGATTCGAACTCACGGTAGAGTCGCCCCTACAACGATTTTCAAGACCGTCGCCTTCAACCGCTCGGCCACCTCTCCAGGGGAATTATTATAACAGAAACATTTTATTTAATTGATGGTTTAATTTAATTAAAAAAGTTAAACTTTCTTAATTTGACTTTTAGCAATGAATTCATTAAATTCTCTAAAACAGTAAGGGGCGCGCATGAATAATTCCGTAATACAACTCATTCTCAACGCAGGATATGTCGTTAAGGCCGTTTTGCTGATACTTATGTCATTTTCCGTAATCTCTTGGGCGATCATCTTCTTTAAGCAGAGGTATTTCTCGTCGGCAAACAAGGAGTCAGCCCAATTCCAGCGCATTTACCGTTCGAACCGTGACCCTAAAGCGCTTTTTCAGGCAACGCGTACCCTTACTCTCAGCCCCATCGCAAATGTTTTTAAGGCGGTTTATGCCGATGAAGCAAAAAAAGATAAAAATGAGATTAAGCGTCTTCTCAGGAGATACGAGACCCTTGAGTCTGTTAAGCTTGAGAAATACCTTAACTTTCTTGCAACAACAGGCTCAACAGCCCCCTTTATCGGCCTTTTTGGAACAGTCTGGGGAATCATGAATGCATTCCATGGCATTGGCTCTGCAGGATCAGCCTCTCTTGCAGTTGTTGCTCCAGGAATTGCAGAGGCACTTATCGCAACTGCTGTTGGCCTTGCAGCAGCTATCCCGGCAGTTATTGCGTATAACTACTATCTCAGCATGTCAAGAAAAATGATTCTGGAGATGGAAGACTTCTCGGAAGACCTCCTTGAACTTTTCTCAAAAACTGCCGAATGAAGACGAACAGGAACAGAACCGTACTTTCGGAGATCAATGTGACGCCCTTTGTTGACGTCATGCTGGTTTTGCTTGTCATTTTTATGGTGACTGCTCCGCTTATGCAGCAAGGGGTTGACGTAAACCTGCCCAGGGCAAAAGGAAAGGAACTGCCGCCAGACGAAAGGATATCTCTTGTCATAAAGCGGGACCGGACTGTGTACATGAATGACACCCCTGTTTCAATGGCAGAGATGAAACAGAAGCTCGAAGCTATCAGTAAGCTCAATCCAAATGTTTTTCTCAAGGCAGATAAGGATGTTCCCTATGGTCTGGTTGTTGAGGTGATGGGTGAGATCAAGGAGGCAGGAATAGAAAAACTTGGAATGATAACAGAACCCAAGCTTGACCTGAAATGAGGGGCCCGAGTCTTCAGGCAACAACTGTCCTGTCTGCAGCTCTTCACCTTACCTTTCTCCTTATTGCAGCGCTTATCCTCAGGCATTCCCGAAACGTTATCATGCCGTCTCCGTATGAAGTAAGTCTTGTTGGCCCCATAAGTTCTTCTCGGGGAGCAGTAACGGAAGAAATTCCTATGCAGGACGCGCCTGTTGCAAGGATGGCTGCGCCGGAAAGGGAGAGCAGCAAACCCGCTAAAAATGCAAAGGCTGATGCAAAACGACTTGACGAGCAGTTAGCCGCACTTAAGGCGAAAAAGAAGCTGCACGACATAGTCAATTTGCGCAGGAAGGTTGCATCTATCAGCGGCAGCCAAGGGAAGAGTTCCCCGAAAAGCGCAGTGCCGGGCACCGGGGCTGGTTCATCAAAGGGGACTGCAACGTATATTGATAAAATCGTCGGAGAAATACGGGCTGAATGGCTTTATCCTGACTGGGCAGAAAAGGATGTGCTCATGATCATAAATGTAAAAATTCAGAAAGATGGAACCTTGCAAGTGCTTGAAGTTGAAAAAAAATCCGGGTATCCTTTTTTCGACCGATCCGTTCAACAGGCCATAATAAAGGCCTCTCCTGTCACTCCACCGACCGCTGAGATGGAGATCAGCATGAGGTTCTATCCGTGAGAATAATAAACAAAGACCGCAGGGTAAAGGGCAGCCGGCAAATGGCATGGAGCAACGTGGTTTTTTGTGCTGTTTTACTCCTCACGCTTTACGCTTCACTCTTCACGGTCGTCGAAGCCAAGGTCTACATTGACATAACCTCTCCATCTGCAAAGAAGCTTCCCATGGCTATCTACGACCTCCACGGTCCGCAGGGCAGGGAGCTCTCCGATATTGTGAGGGACGACCTCACGTTTACCGGCCTTTTTGTCTGCATTGATAAAGCCTCATATATAGAGCAGGCTTCCCAAGAATTCAGTCAGCTGAACTGGAAGCCTCTCGGTATCGAGGCGGTTGTGAAGGGAACGATTACGATGGGGCAGGACGTTGCGGTTGATGTCTCGGTGTACGACGTATTTGAAGGTAAAATAATCTTACATAAGCAGTATCATGCAGACAAGAATCTCGTCCGTCAGCTTGCTCACAATATTTCGAATGACATCTATAAGGCATTTACCGGTCAGTCTGGCATGTTCAGAACAAAAATTGCTTTTGTTGCAGAAGACGGGGGAGAAAAAGGCATTTATGTCATGGATTGGGACGGCCACAGAGCACGAAAGCTTGGCCTAAAAGGATCTCTGGTTCTTGCACCCCACTGGTCTTCTGATGGCACAAAAATAGTCTATTCCTCCGAGCGCGGTAGACAATGGGGTATCTATCTGTTAGACTTTGGGAAAATGACCGAAAAAAAGATATTCGCGTCAAAAGGCACAAACATGGCCGGTGGCTTTTCACCAAGGGGTGACACAATTACCCTATCTTCAACAAAAGACGGAACACCCGACATTTACCTCCTATCCCTCAAGGATGATTCAGTAAAAAAGCTCACTTTTACGCAGGGTATCGAGGTTTCTCCAGTGGTATCTCCCGACGGCAGCCAGATTGCGTTTGTATCTGACCGCGGTGGGAGCCCGCAGCTTTATCTGATGCGTGCAGACGGGAGTGATATCAGGAGAATTACCTTTGAAGGTTCTTATAATACATCTCCTAACTGGTCACCTACAGGAGACCGGATTGCATTTGCCTGCAGGCGGGGGAAAAACCAGATCTGTATTGTGAAGCCGGATGGATCAGCGCTTATCCAGCTGACAGAAAGCGGCAATAACGAGGATCCATCTTTTTCTCCAGACGGCAGGCATATAACGTTCTCTTCTGACCGAGATGGAACGAAAGGGATATACATCATGAGGGCAAATGGCGAGGCCCAGAAGAAGATCAGCCCTCAGGGGCTACGTTCCAATGCCCCTGGATGGTCGCCAAACTAATAACATGAATCATAGGAGGATTCAGATGAAAACAAAGAGTTTAATGGTTGTGATTGCCGTATCAGTGGTTATTGTATTCGGGTTTGCTGCCTGCCAAAAGAGGCCTGTCACGCAGCCTGACGCAGGACAGCAGGGCCAGCAGCAGAAGGATAGTGCTCAGCTGAAAGATCAGGAAAAAATAACCGAGAAGCAGCTTGACGGAAAGGTTGATTCTTCTGATGTAATGGGCAAGGGTGCCCAGTATGTGGAGAGCAAGGAAAACCTTTTTGCGGACCTGCTTTTTGATTATGACAAGTATGAGGTGAAAGAGTCATATAAGCAGACACTCCAGTCAGTGTCATCGTGGATGTCAAAAAACACGACAGCCCGATTATCAGTTGAGGGCCATTGCGACGAGCGGGGCACCAATGAATATAATCTTGCACTTGGTGACCGCAGAGCCAAGGCAGTAAAGGATTATCTTGTCAGCCTTGGCGTCGCATCCGGAAGGATCGATGTGATCAGCTATGGAGAAGAGAAGCCAGTCTGCAAAGAACAGGACGAGGGCTGCTGGGCAAAGAACAGACGCGCTCATTTCACAGTTCTTATAAAGGTGGGCAAGTAATTGTGAAGAGGATATGTTCTCTATTTCTTCTTCTCTTTCTTTCAGCCTGTGTGTCGGGCAATGATATGGACCGGATGAGAAGCGATCTTCATGAACTGCAGCGAAGCAGCTTTGAGGCACGAAAGGAGATAGACTCTCTGAAGGAAAGAACTACTGGTGTTGTCAGGGAGGATTCTTTCACTGCAGTGAAGGAAAATCAAACGGACCTCTTTTCCAAGATAAATGTGACATCAAGCGGGCTTCAGGAACTGAGAGGCAGGTTTGATGAGAACAGGTATTTTACAGAGAAATCCCTGAAGGAGTTCGCCTCAGAAAAGGACCTTCTGAAAGCGCAGATGGCCGGCCTGGAAATGCAAATCAAGACGGTAAAGGACAGGCTCTCTGCCCTTGAAAATCAGGGCAAACCTAAAGAAGCTGGTAGCGATGCACCCGATGCATTACTAAAACCGAATAACGCGGCAAAAGCGGAAGTCGAGACACTGGCCGAACCAGTTTCAGACAGCAAAACAAAGTCCTACGATTCTGCTTACCAGCTCTTCAAGGATAAGAGGTACAAGGAGTCAAGGGAGAAGTTCGAGGTGTTTATAAAGGAATATCCAAAGACTGATCTTGCGGACAATGCGCAGTTCTGGATTGCTGAATCGTATTACAATGAGAAAGACTTTGAAAGTGCCATTCTTTCTTATGAAACACTGCTCAAAAAATACCCTGACAGTGACAAGGCCAGCGGCGGTATGCTCAAGCAGGGATATGCCTTTGCAGAGATAGGCGATGCCAAGACAGGTAAGATCATCCTTAATAAGCTTGTCGAAAAATACCCCAACGCAAAGGACGCTGAGGCGGCAAAGAAGAAGATTGCAGAGCTGGACAAGAAGCCGCAAAAAAAGAGATGAACTCCCTGACAGACAGCTTTTCCCGGGTCATTGACTACCTGAGGATATCGATCACGGACAAATGCAATTTGCGGTGTATTTACTGCATGCCCCCTGGCGGCGTTTCTTCTGCAGAGCATTCTGATATCCTCAGCTATGAGGAGATCATCAGGGTTGCAACGATTGCAGCCGGGCTTGGTGTCAAAAAAATCAGACTGACCGGAGGGGAACCGCTCGTAAGGAAGAATGTTTCCTTCCTTGTCTCATCGCTCAAAAAGATCACCGGGATAGAGGAACTCAGCCTGACAACAAATGGGATATTGCTGGCAGACCATGCAGCGAGCCTTTCGCAGGCAGGCCTTGACAGAGTGAATGTGAGCATCGATTCTCTCATCCCGGAGCGCTTTAGGGAGATAACCCGCGGCGGAGACCTTGATATTGTTCTGAAAGGTCTGCATGCAGCTGAACATGCCGGCCTGCTGCCGTTAAAAATAAATATGGTTCCTGTTCGAGGCATGAACGAGGACGAAATTCTCGACTTTGCAAAAATAACCATTGACTCAGATCATCACGTGCGTTTTATCGAATGCATGCCCACAGGATCAGTAAGTTTTTGGAGCCCTCGGAAGTACATGACAACAGATGAGATAAAGAAGATCATAGAAACGCTGGGACCGCTTGCCCCGGTGCGCGTTCGAAAAAATGGGCCTTCAAAATATTATCGCCTTGATGGTGCAAGGGGAGTCATCGGGTTCATCAGTGCGCTTACACACCACTTCTGCAAAGACTGTAACAGGCTCAGGCTGACATCTGATGGAAAGCTCAGGCCCTGCCTTTTCTCAGAGACAGAGATCGATCTTCGCTCTGCACTCAGAAGCGGAGCGTCTGATTTGGAAATCGAACGCCTGCTGAAACTTGCTGTCGAGGTAAAACCTAAGGAGCACCAGATTAATGAAAAGGACTCCGGGGATACGGCATTCCCTGATAACGTATTACGCATCCTGCATCACACAAAAAAGCGCCCCATGTCGAGGATAGGAGGATGAAAATACTGACCCATATTGACAGCAGCGGCAAGGCGAGGATGGTTGATGTATCAGCCAAGTCCTTGACGCAGAGAGAGGCAGTTGCCAGGGGCTTTGTGAGCATGAAAAAAACAACGCTTCAGCTCATCCAGGAAAACAGCATTGCAAAAGGCGATGTGTTAGGCGTGGCGAGGGTTGCAGGCATTATGGCAGCAAAGAAGGCTTCTGAGCTTATTCCCCTCTGCCATCCCCTGAACATTTCCTCGATATCTGTTGATTTTGCCCTGGACCGGAAGAAGGGCCGAATTACCATAGAGGCGCGCGTAAAGATCACTGGGCAGACCGGTGTTGAGATGGAGGCAATGACAGCAGTGTCAATAGCAGCCTTGACGATCTATGACATGTGCAAGGCAGTTGATAAGGAGATGGTAATATCTGAGATCATGCTGATCGAAAAGACCGGGGGTAAGAGCGGTATCTTCAAGCGAAAATAAGTTTGTCTCACGCTGACAATCTTATCGCTTCGAAAAGAAAATATCCGATTTCTCGGGATCGGGTGATGCAACCTGGCGGCAGACTCAATCCTTTGTGCTTTCCAGCCCTTTCTTGGCCTTCTCATTCTTTGGATCGATCTTCAGCGCTTTCTGAAATGCAGCATGTGCCCTCTTTTTGAGCCCTGCCTTCATATAGACAAGTCCAAGATGGGAATGAAGCTCAGCATTATAAGGGTCAAGCTTCATGGCGGTGAGCAGCGCCTCTTCAGCCTCTTTGACACGACCTGGGACCTTTGAGTATGCAAGTGATAGGTAACTCCAGTAAGTAGCGTTCTTTGTCGCCATCTTTGTCGCCCATTTGAACTTATCAATAGCACTCCAGAAGTCGCCTTTTTTGAAGTCCGCCACGCCTTCCCTGAACTGTTCGGCTGCACGCACGTTGACATCAAGGACGCCCTCATCCTGCTTGGGACCAAGCAGCGATGCAAAATACTCATCACGCTTTCGGTCATCCTTCAGGATATTATATGCTTTGGTTATTGCATCAAATATGGCCGTGAGCTTGATTTTGACGGAGGGATCTGTTGAGCTGAAATACCGGTCAGGATGAAACTCTTTTGCAAGACGGTAATAATTCTTTTTAATCGTTTCGCTATCAGTCTTCTCCTCCACTTCAAGGAGTTCAGTCATGGATAAACTACTGATATGTGAATATATCTCATCAACTTTCTTGAGCAGAATCTCATCTTCCTCAGAAAGCGGTGTGAAAATATCATTCAGCGTGACTGAGTCATCGGCCCTTACTTCGCCCTCTTCCCTTGGAGCCTCTTCCTCGACGGATACCTGATCTTCAACCATACCGATAGACCAGAGAACATAGAGCACCTTCAAGGCATCAAAAGACCCCATCCAGGAACTGTCAATAATTTCCTTGATGGTCTTCTTCCCATCGACCAGTGAAAGGATCTTCTTGTCCTGCTGTGTCAATTCGATATCCTGGAATAGGCTCAAAGGATCTTCGCTCAGTTTCAGCACAGAATCAGTATGCGGCATTTCCTTTCGGATCCTGGTCCAATTTACGATTTTGTTCACGCCCGCATAGATCAGATTGCCGATGCTCATCCGTAAGGTGATGACCTCCTGCGTCGGAAGCTCTCCCTCGCGGAACTCGTAATCACCCTCCTCAACTACGAACATGCTGTGAATGATCTCCTTTACCTGGTATTTGACCCCCCAGAAGAGATCTTTTGGCGTAAGATATCCAAGTTCCACAAGGATTGCGCCCTGCCGCTTGTCCTTTGTTGATTTCAGTATTTCGACTGACTTGTCATACTGCTCAACCGTAATCTTTCCAGCCTTCAGGAGCATCTCTCCCAGCCGGTCATCCTCATAGGTTGACGAGGCAAAAATGACATCTCCTTCATTAAGGTATATTTTTTTTGTGAATAAAGCCGTAGTGAGGGATAACGTGCCGATCATCCTGTTTCTGTTCAGCTGAACCAGGAGCCTGGCCAGGCTTGTATCTATGATATTACCTTTGGCTGGTATTTCCATCGTCTTTTCCTCCTGCATTTTTCCTTGCCGAGGATATCTCTTCGTTCAGGGTTTCACGCTCGCTTTTGAGATGCTGAAGTTGAACCGAAATATTCCTGAGATCCTCAGTCTGTTTCTTTATCGTTGCCCTTAACGAAAATATATAGTAACCTTCAATGCACAAAGCTGCAAGCAAGGCAGCTACTACAAAATAACGCAATGCGGCAGCCGTCGCTTTTTCCCTGACTTCTTTTGCTGCTTTCGGAACGACTGGCATGCAATATCACCGATATCGTGTTACGGTGAACCGAAAGATCTCCAGATTCTCATCTTTCCAGATCCCTGCTTTCATCTTCGCTATTCTCAGTTGCTCCTCAACCGTATCAACACCCTCAAGATCAGGAAGAAGCAGTCCCCGCCGTACTCCCTGAAGAACGATGATGCCGTATTTTTTCGGGTCAAGATCCTCTTTGCCTCTTATCTTCTCCGGGGGGGAAAGGACATCTACAGAATATTCTATCTCTGCCAGTTCATTCTCTTCCACCGCATGGAATCGCGGGTCCTGCATTGCTGCTGCAATTGCATTATTGATGACCTCCTGGGCAACCGTCTCTGCTGTTGGTTCAAACGTGCCTATGCAGCCCCTGAGGCTCCCCATTTTCTTGAGGCTTACAAATACGCCAGCACGAGCTGTCAGCTCAGGAGAAAGGTCCTTGGGAAGCGATATTGTATTGCCAGTCTTTACGTATTCCTCAATAGTCTGTTTGGCGAGCTCGACGATCTTGTGCATTATTTCTCCCGCTGCAAAGAATAGTCTGCAATAGCGAGAAGTGCATCCTTTGCCCTGCTGTCAGGAAAGAGTGAAAGCTCTTTTTTTGCCTCATCAACAAGAGACTGGGCTTTGTCTAGAGATGCCTCAATGGATTGGTATTGCTTCAGCAGGCTTGTGATTTTTTCAAGACCTTCAGCAGAAAAGTCCTTTATAATCTTTTCTATTTCAACCTTGTCTTTTTCATCTGCAGCGGAAAGAAGCAGAAGCAGGGGAAGCGTTATCTTTCCTTCTTCAAGGTCTTTGCAGAGTTTTTTCCCCAGGTCTTTTTCCTCTGCCATATAATCAAGAATGTCATCTGCCATCTGGAATACCATGCCGATTTTCATGCCAAAGGCTGCAAGAGCGAGCTCCTTCTCCTCGGAAAGACCACCCAAAATAGCACCTACTCTGCATGCTGCAGAGATGAGGGCTCCTGTTTTAGCGGAAATGATGTCGAGGTACTCTGCCTCTGTTATATCAGGGTCTCCCACCCGATTGAGCTGGAGTAGTTCTCCTTCTGTCATTCGCGTGGTTGCTCCGGAAAGCGCTTCCATGATCTTCTGGTTTTTCTGCATGACTGCAGCCCGAAGTGCATTGGAATAAAGAAAGTCGCCGACCAGTACCACAATCTGGTTGCCCCAGAGAGCATTTGCTGACGGCTTGCCGCGCCTCACTTCAGCCGTATCAACTACGTCGTCGTGAAGTAAGGATGCTGTATGAATAGATTCAATGATGCTTGCGACCTCAATGCAGGCAAACCCATCGTACCCAGCGAGGTCAGCGCTTATGAGATGGAATAGCGGCCGCAACCGCTTGCCGCCGCTTGAGATGATGTAGTCACCGATAAGGGGAATAAAGGGGACCCTGTCTTTGAAGAGTTCCTTTATCTGGTGTTCCACAAGGCGAAGCCTTTCCTCGTAGGAATCAAAGACTTCCTGCAGATTCATTTTCTGATGATAGGGCACAGAATCTTTTGGTGTCAAGGCAGACATCCTTTGGCTTTAACCTCTGATCCTGAACTTATCAAGGTCAGCGTCAGGCCTTGACAGTTCTTTAAGATTGTCGGGCTTGAAGGCACCCTTCTCTGTTATGATCGCAGTCACATATTTTGCCGGAGTGACGTCAAAGGCAATGTTTCTCACCTTTACGCCCTCAGGGGCTATTCTGCAGGTGCCGAAAATATGCGTCACCTCTTCGGCTGCCCGTTCTTCAATGGGGATCAGGTCACCTGTGGGTATCGAGAAGTCTATGCTGCTCATCGGGGCTGCGACATAGAAAGGGATGCCATGTTCTTTGCAAAGCACGGCAACCGTATATGTGCCAATCTTATTTGCAACATCCCCGTTCAAAACTGTCCTGTCAGTGCCGACGATCGCAAGGTTTATTTCGCCCTTCTGCATCAATGCGCCGGCTGTGTTGTCTGTTATCAGTGTGACCGGGATTCCTGCCTGCATAAGCTCCCAGGACGTGAGCCTGGCACCCTGCAGCACAGGCCGGGTTTCATCGGCAATAACCTGGAATTTCTTGTTCTGCTCCTTTGCGATCAGCATAGGAGCTGTGGCAGTGCCATACCCTCCGGTAGCAAGGGAGCCTGCATTACAGTGGGTCAGGACCGTATCGCCATCATGGATGAACTGAGCTCCCCATCTGCCGATTGCCATATTTATTTCGATATCTTCTGCAAGGATTCGCTGCGCTTCATCAATGAGCAGTGCCTTGAGCCTTGCAATTGGCTCATCTTTTCTGGCATCAAGAAATGCGGTAATCCTCCCGACAGCCCACTGTATATTGACTGCTGTCGGCCGGGTTGCTATGAGCGTGTTAAACACAGGCTGAAGCCCTTTCATAAAGTTCTCATGATCCCCTGCGGTTATCTCCTGAGCACCGAGAGCTATTCCCATTGCCGTTGCAATGCCGATAGCAGGAGCCCCGCGTATCCAGAGCTTCTTGATGCCTTCTGCCACCGTCAGATAGTCTCTGCATTCAATATAGGCAACGTCGATCGGCAGTCTGCTCTGATCAAGCATGATGACCTTATTGTCTTTCCATTCTATTGTCTTAACCATCGTATCTCCAGAAGTCCCTATTATAAACCAAAGAAGCGCTCAGATGCCTCTTCCACGCAGCATCCTGCTTGCAGCACGGAATGAATCTGCTATCCAAGTGGTATAAAGGTTGTTACCACCAGAAATGATGTCAGAATGATGATGGTTACGATCGTTGCCCATGAAATGTAATTGTAAGTCCGGGAATTTGTGTAATCGCCCATCAGCTTTTTGTTATTTACCAGAAGCAGAGCGAAAACAAGGACAAAGGGAAGCAGAAGCCCGTTAATGACAGCAGACAGGACCATCAGGAAGACGAGGGGTGCCCCTGGTATCAGGATAACCAGCGATGCAAGAGCTATGGTCATGGTGTAGATCCACATGAATTGAGGAGCATCCTTGAATGTTTTATTGATGCCGGCCTCCCAGCCCATTGCCTCACAGACATAATATGCAGTTGCCAGCGGCACGATGATGGCTCCAAGCAGAGAGGCATTCGCAAGACAGATAGAGAAGACGAGATATGCATATTCCCCGGCAAGGGGCTTCAGCGCAAGCGCCGCTTCTGCTGCCTCGTTAATGCGGATGTCATGCGGGAAGAGCAATGCCCCGCAGGTAACAATGATGAAAAAACTGACGATATCGGTTATAAAGCAGCCTATAATTACGTCAAGGCGCGATGCCTTATACTGTTCTTTCTTTATGCCCTTCTCTGCAATCGAGGATTGGAGGTAGAACTGCATCCATGGAGTGATCGTAGTGCCGATAATCGCAATGCTCAGCACGACATATTCCGCATTCCACCTCATCTGGGGAATAACCGCGCTTTTAAGCACAGGCCCCCAGTCAGGTTTTGCCATAAATCCTGAAATCACATAGCCGAAATAGAGAAGGCATGCGAACAAAAGGATCTTTTCAACAAATCGGTAGCTTCCCTTAGTAACAAGAATCCATATCGAGATTGCCCCAACCGGCACCATTACAAACTTGCTGAAACCGAGGATCTCCATGCTCGCTGCCCATCCTGCAAGATTTGCAACCGTATTGCCGAAATTAGCAACAAAAAGACCTAACATCATAAAAAAGGCTGCCTTGACGCCAAAATTCTCCCGTATCAGATCAGAAAGCCCTTTCCCTGTGATAACGCCCATGCGGGCAATCGTTTCCTGAATAACCACAAGCGCGATCGTTGTTGGAAGCAGGGTCCAGAGGAGACCATAACCAAAGCGTGCGCCGGCCACTGAATAGGTTGTTATGCCGCTGGCATCATTGTCGATATTTGCTGTGATGATGCCTGGGCCCATGACGCTGAGGAAAAAGAGTATGTTCTTCCAGAACTTCACACTTTCCACCGTTTCTTTTTTGCCTCAGGAGGAAGCAGAAGGTCAATGATGTCGTCGACCGTAATAATGCCGTGCATGTACCCATTCTCATCAACAACCGGAAGGGCAAGGAGGTTGTATTTTGAAATGATCCCGGCAACAACCATCTCGTCCTCGCCTGGAGCGACAGTCTTTAGATTCGTTTCCATAATGTCTGCAAGATGGCAGTCATTCTCTGCAAGAAGCATCTCCCTTAGGGAAGCAACACCGCGGAGTTTTTCTTCCTTGTCAAGGATATAAAGATAATAGACATTTTCCGCGTCTCGTGCTTCAGATTTAAACCTCTCAGTTGCCTCCTGTACCGTCATGTCCGGTGGGTAGGCAATGAAGTCCGTTGTCATGAGACCACCTGCTGTGTCTTCCTCATGGCCGAGAAGCTCCTGGATATCCTCAGCTTCATCTTTTTCGATATGCTCGAGAATTTCCTTGGCTCGTTCGGTGGTCAGATCGCTCAGAACGTCAGCTGCTTCGTCAGGAGGCATCTCTTCAATGATGTCCGCAGCCTTTTCCGTGTCCATGGCACTGATAATGTCAGCCTGCATCTCAGGTTTAAGTTCGGAAAGTGCTTCTGCTGCTGTCTCGATATCGAGGTTATTAAAGAAGGTCGCTCCATCTTTCTGAGAAACGCTGCTGATAATGTCTGCAATATCTGCCGGATGCAGTTCAGAGAGCATCTGTCTTGGTATTGTCAGTGATATCTCGGTCAGCTTGGGCTCAAGGGGTTGCAGGTAGTCCCAGCTGATGAGATTAAAAGGAAGGCTTTTTTTGAAGAACTTAGCAAGGTCTTCGCCGCCTCTTTCCATCCCCAGTCTTCTCAGGATGCCCCTCATGCCCACATCTACGGCAATGAGAACAGCCTCGTTGTGATAACCTTCAAGCTTGATGTCGTTTACCCGAACGACCTTTGCGCCGTTTGCGTCAACGATCTGTTTATCAAGGATATCCCTGAGAATCAGGAGGTCGTCTGCCATCATACCATACGGCTTCAGGCTCTCTGCATAAACCCTTGAGGATATTATTTTCTTGTTAAAGATATTAAGGTCATGCCAGGGCAGATAAAAAGACTTCTTCTTTCTCTCGATGATAAGCGCGGAGACCTTTGGAAGAGGATCGCCTTTTACAACAACAAGGTCCCGTACCCGTCCGAGGTCCTCTCCCTTAGGATCAAGGACTGTCTTTTTGATAATCTCACTCGAAAAAACTTCAACAAAAAAAGGCATACGAAGCTCCCTGGAATTTGCGCAAAAAAGCAGGATTTGACTTACAGTATAGACCTATAAGCCTTTTCAGAGCAACAGAAAAGGCTTATGGACATGACGCTTTTCAACTTTTTGATGCTCCTGTCGAAGGTTTGCTATAATCTCCCTGTTTGTTATTTCTGATATTGACACTGGAGGCAGCGAAATGAGCTCATCAGAGGAAAAAATTGAACTTGAGGAGAATCTGGAAGGATATAAGGGCAAGATCAGGCCGGTTAACACGGCATCATTGACCTGGGATAAGGATCTCATCTTCCTTGGCCGGACACCACGCGGATTTGAGCTTGATTTTGATGCTGAGGCTCAGTGGGGATGTATTCCCACGGAGAGCCTGCTTCTGAGCGTTGCTGGCTGTCTTGCTATAGATGTTGTTTCCTTTGTCACAAAGATGAAGGCGAAGATCACAAAATTCAAGATTGATATTGCCGGGGAGCGGAACCCTACCCCCCCGCAGTACTACACAAAGATTGATATGGTGATCCATATAGCCGGTGAAAATATCACGCCCAAGAAGCTCGACCGGGCGATTTCACTTTCGCAGGAAAAGTACTGCTCTGTATATCATTCGCTCAGAAAAGACCTGCAGGTGAATGTGAACTATGAGATAGAGGGAGCCTAAATACGGACGAGTCGATGGGTTAAAGATGCAATGCAATTCTGTTGTTTATGTAATTATGATTTATGTCATATCGCCGCGTGCTTGGCTGCAGTAGAATTAAGTTCTGATAAATTTCAGAAGCGTGTTGGATGGGGCATAGAAATCTTATCGGAGAGGTGAAATCTGGTGTTTATAGCCTTAGTGGATTGGGACAGATGCACAGGGTGTGGGGATTGCATAAACGCCTGTCCGGTGAAGTGCTTCGAGATGTCAGATGGCAAGAGTTTGCCGTCTCGGTCGTCATATTGTATTGACTGCGGTACGTGCAAAGAGGTCTGTCCTGCTGATGCCATAATTATCAGCATTGGCTGGGGTGGCTAAACGAATTTTATTGACTTGTAAAAGGAGTTGTTAAGCTCTCTTCCGGCTGTTTCCTGATTGTTACTTATTCATCATGTCAAAGAAGTCCTTGTTGAGCTTTGTACCGGTCAGCTTGCCTAAGAGAAACTCCATGCTCTCTACCGTACTCAGTGAGTTCAGTACCTTTCTGACAATCCAGATCCTGTTCAGCAGATCCTTTTCGACCAGGAGTTCCTCTTTTCTTGTGCCGGAGGCATTGATGTCAATGGTCGGGAAGATTCTCTTTTCAACGAGCTTCCGGTCGAGATGGAGCTCCATGTTTCCGGTTCCCTTGAACTCTTCAAAGATAACATCATCCATTCTGCTGCCTGTATCAATAAGCGCAGTCGCAAGGATCGTGAGGCTGCCGCCGGTCTCGATGTTTCTCGCTGCACCAAAAAACCGCTTCGGCCTCTGGAGCGCATTAGAGTCAAGGCCGCCTGAGAGAACTTTGCCGCTTGTCGGCATGATCGCATTGTAAGCCCTTGCAAGCCTGGTAATACTGTCAAGAAGGATCACGACATTCCTCTTGCTTTCAACAAGGCGCTTTGCGCGCTCAATTACCATTTCTGAAACCTGGACATGCCTTTGGGGCGGCTCGTCAAAAGTTGAGCTGATGATCTCTGCAGTAGAGACCTGCCGTTTCCAGTCAGTCACTTCCTCAGGCCGCTCATCAATGAGCAGGATTATGAGATGAATATCCCTGTGGTTCTTCTTGATAGCCTTTGCAATGGACTGAAGCAGCACAGTCTTGCCTGTCCTGGGGGCCGCAACGATCATGCCTCTCTGCCCCATGCCGATAGGTGTAACCAGGTCCATTACGCGTGTTGAGTAGTCAGTGGAGTCATACTCAAGCTTTATTCTTTCAGTCGGATAGTATGGGATCAGGTTGTCAAAAAGAGGACGATTTACATTTTCTTCCGGAGATTCGTGGTTGATCGCCTCGACCTTGAGAAGAGCAAAGTATCTCTCAGACTCTTTCGGGGGCCGTATCTGTCCTGAGATCAGGTCTCCGGTCCTGAGATTGAATCTGCGGATCTGGGAAGGAGAAACATAGATATCATCCGGTCCGGGAAGGTAGCTATAGTCAGGTGACCTGAGGAATCCGAATCCGTCAGGGAGTATTTCAAGGACTCCGGCGGAAAAGACATTGCCGGTCTTCTCTGTCTGTGCCTGCAGAATCGCGAAGATCAGATCCTGTTTCCTGAGGCCTGATGCGCCTTCTACTTTCAGCTCCTTGGCTACTGTAGTAAGTTCATCAATGGTTTTGTCCTTGAGTTCAGAAATTGAGATGTTTCCCATAAATTACTCCTCATCCGGGGTTAAGCTTCAGATTTTTTATTCGCGGAAGGTTATGCCTATCACGCGGGGTTGTGTTATTTTGCTTGCAGAAATACTGTAGTAACTTACAAAAACCTATTTATCTTTGTCAAGAGAGCACTTTACAATTCCCCGCTGCACATGGTAGATTCCCCCATGAAATACGGAGAAAAATTCATTCAAAAGGCGAAGCTTGAGATCTGGGACAATCCGAATCCTGAGCGCGATTATGAGATCAATATCAGTTATCCGGAATTTACCTGTCTCTGCCCGAGATCAGGGTATCCCGATTTCGCATCAATTAATGTGCGCTATGTTCCTGCCAATAAGATCGTTGAATTGAAATCACTAAAACTTTTTCTTAATGCCTTCAGAGATACCCATATCTCTCACGAGGAGATCACAAATGCAGTCTTCAGTGAACTCGAAAAAAAGCTGAAGCCGAGATTCCTTGAGGTTATCGGCGATTTTAATCCGCGCGGCAACGTAAAGACATTTATTACAGTAAGTTCTGAGAAGCGCAAAATCAGCTAAAGGTCAAGGGAAGTCTTTGCCCGTTCTATAAAAAGTTTCATCTTCTGATGATCTTTTTTACCTTTCTCCCGTTCAACCCCGCTGCTTACATCAACCCCGTAGGGTTTTACATGAAGCACGGCATCCCGAACATTATCTGGCGTCAGCCCCCCCGCAAGGATAATCCTGCCGAACTGTTTTGCCTCAACAGCAATGTCCCAATTGAATTTCTGACCTGTGCCGCCAAGGGCATCAGCAGTAAAGGCATCCAGGAGGAAGGCAGAGACAACGCTTTTGAATGTTTTCAGTGGTTCAAGGCTGTCGATAGATTTTATCCGGATTGCCTTAATGCTTCTCCAGGAGAAAAAGCAGGACTCAGGTTTTTCTTCCCCATGGAGCTGAATAACGTCGATGCCTGCATCAGTCATTGATGACCTGATTACTTCCGGGGTCTCATCAACAAATACTCCAATAGTGGTGACAAGGGGAGGAAGTTTGCAGATGATCGCTTTAGCCTGCTGCACAGTAATGCAACGGGGACTCCCCTTAAAAAAGACAAACCCTAATGCATCAGCACCGAAATTAATTGCAGCCTCGGCATCTTCGAGATTCGTTATTCCGCAGATCTTGACCTGTACCATAGCGCAACCTCATCAGGCTGTAGGCTCAGGGCAGATGCCAAAACTTTTGGCCATCTGCCCTGAGCCCTTTGCCTTATTTAGATTATCGGCAGCTTCTTAAGCGCTTCTTTGATCATTGCCTCAGGATATTCGTAATCTACCAGTTTTCCTGCTAAATAGTCCTGATAAGCAGTAAGATCAAGATACCCATGGCCGCTCAGATTGAAGAAGATCGTCTTCTGCTTGCCTTCTTCCTTTGCCCTCAGCGCCTCATCAATTGCTCCCTTGATAGCATGCGAGCTTTCCGGTGCAGGGATGATGCCTTCTGCCTTTGAGAATTTTATTGCAGCCTCAAAGCAGGCTGTCTGGCCGTAAGCAACTGCCTCGATCAGTTTGTCGTGGTAAAGCTGGCAGACAAGCGGTGAATCCGCATGGTACCTCAGGCCGCCTGCATGGATTCCTGGAGGCATGAAGTCATGACCAAGGGTATACATCATCATAAGTGGTGTCAGGCCGGCAGTATCACCAAAGTCATACCTGAACTCTCCCTTGGTCAGCGTTGGGCACGAAGTGGGTTCGACAGCGACAACTCGAATCTGTTTGCCGGCTATCTTGTCCTGGAGAAAAGGAAATGCAACACCGCCCAGATTGCTTCCACCGCCGCAACAGCCAATGACAACGTCAGGATAGTCACCTACCATCTCAAACTGTTTTTTTGCCTCAAGCCCGATCACGGTCTGGTGCAGCACAACATGGTTAAGAACTGAGCCGAGTGCATAATTCGTGTCATTGTGTGTTGCCGCATCCTCAACAGCCTCTGATATGGCAATGCCAAGACTTCCCTCGCTGTTCGGATCTATCTCAAGTATCTTCCTTCCCGAATTCGTCAAGGTTGAAGGGCTGGGATGCACGGTTGCTCCCCATGTCTCCATTGCAATTCTTCTGTAAGGCTTCTGGTTATAGCTCACCTTGACCATGTAAACCGTCACTTCGAGACCGAACATCGTTCCGGCAAGTGCCATGGAGGAACCCCACTGGCCAGCGCCTGTTTCAGTTGCAATCCTTCTGATGCCTGCCTGCTTGTTGTAATAAGCCTGCGGAATGGCGGTGTTGGGTTTGTGGCTGCCTGCAGGGCTCACGCCTTCGTATTTGTAGTAGATCTTTGCAGGGGTGCCGAGCGCTGCCTCAAGCCGATGCGCCCTATAAAGAGGAGAAGGTCTCCAGAGACTATAGAGGTTCAGGACTTCCTCGGGGATATCAATCCATCTCTGCGTTGATACTTCCTGCTCGATAAGACTCATGGGGAAAATCGCACTCAGATCCTCCGGACCTACCGGCTGTTTGGTGCCGGGGTGTAACGGCGGCTTCGGAAGATTCGGCATATCGGCCATAATATTGTACCACTGCCTTGGGATCTCCCTGTCCGGGAGCACTACTTTTGTCTCCTGCATTTGTTACCTCCGTTTTTTTATGCTGCAATGAAGTCTTGGTGGGTCCTATTTTACCACAAGGGTTCCTCTTCTTACGTCCCTCTCAATTCTTCTATCTTGTTGCCAATGTCTGCTGACTCCATAAGCGATGTTCCTATCAGCATCGCATCAATACCTGCCTGTTCGAGCCTTAGAACATCATCCCTTGTTTTTATGCCGCTTTCGCTCACGATAATTATGTCGGAGGGTATCTCCTTCTTTAACTCAAGGGTAGTATTCATATCTATCTGGAGCGTCTTGAGATTGCGGTTGTTAATGCCGATAACCGGCACATTAATTCTGAGCGCCATTTCAAGCTCCTTGTGATCATGTACCTCAAAAAGCACTGCCATGCCCAGCTCCGTGGCGATATGGAGATACTCCTCTGCCTGGTTTTCACCAAGGATTGCTGCAATGAGAAGGATCGCATCTGCCTGGTTAGCCTTTGCCTCATATATCTGATACTCATCGAAAATGAAGTCTTTTCTGAGCACAGGAAGCAGTGCTATGGTTTTTACGTCTGCGAGGAATTCGAGTTGACCCTGGAAAAAGTCCCCTTCTGTGAGGACTGATATCGCGTTAACCTTATTCTCTTTATAAACCGCTGCAATTGTCTTATGGTTAAAGTCCTGCCTGATAAGTCCTTTTGACGGGGAAGCCTTTTTTACTTCAGCGATGAGACGAATAGGCCCATCTTCTCTCTTGAGCGCCCGCTCGAAGTTATATGCTAAGGGAATATCTTTAGCAGCAGCCTTGAGCTGGTTAATTGAAGTTTTCGCCTTTGCGCGAGAAAGGCGTTCTTTTTTCTTATATATGATCGTGTTTAAAATTGACACCCTGAATTTTAAAGGGATTTGGTTCATTTTGGCAATATATCAGGACTGAAAGATGTGCTCTTTTGCTATAATGAGCCCTGATATGGACGGCAGAGGAAAAATAGCAAAGGCAGCAGGCCTCATGTCTGTGGCGACGTTTATTAGTCGAATTCTTGGCTATGTAAAGGACATGATCCTTGCTGTCTATTTCGGCGCTTCCGGTCTTTCTGACACCTTTTTTGCGGCGTTCAGAATACCAAATCTTTTGAGGGAGCTTTTTGCTGAAGGATCCATGTCCTCTGCCTTCATACCTGTTCTGACTGAATACAGACAGAAGCAGGGCGATGGAGAGGCTTCCCGCCTTGTCCGCATAACTTTTACCTTTATCATTATTGTGGTTGGCCTTGTCTGTGTTTCGGGTGTTATTTTTTCTCCTGCTATTGTGGCAGCAATTGCTCCGGGATTCCTCAGTTCTCCTGAAAAGTTCTCGATGACAGTCCTTCTCACGCGTATCATGTTCCCCTTTCTTCTGTTCATAAGTCTTGCATCTCTGGTCATGGGAGCACTCAATACGAAGAAGGTATTTTTTATTCCGGCACTTGCACCTGCGATGCTCAATATCACGACCATTGTAGTTATGGTCGCCTTTGCACCCATGGCAAGACAGCCGATTCTTGTTGTTGCTCTTGGGATTGCCTTGGGAGGTTTTGTGCAGTTCGCGTTTCAGCTTCCTGCTTTTTACAGAAACGGCTATTCACTCGGCCTTGATCCGGGCTTTCGCCATCCGGGACTGAAAAAAATGGCAATCCTTATCCTCCCGGCAACAATGGCCCTTGCCGTAAACCAGATAAATATTATTGTGAGCAATATCCTTGCGTCCTATCTGCAGGAGGGAAGCATTACCTATCTTTACTATTCCATGAGGCTCATACAGTTCCCGGTTGGCATATTCGGCGTTGCCATGGGCATGGCTGTACTCCCTGCATTGTCTGAACATGCGGTAAAAGGCGATTTTGACCGACTTCGAGAGGACTTTTCTTTTGCGCTCCGGCTGCTCTTTTTTATAGCAGTGCCTTCTATGGCAGGGCTTATTGCGCTCAGGGAGCCAATCGTAAATCTTCTTTTTCAGAGGGGGCAATTCGATTATGCTGCGACCCGGGGAACCGCAGAAGCATTACTCTTCTATTCAATCGGTATTTGGTCTATTGTTGGTGTCAGAGTTATAACCACAACCTTTTACTCCATGCAGGATACGAAAACTCCAGTAAAGATCGCGGCTGTTGGTGTTGCGTCAAATCTACTGCTCAGCCTTGTCCTGATGGGGCCACTGAAGCATTCCGGCCTGGCACTTGCGAATTCTCTTGCTTCGGGAATCAATTTCCTCATCCTGATTTTTTTCCTGAAGAAGAAGCTTCATCATATTGACCTGAGAAAGATTGCAAAATCATTTTCCCATGTTGTCCTCTCATCATTTATCATGGGATTAGCGGGTTGGTTTTTGCTGCGCGGAGACCTCTGGACAACAACCGGATCGGCCGCTGTCAAGGCTGTCTATCTCTCGGGGACTATGATTTTATGCGTCATTATTTATGTTGTGGTGAATAGTCTTGTGAAAAATGAAGAACTGCAGTATGTCCGCGAAATGATCCTGAAAAAATTGGGCAAGGGGTGACCATGAAAATAGAGACAATAGTTGTTGGACCGCTTCAGGTTAATTGCTATATTGTTTATGATGAGAAAAACCTTGATGCTGTAGTCATTGACGCAGGAGATGAGCCTGACAAGATACTGAAATTCATCAAAAGCAAGAACTTGAAAGTCTCACATATTATCTGTACGCATGCCCATTTTGATCACACGGGCGGCATAGCCGACTTGAGGGAGAAGACCGGGGGAAAAGTTATGCTGCATATAGATGACCTTGAGATCTATTCGAGGGTTGAATCTCAGGGCGCGATCTGGGGCTTTCATGTTGTCCAGCCTCCCCATCCGGACCTGTTTCTGCGGGACGGAGACGAGGTCGTCGTGGGGGATACCAAGCTACAGGTTATGCATACTCCCGGCCATAGCCCGGGAGGTATATGCCTTATTGTCGACGGCATAGTCTTCACTGGTGACACAGTATTTGCCGGTTCAGTAGGACGAACTGACTTCTATGGCGGCAGTATTGATGCATTGAAAATATCCTTCAAAAAGGTTCTCTCTTTGCCGCCAAAAACAAAATTATTGCCGGGACATGGGAACTGGACCACGGTTGAGGATGAATGGCAACAGAACTTTTTTGTTCATGAATTATAACCAAGACTGGCAGTCATCATGATCGTCTTATAGATTTTTCTTATTTTTCAAGGTGGTTTATTCTTTTTTTGAGAATTGTAATATTTTGCTTGCAAAGTTAATTCGAAATATTTATAATCAGGGTTCGTCAGTTAAGCCATGTTAAGTTGATATGGCTTCTGCAGCTGTCCAGAGTACCTTTAAATAACATGACAGGTATTCCGGGCGCATTGTTCTTTGAAAACTATAGAGCAGGTCACGTTGAAAAATGAGTTTAAGAGAAACCAGTATCAAATGAGAGTTTGATCCTGGCTCAGAACGAACGCTGGCGGCGTGCCTAACACATGCAAGTCGAACGGAGTTAATCAGCAGCACAGAGCTAACAAGCCGACAAGCTGGCAAGCGAACAAGCAAGGGGAACAGAAGACTTCAAACATGAAGCTTTTGGATCTGATAGTTTGTAAGCCTGCAAGCTGGCAAGCTTGAAAGCTGTGTGCTGTTGGTTAACTTAGTGGCGGACGGGTGAGTAACACGTAGGTAACCAACCCTCAAGCGGGGG
>CAYWRK010000036.1:0-24176 GCA_964461065.1 uncultured Nitrospiraceae bacterium
TGCCTCTTTAAAACTCATTAAGGCTGGAAAGTATGTCCCTACCACGTGCCAAATTATAATTACAGAGAAACATCAACAAAATAAAGGGGCAGGATCTTCTCCCCGTACCTTCGGTTATGCCCGGCCTGAAGATTCATGCTGGGAGCGTTTATCAAGAAGTTCATTCCTGACAAGATTGATGTGCTCCCGCAGCATATACAGCTGATGGGCATAGGAAAGAGGCAGTGACTTGCGGTTCGACTCCTCCTCAAGCACCTTAAGCCTCTGCAGGTAATTATCCTGCATGTTCGGCATATACGAGTTACGGATATCCTTATCCAATTTACCTAACTCACCGTACAAATGGAAAATTCGGGATCTGATACGCCACGCATAAATGGCCGGAATAAGTTTTACGATTGGGATCAGCGCGAGCAGGGGAAGGAGAATTACAATGAACCTGTCGATCATGGTTGCGACCCAGAAAGGCAGATAGCGCTGGAGCATTGGAGGCCCGGACTTCAGATAGCGTTCCGCATCCGAACTCGTCGGGATTTCTGAATGCATCGCTGCAGGAAACTCCCGAACCCTCTGAAAGAGACCTGGACCATTATGAATCTCTATGGCTGCCTTGACCAGCAGAGCGACAATCGCGGGATGGATATCGTTTCGTGCTATGAGATTCGCGGTTGGAGCGATCATTGCAACATCCTGAGCAGGAAGATTCTGCGCCAGATCTATACCTCCTCTCGGAAGCGTCACCATAGAAAGAAAAGGAAACTGTTTTGAATATGCTGCTGCCTGAGAGAGGTTCATAATGTTTATGCCGCTGGTATGTGTAAGGTCTTTGACCACTGGAGCATCAATCCCTGCGATCATAAATACGGCATCTACTTCTCCTTTTTTCAGTGCCTCTGCTGCCGCGCTGCCGCCCAGAGGCAACATATTTTCATCAACATCCATGCCATTAGCGCTGAAAAGCTGAATTACAAGGTTTCTGGTGCCGCTGCCTTCAGGACCTATTGCAAGCTTTTTTCCCCACAACTGATTTATCCGATATATAGAGCCTATGCCACGATAGAATATCCAGAGCGGCTCGTAATAGAGGCTTCCCAGGGACATGAGATCTGCGACATCCTTTGTTCCGGCAATACCTCCCTGCACAAAGCCAACCTGCACGCCGGAAGCCGGATCTTTGAGTCGGGACAGGTTCTCGACAGAGCCCGATGACGTGCGGAGTTCAATGTGGATGCCATCGCGAAGCAGAATCTCCTGATAACGCTTTGCGAATACATGATATGCACCTGTCTCAGAACCTGTTGTCATTATGAAGGATTTAGGAGGGGCAGGCTCAACAGAAGAGAAAGCCCAGATCAACAAGGTGATGATAAACAGTATCGGCAATATGACAAGCAGTCTGTCACGGGATAATGAGAATTTTCCAAATTCAAGTTTCATCATACGTTCATCGATTAACCAAAGGATCACATCAAAAAAAAGTCAGGATAGATAGCTCCTGCCTTTTGATCAGCTCTTTAACAAACCCATAATCGCTAAACCCCAACCCCTAAATCAGCATCATCAATCAAATGTAGGCCTCGGGTACAAACCAGCTGCTTTGACGATCGGCTCCATTGCAGTCTCCCATTCGATAGCCTGGATATGAACACCTTTGATACCAGGTATCTCAAGCGCCTGCTGAATAAGCTCGACCGTGATCTTGATGCCTTCCTGCTCCTGTAGTTCCTTCATCTTCTTCTTGTCATCCCCTGCTGCTTCTTTTGCCTTCAGCATACGGTCGATAAGCGGCTTGGGCACGGTCACACCCGCAACTGAAGAGTCCATGTATTTAAGCATCATCGCGCTCTTCGGCACGATGATACCGGCAAGGATCGCGGTCCTCTCATGCAGACCAAGGTTTCTGGCCTTTTCCATCTGGGATTTGAATATCTCCATATCATAGATGCCCTGGGTCTGGATAAAATCAGCGCCAGCATCGACCTTCTTCTTGAGGTTATAGGGACGAAAATCCATCGGATCGCCCATGGGTGTCCAGGAAGCGCCGATAAAAAACTTTGGAGCAACCTCAAGCTTGTCCCCACCTTGCTGGAGCCCTTCATCGCGCATCTTCTTCATAATGCCGACAAGCTGGCAGGTATCTACATCATACACATTCTTTGCGCCGGGATGGCCCTTCAGTCTGCCGGCTGCGCTAAACTTCTGATGGTCGCCGGCAATGCAGAGGCAGTTCTTAAGACCGAGAGCAGCGGCACCGAGGAGATCAGCCTGCATCGCTATCCTGTTGCGATCACGACAGGTCATCTGCATGACCGGTTCGAGCCCCTGCTGCTGCGCAATATATGCTGCGGCAATGCTCGATATCCGAACAACCGCCGTTTGACAATCCGTAATATTGGCTGCGTCGCAGAAGCCCTTCAGTATGCCTGCCTTCTTTATGATCTCGTGTGGATCAGCGCTCATCGGAGGGCCGAGCTCTGCTGTCACTGCAGGCTTGCCGCTGGCAATTACTTTTTCGAGATTACTTCCGCTCTTCATCTATTTGCCCTCCCCCGTTAATGTCGCTTTCTTTTCTTCTTCAGCCTCATATGCCCGAATATGTTCAAGCGACACCCTGCGCGGACCGCCATGGGTTCCGGTTGACCAGTCGCGCGGGGGCTGAACTTCAAACAGCTTTTCGAGCGTGCCCAGCTGCTTCATCCGCTCGACGATAAGAAACCAGGCGCAGTCAGTCTCACTGCTCACTTCGCACTTGCCTTTGTCAGTGCCGCCGCACGGCCCATTCATTAATGACTTTGAGCACCGCACAATAGGGCAGATGCCCCCGGTTAGGTGAAGGACACAGTTGCCACAGCCGCCGCAGAGTTCAACAAAGAATCCGGCCTCAGGCACAGCGCCGAAAAATGTCGTATTAATTCCAGGATATACAGGGATACTGCCGATGCGGTCTGAAAGAAAGTTCACACCCACGCCGCAGGCAGTCGAAAGGACCAGGTCATACGTCCTGACCTTTTCCATCAAGGGCTCGAAAAACTCAGGCTCGCAGTGGCGCTCGATCGCCTCATTGTCCACCTGCATATCAACCCCTTCCTGTGCTGCCTTCATGCGGAGCATGGATGCGAGGATCTCAGCCTCTTTGCCGCCTCCGGCATGACAGATCGCCACACAGGTGTTGCAACCATATACAAGGATTTTCTTAAAACCCTTCACCATCTCCCAAATCTCTTCAAATGGCTTCTGCTGGCCTACAATCATTTTTCATTACTCCTTTATTTTTCCTTATGTTTTGCAAACCAGATGGGAGACGGCCCCATGTTTCTGATCTTTTCGGTAAACGTAGTGCAGATCTCCGCCCATCTTGGCCCTTGGGCTGCAGACAGATTGTACATCTCGATCCTGGCCGGGTCTATGCTGACCTTTGCCAGAAGCTTCTTCACAAACTCAATCCTCCGTGCTGCGAATTTATTACCTTCCAGGTAATGGCATTGTCCGACCAGTCAACCGGCGACAAAGACACCGTCTACTCCCCGTTCAAAAGCACGCAGAACATGGATATGGTCGAGCTTGCCGGTGCACGGCAGCCTGATGATCTTCACGTTCGGTGGGTAGGAAAGTCTCATGACGCCTGCGAGGTCTGCTGCTGCAAAGGCGCAGTAGTGGCAGGCAAAAGCGAGCACATTCGGCTCCCATACGGCAGGCGTTTCATGCGTTTTTTCTATGATCGAAACCGTTTTCTGTTCTGTTGCTTCTGCAACTTCAGCCATCTATTGTCTCCTCTCTGACATTTGATCCATACCAGAAATATACAGGTATTTGAAGGCTGACGTGGCGAAAAGCCTTGTATCGCGATCCCGAAGACCGCTGACAATAAACCCGCCACTCCTCAATATGTAAACTCCTTCAAAAGAACCCATAAAGTTAATCAGTGAAATATTATCGCTTATACAAGGCCTTTGAGCCATGCCAGCCTTCGAAAAGCAATATCAATTCACTACCCCTGCCTCTGACTCGACTGCTGCATCGATCATAGCAAGGATCTGGTCATCACGGAAGTTGTTCACCTGAAATGCCTTTGCAGGACATATGCCTGCACAGATGCCGCATCCCATGCATTTGACCTCATTGTGAGATATCTTTCCGTCCTTGTCGATAAACGGCGAGCCAAACGGGCAGACCCTCATGCAGCTGAGACATGACATGCAGAGTTCACGCTTATGCTTTGCAATGATGCCGGAAACGGCAAGCCGCTCATGCGAAAGAATAACGCCTGCACGGCCCGAAGCAGCCAGCGCCTGCGTAACCGTTTCGTCGATATTCTTCGGCGCATGGCCAAGGCCTGCAACGAACAATCCTTCGCTCGGAAAATCAACAGGACGGAGTTTTACATGTGCCTCAAGGAAATAGCCGTCAGGATTCCTCGTAACCTTATACATTGCACCGACCTGCTCGGTTGTTGGATGAGGCCTCAGACCTGTTGAAAGCACCAGCCAGTCAGCATCAAACGAGAGCTCTTTATTGAGCATAAAGTCCCAAGTCCTGACATTGACCCTGTTCCCTGCCTGCTCCACTCTGGGTTTATTCTCAACATCATAACGAACAAAGATAACGCCGAGGTCACGCGCCTTTTTGTAGTAATTCTCGCGCAGTCCATACGTTCTGATGTCACGGTAAACAATAATGACCTCTGCCTCAGGATTCTGCTCCTTGATCGCAATGGCATTTCTGATCGCATCCTGGCAGCAGACACGCGAACAGTATTGATTCGGTTCTTCGCGTGATCCCACACACTGGACCATAACATAACGCACACCCGCTGCGGGATTATTGTTGTCAGCTATCTTCTTTTCGAGCTGCCGCTGCGTGATCACATTCTGACTCTGTCCATACAAATATTCTGTCGGCTGATATTCGATGCCTCCGGTTGCGAGGATCACAGCGCCGTGATCAACTATGCTTCCATCGGTCAGCGTAGTATTGAAATTACCGACAAACCCGTCGGTCTTCTTCACCTCAACGCCTGTATGCAGCGTGATCTTTGGATGTTCTTTAACCGCTTCGATCCTGTCCTTCAGAAACTCCTGTACATCAAGACCTTCAAGTGTCCGGTAAACGTGCTTCACCAGACCGCCGAGTTCGTTATCCTTCTCGATTATATGCACCGGGAAACCCTGGTCAGCCAGCGAAAGTGCAGCAGTCATGCCGGCAATGCCGCCGCCGATTATGAGACATGAAGGTGTTACGCCTACGGTCTCGCTATGCAGCGGTTCCTGCAGCCTTGATTTAGCTACAGACATCTTCACGATGCCGATCGCCTTCTTTGTTGCAACTTCATTCTGCCCCTTGTGGCACCAGGAACATTGCTCGCGGATGTCTGCAAGGTCAAAGAGATACTTGTTCAGGCCTGCCTCACGAATTGTCTCCTGAAAAAGCTTCTCGTGAGTTCTCGGCGTGCAGGACGCAATAACAACCCTGTTCAGGTTCTGATCTTTGATGGTCTGCTTGATCATGTCCTGATTGTCCTGTGCACAGGCATAGATGGTGTTGGTCACATAGGTAACACCGGGCTGGTCTTTCACTGCATTGACCACCTCATCTATATTTACGGTTGACGAAATGTTCGTGCCGCAATGGCAGACAAAGACACCAATCCTCGGCGCTTCACCCGATACATCTTTCTCTGGCGGAAGTTCCTTCTCAACAGTCTCTGTTCCCCTGGCCTCGGCAAGAAGCGCCATAACGCTTCCTGCAACACCGCTTCCCTGCATGACCGTGTCCGGGATATCTTTTGGCCCCTGATAGGTACCAGTAACAAACACTCCATCGCGGGATGTTTTAACCGGCGTGAAAGGTGATGTCTTTGCGAACAGATACGAGTTAGCCTCTATACCAAAGGTCTTTGCGAACTGCTCTGCATCGCAGTGCGGCTCAATGCCAACAGAAAGGACAACCATATCAAAGCTCTCGGTGGCAAGCTTGCCGTCTTCTGCAGCATATTTCAGGAGTAAGTTACCGGAGCCTGGCTCTTCGCGCACCGCTGACACCATGGCTCGCTGGTACCTGACACCGTATTCATTCTTTGCCCGCTCAACGTATTTATCAAAATCTTTACCGAATGCCCTCATCTCCATGAAAAAGATGGTAGGCTCTATATTTTTGTCATGTTCCTTTGCAATAATCGACTGTTTTGTGGCGTACATGCAACAGACTGACGAGCACCAGGGATTTGCATTGCGATTGTCGCGGGAACCGACGCACTGTATCCAGGCCACTTTTTTCGGGTGCTTCTGGTCAGACGGTCTCTGCACAACGCCTTTATACGGTCCGGAGGCAGAAAGGATGCGTTCAAACTGAATGGATGAGACCACATTTTGCCAACGGCCGAGGCCAAGCTCCTGCCTTGCCCGTGCATCATACCGGTCAAGTCCTGGGCCCAAAATAATGGCGCCCACATTGAGCTCGATCTCCTTGCCCTTGTCCTCATAATTGATCGCACCGGCCTTGCATGCCTTTTCGCATAGGCGGCAGCGCTTTTTATCAGGATCGTTGAGGCAGAGACACTGACTCGAATCGATTGCGCGGGTATTCGGCACTGCCTGCGGAAAGAGCGAATACACAGCTTTTCTCTGGCCGAGATTCTGGTCAAATTCGCTCGACACCTTCTTGGGGCACTTGACTTCGCAGTCGCCGCAGCCCGTGCATTTGTCAGCATCAATATAACGGGGTGCTAGCTTCACCTTCACCTTAAAATCACCCACATCACCCTCAACAGAAGTGACCGCTGCAAGGGTATGGACATCAATATTAAGATGACGGCCTGCCTCAACCATCTTGGGCGATATCATGCACATAGCGCAGTCGCCGGTCGGGAAGGTTTTATCCAGCATGACCATGGTGCCGCCGATAGAAGGGTCGCGCTCGACCATATGCACCTTGAAACCGCTGTCCGCAAGATCAAGCGCTGCCTGCATGCCGCCAATGCCGCCGCCTACAATAAGAACTGAACCGCGTTTTGTTGAATTCGAAAGCAGGCTCATATCAGTTTCAACTCCTTTAATAAAGGCATGGCATCAGTCAGATGCCGGTCAACCTGCATCTCAATGGGATTAAATCCCATAGAAAGGCCGATAAGCTCTGTGATGAAATAGACCGGCAGCCTCTGTTCTATACCGTATTTCCTGCCAACCTTGTCCTGGTATGCATCCAGATTGAACTGGCAAAGAGGACAGGTCGAGATAAAGCAGTTCGCTCCGCGGGCAACAGCATCCTTAAAGATCCGTGACATAAGGAGCCGGGACTGTTCTGCATCATTTACTGATCCGGAAGCGCCGCAGCAGTCTGTCTTATAGCCCCAGTCCACCGTTTCAACGCCAATGCTCTTGCAGACGATCTCCATGCCCTGGGGATTTTCAACATCATCGGTCAGCTCAACATCACACGGGAAACGGGTAAGCAGACAACCGTAATAGCAGGCAGCCTTGAGTCCCTCGAGCTTCGTCTTTGCCTTATCTGCGATCTCGCCTGAATCGACTTTTGTTCTGAGCACCTCAAGAATGTTCGATACCTTGATCTTTCCTTCGATCTTCTGGCCAAGTTCTGCATTGATCGATTCTTTCAGCTCAGGATCACAGGAGAGCCTCTTCTGGGATACCAGGGTCCTGCTGTAGCAGGAAGAGCAGGGGATCACGATCTCGGAAAGGCCTGTAGCGTCTGCAATACCGAGGTTTCGCGCAGGGAGTGCTATGGCAAGGAAATCATCGGTCTTGGCAGCTGCAGTTGCTCCGCAGCAGTTCCAGTCCTCGATCTCTTTCAATTCTATCCCGAGGTTTTTGAAGACCATCTTGCACTGTATATCATAGAGTTCTGACGAGGCATGTAGAGAACATCCCGGATAATAGGCCATTTCCATAGTCATGCCCCCTTCCCCTGTTTGGCCTTACGATATAGGGCTTTTACCTCTGCTACATTTTTCACCTTGTCCACCTTAAAATGCATTCTCTTCTTCTTCATCATCTTCATGCCCAGCTTTGCCTGGCCCATCATTTCATCAATAACAGCCTGCAGATCGCCCTTCTTCAGCTCCTTGAACGCAGTCTTTGCCTCGTACATGCCCATACCCTCGATCTCATTGAAACGGCCCACATGTTCCGTAGCCGCCATAAACGAGTTATGGAAATCCGCTACGCGCGGTTTGAGCGGCTCAAGGTGGGCCTCTTTTGACATCTGTTTGATTGTCTCGGTGATACGTGCGGTCTGGATGTTATTCGGGCAGCGCGTTCCGCAGGTATAGCAGGCAACGCATTGCCAGACCAGAAGATTATTGAGAGCCTCTTCCCTGTCTCCAAGAAGGACCATCCTGATGAGGCGGTCAGGCGTAACACCTGTTTCCTCTCCTACCGGACAGCCGGCTGCGCATCTGCGGCACTGGTAACAGGCAAGAAGGTTCTGGCCTGATCTGTCCATAATCTCCCTGACAAGGGATTTAGCAGATGAAGTTTCATATTTCAGCGTTTTCGTTGACATAACTCTCCTTAGTCTTTCTGTCGGTAATTTATCAGAAAAACTATTTCAGGATATTACAGCCCTGCAGCCAACTTGGCGGATTTGACCGTATTCTTCATGAGCATCGTGATCGTCATAGGCCCAACACCTCCCGGAACAGGCGTGATTGCTCCGGCAATCTCTTTTGCAGCGTCAAAATCAACATCGCCTTTGAGAATGGGGATCATCTTGCCTGTCTTTTCACTCATCTTCTCTCCAACCCGGTTGACACCAACATCGATCACACATGCTCCAGGCTTGATCCACTCAGGCTTCACTAAGCCGGGAACACCGGCAGCAACGATAAGAATGTCAGCACGCTTGCAATGAGCGTCGAGGTTTTTTGTTCCGGTATGAACGATCGTGACGGTAGAATTTGCACCCCTGCCCTTCTGGAGCATAATGTTGGCAATCGGCTTGCCGACGATATTCGAGCGGCCGACAACAACGACCTCAGCGCCTGATGTCTCAAAGCCTGAGCGAACGATCAGTTCCTGTATGCCTGCGGGTGTGCAGGGCAGAAATTTAACCTCACTGCCGCCGATCATAAGGCGGCCGACATTGACTGGGTGAAAGGCATCAACATCCTTATCAGGATCGATGGCATTAAGCACCTTCTTCTCATCAATCTGTTTTGGCAGCGGAAGCTGGACAAGTATACCGTGGATCTTAGGATCGTTATTATATTTCTCGATAAGTTTCAGAAGGTCAGCTTCAGCGATATTTTCCGGCTGATTGTCCTGTTCCGAATGAAACCCGATCTCGTGAGCAGCCTTCTGCTTGGCAGTTACGTAACTTACTGACGCAGGGTTCTGGCCTACCAGAATAGTGACCAGTCCAGGGATCACTCCTGTCTTCTCCTTCATCTGAGCAACTTCTTTCTTCAGTTCTTCCCGTATCTCTGCGGCAACTTCTGTGCCGCTGATGATCTTTGCACTCATTTCAATTCCTCCTAATTAGTTATTGGTAATTCGTTATTCGTGATTAGTTTCTTAATAAGACTACTGATTTTCTTCCCTATGACATGCACCAGCCCCTAATCCCTCTTTTTAATCAGTTCAAGCAGTTCCTGGCGTGTGGATTCCTTTGATCTGAAAATACCTCTTACTGCCGAGGTGACCGTTCGCGCCCCTGATTTCTTAAGCCCGCGCATAGAAAGGCAGAGATGTTCCGCATCGATAATGACCATTGCGCCCTTAGGTTTTAGCTTTTCCATAAGCATGTCCGCGAGCTGAGCAGTAAGTCGCTCCTGCACGGTGGGCCTTTTCGCGAATACTTCAAGGGCCTTGGCAAGCTCACCGATACCGGCAATTCTTCCTGCACCGGGAATATAGGCAATATGGGCCTTGCCGATAAAGGGAAGAAGATGGTGTTCGCAGACAGAATAGAAGGGGATATCCTTGAGGAGAACAAGCTCTTCGTGACTCTCGCCCTCGATATGCTGAAGGATTTCGTCAGTAGGGGTTTCAAGTCCGGAGAATATGTCCTCATACATCTTGGCAACCCTTGATGGCGTGCCCTTCATGCCCGGCCTGTCAGGATCTTCGCCGATGCCTTCGATGATTAACCTAACGCCTTTTTCTATTTTTTTTATATCCATTGAATTGCACTCATGATGCCGCCTCGATGAGCTATAAATATTAGCACGCAGCAAAAAAAGAAGTCAAAAGCATTTCTTATAAGTTTATTTTGTTATCTTATACCGAAAAGGCTTGTTCTTTAGATGCTGCCAGTGATATTTTATGACATGAAAGCAGGCTTTTTCCAGTTTAATCCGACATTTGGCAAGAAAAGTGAAAACATCAACAAGGTTCGTCAGGCATTGAGCAGTGTTTCTACTGATCTGCTTGTTCTGCCTGAGTTCTTTGCAACAGGCTATCAATTCACGTCAAAATTAGAAGTCACTGAACTTGCAGAGCCTGTTCCTGGGGGTGAGACAACAGAGTTTCTGATAACCCTCTCGCAGGAAAAAGGCATGTATATTGTGGCAGGTCTGCCTGAAAGAGATAGCGACAAATTCTACAATTCTGCTGTGTTGACCGGGCCTGAAGGATTCATCGGTATATACCGTAAAACCCACCTCTTTTATGAAGAGAACCTTTTCTTTTCACAGGGGGATACCGGCTTTCAGGTTTGGGATACCCCCATCGGAAAGATCGGTATCATGATCTGCTTTGACTGGTTCTTCCCGGAATCTGCACGGACCCTTGCACTCAAAGGAGCAGAAGTGATAGCGCATCCGTCAAACCTTGTTCTGCCCTATTGCCCCCAGTCCATGCCGGTCAGGTGTCTTGAAAACAGGGTATATGCAGTGACAGCAAACCGCATCGGCACTGAGCAGAGAAAAGAAGGAGAAGCGCTCACCTTCATCGGCCAGAGCCAGATCACATCGCCAAAAGCAGAGATACTAGTGCGGGCGGGTGCTGATGAGGAGATCCTGACGACTGCAGATATTGACTTGTCCCTAAGCAGGGACAAGAAGCTGAATCAGTACAATGACCTGTTCAAGGACAGGAGATCAGAATACTATAAGACTTAAATCTTGCCTGCCAGACCTGCAAGCACTTCCTTCACTGACTCTGAAAGGGCTGAGCTCAAGCCCTTGGCAACGCCGGCAGAATCCTTTATATCGAGTTGCACCTTTTTATTCACATCTATGCGCTGAATCTCTTTGCCTTCAACTGAATAGAGCACAGCATCAAACGCCAGTTCAGCATACGAATCCTCAACCCTTTCGAACCGTTTCAGATTGATATTTAGCACAAAAGAGCCTTCAGGAGCAAAATTCGATGCCCTCACATCCTGGTAAACAGCAGAGAGCGAATCTCTGAATATTTCCCTGAACATCTCAACCGGTGCAGAGTCCCATTTCGCGTACCGGGAGATGTCAAGCTGATAGGGTGAAAGCCGGTGAGCAACATAGGGCTGAGCCAGATACCTGGGCGACTGCACCCTGACCGTAATCATCGCCGGCTTTCTTGTTTGAGCCTTGTTATTGTCCGCAGGTATGTGCAGGCTGTATATTCTCGTCTCAGGCATTGAGCATGCAGCTATTATAAGAACTCCGAGCAGAACAAAACCTCTCCGCAGCATATTACTCACCTTTCCCTTCCTTATAGATGATGCTCCAGGGCTTGCTCTTTATCTCGTGGATAAGATCCTGGAGTTCGTCAGTAGTCCGTGTCATAGTATTAAGCAGCGCATCAAGATTCTGCGACTGATGGTCGATTGTTCTGTCTACGGTCTTCGAAGTCTTCTCGATGCTCTTGAGCATGCCTTCGGCCTTGTCAAGGGCCTCGCGCGCTTTTTTCAGAACCTGCGTAAACTCACCCTTATTGTTTTTCAGAAGGCCTTCAAGTTCATCAAGCACATTTGAAAGCTTATCCGCTGTGGTTCTAATGTCGGCTGTCATTTTATCGATATTCGACGTTGCCGAAACGATTGCTTTATCGGTATTCTTAAGCAGGGATTCCACCTGCTTAATGTTCTGGGCACTGAAAACCTTATTAATGTCCTGAATAAGAGAATCAAGTGACTTTGAGAGACCTTCGACCTTTGACATGATAACACCGAAATCAACTACTTCTTCGGAAGGTATCACCTCGCCAACCTTGATCCGTTCATTTACCGTATCATCGACAGAAAGGAGCAGATAAATATCACCGACAAATCCGACCTGCGTAACAGACGCCTTGGTGCCTTTATAGATCGGCTTGCCCTGCTTGATACCGATCTCCACTACAACAGACTCACCGGCCTGCTGTGGCTCTTTAACACTGACCACTCTTCCAATCCGCACGCCGCCAAGCTTGACCTGCGCACCTGCCTCAAGACCAGCGGCATTCTTCACCTTGATGAAGTACGTATCAAATTTGTCGAGAAACTGCGAACCGCCGATAAGTATTATCAGTGCCGTAAGCAGAAACATGGATACGACAATGATCAGTCCAGCCTTAATCTCTTCTCTCAAAGCTCCCCCTCATATATGTTCATAAAATATCAATCCCCGGCAATCATCTTAAAGTAATCGTCCGGCGAATATTCCTCCTCTTCCCATCTTCTTTCAAGGAACTGCCTGATACGGGGATTATCCGAAGCTTTCAGCTCCTCAAGAGGGCCGAAGAAGAGCACCTGACCCTTGTCGAGCATGATAACATAATCGGCAATTGCAAAAACACTGGGAAGCTCATGAGTCACCACGATTATCGTCATCCGGAAGGCTTTCTGCAGTTTCAGGATCAGATCATCAAGACCGGCAGCAGTAACCGGGTCAAGTCCGGCAGAGGGCTCATCAAAAAAAAGCATCTCAGGATCAAGCGCCAGCGCTCTTGCAAGGCCAGCCCTTTTCTTCATGCCGCCTGAGAGCTGGGATGGAAAAAAATGGTCGAAACCCGAAAGCCCGACCAGGTCAAGTTTCATGCGCACCATGATCTGGACTGTGGCATCATTTATTTTGGTATGCTCTTTGATCGGCAGGGCGACATTCTCGGCAATGGTCATAGAGTTAAGAAGCGCGGCCCCCTGAAACAGGACACCCATCTTTCTCCTGACCTCATCCATCTCCGAATCAGTCAAGGTCGTAATCTCCCTGCCGCTGATGCTGATGCTGCCCTCAGAAGGCTTGAGCAAACCGATAAGATGTTTCAGGAGAGTGCTCTTGCCGCACCCGCTGCCGCCCAGAATAACCGTGGTCTTTCCCTTCGGGATGGCAAAGGTGAGTCCTTTCAGCACCTCCCGGTCGCCGTACCGTGTTCTGAGCCCTGTCACCTCTATAGCAGATTCAAGCATTGACAGAATTATACCTTATTGAGAATTTGTGAATATAGACAATAAAACGGTCGCCATCTGCAGAAGAAAGAGTGTCGACCCGGATCTAACGGCTGCCTAATTGTACATCAATTTTCGCTCCAGATCTGTAGACCGGGAAATACGTTTTGCCTCTTCAAGAGAAATAATATCTTCTCTGCAGAGCTGCACAAGATGCTGGTCCAGGCTCTGCATGTGATACTCATCACGACCCTTTTCAATATACTGCTCGATCTCGTCGAGATGGTTGTCCCGTATGCATGCCTTAATGGTATTTGTTGCGGACATTATCTCAAGAACCGGGATGAGTCCCTCATCATTCTTACTTCTGACGAGACGAATCGACACGGTGGCGACAATGATATCAGCAAGCCTGTGACGCACATTCTCCTGTGAATCCGGCGGGAAATATCCGACAATCCGGTTGATGGTAGAAGCCGCATTATGAGTATGGAGCGTAGAAAAAACAAGATGGCCCGTTTCAGCAGCCTTTATGCAGGAGTCGATAGTGTCCAGATCACGCATTTCGCCAACCATGATTACATCAGGGTTCATGCGCATGGCAGCCCGTACTGCTCCGCTAAAGGTGTCGGTATCGATGCCGATCTCCCTCTGAATGACACAGCTCTTGCTGGACGTAAAAAGGAACTCAATCGGATCCTCTATCGTGATGATATTGTATTGAAAATTGTCATTAATGAATTTGATCATTGAAGCAAGCGTGGTCGATTTGCCGTTGCCTGTAGGACCTGAAACAAGAACCAAGCCGTTTGAAGCCTGAGAGATCCTGCCGAGCACAGAAGGCAGCTTAAGTTCCTCAAATGAAGCGATGCTATGGGGAATAGTCCTCATGACCACACCGATATTGCCCCGCTGACGGAAAATGCTGACCCTAAATCTCCCGACGTTTGTCAGAGTGTATGAAGTATCAAATTCCTTCATATCTTCAGGAAGCTTTCTATTGTGCTGCTCCATCACGGTAGAAGCTACAAACTCAGTGTCCTTTGTTGTCAGGTTACTGAGCTTTGAACGTATGAGATGTCCGCGGGCCCTGAACATCGGCGGGTCCCCTACCTCAAAATGGATATCCGAGACCTTCTTATCAAATGCTATCTGCAATATCTGTGCAAATGTTGAACTGTCCATTGTTCATTCCTCTCTGAATTCTGCCTGGATCAGATCGGCAGTATTATTGTTTTGTTGTCATCTTCAATACCTGTTGACGATAACGTGTATTTTCCAGAATTATGCCGGCCTCGAGGGCAAGGACTTCGAATGCCTCAGTAAAGGCAGTCGCTACCTCTTTCTGTCCGAAGTCAGCGTAGATCACGACCTTGACCTGACCGCTCACCTTTAACGGCAGAATAAAGACTTTTCTGTTGCGGGGCTCACCGATCTTTTCGAAGAGATGGCCGTGCAGCACCTCATCCTCGCTCTCACCAAAAAAGATCTGCCCTGAACCAACGACCTCGTCAAAGACAGAGTATTTTCCCAAAGGAACAGTGAAAAGCTGATTCTGGCTCTGTGATAATGTCTTGTCCCGTGTTGGGATCAACGCCTTTTTCACAGCCAGACCTGAGTCTTCCACAGAAAATAGGATTGAGCGCTCAAACGATAAGGAGACAGCATCCAAAAGCAATGAAGAGACCTCATCCTGATTCTCCAGCAGACGAAGGGCAGCGGTCCGCTCTTTCAGCATGCTGAGCATATCTGCTGCTGCAGAGACATTGGGGTCAACAAGCACACATCTTGCAGCACTACTAAATGTTTCGAGGAACATGATCATATCCGCAACAAATGTCTCTCTGCGCGCAATTCTGTCCGGTTTAGGGAATACCGTCCTCACGCAGTCACCCAGGCACTCCAGGGCATATCGGTAAGAGCCGGGGGGGACGAGCTGAATAAATGACAAAAGGGGATGAATGCTCTTGATAAGAAGCCTGAGGCCGGTCATATCCTTTTCAGCCAATCCGGAGCCTGTCTCATCAGGCGCATCGAATACCAAAACCGGTTGAATGCTCATCCGGTAACACTGCTCGATAACCCGCTCAATTTCAGCCTCCTGGCTTACACCAAATATGCTGATGCCGTCATTCTTGCAGACTGTCATCAGGGAGTGTGTAAGCAGTTCATCAGTGCTAAAAAGAATTACGGCCAAGGCATGCCGCTTCTGGCGACCAGTCCCCTCATAATAGGAGCCCCTGTCCATGGCGTCCTTCAGAAAAGCAACAAGTGCCTCCTGCTCTCCAACAGGGAAATCAGCTAATATTTTGCTGATGATTTTACGATGAATAGTTATAGGATCAAACCCTTCTGACACAACCTTGACCGGAATCTTGTTTTCCAGCTGATCAAGATCAGCAAGGCCGAGGATATCTGCAGTAATCACAGATTTACTCGGGCCGGCTCCGTCAGGAGAAGGCAGTGCCTCGGCATAGAGGTCCTCATCAGATGGAACCTCTTTACCGGATGCACGGTCTCTCTCCCGCTCATCGAAAACACGCAAAGCATCCATCAATACCATCTGGGCGTCAAAACTCTGCTCCTGCTCCATTTCACCGGGATGATACGTGCATTCAGGGGAAACTGCTATTGCGTCTGCGTCAAACGAAAATGTGCCTTCCTTCCAGCTGATCAGTTCCACAACCGTGATCTCGATAAGCTTTTTGAGCCCCCTGAAGGCAACATCGTCCTTAAGTCTGCCAAGCTGTTTTAGTGTATTGATAAGAGGTTTTCGGTTACTGCCGGCCTTTTGTTGAACATCAAGGACAAAGGTTAGATCATCGCGCGTAATAGCCTTCATAGCCACAAGCACCGATCCAATGCGAATACGGCTGCTCAGGTGATTAGCACCGACGATATAGCCTTTGCTGAAAATGATCCGGCTTTCACCCTTGCTACCTCCGACAGAAAGAGTGCCGGACTGCCTCGTCGTGTGAATCAGCTGAATGATATCTGTGATATGTAACTGTGCCAGGTCTCCGGTCAATGCCATACAAGTCTCTCGGTTAATAGAAAATCAGGGTTACCTGCCTTAAGAATAGCATAAGAGAGATTCAACGGCCAATTCCTATTGCCGGATAAACCTTCCATCCTATCCGGATATGGCTCTGTGCAAATATCATAACACCCAAAGACCCCGACCGTTTCCACAATATGCCATCAGGTAAAGTAGTAGAAAAGCGTAGTAAAAAAGAGATCGAAAATAATCACCAGGAAGATGGAAATGACGACCGAGGAGGTTGTTCTCCTACCCACCTCTTCTGCCCCGCCCTCGACCTTAAAGCCCTGGTATGCGCCTACAATGGTTATGACAATACCGAATGCCCATGCCTTGATCAAACCAGTAAAGACATCCTTCACCAGAAGGGCATTCAGAGTCTGCTGATAGTAGTTGTAGGCATTGATCTCCAGAACAGAAGTCGAGAGAAGAAAACCGCCAAAGATACCGATAACGTCTGAGAGGATGGTGAGAGCTGGAACCATGACCATGAGAGCCAGAAGCTTTGGGCTTACCAGAAACCGTATAGGGTTTATGCCCATCGTGACGAGTGCATCCACCTCTTCTGCTGCCTTCATGGAGCCAATTTCCGCAGCAAAGGAAGACCCGCTCCTGCCGGAAACAATGATCGCAGTCAGGATAGGGCTCAATTCCCTGGTAAGCGAGACCCCGACAAGATTGGCAACATAGATCAGCGCGCCCACCCGCTTCAACTGATACGCAGCCTGGAGGGCAAGGATAATGCCGACAAAAAAAGAGATAACCGCAACAATTGGAACAGAGTTGTATCCCGTTTTGACCATTTCGGATATGGTCGCACGGATGCGGACAGGCTTACCCCTGAGCGGAGAGACGAATGTCCAGTAAAAAGACTGATTAATAATGCGCGAGGCATCAGTAATATCTTTCAAGAGAGTAAAAGCCATCTATGCTGCAATGGTAATGATGCTATCAGCGGCTGATCGCATCATCCAGATTTCCGCAAATCTCAAAAACCTTATCAAGCCGTGAAAAACTGAATATGTCCAGGATGGACTGAGGGAGTTCGGAGAACTGCAGCCTTCCCTTATAGGCTTTTACGTGTTTCAGGCCTTCGACAAAGGTCGCTATGCCGGAACTGTCAATATAGGATACCTCTTTGAAATTGACGATAAGACGCGAAGGCTTATGCCTGATAACGCCGAGCAGTTTTTCCCGCAAAACGGGTGATGAATGCATATCAATCTCGCCGCTTAGCGTGACGACGGTATTGCCCTTGTAATCACCAATTTCACAATTCATTGTTTCCCCCTGTCTTCTTCATGAGGAGCAGTCTGTTGCCCTTAATTTTCTTGGCATCAAACTCAACGATATCAAAGACCCGCCTGATAAAGTGCATGCCGAGACCGCCTGGTCTGACGTCATCAAGATCCCGTCCCCGGATCTTTTCGGGATCGGCCTTTTCCCCGTTGTCCTCAATAATGATAGATATCCTCTTTTTCGAGAAGCTGTACTTTACAACAATTCCCCCGGACGTGTCTCCATGGTACGCATATTTGATCACATTTGAGCAGGCCTCATCCACTGCGAGCTTGATCTTTCCCGTCAGGTCATCATCAATACCACAGGTCAGACAGAACCGCGTGGTCACATCGCGGATCAGGCTGAGGTAACGCGGATGGGATTGGACCTTTAATGTCACTGCAGACTTCATGCTACTCGCCTCAGTTCAACGATCGTAAGGTCATCTGCCCGGTCCGCAGCACCGGTAAACTTACTCACAAAATCGACAATAAGATCAGTCAGATTGTCCTGATGCCTGTTGCGTACCGCAAAGGCAACGATGTCTTCAAAACCAAGCCTTTCGCCTTCGATATTCTTTGCATCGAAAACACCGTCAGTCACCATGATCAGTCTGTCTCCCAAAGCAAGCTGCAGTTCATGCATTGGATAGTCGATCTCCATGATACCGACAGGAGGCCCGCCCTCAAGGTCCATAACCTTCACGTCATCTGCTGTTACCCAGAGAAAGGGCGGATGACCTGCAACAGAGACCTTCACGCTGCCTGTCTGCATATCCGCGATCGCGTACATGGCAGTCAGAAACATGCCTCTCGGCGTGTTCGACATCTGCTCGTTCAGCCTGTTCATCACCAGGCCAGGATCATCAACACCATGCATCTGATATCTGAAATCGCTGATCGCCTTAGCCATGAAGAGCGCAGCAGAGACGCCCTTTCCGGAGATGTCGCCAATCAGCACCCCAAGCTTGCCCTGAACTGGCTCGTCAAAGGCATAGAGATCGCCGCCCACATGCTTGGCAGGAAGCGTAAATCCAGAGACCCTCAGGATCCCTTTTTCATATACCGGCAGCGGGGGCAGGAAGCTCCTCTGGATCGTTGCCGCAAGTTCAAGCTCCTGCTTGAGCCGTTCTTTTTCGAGCGATTCCCGGTGGAAGACCGCATTTTCCATGGCAACCGCTATCTGCCTGCAGAGGGCCTGAAATATCTCGAGATCATAGTCAGAAAATGTATCCCTGCCGATAGGATTCAATATCTCGGCAACGCCAATCAGCCCAGATCTGCCGACCAGAGGGACAGCGATCATGCTTTTCGTGGTAAACCCTGTTTTGGAATCTGCCTGCTTAGAGTGTCTGTTGTCCTCTGCCGCCTGTCCGACAATGATCGGTTCAAGGTTCTGCGCAACCCAGCCTGCAATGCCTTCGCCAAGACCGAGGGTGACATGTTTTTTGAGGATCTCCCCGCTCGTTTCATCACTGGTTAGCGCTACCTCGAACTCAAGCCTCTCGGTCTTTTTGTTATACACAAGGATCGAGCAGGCATCAGCATGCATAACAACCTTCGCCTTTTCCATAACCAGGCCGATCAGTTCATTGAAATCAAGGGTGGAGGATATGATCGAAGAAACATCCATAAGCAGCCGCAGGTCCTCGACCTTCTGCTCCATGCTTTTGAGATGCTCTTCTGCTGGGGTCAGCTGGCGCTTCTCTTCCATCGTCCCTATGGAATACCAGATTTTCAAAAGGTTTTCAAGGGAAATAAGCATTTTAACAGTTGCCAATGATAATGCAGGAGTAGTAAACTCCCTGTCATTGGAAGAGGATGATATAACTCTTTTGCTCGACAATGGACATGAGAAAAAGAGTTGGGTAAAGATCCTTCAGCAGGTCCATTAACGTCATTTTAGATTTAGCCCTCTAACGGAGCTGACATGAAAATAAGACATCTTTTTATTATTATCCTAATGGCCTTGATGTTGCCTGCTTTCGGAGAGGCAGCTACGACGTTGTCAGTCTCTCCGATAACCTGGAATATTATTGGGCTCGACAGTAACAGCCCTACGAGTGGTCCTAAATATTTTCCGGTCGGAGCTCGGATCTGCAGCAGCGTTGCCACCACCAATGTCGTGGTTGACTTTGTATGGGATTCCGCTAATGCTAACATCAACCTTCGCAGCGGTTCCCTATCCCAGATTACGATTGCATCGATAGGAGCTGGAGCATGTTCTGATGCCTATTTCGAAATAGAACTCAACCAGGTGGCAGGTGCGTATGATACAACGAGGCGCTACCATATTACGGCAACAGATAGCTCCGGTACGGCCTCTTCACCCACACCCCGAGAACTATACGTTGAGCATCTGGTATCGCAGAGCCGTAACGGCATTACGTCAGTTAAGTTAAATGGCACGTCAATTCCTGCGGGCGGGGCCATGAACCTTCTTGTCGGCAATACGTATACCATTGAACTTGCAGGCTTTACTGCAACGCAGGGATATAACCAATTAGAGTCTTTCATCAACTTTCCAAATACCATCTTTCAGATCCTATCCGTCAGCACGACCTACACAGCAGACAGTAACACCACCAACGTTCCAAACCCAAACAGCAGTCTGTATGCTAATGCCTGTATCTGGGAAAATGATCCCAACAGTCCCAACTATCGCTCGTGCGTCGGTGGGGATGACAAGGCCGGCGGCACTGTGGTCACTACCTATACGGTCAAAATACTGAGCGGGGGTGGCTCCAGCCAGTCACTCAACAGCCTTTTTCACGATTTCTCCGGCAGCAGCTATCACTATAATGCAGACTTTTCTGTCGGCGCACGGATCGCCAACATCATTGATCCTGCAACTGCAACCATTTCAAAAAACTTCAGTCCTGATCCGATTACGCCAAACGGTGTTTCAGCCCTGACCTTCACAATCAGAAACCCTAACAGCGGAAGTCTCACCGATGTAAATTTCATTGATATTTTCCCCACATCACCAGGCGCCATGACTGTGGCTTCGCCGCTGACGTTCAGTAACACCTGCGGCGGAACGCTGCAGAACAGCAGTGGCGGCGCCCTTGCAGCCGCGGACGTCGGCATCAAGCTGATCAATGGCATTCTCCCGGCAAACGGAACCTGTTCAGTCACTATAAATGTGACTGCGCCTACGGCCTCCGGCACGCCATATACCAACACATCCGCTCACCTGTATATCGGCTCGGTCGACACCGGCAGTGCCGCCACGGATACCCTGACAGTCAGCACCGCCCCTGCCCCACCTCCACCAACGTGCGGCATCGAGGCCGCCAGCTGGAACATGGGAACAGGAGCGGGCTCCTCCCCACCGACATATTCGTTCAAATCCGGCGCGGTCACTTCAGCCACTGCCTCATACAGCGGCACAGGAACCGCATCCATCGACACCACCGTCGGGAATCCTGGCAATGCGTGGAAAGTTTTGCTTGGTTGGCCTGATACTGGCATACCTACTGGAACTAACAGCTCTTATTATCAATTTGCAGTTGATACTGCTAATTTTACTGGTGCAAGCATTGGCTTTGATTATTACATAGCTCCAAATGGATCTTGGGCAGCTGCAGCAAACAATGAAGTATATGTTTTTTCCAGCACTGATGGCACAAATTTCACACAAATTTATTCAACCACTACTTTGAATACAAACGTAGACGTAAACACTTGGTACACTGCCCCGACCATACAGGCGAATCAAACCGGGCTGATCACTACCTATTTTAGGATCGTTTTTGTTGGGCAGGGTAAAAATAGCAATACTGCCTATACTGGACTTGATAATGTCGCTATTTATGGCTGTCGTGACCTTACCCCACCCAACATAACCAAGGCTTTTTCTCCCAGTCCAGTCGCGGTGGGCGGCACTTCCACACTGACATTCACAGTGACAAATCCAAATCTGGGTCCCTCAGCCACCTTATCCGGTATCAATTTTAACGACTATCTACCCTCGCAAAGCTTGCAGGGGACGGTGGGTGTCACCAACGGAAGTGCCGTTGTCACCGGCACAGGCACTGCCTTCACTACCCAGTTGGTAGTAAACAGCATCCTAACCATTCCTTCCACACCCGTAGCCCTGACAGGCACTGTGGCGGTCACAAACAGCAGTCCTGCGGTCACCGGCACCGGCACTGCGTTCTCGACTGAATTGGCATCGGGCGGCACTGTGGTCATCAATGCAGTACGGTACACGGTTTCAGATGTGATCAGCAATACTGCCCTGCTCCTGACCACTAACTATTCGGGCTCTACTGGGTCCGGCCTGGGCCTCAGCGGTTTCAAGAACTATACAGTCAGCGCAATTACCAGTGATACTTCCCTGACACTCACCTCAAACTATCTCGGCTCAACTGCCAGCAGCGTAACGGCTGGTTCCGGGGTGACTCTGACCGCTGCACCCACCACCACCTGCCGCGGCACAGTCACGGGTGCATCGGAGAAATATTCCATCAGTCTGTCAGGGAGCCGGGGGCAGGGGTATGTATCAACTACCGGTGCGAGCACCACTGTCACCGGCACAGGCACTGCATTTCAGACACAATTACAGGTAGGAGCCCGTATCTCTATCAATTCGGTGAATTACCGGATCGCAACCATTACCAGCCAAACATCCCTGACACTGTCGACAACCCCTTCGGCTGTTACGAATCAGCCCTATTTCTTTGGTGACAACCTTACAGGGACGGTAACAGCCACAAATGCCAGTGCCGTCATTACCGGCTCGGGAACCTCTTTCAACACGCAGTTGGTGGTGGGAGATATCGTCTTCATCAATTCGGTGCGTCTTACCGTATCCTCCATTGCCAACGCAACCTCAATGACCATGACCAGTGCATGGAACGGCCCCACGGCAAGCGGCCTTAGTATATATCCCAGCAGGATGCTGCGGGGCACGGTTACCACGAACGGCACCACTACAGTCACCGGAACGGGCACCTTCTTTCAAAAGGAACTGGCAGTTGGAACCACGATCTACATCAATGCTGTTGCCTATGTAGTATCTGCGATTGCGAGTGATACATCCCTCACCACAAGCATAGTCGTACCTGCCTTAAGCAATCAGATTGTCAGTAAGGAAGCGAGGATTGGTCTTGCCGGAGGAGGAAGCGCCACCTGCACCGTCACAGCCACAGTTAAGGCCAATGTCGCCGGGGTGAGTACGAATGTCAGCGAACTTGTCAGTGCTGTTGAAAGCGGCAGTAACATCTCTTCTACAGGATATGCCACTGCAAATTTGATAGCTTTACTGCCTCCGGTAATTACCAAACAATTTGGCACAGATCCCATTACAACCGGCGGCACTTCGACCATCACTTTCACCATTACCAATCCGAACACTAACGATGCCCTTTCCGGTGTCAAATTCACCGATACCTTCCCTGTCTCACCCGGTGCAATGACAGTGGCTTCACCGCTCACGGTAACAAATACCTGTTCCACCGGGGGAACTCCCGGCACATTATACAGAAGCGATGGCACCACTGCTGTTGCCGCTGGTCATGACAGCATCCGGTTAGGCTCATCGACCGACACGAACACCGCCACAATTGCTGCGGGAGGGAGCTGCACTATTACCGTAAAGGTTACTGCGGCCACAACGGGAACGTACACTAATACTACCGGAACCGTTGGGCATATCATCAATGGCTCGACGGTCAATGGTAATACGGCTTCGGATACACTTACGGTTAATGCCGTAAATCCGAAGATCTCAATAAAGAAGCAGGTAGGAGGCACATCTACGGGGCCATGGTTCGATAGCCTGGCCATTGCAGCAGGCGCAAGCGTCTATTATAAATTTACTGTCGAAAATGTTGGAGACGTCACATTTTTCCCATTTAATGTTACTGATCCAACGCTCGCCGGCACTTTTGGCAATCCTATAACCTGTACCTGGGTTACAATCAACTCTCCTGAAACGCTGCCGAATCTGCCGGTTGGAACTGCAGCCGTTGATCCTTCTGCTACCTGCGTGGTCGGCCCGGTGGCGGCATCTTCTGGTTCTCACCCGAACACGGCGACATCCCATGGCACATACAGCAGCACTGAATATAATTCAACCCCATCGACGGCTACATACGCAACGACAGGGCTGACCATCGCCAAGAGCGTTACAGAGAGTTCTTTTGAAGTTGTCGGCTCGTTATTACACTACAGCTACCTTGTTACGAATAGCGGCGCTGCTGCTCTTGTCGGCCCGGTGACCGTTGCTGACGACAAAGTCTCTGTCACCTGCCCGGCAGTCAGCACAATCGGAGACAGCGATAACTATCTTGATCCGGCTGAGAGCATAACCTGCACGGCTGCATATACTATTACAGGAGGGGATGTTGCAACCGGATTTGTGACAAATACCGCTTCTTCCACAGTGGCCGGGGTGACGTCAAATACGGTGAGCAAGACCGTCTCTTACGTTCCCACCCTTGTCACATTATCCGACTTCAGCGCGTACAGCGAAAATGGCAGGGTTGTTATACAGTGGTCCACATCCTCCGAGATCGACACCGCAGGATTCTACCTCTTCCGGTTCG
>CAYWRK010000037.1:0-21601 GCA_964461065.1 uncultured Nitrospiraceae bacterium
CGAACCGGAAGAGGTAGAATCCTGCGGTGTCGATCTCGGAGGATGTGGACCACTGCACGACAACTCTTCCGTCTACGTTGTATGCGCTGAAGTCGGATAAGGTGACCAGGGTGGGAACAACAAAAAGTGTGTCAGATGTCGGCCCCGGATTGTTACCAAGATCTGTCTGGAGTGCGCCCGCTGCAATGGTGTTGGTATATACCGCAACAATGGTGCTTGTGACATTTACGACGATCGTGCAGCCTCCTGCCGGAATCGTTGCGCCGCTTGCATAGGTTATCGTACTTGCACCGGCAGTCGCGGTCACCGAACCAAGGGTGCAGGTGCCTGTAAGCCCGTTCGGTGTTGCGATCACCAGATTCGCAGGGAGCGTGTCAACAAGGTTTGCAGACAAGGTTGCCGTGCCTGCATTTGTGTTGGAGAGAGTAATTGTCAGCCTCGATGCCACTCCTGAGTCGCCGATCGAGACATCGCCAAAGGCCTTTGAAACTGTTGGTGGAGAAATCTGACGTACGGTCAGGACCGCGGTAGCTGTATCAGCATTGCTTCCTGCTGTTGTCTGAAGGTCACCGGCAGGTATCGTATCCGTATAAATTCCTGAGGCTGCTGCAGTCACATCCACGCTGAGCGTGCATGAACCCGGCACCTCAAAAGTTCCAGCCGGAATGAGGGTGCCTGACGACAACGTAACGGTTGAGCTACCTCCCGCTCCTCCTGTAGTGCCACCGGAACAGGTCGTGACAATGTTAGGAGTTCCGGCAAGAACCACGCCGGCAGGCAGAGTATTGGTGAAAAGTGCTGTGAGCGATATCGGTATTGCATTGGGGTTTTCGAATGTCATTATCAGCCTGCTGGTTCCGCCCGCGTTGATCGCTGCAGGCACAAAGACCTCGGTAACCAGAGGCGGGAGTTTCGGTATGACCAGTGTAGAAGAGGCAGCATTTACATTGTTGCCTGCGCTTGTCTGCAATGCTCCGGCAGCGATTGTGTTGGTGTATGTTCCTGCTGCGCTGGCCGTCACATTCACGGTAAACTCACAGCCGCCTGCAGGGATGCTCGTGCCGATCGGTATCCGGATACCGGCATTCCCTGTGCCTGCATAGGTATTGGGCTGAAGCGCAAGTCCCACAACCCCATAACGCTGAGCCGCTGACAGGATTATGTTGGTACCGGTCTCTGTTCCGTCAGCCGGAATTGTCTTATATCCACCCTCGACGCGGAAAGCATTTCCCGCATCAGAGGTGTGATCGAACATTTCTCCGGTAAAGCCGGCAGGTACGGTTGCAGTAGTGGCGCCAGCATCGAAGATAGAAAAATACATTGCCCGACCATTGTTTTTAACCGTAAGAGGCGTAGCCCCAAAATTAAACGTACCGGCCGCTGTATCATTGAAGTTGGCCACATACTGTGCGCCGCCCGGCTCAGGGGATGAGGTGAAGGGCTTAATCTGGTTCACATTACTGAAGACACCAGCCTTCATGAGGGCCCATGTCGGCGCGGCTGCATTACTCAGGGTGACGGTAAGCGTTGAGGTGAGCGCTTCAGCAATACCTTTTTCATTGAGATAACCGACATAGATTCTGTTGAATGTACCGGCAGGCGTGATATAGAGCTGGGTCAAGTTCTGGCTGCCGTACGTGGCGGTATTTACCGATATGACATCAGCAGCTGCATTGGCCTCGAGCTCCAGAACCACGAGCAGCAGCCTGGAGGTGCCTGCAGGAACAGCAAAAGCGCCTGACAGGGCCTGATTAACCGTACCGGTGGCTGACGCAACCGTGCCAGCGCCAAAGTCTGTAAGCACCCCAACCGGAGAAGCAGAGGGGGCATAGATCAGACTTGTGTCACTTAGAACATTTGAATCCCAGACCGGCAAGTCGCAGGTATTATTCGTAACAAAGCCGTTTGCCAAGGTCATTGCACCCGGACTGGTAGGGAAGGTGTCGGTGAAAACCGCACTGGTTGTTATTGCGGTGCTGTTTGGGTTGTCAATGCGAATTGTGAGCTGGGTCGTTGCACCCGGCGCCATGTACGCAGATCCGAAGAACTTGCTTATCGAAGGCGCGGTCTTAACCTCAATAGTTGCCTCAGCATAGTTGCCGGTCTGACCGGTGGCTGTTATCTGGCCGGTCCGGTTTACATAGGGACCTGCTGCAGTACCGGTCACCGTCACATTAAACGAACAGCTTCCTCCGGCAGCAAGTGCTCCGCCGGTCAGGGTAATGGTATTGTTTCCGGTTATGGTATAGGTGCCGCCGCAGGCGGCAACCGGAGCAACTGTGTTTACAGCGCTGAGACCCGCGGGTAGGACATCAGTGAATGTTATGGCTGCGGCCGCAGAACCGGCCGGCTTGGTGATCGTAAATCCGAGGGTTGAAGTCGCACCCACATTAATAACAGCCGGAGTAAACGTCTTTGAAAGCTCTATAGGACCGACCCCTGTCCCATTTGAAATCGTCGCTGTATCTCCCGGTGATGTTCCGGCATTGGCCGTGGTTACCGACCCGGTTGCATTTGCTACAGAAGCATTTGCTGCCAGCTGCACATTGACCGTGATGCTGCACGTCGTGTTCGGGTACATCATGCCGTTGTCAAGTCTGATTGAATTGCCGCCTGCAGCAGCAGTAAGCTTTGCACCGGTTCCGAGGCAGTTCGCAGGACTGAAAGCAGGGGTAGGGGTTGCGGTATTGGTAAGATTAGCCGGATAGTTGTCGGTAAAGGTTATGTTCTTGACTATATCCGGGTTTGGATTCGTAAGGGTAATTGTCATTACCACCGCAGTCGCTGCAGCAGGACGGGAGTTCGCAAAGGATTTTGAGACCAGAAGCGGCTGCATGATCTTCAGCATCGCCGTAGCAGCAACTCCGGTGCCGCCGTTGGTAGAGGTCGGTGCAGAGGTCGTATTGGTGTTGTTTGTCGAGGCGGTCACAAGCTGTGTGATCATGCATGAGCCGCCCGACAGTATCGAACCGGCTGTAATGCCCACAGTCGTTCCGCCATTAACGCCCCCTGTCAGGGTCGCAGAGGAGCCCTCGGTGCAGAGCACTGTTCCTGTAGCAGCATTCGTCATGTTACCTGTGTATGTATCCGAAAGCGCAACCCCGGTGAGGGTTGCGGGATTGGAAGCCGGGTTGCTGATAATTATCTGCATGCCTGACTGTCCGCCATTTGAGATCAGATCAGGACTGAAGACCTTTCTCACCTGAGGAGGGAACAGCACATTAAGAGTTGAGGATGCCGAAGGTGCAGTTCCGGCATTTGTGGTCGTGACAGGCCCTGTGCTGTTGGTGTAGCTGCCGCCTGAGGCTGCCTGGACATTTACCGTGACAGTGCAGGAGCTGTTGGCAGGGAGAGTTGCACCGGTGCCGCCGACCGTAAGGCTTGACCCGCCTGGGGCAGCAGTGAGTGTCGGTGAGCCTGCACAGGTGGTTGCCGGCGAGGGCGTTCCTGTATTTACCAGGCCTGTCGGATACGTGTCGGTCAAGGTGGCGCCTGTTACTGCAATACTGTTGGGGTTGGTGAGAGTTATACGCAGAACAGTAGCAGTTGCTGTTGCAACCGGGTTTGAGACAAAGTCTTTATCTACCACAATCGGCGCCATCACACGGAGGGTATCACTTGCCCGGTTTCCAGTGCCTGTGTCACCAACCACCTGGCCCGTAGTATTCTGGTAGATCCCTGAATATCTGGCGGTAACATTCACGTCAACCGTGCAGGTGCCTCCCGCAGGGATTGTCCCGTTCGTATTAAGGGAAACGTAGTTGGTGCCAGCCGTTGCAGTAACCGTGCCGCCGCAACTATTGGACAGCCCATTTGGATTAGCTATCACAAGTTCAGTCGGCAGTGTATCTATGAAGCCTGCAGAACCGACAGACCTTGCAGCGTTTGGATTGGTCAGAACGAATCTCAGGACAGAAGTCCCGCCCACCTGAAGAGGATTGGTCAGAAAGGACTTGGTCATTGTCGGCGGCATTAATATATTAGGATTTGCTATATTCCCGATCAGAAGAGAGGCAGTTGCAGGATCTGTATTGGTGCCGGCACTGCTGCTGATCGCGCCTGCAGGGATGGTATCTACATAGATCCCATTGGTCGGTGCTGTCACCGTGATGGTTACAGTGCAGGAGCTGTTTGCAGGAATGGTAAGACCGCTCACCGTGAAAGTCCCACTGCCATTAACCGCGGTAAAGACCGGAGAACCTCCGCATGTAGTTGTTGGATCATCGCCAGGAGCAATGGTATTCACAATCGTCATATTGTCAGGCGCTCCTGCTGCAGCAGTCGGGAGGTTGTTCGTAAAGCCGAGAGCAGTGATCGCCGCAACATTCGGATTTGTCAGAGTCATGGTAAGTGTAGTGCTTGCGCCGGCGAGAATAGACGCTGCACCGAATGCCTCTGATATTGAAGGCGGAGCAAGAACAGACACATCCTCTGCTGTCGAACTGCTCGGATTGTACGTCACAGATTTCGTGCCAGAGGAAGTTGTGCGCTCAGGGTCGAGATAGGTTGCTGTTGCCGGGTTCTGATATGTTGTCGGGACTGTTCCTGCAGGAACAGTGACATTAAAGGTAATGGCGACTTCGCAGGCTGAGGGGATGTCCCAGCTCGACCAGGCAGGATTGGATATGCCTGTCGCAGCATTGGTTGTTGACGTCCGCGATGCATTGCACGGAGCTGAGTTCGGAGTATATGCAATGCTGGTCGGGGGATTTGAAGCGTTTGTGAAAAGGGCCGGCACACCCGGCAGATTGTCAGAGATGACCACCTGCTGGGCAGTGCTTTTACCCGTGTCGTTTGCGACTCTGATAGTGTAGGCCGCTGTGCCGGGCAGTCCTGATATGGTCGATGTGCTCGTTGATTTGGAAACAGTCAGCACAGGCAGACAGGCTGCGCTCGACTTTGGTCCGGAAACAGTAGGGCTTTCGAATATGGTTATGCCGCCGTCGGATGAGGTTGTTCCATAATAATCAGTCAGGGTCGTTGTTTTTCCATTTATGCCGCCATCAATTGTTGCAAGCACCACAAGGCCGGACTGCGGAGAGTACGCAAGGAATCCGCCGCCACCACCACCGCCAGGGCCGTGACGATCAGCCAGCGTGGCTCCGCCATTTCTCCAGGCATTGCCGCCATCGCCGCCTCTGACCGAAGCGGTTACCACTCCGCCGATCTGGGAATCAAGCACAATGCTTCCGCCTGCGCCGCCGCCGCCTGCGCTGTCATTGCCGACATTGTATCCGTCGCCGCCTTCTGCTGTAACAGTCCCGGAACCGGTAAATATCTTTGTTCTGAGGATGACAATACCCCCGCCCGGAGCACCGCTGCTGCATGCGGCGCCAGAGGAACAGGCAAGTCCGGGAGGATTAGTAAAAATAAGATTTTCAGCAGTAGCATTATTCGTGGAACCTGCACCGCCGCCGCCGCCCAGAACAACTCGGTTATAGGCAAGACCGGTTACATAGCTGCCGCCCTCGCCGCCCACGTTGATATTCGAATTCCAGGAGTTGCCGCCTTTGCCGCCCCAGCCGTAGTTGGCTCCGCCACCTCCGCCCGAGTTCTGGTCGTTTGCAGCAGTATTGCCGTCTGTTCCGCCGCCGCCTGCATTTCCAGGAGCGCCGCGGCCGTATGAGCCGTTAAGGTATCCCTCTGCGCCGGTATCCACCTGCACAGGTGCCCCATTAAAAGTTGCTGGACGGTTCACATATCGGGGAGTGCCTGCTATGCCTTCTGCTTTTGAACCATTTGCAGCATTCGTTGCCAATGTCCGATAATCAGTATTCGCGCCGGCTCCGCCAGCAAGCTGTCTGCCCATACCCCCTCTGAACCCAAGACCGTTTACATCAACTGTGCCATCGATCGTAAGAGTGCCTGCAACATCCATGATAACCACACCGCCGGTGCTGCCGTTCCATGAGGGGGCGGTAACTGTTGTTGCTGCGGCTATTGTTGCTGCAGAATACTGGGGAACGCGTATTACCTGAAATGTGCTGATTATATTGTCAGCTGCATAGGTTCGTGTGCGGAAGCTGTTTACCAGACCATTGCCTGCGCCTGAGCCCTGGATAGGGACTGATCCTGCTGCAACCGGCCCTGTGGCAATAACGTATTCATACAGACCACTCCGATTCAGCGCTGTGTATCCGGAACCTGCGTTTTGTCCATCGCCGTACGTTGCATTATTCGACGAATTGAAGTCAGCGTCCTGCATCTGGATTACCAGCAAAAGATCACCTGTACTTATGGCAGTTCCCGCACCCCTGGCATCGAGTGCACCAACAGGGATGGAGGTTGCACCTGCGGCCGGATTGCCATTCCCTGGGTAGTAGGTATTGACAATACCCGAGATGGTGGCAGGACCGTCCTTGCCTCCGTTGGCGCAGGTCGTGGTATAGGTTCCCAAAGTCCAGGTCACCGTATTATCCGTGCTGGTGGATGCCGTATTATTATTTCCCGCCAGGTCCTGAACAGCATTTGCAGCTATGCTGGCGATTACGGTGCCTGAAGCAGCCATTCCTGATACCGCCGCATTCCAGGTGATGTTGTCCGATGTCGAAAGAGTAACCGCAGTGGCCCCTGCTGTTCCGGCAAGAGTAACGTCAGCAGCGGTGAACGTAGCGGGATTGATCGCCTCGCTGAAGACGATCGTAAAGTTGATCGGAGAGGTTGAAGTCGGGTCTGCCTGGTCAACCGCCTGATTGATCGTGACTGAAGGAGGAGTCGTGTCCGCCGGCATGAGAGCAATCGTCATCAGCCCCTGAACAGAGGCAGTAGCTAGCGTTGCCGTTGTTGCCCCAGTCGCCCCGGCAGCAGATTGTACACCGGCAGCTGCACCAAAACCACCACCATTGCCTGATGTAGTATTGCTATCAACAATCTCGGCCAATCCCGCCAGGTTAGCATTCGTCCATCCAGAGGTTTGGGCAGTAGTTGTCTCAGTCATATTTGCGACTATTGTAACAACAAGGGTGTCAGCAACCGTTGTCGTAACCGTTGGGATAGAAACACTTGTGGATGTGGTCGTAGCCACAGCCCCAGCGGTGACATCCCATGGATTTCCTGTTCCCACAACCCCACGAAACGTTATTATCCGGCCAATCTGATGATCTTTTCCGTTATCAGGAAGAACAGGACTTGCCATAGCAGCGGATGTTGCACGTGCCCAGAAAACTGATAGTCGCGTTGCAGGGTCATCACCTGCCGTACCAGTCCCTTGGGGAGAATTCGCTACTGCAACGAATCCTGCTGGAGTGGTAAATGTCACAGCCTCGTTCGCTGTTTCGACGAGCAAAAGCGCTATGTCACCTACTTGGTGAGCTGGCCATGCAACGGTAATACCCCCAGGGCCCGCAGACACAGGGCCGGCTGCCTGAAAAGTCGGCGGGGCAGCCATTGCAGTATTTGGGGTATAGAACGCAGCATACATGAAAATAAAAAAGGCCAGCGTCAATAATGGCATAAGCCTGAATTTAGTATTCCGATTCATACCCTTTGCTTTATCAGATCGTAAAATACCCATTCTGTATTCACCTCGCTATAAAAAAACCGTTCAATCTCTTAAGGTGTTACTTTATTCGCACTCCGATATCGTCACCTACCGGTGCAGCATCAGCAATCCCTGTCTCCACATTCCCATTCGGACCCGCCGAAAGCAACCAGGTAGCGCCATTGGTCATAAATTCCTTTGCATCGATCACGTAAGCGTACCCCCATGGATCGGGCGAGACTGTTGCCATGTAAGGACCCTTCCAAGTCGTCGGCCAGCAACCATTGTCATCGGTATTTAGATAGAAATTTAATGAATTAAAAGAGGATTGATCCCAAGTAGCAGCAGCAAAAGCTGGCAGCGTACCGCTGCCGTGAAGCAGAGTGATGGTCGGCTCGCAGCTTGCACTCACGGGCCATTGGCCGGTATCCTTTCTGAATACAAATAGTGCCGATGAAATAGACTTCACGTCTGCACTGGCCCTGGTGATCTTTGATTCATCGATTTCCTTGAAGATCAGCGGCACCAGTATCCCGGCAAGAACAGCGATGATGCCTGCGACGACGATAACCTCGATCAGTGTAAATCCTTTTCTATTCGGAAGTTTCACATTTCCCCCTATACGCAAAATTGTAGATTATTACAGTTTATTTTATCACTTATAGCCGAATTTTGGTCAATAAAAGCCGGATACGATGGGGACTCGGGCTATTGCGTCAGTGTCCCGATGCTGACAAGGCCTGGTCCAAAAACTTGAGGTCAAGCCACTTTTCTCCTGATTGGCCTGCAATAGCAAAGAATTCTACAGTTTCAGCAGCACCATCCCTGACACAGAATCGAGTTCTCTCCGGGCAGTTATGCCTTCTATTTCTGTGATCACTGCCTCGAGAACAAGGAAGGTCTCTGAATCTGCTCTGAGGCAGCCGACCTTGACCATATCTTTCTTGCCAAATGCCCCATGGAAATGAACCTTTGGTTCGTCATCCTGCCAGAAAATCGTGCCGAAACCGACAACCTCGTGCGATTCGCCTAACTTCTTCCATACAGGCCTTGGCGGAAACTCGTCGGTCTCCGGCCCTACGACAATGCTTCCTTCTCGCATACCGCCGACAAGATGAACAACTCCTGCCCGGATGTTTTCCTCTTTGGCAATCTGCACAAGATTTGAAAGCACATCGTCCCTATCCTCGAAACGCACTACAACAACTCTGCCTGGTCTGCCTGTCTGATATTTCATGATCTCACCTCATTATCCATATTTTCATTACATCTCCGGTTGCGTAAGTTCTTTGGAAACTGCTTGAATCCATAATCTGTCAATGACATCAGGATATAACCGCAGCAGAATGGCTGCGCTTAATCTATTCTCTTTTCCTGCTTCAGCCGGGCAAGAATGGCCTGGATCTGCGGCAGCATTTCGAGTGCTGCCTTTTCCCCTTCAATCATGGCGTCGAGACGTTTATCAAAGTCTGCAGACCCGATGCGGCCCACCTTAGGTCGTATGACCACATCGGCCCTTGCAAGCTGTATGGCGGAGATCTTCGAATGCATTATCCCTGCGGCCTGCAGGATTGTCTCAAGAGTTCCCTCGGGCTGGCGAGCATCGATATCAGCCGAGATGTCAACCGCAATAACAAAGTCTGCTCCCAGTCTTCGCGCAGCATCAACAGCGATTGGGCTGACTACGCCGCCGTCTACATACATCCTGCCATCTATTTTCACCGGCCTGAATATGCCGGGTATTGAACAGCTTGCCCTAACTGCCGTGCCGGTATTACCTCTTGAAAATACCGTCTCCTGTCCGTTCTGGATATTGGCTGCAACAGCATAGAAGGGTATCCTCATCTTCTCAAGCGGAGTGTTTTTTACCATAACATTGACGTATTCTTCGAGCCTCTCTCCCTTAACGAATCCGTTGTCCGGCACGGTGAAGTCAATGATCTCGTTCTTATCAAGAGTATTGGCCATCTTCTGGAGCTGGAAAGACGTAAACCCATACGCATAGAGGCTGCCGACAAAGCTGCCTGCGCTTGTTCCGACGACCATATGGACGGGGATTTTATTATTCTCAAGAATCTTGAGAACACCGATATGCGCGAAGCCGCGTGCCGCACCGGCTCCAAGCACCAGTGCTACCCTCGCAGGCTTCTGCTGTGGTTTAACTTCCTGCTGGGCACATGAGCTCAGGAGAAGGCACACGCAAAGTGCAGCCGTGAGACAGATGCGTAATAGTGTGATATGTCTTGCCTTGGCCATCAGTGACCTCCCTTGTCTGGCTTATAGTATAAACGCTGGCAGAATATTTCCGAAACGTGATGCTGCAAAATTCTTGTTTTGTTTTTTTACTCCAAGGTATATATTATTTTAAAGTGTTACACTGCAGTGAGGCACCACGCAGCTCTGCAGAGGGTTGCCCCGTATGGCATTAAGGGGTGTCAGGAAAAACTCAAGGGGAAGATGGGTACATGACAGATTCGGGCAAGAGCAAAAAAAAGATCCTGATTGTAGAGGATGACGCTGATACGCTTGTGCTGATCCAGCATTTTCTGAAAGATTCCGGCCATGAGATTCTGCTATCACGGCGGGGGGATGAAGCGTTCGAAATGACGCTTAGCCATCAGCCTGATCTTGCTATTATTGATGGCCTGATACCGGGTATTCATGGGTTTGAGCTCTGCAAGAAGATCAAGGAAGAGCCGAGGCTGAAGAAAAAACCGAAGGTGATCCTCATGTCGAGTGTCTATAAGAACCAGAAATACAAGTTCGAGGTAATCGAGTTTAAGGCCGATGCCTTTATGGTGAAGCCTTTTTCGAAAAGTGATCTTTTAACGAAAATGAGCATACTGCTGCAGTAGAACGGTTCAGGTCTTTTTTCTCACCGCAACGTTAACGATTAGCAGATACTCGGCCAGCGTGCTGTTTGCCTTCTTAATGTCTTCAATCCGTGAGGTCAGCGCTGCCGCTTCTATGGCTTTTCCAATCTTCCCGATCTCGGGGAAACCGTATCCCCCTGCGCTGCCCGCCATACTGTGACCGATAATGCGAATTTCTTCTAAATTCCCTTCCTCAAGTAGCCTGCTGATCTTTGCCGTATCTCCCTTCCGGTTATTAAGAAATCCTGGAACCAGTTCAGCGATATCAGGATCAATTTCGACCACGCCGGACATACATTCTCCCGGCTCCTGATTGCGATGCGAAATGGTTTCCGGTATTTTCAGATGCTCAGAGAGCATTTTCATGATTGTCTGGCGTGTTACAGGCTTGCTTAGATATCCGGTACAGCCTGCCCGAAGGCACTGCTGTACTTCACGTTCGCCCTCGTGGGCTGTCATGGCAATAATCGGAATTTTGCTGCTGGTTATCATGGAGCGTATGGTCCGTGTGGCTGTGTATCCATCCATAACCGGCATCTCCATATCCATCAGGATCAGGGATATGTGGTCCTCCTTCTTAACCGCTGCTATGGCCTCTATGCCGTTTTTTGCTGTGAGTAATGTATAGGGGGTTTCCTTCAGAAAATGCTTCAGCAGCCGTCTGCTTTCCTTCATGTCGTCAACAATAAGGATCTTCGGTCTCATACGGAGCCATAGATCCAAACAGGCACCGAGTAACTGCTCATCACAGGGTTTATGCAGAAAATCATTCATCCCCTGATCAAGGCATGATTGCCGGTGAGAGTCTGCAGGAAGAGCCGAGAAGGCAATAATAGGAACGCTCTTGCCGTTTTTAAGGCGTCTGATCTCCTCAGTTGCCTCTATGCCATCCATCTCGGGCATCTGCAGGTCCATTAGAATGAGGTCATAGGAAGACATCTTGAAGGCCTCCACAGCATCTCTGCCGTTTTCTGCAATGTCGCTATTGTAACCTGCTCTTTCGAGCATCTTTCGATACACTGCCTGGTTGTCCTTATTGTCTTCAGCAAGGAGTATTCTGAACATGGCAGTGGATATATCAGGTCAGGGCAGGTGCGCCACAAAAAAAAGGGGTTACAGCCATATGGTCTTTAGGCTGCAACCCTGTTACAGTCAATCCGTTGTAATGATCAGCAAACACTGATCGGATATGAAACAAATTACTGTTTATTCTCGTCTACCCGGTTAGAAGCAGGCACGTAATCAAAATCGCCCACTGGCCTTGCAAGGGTATATTTTATCGGATTGGTTATCAGGGTCTCCGTGGTATCGGGCACACTTCCGGTTATGAGCGCAAAGGGAAATGAAACTACCCAGAGCGCAGCACCTCCTATAATAGATACGATACCAAGGGGCCGCATAAAAATCGTGTCTCCGGCAATAGGCCCATCATTTTCAGTGCCTGCAAACACGGGGACCGATACAACGAGAAAAGCCAATACCAAAATAATTGTTGTGATCTTTTTCATAAATAAAAACCTCCTTATAGAAAATCATGCTTGAAATCTGGTTTCATTATAGTGAAAACCATGAGCATAATCAATAAATTTTCTGCTCAGTCATGAACTTTGTTTGTTCAATTCTGCTGCTGTTACTTTACCATCAGGCCAGTGATATGGACCGCAATCGGGAGGGTAATAAAGGAAAGGACTGTTGTTATCACGATTATGAACGCAGACAAGGCAATATCGAGCTTGAACCGCGATGCAATCAAAAGTGAAAGAACCATGGTCGGCATGGCGCCCTCTATCAGGGTGGAGGAAAGGGCCTGTCCCTGCAGGCCGAGCGATTTCCCTGTCACGAATGAGATGAGCGGCGAGAGAGGCATTTTAATGATAACCGCAGGAATAATGGCGTACGCGTGGCTTACCCTCGGCAGCGTAAGCGCCAGCCCGATGCTGAAGATCATCAGTGGCACAACAAGGCTTCCGAGCATATCAAGTGCTTTCAGGAAAGAAGCAGGAAGGGGTATGCCGGCCACCCTGAAAACAATGCCGCAGGCTATGCCCCAGATCGGCGGAAGGGTTCCAATAGCTATTATCGATTCTCTCAGAGTCATTCTTCTGTTCTCACCGTACCGGGCCGCAAGTGATGCGCCCGCAAGCCAGAGGACCGGGGTTGTTGCAAGGAGGTCATAAAAGAGGGCGTACTTTGCGGCACCCGGACCATACAGTCCTGTCAGCACCGGAAGCCCGAGGTACGTGACGTTTCCAAATGCAGCGGAAATGACAAGCACCCCCTTTTCCTGCGGCGTGAGATGCATTATCCTGCTGAGCAGCGTATAGACCATTATCGCAATGGCCAGCGTCGAGAGCGTTGTTACGATTGCGGTTGCCGGGATCAGTATTGTCTCGATATTAATGCTGGAGGTATAGAGCGTCTTTATGCAGAGGGCAGGGAGAAAGATGTTCAGCACCATGACATTGATGCTCTGGCGGAGCGAGTCAGCGTCTACGCTGCCGATCCTGAACCTTCTGCAGGCCACACCTGCCAGGATGATAAGTCCAAAGGGGAAAAGGATATCCTGCATGGATGACATTATACGACATAGTGCATTCTCTCTGCGCGATTCGGCACTTGCTATCCGTCGAGTTGAATTGATCATCAGGGAAAGCCGTTGAAAAGCCCTGCAATGCGATATTATCTCACCGTGAGAACTGGTTGCCGGCAGTTTACCGTTAATGATGTCCTGACATTTGCCCCGTAATATTCTATTTCATCATCTGAGGTATCGCAGGCAGTGCATTTTCACCGACTCCTCCCCTCCGTTTTTTAATGCAGCGCTGAGAGTATGCCGCCTGCTTCAGCATTTGAGGCTCAATAAGGCAGCTTGTGTTGTTTCCCTTGGTGGTAAAGCTGTTTCTGGAGTTCTTCCTGGATCATTTCCCAGCCCTCTTCTGTATGGGGGATGACACATTGGGAGCAGTCCTTGAAGCCGGTCGGCAGGATGCTGAAGTTGCCTGAACAGCCGAGCAGAAAGAGCGGGCAGTAGCAGAAGAGGCAGGACTTCCAGTCATCCAGCTTGTGGCATGGCAGAAACTCGCATTGGTGATTGATAAAGTGTTTATAGTTCATTTTCGTCAGCTTATCAGCCTGTCAGCTTGCCGGCTGGTCAGCCTTTTTTACATGCTCATGAGCTTTCAGATGCTTCATGCAATACTCGTGATCGCCTTCGCAGGTCGAGCAGTACCTGAACTCCATGGCAATATCGTCGTTCTCGGTCATGCTACAGACTGTGCATTTATGGATAAAGCCTTTTTTTAGCGGCGTATTGATCGAACTGCTGAACCCTTTTCTTCTCTGGTACACCGAACCCCGGTGCTTTACATTACTGATGATATCGCTGCCGAAGAAGAGAAAATAATTCGAGACAGAGACAAGTGCTGCAATTTTTCCTGAAAGCGGCGCTGTCAGGATCGTGAATGCGATAAAGGCCCAGTTCAGCCATGCAAGGTATTTGATCTTCACCGGAACGATGAAAAACAGAAGGATCTGAAAATCGGGATAGACGTATGCAAAAGCCAGGAAAAGCGAAAGATTCAAGTAAAGAGCTGTTGCGCCCTGGCCGGTTATAAAGGCGGCAATCGCTGTTGCTGCCACGCCGGTGAAGTAGTACATGTTAAACCTGAAGCTCCCCCATTCATGCTCCAGGCCTGTGCCGATCATGTAATAGAAATAGAGAATGAAGAAGATCCAGAGCAGAGAGGCAGGTGGCGGTATGAATACCCATGTTATAAGCCGCCAGACCTCACCCTGCATGATGAGTCGTGGATCGAGCAGGAGCTTACTGATCGCGTCGCTCTCCGGCATGCCGATCCTGAGGATATAGATCAGCGCATTGATGCCGACAATATAAACAATCAGCTGCTTGATCGCATATCTGCCGAACTTTCTTTCGAGGGTGTTGAGTATGTTCATGTATGTTTTTTTAGAAGGATTTCTGAGTTGCTCAAACCCAAAGGGCTGAACTTCTGTTCAGCCCTTTGGGAAGTTCTATGTATTTCAGTTAAGCCTCTATGCGCACTTGGTAAAGCCGCAGCTATGGCAGACCGCGCAGCCGCCTTCGTGCTCAACTGTGCCGCCGCATTCCGGACACTGGCCGATAAAGACATTCTCTCTATGGTGCTTGTCGCCGCCGTTTCCGTTGCCTTTGATTCCCTTCTCCATATACTTCTCGAGGGCCTTTGCTATGGCATCTGAGCATGAGGTAATCTTGCCGCCGTTCGCCCAGGTCTGGTTGTGGCAGGTGATGCCTTTGAGCTGTTTGATGATCACATCAGGCTCTATGTTGGAGCGGAGCGCAAGGCTTACCAGTCTGCCGATCGCCTCAGCCTGGCTTGATGCGCAGCCTCCTGCTTTGCCCATATGAGTGAAGAGCTCAAAGAGATGGCCGTTACCATCCTCGTTAACGGTTACATAGATCGTGCCGCAGCCGGTGTTCATGGTGCGGGTCTCGCCGATGATCGCATCAGGCCGTTTCCTCGGGACGATCTTTGTCTCTGTCGGCTGAGGCTCTGCCTGCTTTGCCCCTGTCTTGCCGGTCGAGAGCACCTGTTCATCGCGCGAGCCGTCGCGGTACACGGTCACGCCCTTGCAGTTCTGCTGGTATGCGAGAAGATACACGTTCTCAACATCCTTGGGCATTGCGCTATGGGAGAAGTTCACGGTCTTGGAGACTGCGTTGTCAACAAACTCCTGAAATGCTGCCTGCATGGCAACATGTTCAACCGGCTTGATGTCGTGAGCAGTAACAAAGACTGCCTTTACGTCTTCGGGTATCTCGTCAAAGTCATGGAGCGATCCCTTGTCCGCGATTTTTTCCATCAGATCACGAGACCAGAAGCCACGCTCCTTTGCTACCTTTTCAAAATACGGATTGATCTCAAGGAGCTTGGTGCCTTCCATGACGTTCCTTACATAAGAGACTGCGAAAAGCGGCTCGACACCTGATGAACAGGTCGCGAGGATCGAGAGGGTGCCTGTCGGAGCGATCGTTGTAACGGTCGCGTTTCTCATCTTCAACTTACCGTCATAGATGCTCTCAGCATAGTTCGGAAATACGCCCCTGTCTTCTGCAAGTGCAGACGAGGCATTCTTGCCTTCTTTCTGGATAAAGCCCATTACATCTTTTGCGAGTTCAATGGCCTGAGGCGAATTGTACGGTATGCCCATCAGGATCAGCATGTCTGCCCAGCCCATAACACCGAGGCCGATCTTTCTGTTAGCCCGCGTCATCTCGGCTATCTTCTGGATAGGATATTTGTTCACGTCGATCACATTGTCCAGGAAATGTACAGATTTCCATACCGTTTTCTTGAGCTTCTGATAGTCTACTTTGCCCTCAGTGACCATCATCGAGAGGTTGATCGAACCCAGGTTGCAGGACTCATACGGCAGAAGCGGCTGCTCGCCGCAGGGGTTCGTTGACTCGATCTCTCCGATCTTGGGCGTGGGGTTCGAGGCATTGATCCTGTCGATAAAGACAATGCCGGGCTCACCATTCTTCCAGGCATGGTTGACAATGAGGTCAAATACCTCCCGTGCCTTGAGTGATCTGACGACATTCTTGGTCCTTGGATTGACCAGTTCATAGTCTGTATCGTCCTTGACCGCCTGCATGAAACGGTCGGTTATGGCGATTGAGATATTAAAGTTGTTGAACCGTGTGTTGTCGTCTTTGGCAGTGATGAAGTTGAGGATATCAGGATGGTCAACGCGGAGAATACCCATATTCGCACCTCTCCGGGTGCCACCCTGCTTCACCGCCTCGGTTGCCGTGTCGAACACGGTCATAAAAGACACGGGCCCTGATGATACGCCTTTTGTGGAGCCGACAATATCGCCGCCCGGCCTGAGGCTCGAGAAGCTGAACCCGGTGCCGCCGCCTGACTTGTGGATGATGGCAGTCTGTTTTACCGCATCGAATATGGACTCCATGGAATCGCCCACAGGAAGCACAAAGCATGCTGAGAGCTGGCCGAGCTTTCTTCCGGCATTCATGAGCGTCGGGCTGTTGGGGAGAAAATCGAGCGAGGTCATCATATGATAAAACTCTTCTTCGAGAAGCAGGACATCAGCTTCTGATTTTCCATACATCATATCAGCTCGTGCAATGGTCTTTGCAACCCTCCTGAAAAGGTCTCCTGGTGCTTCGACAACCTTGCCTTCCTCATTTTTTTTCAGATATCTCTTTTCCAGGACCTTTAAGGCGTTTGGGGTAAGACCGATTGCTGGCGCTGTGCTCTTCATAAGATGATTCCCTCCCTGTGGAATGCTGAATTATGTCGTAAACATAGCTGTTTATTTGCCAAAAAACAGGATGTTGGACCTTGATGATACTGCGTTATTTTGCCTCTATTTATGAACATCAGTGCTTCAAATGCAAAGGTCAAGAAAAACAACATCTTGTGCTTGCCGTAAGAGTTTAGCCACAACATATGGTATAAGTCAAGGCCAAATGGGTATTGTTCTAAACCCTTTGATTTTAATAAATATTTCCGGTGAAATAGATGTTCATCATTTGTTTAAAGTGAGGCAAAGGCTTACGGATGGTCAGAGCGGCTATCGCGGAAAAAATATTGGAGGGATGCTGCTGAAAAAAAAGGCGCTGCTGGTCAGTCGAAAAGACCGCTCAGGGCGTTGGTTTTTTCCTCTATGGTCTGCGCTGCTCTGTCGTGGTCTTCCATGAGCCTGTGCAGTTCATCTGCGATATTGAGCGATGCAAGGATAGAAGCTTTCAGAGGCGTAATATTCGGGTTGCCCGCATGGATCTCCTGAAGCTTTTCCTCGACATATGCGGCAAGTTTCTTGATGTAATCCTCCTGGGCATCACCCTTGATGGTGTATTTTTGCCCGAGGATGCTGATCTCTACGCTGCCCACAGCTGTATCAGATCTCCAGAGTTTCGAGCTCCTCAAGAAGCTCTTCAACCTGGCTCTTGATCGACGTCTTTTCGTCTTTCAGAGATTCCACTTCCCGGTTTTTGTCATCAAGAAGGGATTCGAGTTCCCTGATCTTTCTTTCGAGAGATATCTTTTCCTCTTTCAGGGCTTTGACCCTTTCCACTGCCGTTGCTATCTTTTCCTCAAGATTTATGAGCCTGTCCACTGGTGCTACCTCCTTGCTGATATGAGCTGGTGCCCCCCCTGAACTGAATGATGATGGCGCCAGCGGTTCATCATCGAAAAGGGATGCTTTCCATGCCATTCGTTAAGATACCAGATGCGCCGGTTTTGTGTCCATATTACAGGGCCTTCCCGAGGATGATCTCAATGCCCCCATCTGCTCCCTGTTCAGGCAGTCCGGCCCTCTTATAATGAAAGTAGCTGGTAAGAACCTTTTTGACGTAATTCCTTGTCTCGCTGTAAGGGATGTCTTCGATAAACTCGTCAATTGAGCGGTAGTCAAAGCGTTGCTGCCATGACCTTACAGCCAGCTCGCCTGCATTATATGCCGCGAGCATATGAGCCAGGGAATGGAACTCGTCAAGCAGAGATCTCAGGTAAAAACTTCCTAACTGGATATTGTTTTTCGGGTCAGTGAGCTGCGAGGGTTTCCGGATGCCGAGATTGAGGCTTCTGTCAAGGCGATACGCAGTCTGGGGCATGAGTTGCATAAGTCCATATGCGCCTGCAGGGGATTTTACTGCCTGATCGAACCGGCTCTCTTCTCTCATGACCGAGAGGATGATAAAGGGGTCAATATTATTGCGTTTTGCTGCCTGTTCTACTTTATCCCAGAAGGCGAGCGGGTACCAGAATCGGTGCATTTTTTCTGAATACGGGATCTTTGCTGTCAGGCTGATCGAGCGTTTGAATTCGCCTAACTCCTGGAACTTGGCGGCGTTGTACATGAGATCAGGCAACGAGGACGTATTCCTGCTGGATGCTGCCAGCTCGGTAACAGCCTCTTCCCTCATGTTGACAGAGATGAGCGCCTCTATCCTCTCTTTTGCCCGGGTTTTTCCTGTCATTCCGTCAGGCAGATTCAGCGGTGAAAGGCGGGGGAGCATCCTGCGGGTACGGGCATATGCCAGCACAGCATAAAAATTATTATTATCCGCTCCACTCAGTCTCGTATAGATGCCCGATGCATCTTTATTCTGCCCTTCGATGCTTCTGGCCTGCCAGTACAGATATTTTGCATCATCGTACTGGGTATGGAGCTGGGAGAATGTTTCTTCCGACTGCTGATAGTTCCCTGATAGATACTGCGTCCACCCAATGCCCCAGAGTGCATCTTCTGCATCGGATGGGTAGTTCTTCAGCGCATCCTGGTATATCTGTAATGCACGGGTAAAATCCTTTTCTCTCCTTCTGTCAGCTGCGACCGTGATCAGCAGAAACCCGGCCTTTTTATCATTCCTGTTGGTAAGAATGTTCAGCGTGTTCTCAAAGCCCTTTTTATCGCCAGCCCGGTAGAGCGAGCGGGCTTTGTAGAAGAGGTCGTTCACCTCTCCATAGAGCTCTGCTGCCTCCCGGTATTTTTTCTGTTTGAAAAGGGCATAGGCGAGATGTTTGAGGATCTCCTGTCTGTTTTTAGGCGAGCATACTGCAAGTGCTCGCTTCAGGTCGCGTTCGGCCTCCTCAAAATCGTACTGTTTGACGAGACTTGAGGCGTGCTCAACAATGTCAGCAGTCGTGATCTGATCTGCTCCCAGTTCGCTGCGCGCAGCAGCGGAAAGATAGCCTGCCTTGATATAGAGCTTTCTGAAAACTGCAGATGCCTTGTCTTTGAGGTTGTTCTTTTTCAGCAGCTGGCCATAGATATATGATGCTTCATCATCTTCAGGGAAGTCCCTTACATAAGCCTCATAAAGAATCAGCTGTCCTTCATCGCTGATATCTTTTTCTTCTCTGATCTCAGCCATTCTCGTTTTTTTCCGCAGAGGAGAGGACGGATATCTGTCGATCAGCGCCCTGAGTGTTTCCCTTGATTTTTCATGCTCTCCGAGATTGTGGTACGCATCAGCAAGATAGAACATTGCATAGTCCTCAAGAATGGGAAACTCCTTTTGGGCCGAGAGAAGATGGTCTACTGCCTCGCTGTAACGGCCAGCCGCAAGATTTTGTCTGCCTTTTTCGAAGGCTTCTTTGCCTCCGGAGTCACCTGCAGAGACAGAGAAAAAAACAGTCAACAGGATCAGGGTGCAGCAGGCAGGAATGAGTATCTTTGCTCTGGACCTGAAAGGCATATCGTGGTGATAAAGTTTCATAATTCCCTCTGTTTATAATAGATAAATCGGGGCCTTTCAGCAACTTATCCAGAGGAGTTCTATGGCTGGAATTAGAATAAAACAGCAACGCTATGGTATATTTTCACTATGATCAAAGACCTCAGGCTCCACGGCAGTCACGGTCCTGTGGACTTCTTTGCCCTTATCTCCGGAGCAGAAACTCTCAGCACCTATTTCTACGAAGAGGAAACAGCGCGAATTCGGTTTTTTTCCCGCGGCAATGAGTTCACGGTCTCCGAAACAGGGGTAAGCTACCGGGGGACAGGCGGCAGCTTCTGCGAGTATATGTTTGGTGTGGAAAAGCCCCTGGCGGACATGGAAAAAGAGGATGTGATGAACCGACTCATCATGTTCGGTGCGTTCATGGACGAAAGCGAGCGGGTTATTTTTACGAATGACACTGAGGGCGGAGAGACCTTTTATCGTCTTTTCCTCCAGGGGCATGCGGTTGTGAACTATTACTTCCTGATTGCGTCGGAGTCTGACGGCGACCACAAGAAACGGCAGAAGCAGGTGCTCAGGGCAGTCGGCAAGTTTCTGAAACGCACAGACCTCTTGTCTCAGAACAAGGATACAGAGCTTCTTGAGAGCTTCTGTTCGGAGCTTGGGGAGAAGAAGTCCATGGTCTTCATCTTCAAGCTCATCCACAGGGCGAACAGTGAGTACTATGACGCGTTCAGGAACTTTTATTTTAAGAACAGGGGGATTACTTCTGAGGAAGAACTCTTCCTCAATGAGATCGTCTCGCGCAACGGGATTGACCACTATCAGCAGGAGCGGATGAAGATCGATGTCATGTACCGGCATCCGGACAATAAGCTGGTTGTTGATGAGTATCGCGATATCCTTATTAAAGGCGGTGCCGGTGATACGCTTGACGCGTCAGGGCATGCGCGCCTGAACAGGCTCAGGACCCTGAGCATCAGGAATAACATCCCGATCGTGCTCTTTGATACGCTTGATGATCTTCTGCTCAAGGACAAACAGGTGCTTGAAGTGCATGAGCAGGAATACCTGAAGGAGTCGCGCGCGATCCTTGAGAACCTCTTTTTTAAAGACCCTTCTCTTAAGCAGCATATCATCAAGGAGGATATCGTAAGGCTCATCCGTGCGAAGCATATTGCGTACTCGCAGAACGACCGGGGCTTTGAGCAGGTGCTGCTTGATATCGGCAAGGCCTGTGATGAGCTTTCACGGGAGACTGACGACTTCAGCATCTTTGAGGAGTTCAGTTCGATCATCACCTATTTTGACCGGTATGACAATGTTCAGGCGCTTCTCAGTCAGCTCTCCTTTATGAAGAATATCGAGTTCAGGGAGGAATCCCTCAGAAGTCTTGTCGGCAATAAAAAGGAATTTGACCGCCTTGACAGTGAACTCTTTTGGTCAGTTTTTATTACGGACCTGATGGACAATAAATATATCACTGCTTATGGCAGACGCAAGCTGAAGCTGGTGAATAAGGGCGTTGAGAATATCCAGAACGGTGAGGCTTCATACAAGGATGTTATTGCTGAACTCATGGCGCTTACTGATGAAGAAAAGCTTTACTTTGAGACCCATGCCGCACTCAAGGAACGCATGAGAAGTTTTTTCCCAGGTCTTGAACTGAAGGCGGTCAGAAACCATATTCGGGGGGATATTGCAAAGGAACTTGCGGAAAAAGGCATGACGACAAAGATCCCTGCCAGACTTTTTGAAAAGGTTTTCCTCGATCTCCGCAAGGAATCGGTGTATCTAAACCAGATTCTTCCACAGGTTATACAGGACAGCGATCATGCGCTGCGCGAAGACTTTCTCCAGAACAGCGGGCTTGACCGATTCTATGTAGAGTCCCTTGAGCAGGAGTATTTCGAAGAAAAGGAGATCGATGTTTCTCTGCTTGAGGCGATCAGGGAAGGGAGATCCAATCAGGGAATTGGAGGCGGCGAGCGGATTTGAACCGCTGAATAACGGTTTTGCAGACCGTCCCCT
>CAYWRK010000038.1:0-21161 GCA_964461065.1 uncultured Nitrospiraceae bacterium
TGGACTGCAAGGTCCTGGGAAAGTAGGTAGCTGCCGGATTATAAATGAAAGGCCCTGAATGTATTTCGGGGCCTTTTTTTTGCTCAGATTGACGCATGCTTGTGTTTATAATTCTCTACAGAGGCTGTTTGCGGAAATTTTTGATCAGTGGCAAAGCGTTACATCTTTTTTGCTGCAGAAAATGAGCAATGTATTGAATTGCCGGGGTAATAGACGGTCCTTTTACCTATGCAGTTGATACGCCTGCAGTTATGATCGCTACTGCGCAGACCTTCAGTTCCGGTATCTTCACCTGGGGATCGAGCGCATCGTTGGTGAGCACATTGGCAGCAGCCTCACGGTAGTGCATGGGGATGAAGATCGTGCCTTCCGACACTCTTGGAGTTATACGCGCCTTAATCGCAATCTCACCCCTACGAGACTTCACTTTGATAATATCGCCGCTACTGATGCCGAGGTTCTTGCTGTCAAAGGGGTTAATCTCTACATACGGCTCACCGGCATGAGACTCTATCGGTTCAACGCGCCGGGTCATGGAGCCGGAATGATACTGGAACAAGTTGCGCCCTGTTGTCAGGACAAAAGGATAATCCTTGTCAGTTACTTCTGCAGGTGGCTGGTATGTAACAGGCTGAAACGGAACCTTACCCTTTGGAAAGCCGTCCTTATAAAGATAGGGAGTGCCGGGATGGTCAGCTGTTGGGCAGGGCCAGCAGAGCCCTCGTTTTTCTATTCGTGAATAAGATATTCCGGTAATGGCTGGCCAGAGCTGACAATATTCTTCAAATATCTTTTCGGCTGAATGTTGCATATCTATGCCGAGCCGTTTCGAGATGGCTGCTATGATCCAGAGATCTTCCTTTGCCTCGCCTGGAGGATTGACTGCCTTTCGTATCCTCTGGACTCTCCGTTCCGTATTGGTGAACGTGCCGTTTTTCTCAAATGAGCAGGCAGCAGGTAGGACAACCTCTGCAAGTTTTGCCGTATCAGTCAGAAAAATGTCTTGAACCACGAGAAACTCCAGACGTTCGAGTGCTTCGACCGTGTGATGCATATTGGGATCCGTGATGATCGGGTTTTCGCCCATGATGTACAGGGCCTTGAGATTTCCTGCAGCTGCTTCGTTCATCATTTCGGTGGTCATCAAGCCGGTCTTTGGAGAAAGAGGACCTCCCCAGGTCTTTTCGAATTTATTTCTGATATCAGGATCGTCAACTTTCTGATAGCCGGGATACACATTTGGCAGGCAGGCAGCGTCAGAGGCCCCCTGAACATTATTTTGACCACGGAGCGGATTGATGCCGGTGAATTCCCTGCCGATATTGCCTGTAAGGGAAACAAGGTTGGCAAGGGCCGTTACATTGTCGGTGCCGCAGGCATGCTGCGTGATGCCCATGGTGTAGAATACTCCGGCCTTGCGAGATGAACCATAAAGCCGAGCGGCCCGGATAATATCTTTCTTTGGGACGCCAGTGATCTTTTCTCCATAATCAGGGGTGAAGGTTTCGATCGATTTTTTCCACGCATCAAATCCCTCTGTTTTTTCCTGTATGAATTCGTTGTTTTGGAGCCCTTCGCTCACGATAACATTGGCTATGCTGTTAATAAGCGCTATATCAGAGCCCGGCCGTATCTGCAGATGTATATCGGCGAACTTCACCATCGGGACCTTTCTCGGGTCTGCAACAATGATCTTTGCACCTTTCCGGCGTGCCTTGATCATGCGGTTTGCAATGACCGGGTGCGTCTCCTTGGTGTTGGAGCCGATGATAAAGATCACCTCCATACCTTCGATCTCCCAGATGGAGTTTGTCATTGCACCTGAACCGAATATCTTGGCCAGACCGGCCACGGTGGGAGAGTGTCAAAGCCGGGCGCAGTGATCTACATTATTGGTGCCGATGCCTGCCCTGATGAGCTTCTGAAATGCATAGTTCTCTTCATTGGTGCAGCGTGCAGAAGAGAGGCCGCCGATGGCATCAGCGCCGTATCCGATTTTTATCTCCGATAGCCGCTTTGCAACGTAATCAAGGGCTTCCGGCCATGATGTCTCTTCGAATTTGCCGTCTTTCTTTATAAGCGGATGGGTGAGCCGCTCAGGGCTGTTAACAAAACGATAGCCAAACCTCCCCTTTACACAGAGCCAGCCTTCGTTCAGTGTCTGCTCTTTTGATGTTATCTTGAGGATCTCGTTGTCTTTGACATGGGCAGTGACTGTGCAGCCAGTGCCGCAGTACGGGCAGATCGTATCCACTTTAGTCTGATGACCTTTCCTGCCTTTTTTGTTCCAGAGCTTGCCGGTGAGCGCTCCTGTAGGGCAGACGCTGACGCATTGGCCGCAAAACTCGCAATCCAGATCCTGCTCATAACTTGTGCATATCTTGGCATTAAACCCTCGGTACCCGAAGTCAATGGCTTCAACACCCTGAATTTCATCACAGACCTTTACGCATCTTCCGCAGAGCACGCATTTTTCGAGGTCTCTTTCTATGAACGGGTTGCCATCGCGCTTTGCGTAAATTCTTCTCTCACCCTGAAATCTATTCTCTCTGATGCCGTAATCATAGGCAAGATTCTGCAGCGTGCAGTCGCCTGCTTTTTCGCAGATCATACAGTCATTGGGATGGTCAGAGAGAATAAGTTCAACGACGGTTTTTCTTAATTTCTGAAGATAGGGGCTGGATGTTGTAACCTCCATGCCATTGCTCACGGTGGTAGTACACGAAGTGACCGGCTTCGGCATACCCTTCACTTCAACGATACAGAGCCTGCAACCGCCAAAGGGAGTAAGTTTGGGGTGATGACAGAGCGTTGGTATCGGGATGTTCAGGAGTTTTGCTGCCTGAAGTATCGTAGAAGTATCAGCGACTTCGATCGACTTGCCGTCTATAGTGATCCTGGCCATATACTTAATCCCTTCCTATTGACTTGAACTTACAGGCCTCGAAGCAGGCACCGCACCTGACGCAGCTGCCGGGGTCTATCTTGTGAGGCTTTTTCTTTTCGCCTGTTATTGCTCCTGCAGGGCATGCCCTTAGGCAGGCGCCGCATCCTTTGCATGCTTCTTCAATAACGGAATAGGTTATCAGGTCCTTGCAAACTTTGGCAGGGCACTTTTTGTCTCTGATATGAGCTACGAACTCTTCTCTGAAATATTTCAGCGTGCTCAGCACAGGATTCGGAGCTGTCTGTCCGAGACCGCAGAGTGAGGTGACCTTAATGCTGTTGCTCAGATTTTCAAGAAGTTCAAGGTCGCTCTCTTTGCCCTTCCCTTTGGTTATCCGCTCCATGATCTCTAAAAGTCTCTTTGTGCCGATCCTGCAGGGGACGCATTTGCCGCACGATTCTTCCTGCGTAAACTGGATAAAGTATTTAGCCATGTTCACCATACAGTTGTCTTCGTCAAGGACAATCATCCCTCCGGAGCCGACGATCGATCCAACCTTAGCGAGCGACTCATAATCTACGTTGATATCAAGCATATTCGCCGGGATGCAGCCGCCTGACGGTCCGCCGGTCTGAACAGCTTTCAGCTTCTTTCCGCCATCGATGCCCCCACCGATATCCTCGATAATCTCCCGCAGCGTGATCCCCATGGGGACTTCGATCAGGCCCGGGTTTTTTATCTTTCCGGTCAGGGCAAAGACCTTTGTTCCCCGCGAGCGTTCTGTTCCGAATGACGCATACCACCGGCTGCCTCTTCTCATGATATAGGGAATATTGGCGAGGGTTTCGACATTATTGATAACCGTTGGCCGCTGCCACAATCCCTTGTTCACCGGGAAGGGCGGCTTTGCACGGGGCATGCCCCGCTGTCCTTCTATGGAGGCAATAAGGGCTGTTTCCTCGCCGCAGACAAACGCGCCTGCTCCCAGTTTGACCTTGATATCAAAGTCAAAGGTTGTTCCAAAGATACTTTTGCCGAGGAAAAGGCGTCGTCTCGCCTTGTCGATCGCGAGTTTCAGCCGCTCCACTGCAAGAGGATATTCAGCGCGGATATAAACGTACCCGTAATGGGCACCAATGGCATAGGCAGCAATGATCATTCCCTCAATAACCGCATGGGGATTGCCCTCTATGACTGCGCGGTCCATAAATGCTCCGGGGTCTCCCTCATCAGCATTGCAGACGACATATTTAATGTCGCCCCGGGCCTTGCGTCCAAGTTCCCATTTGAGCCCGGTAGGAAATCCGGCGCCACCGCGGCCCCTCAGCCCGGAGGCCTTGATCTCATCGATGACTTCATCCGGCAGCCACTCTGTCAGTATGTCCCGGGCAGTTCCGTACCCACCGACAGCATGGTAATCGTCAGGGTTTTCGGGATCGATCTTTCCACAGTCCGAAAGAACGATCTTAACCTGTTTATGGTGAAAGTTTTCATAGTCTGTGCCGACCTGCCATTCGGCCACAGGGATCTTGCCGATAATATGTTCCTCAACGATTCTCGACACCATGTCCGGCTTGATAAACTGGTAGGTAGTTATTGATCCGTCTGTCAGAACATCGACAAGCACGTCTTTAGCACAGAGTCCGCGACAACCGACACGATGGGCTAAACAATGCTCCTTAACCTCAGCCGGAATAGCTGCAGCCTCAAGTTGTGCGCGGAATGCCTGAAGAACCTCGGCGCCTCCTGATGCTATTCCGCCTGTACCCATGCAGACATTAATAACCGTCTTATGCTTCGTCATGGGTTGGGCCTCCCAGGCTACGGAGCTCCTTTAGGATCTTGTCGGATGTTGTTTTGCCATAGACCTTCTTGTCTATAACAACAATCGGTGCAATGCTGCAGGCTCCGACGCAGTTCACCTGTTCAAGGGTGAACTCACCATCTTTCGTGGTGTCCTCGTCAGGCTCAAGCTTCAACTCGCGCCTGAGGCTGTTAAGGATGCGGTCTGAGCCGCGCACATGGCAGGCTGTTCCACAGCAGGCAGTTATCTTGTGCCTGCCGGTCGGCGTCATGCGAAACTGGGCATAGAAGGTTACAACTCCGAAGAAGCGGCTGGAAGCAATACCGAGGGTCTGGGAGAAATAGTCTATCGCTTCCCGCGGTATATACCCGAAGGCTTCCTGCGTATCCTGCAGGAGAGAGATAACATTCCCCTCATTTTGTTGGTATTGGCTGACTATGGTTTCGAGCGTTTCAATCATAAGAATCATTTATGGATGGATTATAACTTATCATAAACAGGGTTCTTTTTTCCATGCGAATTAAGGCGGAGTAATCATTTAATTGTGCACGTTCCTCCCCTCCCCTTTACAAGGGCTGACCTTGACCCGATTTTGTAGACACACCAAAAGGCTTGTTAAAATAAGGCCAGGAGGTGTGAGAGATGGCAGAGAGAGGAAGAGGATCATACAGTCGAGAGTTCAAGGAAGATGCGGTTCGGTTGGTAACGGACAAGGGAATACCGGTGACACAGGTTGCAATGGACCTGGGAATTCACGAAAACACGATATACAAATGGATGAGGCAGTACAAGGCAGATCCTGGGGGAGCGTTCCCTGGCAAGGGACGACTGAAGCCACAGGACGAAGAGTTTCGGAGGCTTCAGCGTGAAAACGAGGTTTTGAAGGAGGAGCGAGAGATCCTAAAAAAAGCCTTGGCCATCTTCTCAAAACACCGCGGATGATCTATGGATTCATAGAGAAGCACCGCTCAGCACACGCAGTGGAGATGATGTGCCGGATATTGAGAGTCACCAGGAGCGGATACTACGCATGGAAGAAGCGAGGCGAGAGTCGAAGGAAACGTAGGGATGCCGTATTATTGGAGAAGATCAGGGAGTCATACAGGGAGAGTCGTGGAAGGTATGGGAGTCCGAATATACACGAAGATCTGCGCCAGTGGGACTATCGTTGCAGCCGCAAGCGCGTGGCGAGGCTGATGAGGGAAGCGGGACTGAGGGCAAAAACCATGCAGCGGTTCCGGGTTACGACTGAGTCCAGGCATACGCTGCCTGTTGTTGATAACCTGCTTCAGAGGAGATTCTCAGCAGAAACTCCTGGTAAGGTATGGGTGTCTGACATCACGTATCTGTGGACTCGCCAGGGTTGGCTATATCTCTGCGTGATAATGGATCTATGGGATCGCAAGATAGTAGGGTGGAGTATAGGAGAGCGGCTTTTAGCCGATCTGGCGGTGGAGGCTTTACGCAAAGCAGTCATGAGGAGACAGCCTCAAGAAAAACTGATATTTCATTCGGATCGAGGGATACAGTATTGTAGTGAAGTTTTCATGGTAGAACTTCGTCGGCACGTCATGCTGCAGAGCATGAGCAGAAAGGGCAACTGTTGGGACAATGCAGTTGCGGAGAGCTTCTTCGGAATCCTGAAACGGGAACTCGTATATCATGAGACGTATCGCACCAGGGACGATGCTCGGTTGAGCGTGTTTCAGTATATCGAGGGATGGTACAATCGTAGGCGGCGGCATTCGACATTGTGTAGGCGTAGTCCCCATATGTTTGAAATGGCCGCTATGGTAGCTTAACTTAGTGTCTACTAAATCGGGGCAGGCTCAGAAAGGTATTGGAAATTGAATCATAGCTCCCCATACCCCTGCATAAGGCACTTACGTAGGGGTATGGGGAGTTCTCTCAAAACGAAATAATTTCGGGCAATTTCATCAGTGGTCTAATACCCTGCTATATAATCCTTGAGGTAATGGATCTCAGTGGTCATCTTGTGGACCTGAGACAGAACAATATCCCTGATCGAGAGCATGCCGATGACCTTTCCCTTGTCAACAACAGGGAGATGACGGATATTCTTCTCGACCAAAACTGACATGACGCTGTTGAGGTCATCTCCAAGCTCTGCAACCATCAGATTTTTTGTCATAAACTCGCTGACCGGGATGTCGTGGAATCTTCTGTCGCGCTTGCCGATATAGCAGCGAACGACATCACGCTCCGTAAAGATGCCTGCAGCGGTGTCATTCTCATTAATGATGATCGCGCTGATCTTTTTGTCAGCCATGAAGCGGATCGCATCCTCAACGGTCGCTGATGCATCCATCGAAAAAACCTCTTTTCCCTTTGTCTCTAACAATTCCTTGACTTTCATTTCCTATCCTCCTTTGTTTGATGATATCGCTCCGGCCAGCCGTAATGACTGAACCGATCTTCCGTCCTAATAATTTACCAGTGCCTTCAGAAACTTCTCGTTCATGCGGCGCACATTGAGCGCTGAGACAATGGCAATGTTTTTTATGATCTTAAGCATGATCTGAGGTTCTTTTTTTTCCAGTTCTTCAAATGCCTCCTTTGAAAACAGGATAAGTTCTGCATTTTCGACAGCGCGCGCGTCGGTTGCATGATCTGATTTTTCAAGCGTGGCGATCTCACCGATGAAGTTCCCGGGAGCTGCGATCACGAGGGGTTGTTTCCATCCGTCGGTCGTTGTCTTGGATATCTCTATCCTGCCACTCTTGATCATGTAGATGCCTTTGCATATACTCTTTTCCCGGAAGACATGTTCGTCCTTAAGATGTCGCACCATAGATATCATGGGCAGCAGTTTCTCAAGCTCTGCATTGTTGAGTTCCTCAAGCAATACCTGTGATGTTAATTCCTGAATAGACAGCATCTTATTCTCCTTCCCTGATAGGTTCTACCCTGACAGCGGTGATCTTAAATCCCGGTGTTTTTGAGAACGAGTCAATATGGATATCGCTCGTCAGTATATTAACTGCTGACTCAGCATAATGCATGGGTATGAAGACTGTTCCAATGCTGACCCTATCCGTGACCCTGACCTTCAGCATAATGCTCCCCTGCGAAGAAGATACTTTTGCACGTCCGGCATCTTCAATGGAGAGCCGGGCAGCATCATCGGGATGTATCTCAATATATGCCTCTCCTGCATGGGTTTCAATAGGTCCAACCCTCCGTGTCATAGACCCAAAGTGATAGTGAAAAAGATTTCTGCCGGTGCTGAGAATGAAGGGATAATCATTGTCATATTTCTTTTCCTGCTGATCAAAGGCTGCAGAGGTGAATACTGCCCTTCCCCTTGGAAAACCGCCTTTGTATAAGTACTCTGTCCCCGGATGGTTTTTGGTCGGGCAGGGCCACTGGACTCCCTGGGACTCGATTCTCGTATAGCTTATCCCTTCAAGCGCAGGCCAGAGACTTCCGAGCTCTTCGAATACGCCTTCCGGAGAACTGCAGTTCATCTCATATCCCATTCTTCTGGAAAGTTCTGCAATTACCCAGGAATCGTCTCGCGCCTGCCCCGGTGCCATGAGAGCCTTTCTTACTCTCTGAACCCTTCGTTCGGTATTTATAAAGGTGCCATTTTTTTCAGCAAAGCATGCAGAGGGGAATACGACATCTGCGAGCTTTGCTGTCTCGGTAAGAAAGATGTCCTGAACAATAAGCAGTTCGAGCGCCTCAAATCCTTTTTTCGTATGGGTGACGTTTGCATCACCCAGAACAGGATTTTCACCCATCACATATGCTGCCCGGATGCTTCCGTCCAGTGCCCTGTGTGCAAGTTCGGACGCGGCAATGCCAGGCACGGACGATAGTGATCTCCCCCATGCTTCTTCAAACTTTTCCCGTACCTCAGGGATCTCAACCCTTTGATACCCGGGGAAAACATTTGGCAGGCATCCTGCGTCGCAGGCGCCCTGTACATTGTTCTGGCCCCGCAGGGGATTGATGCCGGTGAACTCTCTTCCGATATTCCCTGTCAGGAGCGCGAGGTTTGCGATTGCATTAACATTGGCTGTTCCGGTCACCTGTTGTGTAATGCCCATGGTGTAATAGATAGCTGCCTTTCGTGAACTGCCATAGAGCCTCGCCGCTTCTATGATCTTTGCCTTGGGCACGCCGGTGAGCCTTTCGCCCACCTCGGGTGTAAATTCTTCAATGCTCATCTTCCATTTGTCAAATCCCCTGGTTTGAGATTCAATAAAATCAATGTTTTGAAGCCCTTCATTAAGAATAACGTGGCTGATGCTGTTCAGGAGCGCTATGTCTGTGCCTGGTTTCTGCCTGAGCCATATCTCGGCAAAACGGCACATGGCAACTTTTCTTGGGTCAGCAACAATGATCTTTGTTCCTTTTTTCTGCGCTCTGATCATGGCGTTTGCTATGACAGGATGGGATTCCTTGGTGTTTGACCCGATGATGAAGATCACCTCATTGCCCTCGATCTCGCGGATCGAATTGGTCATTGCCCCTGAACCGAATATCGTGGCCAGACTGGCCACCGTAGCGGCGTGTCAAAGTCGGGCGCAGTGGTCAATATTGTTCGTACCGACTGCAGCCCTCATGAATTTCTGGAAGAGGTAGTTATCCTCAGTTGTGCATCGCGCAGAAGAAAGCCCGGCAATGGCATCAGGCCCATGTTCTTCTTTTATCTTTCTTAATTTGTCTGCAGCAAAATCCAGGGCCTCATCCCACGATGCCGGCTCGAGCGAACCGTTTTTTCTTATGAGAGGCTGTTTAAGCCTGTCCGGGCTTGAGACAAAGCCGTACCCGAACCTGCCTTTTACGCAGAGCAGCCCTTTGTTTACCACGCCATCCTGCCTTGAAGAGACCCTGATGATCTCGTTGTCTTTTACATGAAGCGTAATGCTGCAGCCGACACCGCAGTAGGGACAGGTGGTGTCGACTTCCCGTATCTTCCAGTATCTTCCTTTGCCGACGCACGATTTCCCAACAAGGGCTCCTGTGGGGCAGACCATGACGCACTGGCCGCAGAACTCGCAGTCGAGATCACGCTCAAAAGGAGGGCATACCTTAGTACCGAACCCCTTGTATGCAAAATCGATCGCTCCCACTCCCTGGATCTCATCGCAGATCTTTACACACCGGCCGCAGAGGATACACTTTTCCATATCGCGCTCAATAAAGGAATTGGCATCCTTCTTGTCGTATATTCTCCGCTCGCCGCTGAATAGGGGCTTCCTGATATTATATGTATAGGCAAGTTCCTGCAGTTCGCATTCGCCGGTCTTCTGGCAGACCATGCAGTCATAAGGATGATCGCTCAAGATCAGATCAATAGTGTCTTTCCTGAGGTCTTCAATATAGGGAGAGTTTGTGATGATCTCCATATCCTTTTCAACTATGGTTGTGCAGGAAGTTACCGGGTTTCCGTTCACTTCAACGAGACAGACCCTGCAGGCGCCAGAATGACTTATCATGGGATGGTTACAGAGCGCTGGGATGTAGATGCCGATTTCCTTTGCGGCCTGGAGTATGGTCTTGCCTTCGGCAATATCAATGATACGGCTGTTGATCCTGAGCCTGACGGTCTTCTGTTTTTCTTTCTTGGTATTCATTGTTTTTTGATTGCCTTGAACTTGCAAACCTTGAAGCAGGCACCGCACTTAATACAGGCAGCAGCGTTGATCTGGTGGGGTTTTTTCACCTCGCCTGAGACAGCGCCTGCAGGGCATGCCTTCCTGCAGAGCGTGCAGCCCTTGCATTTATCTTCGATGACGGAAAAGGTTATGAGCGCAGTGCAGACACCTGCGGGACACCTCTTCTCCCTGATATGAGCGAGATACTCGTCGCGAAAATGGTTCAGCCCTGTGATGAACGGATTCGAAGCAGATCTGCCGAGGCCGCAGAGAGACGAAGTTTTCATCAGACCGCTTAACCGCTCAAGGGTTGCAAGGTCGTTATATTCAGCCCTGCCTTCTGTTATTTTTGTCAGCAGTTCAAGCATCCTTTTCGTGCCGATCCTGCAGGGCGGGCACTTGCCGCAGGATTCCCTCTGCAGAAACTCCATAAAAAACTTTGTGATCGAAACAATGCAGTCGTCTTCATTGAAAACGACCATGCCGCCTGAGCCGACAATGCTGCCCATCTTCGAAAGGTTTTCGTAATCAAGACCCATATTGAGCATCGAGGCAGGGATAAGGCCACCTGAAGGGCCGCCAACCTGAACTGCCTTCAAAGCCCGGTCATTTTCCATGCCGCCGCCAATGCCATACACAATGTCACGGAAAGGCATGCCCATGGGGATCTCTACAAGTCCGACGTTCTTAACCTTGCCTGAAAGCGTGAAGACTTTCGTGCCTGTGCTTTCCTTCGTTCCGATGGACGAGAACCAGCCGGCACCTTTGCCGATGATCAGGGGAATGTTCGAAAAGGTTTCAGCATTATTGATCACTGTCGGTTTTCCCCAGAGCCCTTTCTGCACGGGAAAAGGCGGCCTGACTCTCGGCATGGCCCTCTTGCCCTCGATCGATTCCATCAGTGCGGTCTCTTCGCCGCATATGAATGCCTCTGTGCCGAAACTGAATTCAATATCAAAGCAGAAGTCAGTGCCGAAGATGTTCCTGCCGATAAACCCTTTATCTTTTGCCTGGCTTATTGCGCTGCGGAGCCTTTCAACAGACAGATGATACCTCTCCCGTATATAGATGAATCCTTTTTCAGATCCGATCGCATACCCGCCGATCAGCAGTCCTTCAATGATGGCGTGAGGGTTTCCTTCAGCCAGAGGCCTGTTCACCTCACCTACATTGCAGATGACATATTTCGTTTTATCAGGCTGGCTCTTGCATATTTCCCACTTTGTGCCTGTTGAGAAGCCGCTTCCGCCTCTGCCCCTCAGCCCTGACTGAATGACTTCTTTTATCACTTCATTAGGTCTCATCTTTGAGATGGCCTTTTTCGCTGCCCTGTAACCCTTTATGCCGAGGTAGTCATCAATGCTTTCCGGATCTATTTCTCCGCAGGGGCCGAGCACGATCTTATGCTGTCTGCTGTGAAAAGATTCGTAATCATCTTTTGTGAGCCACTCGGCCACAGGCGTTCCCTTGAGAATATGTTCTGAAACAATCTTCTCGACCATGGTCGGCTTGACCGACTGATAGGTAACCTTCTGATTGTTGATGATCACGTCCACCAGCACGTCCTTGGAACAGAAGCCTCTGCAGCCAACTTTTGTATAACTGCACTTTTTGCTGATCTGAGCTTCTATGCCGTTCAGCTGAATAAGCTTCTGAAAAATACTCAGGACATCGGCACCTCCGGATGCCTTGCCGGAAGTGCCGAGACAGACCTTTATGCTCACTGTCTGCTGTTCAGTCATATTCAAAGCCCGTGTATTCCCCTTCTTTTTCGAAGCCCTTGACCAGCTTTACCACCTGCCCTGCATCTACGTTGCCATAGACCTGATTATTGAGGATAGCGACAGGTGCTATGCTGCAGGCTCCGATGCAGGTGGCATTCTGGAGCGTAAAAGAGAGATCATGGGTAGTGTCATCACCTTTGGCAAGATTGAGAACTGATCTGACCTCGTCAAGGATCTTATCCGCGCCCTTTATGTGGCAAGCAGCACCGCAGCATATGGTTATGGTGTTTTTGCCCGTTGGTTTAAGATGGAACTGGGAATAGAATGTTGCAATACCGAAGAACCTGCTCTCCGGGACGTCGAGCTTTTTCGCAAACCATACAACCGCTTCCTCCGGAAGATACCCAAATGTCGCCTGCGTCTGCTGAAGCAGGGTGATAAGAGTCCCTTTCGACTTCATGTAAGTGTCGAGGATAGCTTTTAACTTATGTTCCATGATCATGATCTTATCGGGATTCCCGCCCGCCCTCGGCAGAAATGAGGTATATAAATATGGGATTATTATACCTGCGGCAGTGAGCGCCAAGTTATTTAAAATTAAAATACGCTTATTTGTCTATTCTGTCCGAAGCGGCTTTTTGTCTTCTCTGCTTCTCTCTATGCATCGCTGCAAATCACATCCCCGCTCTCCCCCACTCAGGAGTTTCTCTTCTTAAGGCTTTTTTCCGTCTGTATACGGGGTCTTATCTCATTTCATATGCCACTTCCGCAACAGTTGGTGCTGAACTGGAGCGTTATACAATCATTTCAAAATAAGCCCGCAATATTTTATACTGGTATCCGGATATGAAAAAAATAAGCGGTGATATCAGTCTCATGCCCCTGCCTGATCTTCTGCAGTGGGCAGAGACAAGCAGAAAATCGGGCACGCTCTCTATTTCATTCCAGGGAACCAGCAAGTCCTTCTATCTGCAGGATGGCAAGATGATCTTTATATCATCGCAGAAAGAAGGGGAGCGTCTGGGGGAGTTTTTCATGAAACTCGGCCGTCTGTCACCAGAACAGATCGAACAGGGCCTCCGGGAGAGCAAGCGTCTCGGATGTCCCTTCACCGGGTATCTCATCGACCAGGGAATTATCGATAAGCAGACCCTTGAGCAGACCCTGCAGAGCCTTGCTGAAACTGCATTTTCTGATGCCCTGAGCTGGGAAGGCGGCCTGTTTGAGTTTTCGGATATTATCCCATCTCTTATTCTTGACGGTCCGATCAAGCTCAATACTTCATTTGTAATATTTCAGTCGGTCAGGATGCTTGATGAGGCTCTCAGGGATAAGGCGGATGAGGGACCGAAGGTCGGAGATATAATCAGGCAGATCGCGAAGAAGATCGCTGAAGGCAGCATAGAACTCCCAACCGTGCCTGATGTCATGGTGAAGCTGAACGACGCCATGGCAAAGGATAATATCTCCATCCATGACATAGTGAAGATCCTCATGGCAGATCAGATACTGACGTCAAAGATCCTGCGCGTTGTTAACTCGGCTTTTTACAGCCCGTCCAGCGAGATAACATCGCTCCAGCAGGCCATTATCTTTATGGGCCTCAAGTCAGTCCTGAGCATTGTGACCGTTCATACCCTCGGCGGCATCAGCCCCGGAAACGCGGAAGAAGTGAAGGAGATCCTGCGGCACAGTCTGCTCTGCGCCTTTGTTGCCAAGAAGATTGCCATTGCCCTGAGGCTTGATCCTGAAGAGGCATTTGTCTGCGGCCTCCTCCACGATATTGGCAAGACCGTTATGCTGAATTTGATCACTGGCCCAGGTGTAACACCTGAGATGAAGAAGGAACTTATGGGCGAATACCATTCGCATGTGGGCTTTATGCTTGCCAGTGCATGGAACTTCTCGGAAGTGATCAAAAACACAATTAAATATCATCATGCACCGCAGGAAGCGCCTGCGAACAAGAAGCTGATCGAGACCGTCTATGTGGCCAATGTTATTGCCAATGGCCAGGATGTTATGGATACGGTCCACAACTGCAGCAACCTCGACTTTGACAAGATCAACGAGATCATAAGTGACCTTGACAGCATCAAAGATTCTGTCGTTGCCATCATCTGAACGACAGAAAGGAAATAGTTTTTCTTCTTCCAAAGGAGTTAGGTGAAAGCGCGGCTGATCCTCAAACTCGGGCAACACAGAACCAAAAGGCTTGTGGAAAAATACGGCGATTCTCTGTTGTGTGCTTTTCTTAGATGCGATGCGGTTGAATATCGAAGAAGCAGGCGGAAGATGGAATCCTGAAAAATGTTTGTGGCTTGTAAATTACGGCAGAATTGCAGGCACAGCGCTGGAAAAGCATATACAGGTAGATGCTTCTTAAAGGACATATCAGATGAAAAGCATCTATATGTCTATGGCAACTTGTAACCAGATTACAACTGATTTGGTGAAAGAGAACAACATGAAACTGACAGATCTCGGGTATGATTCGTGGTTCCAGGAATGTCTGACAGACTGGCAACAATCGGGCTACCAAATTGCCCGTGTGTCGGCAGTTGATCGAGGAGGAGGCCTCATTAGAAATGAAATGGGAGAGGTGCATTCCGAGCTGTCAGGGAAACTTCGGTTCTCTGCTCAATCGTCTTCTGACCTGCCTTGCGTTGGGGATTGGGTTCTTGCGCAATATCAGAACGCCGGAGCGTTAGGGATAATTCATTGGGTCTTTCCACGAAAGACATTTCTTCGCCGCAAGTGCGCAGGCAAGAATGTGGACTTTCAGATGATTTCTTCAAATATCGACACTGCCTTCATCGTTCAATCTTGTCATTACGATTTTAACCTGCGGAGATTTGATCGTTACCTTGTCATGGCAAATGAAGGACATATTGAGCCCATCCTTATCTTGACCAAGACGGACTTGATCACACAAGACGAATTGGAACAGAAGATTACAGCTATCAGGAAGTCAGGTATCACCATCCCTGTTCTCGCCCTCAGTAATAGTACCGGCGCCGGGCTTGACGAATTTCGGCATCTTCTTATTCCAGGAAGAACCTACTGCTTACTTGGCTCATCTGGTGTTGGTAAGACTACGATTATCAACCGTCTCGTCGGGCGAGATGCGTTCGATACAAAGGAAGTCAGCGGAACCGGGGAAGGCATTCATACAACGTCGCGACGCCAACTTGTCATGCTTGATCACGGCGCAATGCTCATTGACACGCCTGGGATGAGGGAATTGGGCATATTGGCGTCCAGCGATGCACTTGAAGACAGTTTTGCTGATATCCACGAGATGGCAGCGAGTTGTCAATATTCTAATTGCAGCCATATACAGGAGCCCGGCTGTTCCGTTCGGGTGGCGATGGAAAACGGGATTGTGAGTGAAGACCGCTATCGAAGCTATCTGAAGCTCAAGAAAGAATCTGAGTATCATGAGCTGTCTTACGTTGGGAAGCGCAAGAAGGACAAAGCATTCGGGAAGTTCATTAAGTCAGCAAAGAAACAGCTCAAGAAATGATAAGCAGCACCGAACCAGGCGTTGTAGCCCACGGACTTGCAAGAGGGCTACCGTTCAATCGGAAGAGGCGAGGGCAGGTTCCAAGGAGCCCGCAAGTGCTCCGGCAGCTAATCGCTACGCCAGCCATTCAATCATGCCTAGTGGATGGAGATGGAGAATGCACATGGATTACATAGTCGGTATTCTTAAGAAATTAGCTTCAGGGAAATTGGTATTGGGCCTTTTCATAGCCACGATGGCGGTCTATCTGACGATGTTGCTCTATACAGTTCCTGCTGTCGAGAGATTTGCACCCGGGAAAGCGTTGTTTGATCTGTCCCCTGCCGGCTACTCATATGAATATGCTGTTTCACTGCTTGAAGAATTAGGCCCTGAAGGGCGGAGTGTGTATCTCTACCGTCAACTGCCTGTGGACTTTATCTATCCCGGCTTGTTCGCTATTTCATATTCGTTGCTTCTGGCATTGATTTTCAGGAAAGGCTATGCGTCTGATTCAAAAATTCTCTACTTTGTTGTAATACCGCTCTTTGGCGGTCTCTTTGACTATCTGGAAAATATTTGCATTATTCAAATGATCAGGTCATATCCGACTGTGCCTCATGGGCTTGTTAACGTATCCAGCACGTTTACCATCTTAAAAAGTGGTTTCACAACGGCCTTCTTCGTTCTGCTCCTGGTGGGAATCACTAAAGTTATAAAGATACGGCTAACCAATGTTAATGCTCAAGACTAAGCTCCGTGTGGCAATGGTGGCTAACAAGTTGATGCACCTGAGTGGCCTTCGGCGACTCGGAGGTCTCAGACTTTAGGCGGTGTCGAATATCATGACACGAGAAACAGGTGAATCAGGCATGAAGCTTTTTCGTCAATTACAGCCTCTCGCGATTAAACACTTCGATCAAAAATTACAGAATACTTAAGAGGAACGCAGAAAAAACAAAGCTTCTTTACGACAACGAAGAGTTCAGAACTTTCTGAAAAGCGGGACGTGTTCCTTTTTCTTCTTTGCTTTCTTTGACGAAGTACAGGTTAAGGACTTGCAGAGGCTGCACCGGGTCTCACTGCATCCCTGGCAGAAATCGCAGTCAGGACAGGGGTTCTTCTTCTGCAGCAGCATGATCGGCTTCTTCTCCATCTTTTTATTATATGCCCTGCATTACCTGCCGTAAAGAAAACAGATCTCAATGTACTCATTACAAAGCAGTCAAAGCTACAACCTGCGCTCCACATCCACCAGTTCAGTCAAAAGCCGCCGGTAGTAAAAGTTCTGACCATACAGGACAGCAACAGGATTATGCCCTGTGACGCGGTCCTTTGTGATCAGAGTAGTGACCGGTGCAACTGAGTGTTTGGCGAAAAGCATGTCATGGCCCACGCAGAGGCCGACGATGATGTTCATATCTGTTCCGGCCTCGTTCAGGAGGCGCGCCTGGGCAATGGGGTTGCAGGCAGGCTCGAAAGTCGATGGCCGCACCTTGTCCTCTTCCTTGACGCCCAGCTCCAGTTTGTCGATGCTCCCGCTCTTGCAGCAGACAGAAAGCGGTGTGAACCCCTGTGCGGCGAGGATGCGACTGAGCCGCTCTGTTTCATCGAGAAGACCGATGCAGGTGGCGATGCCGATCTTCTTGTATCCCATGAGTTTGGCAAAGGCGATCGTATCTTCAACCCGCGTCCAGCGTGCGCGGATCGCTGTGCTTCCTGCCTGATGTTCGTAGCAAAGACCTTCTACGCGCGTTGCGACCTGGGCCATCTTTGCATCTGCGCTGTCTCCTTTATAACAATCGAAGCTCTCCTGAATAACGTCCATATGTTCCTGCGAAGGGCAGTATCCGGGTTTGGCCGGCTTTTCATCAGGGTTAGCGCTCCAGCAGTTCGTCTTGCCGTTCTTCTGCCAGACAGCGCCGCAGCTGCTGCAACTAAATTCTTTCATCTCGTAATCTCCTTTCTTGTTTGTCGATTTATTCTATCACTGCTGTCAACAGTCTACGTCTTGGTGCTCCGCTGTTTAATAACCTCATACCCTTCCCCTGCTCTCTTATGAGCAGGAAAGACCCGCAGCGCCTTATCGAACAGGCCCTTGGCACGAACAGGGCAGTTAAGTATGAGGTAGATATGACCTGCTTCGGCAAGAATGTCAGGGATATTCGGGGAGAGCTCAATGGCCCTGTTCAGAGACTGCAGTGCCTCTTTCGGCTTCCCGGTCTTTGCAAAACAGAGTCCGTAATAATAATGGTATTCTGAGTGTGAGCTGTCAAAATATATCGCTGTTGCGAAAAAGTGCGCTGCCTCTTCGAAACGGCCTTTTCTGAATTCGCCCTTCCCCTCATCGAAATTGGACCGGGCAATGTCCGACTTTGCCTTATCCCCGGACTCCGAATCTGCAGACGGCCTGAACTGTTCTCTCTGCGGTGTTTCTTCTGCAGCAGATACTGCTGTTTTTTCAGCGGCATGTGCGACATCAGTGACCTTTATCCTGACAGATGCGTCATACTCCCTCCGTTTTTCATAATCTTTCAGTGTGAGATATGCCTTGGTGATGAAATTGAAAATATTGAGCAGTTTTCCCTTAACGTCCTCAGGAAGGCTGAAATGACGGTCAGGGTGATATTCCCTGGCAGCCCTGTAATATGCTTTTTTTATCTCATCCGCCGAAGCGCTTGTGTCTATATCAAGAATTTCGTAGTGATTTAACTGCCTGAATCGCACGTCCGTTTCATCAATCTTGTCGATGAGGCCGCCAAAGTTTTCATCAATAGGGGTCCCGATCTCCTCCGGCGCTATCTCTTGAGGGGGCTCCCCTGCAGACTTTGTCTCGAGTATTCTTGCCTCGATAAGGGCATAGAGACTCCTCATGGCCTGCTTATTGTCCGTGGATGAGAGCTTGATAATATCCCTTACCGTTGTTTTGCCGTCAACATAGGAAAGCAGTGTCCTGTCCCCGCTGTCGAGCGTTATCTCCTGAAAAAGGTTGAGGGGTGTGGGAGAGAAGTCAACGATTCTGTCGAGAAGATAGGTGGTCACCAAATCCTCGTCAGCCGTTTTTTTCAGCTCCCGGTATATCAGATCAGCCGCGGATATATGGAGGGTTACCGCAGCCTCGGACGGAAGCGGTCCTTCTCTGAATTCAAAGTCTGCCTGCTGCAGCGCAAAAAGGCTTTCAATGATCCTGTTTGCCTGAAGCTCAATCGTTGTCATCAGATCAGCAGGCTTCAGACAGCCGGAGTCAACGAGTATGTATACATAGCGCTCATTCGTCCTCTTCTTGCGTTCATCAGCACGATCAAACTGCTCCTGTGTCATCTTCCCCTCTTTGACGAGAATATTTCCTATCCTGTCCCCATCGAGGTTAGACGTTGCAAATATCATGTTGCCATTTCTGATATAGATGTTTCTGATCGCGTTGCCCTGGCGGAGCTCAAGGATGCCGGTCTTTACAGTCCGCTGAAGGCCGATAAAGATATCAGAAAGCCTGTAGAGTGAGAGTGTGCCGTTGAGAGGTCCCAGCTTTTCTATGCCTGCCCGGACAGAATGGGCATGGTGTGATGCCCATATCACCTCCCCCTTCTGTCCGATGCCGAGTTCTGGGATATCGAGATCAACACGGTCGCCGCGGGACAGTGCAGGGGACCCCTCGATAATAATGCCGAGGCTGGTCAGCGAGTAGTCTACTGTTTTTGCAGAATAAGAAGCTTCTCCCAGTGTGAGCGCAAAGCCAGCTTCCTTTGAGTATCTTCTGAAGACTCTTATATCTATGTCATTATTCTTCATTGCCGGCCCTGTCCTGACGTGTGGCCATCTTTATTATGCTAGACGATTTAGCACGCGGGCATAAAACGATAAATAAGCTGCATTATAAAGGTTTTCGGGTGAAAGCCTATCAGGCTAACTGCCATGAGGCACTCACTCAAAATCAGCGTAGATCTCGCCGAAGTTGATACCTGCAATTGTCGATTTCTCGAACTTGCTGCGGATTGAGAGCTTTGCCTCTACAAGTCCCTGGCTGGGACTGCCATTATGAATGGCTACGGATGCCTCTATGAATGCTGCCAAAGAGTCGGCAGCCTTTACCAGCTCGCCGTCACGGGGATTGAACTGATTGTCATTGTAGCAATCATTAATCTCGTCGCTGGTGACCTTCAGCGTCTGACCATTCACCGTCACGATGCTGTTGAATTCATCCTCAGTGAAGCTCCTGATATCTGCATGCCATGCCCTGGGAATAAGGCTGTACACCTCATGCTCCATCTGCTCCTTTTCATATTCCTTGATCAGATCAGAAAGTCCCTCGATTGACCGCTTGACCGGAGAGATGATATCCCTTGTCAGCACTTCAGGCAGGTCATGAAACAGGCCGGTGAAATAATTGTTTACGCACCGTTTTGAGCAGGCCAGGTTCTCGAGCGAGAAGAAATAAGAGAGGATGGCGACGAAAAGTGAGTGACCCATGACCGAGGTCTTGGGCACACGGTGAAGGTTTGCCCAGCGTATCTGGAACCTCAGCTGTCCGCACATATCGAGAAAGTGCCTGTACCGCTCACTCCGGGAAAGCTGTTCCATGCCTTTGAGGTCGCTGTATTCGTTCTGTTTATCCTGAAGGCGCTTCTTGATCGCGCCCATCTCAAAGCTCTGGGGATGGATCTTCTCAATGATATCGAACTCCCACTTGGTTGCATAGTAGTGCGCAGCATTCAGGATCCTTCTATTGATATTTTCAGTTTCGTCCGAGAAGTAATCCTGGAAGAGCGTGCAGAAATCCTTGCCGAGCGGGGAAAGAACCGGCTCAAGTTCCTGATAGACCCATTCGTTCAGCTTACGGTATTTGGCTTTGTCTTCTTTGATCCGGTAGAAGATCGGGGGTTTCAGGTCGGTCAGGACAATGCGCTGCAGGAGTTCGAAGATGCCGCCTTCAATGATCTCGATCCAGCTGAACCGTGGGTTGTCTTCCTCAAACTTGCCAAGGAAATAGGCTATAACCATTTTTTGTGCCTGCTTATCCAGCTCGACGAACTCAACGGGTCGAACACGGTCGTTCCAGCGCTGGATGTATGCAGCATCAAAAAGCTTTAAGAGAAGTGATTTTCTGATCATGAATAGTTCCCCCGTTGGTCTGTTTGCTATTATACCTTATCGAAAAGGCTTGGGTGTTCTAAAATTACGGGGAAAATGAGCAATAAAAAGGGCCCGATTAAGGGCCCTTTTTACGGTAATGATTTTCTCGGTTACCTTACTTCTTAGGAGCCTCAGCCGGTGCTGCAGGAGCCGGTGCAGGAGCAGGAGCCGGTGCATCAGCAGGCTTAGGAGCTTCAGCCTTAGGAGCCTCAGCCTTAGGAGCCTCGGGCTTCTTCTGCTCACAGCCGATCGTGAGAGCCAAAGAAAGAACCATGAGAACTGAAAGTGCAAGTGCAAAGATCTTCTTCATAATGTAAAACACCTCCTTTCGTTAAAGAATGTTGTTCAAAATAGCCATATTCAGGATATTTTTTACTACCGCAAATTTTATACGTTTGCCTGACTTCTGTCAATATAAAATTGGCTTTTTGTCCAGGTAGGCATAAACATACTTTCCAGTTTGAGGGGGTCAATCAAGAGGAAG
>CAYWRK010000039.1:0-18445 GCA_964461065.1 uncultured Nitrospiraceae bacterium
GGCTTTACAGCTTAAAATACCTTTTGCGAGATGGTCAAATAAATAAATTTAATCTACAGATCATAATTTCTTATTTTAGAGGAATTTCTCTATCCTGGTGAACAGACAGATGAATTGCCATGTCATAATGAGCGACTGAGTAGCCCCGAGACAAAGCGGCCGAGTGCCTTATTCGAGGGCTCGAAGCAGAAGAAACATGCTACAGCAGCTCAGTTTTGCATTCAGGAAAGCAGCGACCTCGAATAACTCAAGACAGTATTTTCTTATTTACAAGTCCTATGGGAACAGTGCTATACTTACTGGTCTTAAGGAGAGCAGTACATCAGCCACCGCGGGAGGGAAGCATGCGCAAAACAGTTCTGCTGACTATAGTAGTTGTATTGGCATCATACACGGGACTTTTCGCACAGGGACAGCCGTTGGTCAATGCCATAGAGGTCAAGGGACTCAAGCGCATAGAAGAGGGAGCGGTTAAGGCGAAACTTACCCACAAGCTCGGGGAAGCCATATCTCAGGAAAAAACCAACGAAGATATCAAATCCATTTTTAAATTAGGATATTTTGAGGACGTAAAGGTTGAGATTGAGGCCTTTGAGGGCGGCGTCAAGCTTTTCTATATTGTCCGGGAAAAACCTGCCATTATCCGCATTGAACTTCAAGGCAACAAGCAGATAGAGGACACGAAAATAAGAGAAAAAATATCCATTACGCCCGGCGCCATCGCTGACACGGTATTGATTCAGGATAATGCAGCCAAGATTGGGAAATACTATGAAGAAGAGGGATACTGGCAAACAAATATTATCCCTGTAATAAAAAAGATATCTGAAAATGAAATAACTCTCACCTATCAAATCGAGGAAGGCGATAAGGTCAAGATCAAGGGCATAGTTATTGAAGGCAATAATAATATTTCAGCAGGCAAGATTAAGAAGGTCATGGAAACAAAGGAGTGGTGGCTATTCTCATTTGTAAGTTCAGGAGGATATCTTAAAAAAGATCAGCTTGATACCGACATGGAAAGGGTCAGAAACCTTTATTTTAATAATGGCTTCTTAAAAGTTGTTGTTGGAGAGCCTGAAATTGTTGTTGACAAGGAAAAGAAGGGAATGACCATCAAGCTGCGTATTTCGGAGGGCGATCAGTATAAGGTGGCATCCCTTGATATTATAGGCAACAAACTTTACGATACAGATGCAATCAGAAAAAAAGTGACGCTTACGCCAAACAGTCTTTTCCAGAAAAATACCCTGGAGAAAGATATGCTTGCCATTTCAGACCTCTATTCAAGGAACGGATACGCGCTTGTCTCTGTTGTTCCTAACCTTACGCCTGACGAGCAGAATAAAACAGTTCAGATTGTGCTCAGTATCGAGGAAGGTGACAAATACCGGATCGGTAGAGTTGAGATATCGGGAAATCTGAAAACCAGGGATAAGGTCATCAGAAGAGAGATCAGGCTTGATGAAGGCGAGACATTTGATAGTTCCAAGCTCAAAAGAAGTTATGAAAGAATCAACAATCTGGGCTTTTTTGAAGCCGTTGATATGGTTCCAAAACCTAAATATGAAGACAAATCCGTTGATATTGATGTCAAGGTAAAAGAGCGGCCTACCGGCTTCATGAGTATAGGCGGCGGATATAGCTCGGCCGATGGATTTATTGCAACAGCTGATATTACGCAGGGAAATCTTTTTGGGAAAGGGCAATATGTAAAGGTTAAGGGTGAACTGGGCGGCAAAACTTCATATTATGAGCTTTCCTTCCGTGATCCTTATTTCCATGACCAACCCGTCTCGCTTTCAACAGGCTTATATCGGCACCACCGTGAATATATTGAATATAACAAGCAGGCATACGGATTGTATCTCGGGCTTGGCAAATTTTTTGATGAATTCTGGAAGGGCGACATTACGTACAATTTTGAAAGGGCAACCATTGACAATATTAAGAATGGCGCATCAAGCATCGTAACAGACCAGGCCGGGACAAGCACTACAAGCAGCATAACCCCCTCTATCACACGCGACAGCAGAGACAACTATCTGGATCCGTCAAGAGGGTCGAGAAACTCCCTTTCCGTCACATTGGCAGGCCTGGGAGGGACAAACGGTTTTGTCAAAGCTATCATCGATTCTGGTTGGTTCTTCCCAATCACCGAGACAACAACCTTCATGGCACGGGGAAGATTAGGATATTCAACAGCTCTTTTCGGGAAGAAACTTCCGCTGTACGAACGCTTCTACGTCGGAGGCATCAATACCGTCAGAGGTCTTGGCTTTGGTGAAGCCGGTCCTCGCGACGCAGCAACAAATGATCCGATAGGCGGAACTTCGGAACTCATCTTTAATTTTGAGTACATCTTCCCTCTTTCTACTGAGATGAAATTGAAAGGTCTTACGTTTTTCGATGCGGGAAATGCATATGACAATTCCAGCGATTTAGGCAAGTTGAGATACACTGCCGGCCTTGGCATCCGGTGGATATCGCCGTTTGGTCCAATACGGCTTGAGTGGGGCTACAATCTTGCACCAAAGCACGATGAAAGCACAAGCAAGTTTGAGTTTGCCTTTGGAAGTTTTTTCTAACTATATACAAGATACAAGGAGAGACAGCATGAGAAAGGTAGCATGGCTCGTAGTGGTTATTTTATTGCTTGGCAGTTCAACAGTTTTTGCAGCAGATACTCTTAAGATTGGGTTTGTTGATCTCGTTAAGTCGCTCAATGAATCTGATGCAGGGAAGAAAGCAAAGGCCGATCTTGAGTTTCTGATCAAATCGAAGCAGGGCTCGATAGACGAAAAGGGCAAGGCAATCGAAAAGGGGAAAAATGATCTTGAAAAACAGGCTTCAGTTCTTTCTCAGGATGCAAGAAAGGCTAAAGAAGAAGAACTTGAGCGACTGATCAGAGAGTATCAGCGTCTTGTTTCAGACTCGCAGAGTGAAGTGAAAAAGAAGGAAAGCGAACTGACTGGAGACATCCTAAAGGAGATCAGAACCATAATTCAGAAGATTGGCCAAGACGAGGCCTATACGCTTATTCTCGAAAATGCTGAGGGTCAGATTCTGTATTCAAAAAAAGAGATCGATCTGACTGAGGTTGTCATAAAGAAACATAATGAAGCGAAGGCAAAATCAAAGAAATAAAGCAGCACTGTCATAAATAAAAAGCCTCCGTTTTTTCGAGGAGGCTTTTTTATCTCACTGCTTATAAAAGGTCTTATGAACATTAAAGAGTTTTCAGAGATCGTACATGGGGAGGTCATTGGAGACCCTGCGGTTGTCATCACCGGTGTTTCAGGCGTCAGAGAGGCAAAGGAGGGCGATATAACCTTTGTCGCGTCATCCCAGTTTCTTAAGTATCTTCCCGACTCAAAAGCCTCCTGCGTTATTATTAAGGAAGTAATTCCCGGTCTTGCAATTCCGCAGATCAAGATTATGAATCCCTATTATGGTTTTGCAAGGGCAATTGAGTGCTTTTATCCAAAGACTTCTCATCCTTCGGTAATAAGTACAAAAGCCTTAATTGCGGATAGCGCTTTGATAAGCAGCAACGTATCGATCTATCCTTTTGCTGTTGTTTCTGCTCATGCAATCATAGGTATTAACTCGGTCATTATGCCAGGGGTTTTTGTGGGAGAAAAAACTAGGATCGGCAGAGACTGTATCATCTATCCGAATGTCACGATCAGAGAAGGAGTCACTATAGGAGACCGTGTTATTATTCACTCAGGCACAGTCATTGGATCTGACGGGTACGGCTATGTGTTAGAAACTGGCGATCATTATAAGATCCCTCAGGTGGGCGGAGTAATCATTGAAGATGATGTGGAAATCGGCTCAAATGTTTCGATTGACAGGGCGACACTCGGCAACACTGTTATTAAGAAAGGCGCGAAGATTGATAATCTTTGCCAAATTGCCCATAACGTTACTATCGGTGAAAAATCCCTTATTGTTTCTCAGGTTGGCATCGCGGGCAGTACGGAGATTGGTGATTTTGTAATTCTTGGGGGTCAGGTGGGGGTAGGAGATCACACAATTATAGATTCTGGAACCATGGTGGCTGGTGGCGCTGGGGTAATGAAGAACCACCTGAAGAAGGGGGTCTATTCGGGGACCCCGGCAATTCCTCATGCCACCTGGTTGAGGGCTCAAGCTGTGTTTACGAAACTCCCGGAAATGAACAGGAGAATCAGAGAACTTGAAGAAAAGATAGACCGCCTGGTCAAAGGAGAACCCGTATGATGAATGTTGTTGATATTATGAAAAAACTGCCGCACAGATATCCATTTCTGCTCGTTGACAGGATCATATCCATGGAACCCGGCGTCAGCATAACAGGCATAAAGAATGTAACGATCAACGAACCTTTTTTTCAGGGACATTTTCCTGGACAGCCTATTATGCCGGGAGTGCTCATAATAGAATCAATGGCACAGGTCGGCGGCGTACTTGCATTCAGTACTGGCACTGACGCAAAGTTCGTTTTTTTTATGAGCATTGAAAAGGCAAAGTTCAGAAAGCCGGTTGTGCCCGGCGATCAGCTGAAAATGGAGCTGCGGGTAATACAGAAGCGGGGCAATGTCTGGAAGCTCTCCGGAGTGGCAAAGGTGGATGACAAGGTGGTAGCCGAGGCAGAACTCACTGCCATGCTGACGAATCAGGAGATCTGAGTATATGAAATCAACGATTCATAAGACAGCAATCATTGATCCAAAGGCAAAAATAGATGCTGGAGTTGAGATTGGTCCCTATTGCATCGTCAGAAAAGGTGTGCGCATCAGTAAGGGAACAAAGCTTCTTTCGCATGTAATTATTGATGGCAATTCCGCAATCGGCGAAAACTGCACCTTCTATCCTTTTTCAAGCACCGGATTCCCCCCCCAAGACCTCAAATACAGGGGAGAACCTACAAAGCTGATCATCGGCAGCAACAACACTATTCGCGAATATGTAACGATTCACAGGGCATCAGTCGGCGGCGATGAAGCTACAGTAGTGGGCAGCAATAACTATTTCATGGCCTACGTCCATATAGCGCACAATTGCAAAGTTGGAAATCATGTCATCATGGCAAACGCTGCAACGCTGGCCGGTCATGTAGTCGTCGAGGACTTCACAATTATAGGTGGACTGGCGGCTGTGCACCAGTTTACCAGAATAGGACAGTACGCCATGATAGGAGGACTCAGCGGAGTTGTGCAGGACGTTCCCCCTTTCATGGTTGCGGCAGGTTCTCGAGCAAAACTTTTCGGTCCAAATACAATCGGATTAAAGAGACACGGTTTTTCAGACCAGGCAATAGCCGCAGTAAAGAAAGCATACAAAATACTTTTTAGAGAAAAAAGGTCTCTCAAGGATGCCGTAAAGAAAGTCAGGGAGGAGTTTCCTGAGTTTCCTGAGATAGATAATCTCATTGAGTTCATTGAAAAGAATAAGCGAGGGATATGCAGATAAGACCAAAGCTCGGCCTCATCGCTGGAAATGGAGAGCTGCCTGGAGCGATTGCAGAAGAGGCTCGCGCCAAAGGATATGAAATTATAGCGGTAGGGCTTGAGCACCTCGCGCCGACGTCTCTTTCCGATGCGGTTGATGTAATCAAGTGGATCAATGTCGGTAAGCTCAGTCAGATTTTAAGTTTTTTAATTAAATCCGGGGTCAAAGAAGCTGTTATGGCTGGCAAGGTACCAAAGTCTCTGCTTTTTAAAAGCAATATCATGCCTGACCTGAGAGCAGTTAAGCTGCTCCTCTCTCTGAAAGACAAGAGCGACGACTCAATACTTCTTGCATTGTCAAAAGAACTAAGCAAAGAAGGCATTGTCCTATTGAACACTACTGATTTCACATCAACACTTCTTACACCTGAAGGAGTTATCACGAAGAAAGGTCCGACAGAGAGCGAATGGAAAGATATTGCATTTGGCTGGAGAATAGCCAAGGAGATCGGAAAACTCGATATTGGCCAAACAGTTGTCATCAAAAAGCAGGCTGTTATGGCAATAGAGGCCATAGAGGGAACTGACGAAGCGATAAAAAGAGGCGGAGACCTCGCTGGTAGCGGGGCAGTCGTAGTTAAGGTGAGCAAGCCTCAGCAGGATATGCGTTTCGATGTGCCTGTCGTTGGCCTCGACACGCTCAGATCCATGGTTGATGTGCGGGCACGGGTGCTTGCTGTTGAGTCGGGAAGAAGTATTATTCTTAAAAAGGAAAAACTTATTAGAGCTGCAGACAAAGCCGGTATTGTAATAGTCGGTGTCAGCGATATAGCGACTTTCTGATAGCTGTCCAAGTCGAGAATTGCATTGAGAGTTAGGAGTATGAAAGAATAGAATCGTCATGATCAGACTCTGCGTATTAAAATCTTTGATGTAAAAGTGCTCGCCGTTAGCTATTCTGATATAATCTTAATAAGGTGAGGTGATGGACATGAAAAGCCGGTCGATGTTACTCATACTACTTACGGTATTTTTATTAGACAGCATCTTTGCCTCTAACGCCCATGCAGTGAAGCAAACGCAGTTTTGGCCCAAGATGTGTGCATCCTGCCATGACGGCAAGACTGCCCTGTCCAAAGAGGCAATGCGGGAAAAATATAAGTCGGTCAGTGTATTTAGCGAAGCGGTTCTGACCAAGGGCGACCGTTGCATGAATATTCTAAAGAACGATAAGAAGATGATAAGAAAAGTCGCAAACGAGATTGGACTAAAATAATCTAAGCGGGCAATAAAATCTCCCTGAAGCCCTCAGCCAGATGGGCTTCAGGGAGATTTTCAAACATTACTTACTCGGCAGTCGCCGGAGTTTCGGGAAGAACAGGGGCTTGTTCGCGCTGCACAAACGTATTCCGGTAGTGCTTCATGCCTGTACCAGCAGGAATAATCCTGCCCATGATAACGTTCTCCTTCAGCCCGCGAAGTTCATCAATGCTACCGTTAATTGCAGCCTCGGTAAGAACACGGGTTGTCTCCTGGAAAGACGCTGCTGATATGAAACTGTCGGTAGTAAGCGATGCCTTGGTGATGCCCAGAAGCAGGGGCTTGCCCTGTGCAGGTTTGCCGCTTTCAGCTTTAACCCGCATATTTTCATCCTGAAACGCTATTCTATCGACCTGCTCACCGATAAGGAAAGTCGTATCCCCGGAATCTTCGATTCGCACTTTTTTCATCATCTGGCGAACGATCGTCTCAATATGTTTATCATTGATCGAAACACCCTGAAGTCGGTACACTTTCTGAACTTCATCAACAAGGTAGCTCTGCAGCTCCCGTGGCCCGAGGATGTCGAGAATGCTGTGGGGGTTTACAGCACCATCCATAAGCGGCTCTCCGGCCTTGACGTAGTCACCCTCATGCACGCTCACATGTTTGCCTTTGGGTATATCGTATTCCTTAGTAACCCCATCGGCGCCTTTGACAACAACAACGCGTTTTCCCTTCAGCGCACTCCGAAACTCGACAATACCGTCAATCTCCGAAACAACTGCCTGTTCCTTAGGTTTCCTGGCTTCAAAAAGCTCGGCAACCCTAGGGAGACCGCCGGTAATGTCCTTGGTTTTCGTTGTCTCGCGCGGCATTTTTGCGATAATATCTCCGGGATAGACAATGCTGTTTTTGTCTACAACGATATGCGCGCCCGAAGGCAGCGGGTACCGTGCAAGATTTCCCGTGCTCGGTATTTTGAGAGTTGCCTTTCCATGCTCATCTTTAATCGAAATTCTCGGACGCATATTCACGGGATATTCTATGATCACCTTATGGGAAAGACCTGTCGTTTCGTCGACCTCTTCCTTTACCGACACGCCTTCAACGATATCGCCCATCGCAATTCTGCCGCCAACCTCAGTAAGGAACGGCACAGAGTATGGGTCCCATTCAACCAGTTTCTGGCCAATCTCAACCCTCTTGCCTTCCTCAACATGGAGCTTAGCCCCGTAGACTACAGAATACTTCTCGCGCTCTCTGCCTTTTGAATCGGTAATGGCAATATTACCATTCCTGTTCATGACAACATAGAAACCCTCACGATTCTTGACCGTATTGATGTTGATGAACTTAACGATTCCTGAATGCTTTGCTTCAAGAACAGTCTGCGCAACGACTTTTGACGCGGTTCCACCAATATGGAACGTTCTCATGGTAAGCTGCGTTCCTGGCTCGCCAATGGATTGGGCAGCAATAATACCAACCGACTCGCCAATCTCGATATACCCGCCTCTGGCTAAATCCTTGCCATAACATTTAGCGCAGACACCGAATTTTGATACACAGGTCAGGACTGATCTTATTTTTACACTATCTTTTGGGGCTTCAATAATCGCCTTAGCAATTTCTTCCGTAATCTCATGATTCCTTTTTACGATCATGACTTTATCCTGATCCCTGATATCTTCAACCGAATACCTGCCGATCAGTCTTTCCTCAAGCTGCTGGATAATCTCACCACCTTCGATTAGGTTGGTCACTTCAATGCCATCTGTAGTGCCACAGTCGTCCTCGGTAATAAGAACATCCTGGGCAACATCAACAAGCCTCCGTGTGAGATATCCTGAGTTCGCTGTTTTCAATGCTGTATCCGCAAGACCCTTACGCGCTCCGTGCGTTGAGATAAAATACTGAAGAGGGGTCAGTCCCTCTCTGAAGTTTGCAGTTATTGGCGTCTCAATAATCTCACCCGAAGGTTTCGCCATCAATCCTCTCATACCTGCAAGCTGCCTAATCTGCGCTGTGCTTCCTCTTGCGCCTGAATCGGCCATCATGAATATACTGTTAAAAGATCTTTTTTCCTGCAACTCTTCTTCAGAAGCCACCTTATCGTCCTCGGCGCCGAGTTCCTTCATCATTTCATCTGCAATGCGCTCAGTAACATTTGCCCAGATATCGATAACCTTATTGTATCGCTCACCCTGGGTAATGAGCCCGTCTGCATACTGGCTCTGGACCTCCATTACGTCCTTCTCGGCCTGCACTATCATCTCTTTCTTCTTTACCGGAATATGCATGTCTGCCATGCAGATAGAGATACCTGAATTCGTTGCAAAATGGAAGCCAAGCTTCTCAAGTTTATCCAGGAACACAACGGTTTCACGCCTTCCAACTCTCTTGTATGAATCCTCAATAATTTTCGAAAGGGCTTTTTTTGTCATGTCCTTATTGATATCCTCAAAGGCAATACCCTTTGGAACAATCTCATAGAACAGCACTCTCCCGGTTGTTGTTTCAGTCATCACGCCATCGATGCGCACCTTGATTTTTCCATGCTCACTAAGCTGACCCGCATCATAGGCGACCCTGACATCTTGATCGTCAGCGAATATCCGACCTTCTCCCTTGGCTCCCTTTCTCTCTTTCGTGAGATAGTAGATGCCAAGCACCATGTCCTGCGTTGGAAGCAGAATAGGCTTGCCATTGGCAGGAGAAAGCACATTATTGACTGACATCATCAGAACCCTTGCCTCGACCCGCGCTTCTATCGACAGCGGAACGTGGACAGCCATCTGATCACCGTCAAAATCTGCATTGAATGCAGTACAAACAAGCGGGTGAAGTTTGATAGCCTTGCCTTCCACAAGGATAGGATCAAATGCCTGGATACCGAGCCTGTGCAGGGTAGGGGCACGGTTGAGAAGCACCGGCGTTTCTTGAATCACCTCTTCAAGTGCGTCCCAAACCTCAGGAGACTCCTTTTCAACAAGCTTTTTTGCCGCTTTTATAGTCGTTGCATATCCCTTTTCTTCAAGCTTGTTGAAGATGAAGGGCTTAAACAGTTCAAGCGCCATTCTCTTGGGAAGCCCGCACTGGTGGAGCTTAAGATCAGGTCCCACAACGATAACTGACCGGCCTGAATAGTCAACTCTTTTCCCAAGCAAGTTCTGCCTGAACCGTCCCTGCTTGCCTTTTATCATGTCGCTCAGGGACTTAAGCGGTCTTTTCGTCGCTGTTTTCAGAACCTTGGACCTGCGGCCGTTGTCGAAAAGCGCATCAACAGCTTCCTGGAGCATTCTCTTCTCGTTCTTAACAATGACACTCGGCGCCTTGAGCTCTACAAGCCTCTTGAGCCTGTTGTTCCTGTTAATCACTCGCCGGTAAAGGTCGTTCAGGTCTGATGTTGCAAAACGTCCCCCTTCAAGAGGAACGAGCGGTCTCAAGTCAGGAGGAAGGACAGGGATAACATCCATGATCATCCAATCAGGCTTGTTATCTGACTTTCTGAAGGCCTCGACGACCTTCAGTCTTTTGGTAAGCTTCTTCTTGACTCCTATGGAGGCAGCTTCTTTGATCTTGGTTTTCAATTCAATGCTGAGAGGTTCAAGATCAATTGCTCTGAGCAGTTCTCTGATAGCCTCTGCACCCATACCAACCTTAAATCTGGTTCCATACTCCGAGAACTTCTTCTTGTGCTCTTCATCGGTGAGAAGTTCCCTCGCCTTAAGAGGCGTGTCTCCAGGGTCGATTACAATGTAACTCTCGAAATAGAGGACCTTTTCAAGATTCCTCATGGTCATGTCAAGGAGGATACCGATACGACTTGGAACGCCCTTAAGGAACCAAATATGAGCGACCGGGCTTGCAAGCTCAATATGGCCAAGTCTCTCGCGTCTCACCTTCGACTGGATGACCTCAACACCGCATTTGTCGCAGACAATTCCGCGGTGTTTCATTCTCTTGTATTTTCCGCAGATACATTCCCAGTCTTTTATAGGACCGAATATTTTTGCACAAAAGAGGCCGTCGCGCTCAGGCTTGAATGTGCGATAATTGATCGTTTCAGGTTTTTTTACTTCGCCGAACGACCACTCTCTGATCCTCTCCGGTGATGCAAGCTTTATTCTCATTGCTTCGAAATCGGTCGGATTCTTAGGCTTTTGGAATATGGAGTAAATGTCTTCTGTCATCCTATTCCCCCTTCTTCTTTTTCTCCAGAAGCTCTAGATCAAGACCAAGGCTCTGGAGTTCTTTTATTAATACATGGAATGACTCAGGCACACCGGGCTCCAGAGTTGCATCACCCTTTACAATAGCCTCATACATTCTTGCCCTTCCGGAGACGTCATCGCTCTTAACCGTTAAAAATTCTTGGAGTGTATAGGCAGCACCGTATGCCTCCAACGCCCAGACTTCCATTTCACCCAACCGCTGTCCGCCAAACTGGGCCTTGCCGCCAAGGGGCTGCTGCGTAACCAGAGAATAGGGGCCGATTGACCGTGCATGGAGCTTGTCGTCAACAAGATGATGGAGCTTGAGCATGTACATAACACCCACGGTAACCTCACGCTCAAATCGTTCTCCTGTCTTGCCATCGTAGAGTACTGTTTGTCCCGTCTTCAATATCCCGGTCTTTTTAAACAGCTTCCGTATCTGCTCTTCTTTTGTGCCTTCAAACACAGGTGAAGCGATAAAAATGCCATTCTGTCCGATATCCTGGGCCACAGCCTGATCAATATCATCGATATATTCATTTATTTTTGTCTTGTCTTCTATGACATCGGAAATCACATCGCCTACACATTTTTTTATCTCAGCCAGTGATCCCTGCCTGTCCAGAAGTTCTCTAACCATCTTTCCGACAGACTTTGCAGCCCAGCCCAGATGGTTCTCCAGAATCTGGCCGACATTCATACGGGAAGGAACGCCCAAAGGATTCAGAACTACATCTACTGGAGTCCCATCAGGAAGAAACGGCAAATCCTCCTCAGGAACAACCGTTGCAACAACACCCTTATTTCCGTGCCGTCCTGCCATCTTGTCGCCAATCTGGATCTTGCGCTTCATCGCAATGTAGCACTTAGCCAGCTTGTTAACACCCGGCGGAAGCTCATCGCCCTTCCTGATCTGCTCTACCTTCTGGTCATATCGCTTTTCAAGATCGCGCACATACTGATTTGAATCGTTATTGATCACGTCGATCTTCGCTTGGACGCTGTCATCCATGACCTTGATGCGCATCAGATGTTCATCCCTGATGTTGGCAAGGTGATCTTCGGTCAGGGTCTTTCCTTTTGCGCAGATTATTTCCTTTGTTTTGGAATGCTTCACCTCGTCTGCCACGCGTTGACCAATAATAAGTTGGCTCAACTTTGTATGTTTCTCTTCTTTGATTATTTTGATCTCTTCCTCAAGGTCGCGCTGGAGTTTCTGGATGTCATCATCTTCAATACTCTTAGCCCTGCCATCCTTGGCAATGCCTTTCCTTGAGAAGATCCTGACGTCAACAACTGTTCCCTCAATTCCAGGAGGCACATAAAGACAGCTCTCCTTGACCTCCTCTGCCTTCTCGCCGAAGATGGCTCTCAGCAGCTTCTCTTCAGGCGTGAGCTGGGTCTCCCCCTTCGGAGTTACTTTTCCGACAAGGATATCTCCAGGCTTAACCTCAGCTCCGATTCTAATAATGCCGAACTCGTCGAGGTCCATTAACGCTTCCTCGCCCACATTCGGTATATCCCTTGTTATCTCTTCAGGCCCGAGCTTTGTCTCCCGTGCCTCAATCTCGAATTCCTCGATATGGATGGAGGTATAAACATCCTCCTTAACAAGACGCTCACTCAGGATTATCGCATCCTCAAAGTTATAGCCACCCCAAGGCATGAATGCCACAACTACATTTTTTCCCAGGGCAAGATCGCCGCGGTCAGTTGACTGTCCATCAGCAAGGACATCTCCTTTCTTGACTGAATCACCAACTCTCACAATGGGCCGCTGGTTAATGCAGGTGGCCTGGTTCGAGCGCTGGAATTTCACGAGGGGGTAAATATCAACGCCAGCGCTATTGCTTACTCGCACTACGATGCGGGTCGCGTCAAGACTCTCAATCTTGCCTGATCTCTTTGCAAGAATGATGGCTCCGGAATCTCTTGCGGCCGCAAACTCCATCCCTGTGCCAACCACTGGTGCATCAGGGTGCAGCAGTGGCACTGCCTGACGCTGCATGTTAGATCCCATCAAGGCCCTGTTTGCATCATCATTTTCGAGAAACGGGATAAGGGCTGCTGAGATACCAACAACCTGCTTGGGGGAAACGTCCATATACTGCACTTCCTGCGGCCTGACCATCCTGAAGCCACCGCCTTCGCGGGCAGATACATGATCACCGATAAGCTTACCGCTCTTGTCATACGGTGATGTTGCCTCTGCGATAATAAACTTCTCGCCATCAATAGCAGAGAAAAATTCCACTTCCTCCGTAACCTTACCGTCTGAAACCTTCCGGTAAGGAACCTCTATAAACCCATAATCATTCACTCTTGCATAAGACGCAAGAGACGTAATGAGGCCGATGTTCGGACCTTCAGGCGTTTCGACAGGACATATTCTCCCATAATGCGTGGGATGGACATCCCTGACCTCAAACCCGGCTCTCTCCCGCGTAAGGCCGCCTGGGCCAAGAGCTGAGAGCCTTCTCTTATGGGTAATCTCGGAAAGCGGATTGGTCTGGTCCATAAATTGACTGAGCTGGCTTGATCCGAAGAATTCTTTAACAGCAGCCATAACCGGCTTTGCATTAATAAGATCATGAGGCATCGCGTTTTCAAGCTCTGTCAGAGTCATCTTCTCCTTGATGGCCCGTTCCATCCTCACGAGTCCTATTCTGAACTGGTTTTCGAGGAGCTCGCCTACGCCCCGGATCCTCCTGTTGCCGAGATGATCGATATCATCTACCTCGCCCTTTCCCGTCCTGAGACTGAGGATATATCTGACAATCTCGATTACATCTTTGGCTGTAAGAACCTTTTCCTCAAGAGGAGTATCAAGATTGAGCCGCTTATTAAGCTTTAATCGGCCAACTCGCGAAAGGTCATACCGCTTGGGATCAAAAAATAGCCCATCAAACAGCTCTCGCGAGGAATTTGGCGTAGGCGGTTCGCCCGGTCTCAGCTTCTTGTATATCTCGATAAGCGCCTGCTCTTTAGTTCTCACCTTGTCGTTTAGAAGCGTTTCTCGGAGAGACTTAATGTAATTCACATTGTCGATAAAGAGCAGGGTAAGTGTATCAATCTTGAGAGAAAGAATCTTATCAAAAATGTCCTCATTGAGTTCATTGTTCGCTTCAAGTATGACTTCACCCGTTGCCGGGTCAACAATATCCTTCAGGGTAATTCTTTTGTCATCACCTTGCCTGATAATATCTTCTTTTGTTATTGGTATGGTTTTTAGCCCAGCGGCCAACATCTTCTTAATATGGCTCTTTGATATCTTTGCCCCTTCTTTAACGATCACTTCTTTCGTCTTAGGGTCCACCATGTTCTGAGAAGCCTTAATCCCAACCAGTTCCTCTATCACTTCGCGGCTAAACGTATTTCCTTTTATGCTTATCGTCTCAACAGGATAAAATTCCTTCAAGAGTTCCTCATTCGAATAGCCAAGTGCCTTAAGCACAATTGTGGCAGGGAGCTTCTTTCGCCTGTCAATCCTCACATACAGAATATCTTTTGCATCAAATTCAAAATCAAGCCAGGACCCGCGCGAAGGAATTACGCGCGCAGAATAAAGAAGTCTGCCGCTTGCATGGGTTTTGCCCTTGTCATGACTGAAGAATACACCAGGTGACCGGTGAAGCTGACTGACAATAACACGCTCCGTCCCGTTGATTACAAAGGTCCCGGTCTCCGTCATGATCGGCATTTCGCCGATATAGACGTCCTGTTCGCGGGATTCTTTCAGCTTCTTCTTCCCGTTCGCATCGGCCTCGAACATGTTAAGCTTCACGCTGATTTTGAGCGGTGCAGCGCAGGTAATACCCTTCTGCAGTGCTTCACGCACAGTATATTTAGGCTCACCAACATGGTAGCCGACAAATTCTATCTCGGCGGTCTCATTATAATCGTTTATAGGGAAAACGCTGACAAAAGCAGACTGTAAGCCCATGTCCCTGCGTTTTCCTATGGAAAAATCCTTCTGCAGAAACTGCTCATAGGATCGTTTCTGTATCTCAATGAGATTTGGAACTTCAAGGAATTGGGGAACTCTGCCAAAATCCAATCTCTTTCTCAGTACCCTTGCCATATATCTCCTTATCTTAGTAAAGGCAAAGGTAGAGGCGGCTTTACTTCCGCCTCTACCCGTGTTCAGCACCTTTATCTCGATGTTATTTTATTTCTACGCTCGCACCCTGCTCTTCAAGTTTTGCCTTCATGGAATCTGCTTCTTCTTTTGTCACTCCAGTCTTGATCGGCTTCGGTGCTCCGTCAACAAGGTCCTTTGCCTCTTTCAGACCGAGGCTGGTGAGTTCTCTCACGACTTTGATGACCTGAATCTTCTTGTCGCCAGCAGATGAAAGGATAACATCAAAACTGGTCTTCTCTTCAACTTCCGGAGCTGCTGCTGCGCCAGGGGCGGCTGCCATAGCTACTGGTGCCGCTGCGGTAACGCCGTATCTCTCTTCGAACTCCTTGATAAACTTGGACATGTCAAGAATCGTCATGCCATCGATAAATTCAAATACCTGTTCCTTTGTAATAGACATTATTCAAACCTCCTTAGAATTATGGTTAATTGTTCTTTTTTGATTTCAATGATTCCATTGCATAGGCAAAGCCTGTAACCGTAGCGGAAAGCGCTCCAGCCAGTTTTGCCATCGGTGCCTGAAGTGCTCCAGCCAGCATCGAAAGCAGTATTTCTCTTGACGGCAGTTCTGCAATAGCCTTCAGATCCTTTGGACCATACAGTTGTCCTTCAACCACAGCTCCCGTTACTTTCAGCTTCTCGTTTTTCTTGACGAAATCCAAAACTTTTTTTACTGCAAGCACGGGATCCTCATAGCCAATAGCAAGACCGACCGGACCCGTGAACACATCTGCAGCAACAGAAAAACTCGTTTCCTGTGAAGCAATTTTGGCAAGTGTATTTTTAACTACACTGTAGTCGATTGAAGAACTGTTCAGCAGTCTTCTCAAGTCAGTCATCTCGGCAACTGACATGCCTTTGTAATCAGTAAAGACAACTGTTCTCGCCTTCGAGAACTTGCCTTTCAGATCGGTAATTACCTGTCCTTTTTCTTGCTTTTTCAGATGAGACCTCCTTTCCCAGAGACCCTGGCAGGCACGTGAACATCAGATACGGACAAGAAACATGGAAAACTGAAGCGGTCTTTCTCGGCCCTTTTTCCCATTCCACTATCTCTTCTTATCCCTCTTTAGCCTCGGCAGGCTCGCTATTCCTGTTTCTCCAGAAAAGCGGATTACGCTTTCACGCCTACTGTCTCTGACTATTATATGTTTGGACTATGTCCGTGTAATAACTACTTCGTTGAAACAGTAGTTACATCAACCCTCAGGCCGGGGCCCATCGTCGATGATACCGAAATGCCCTTCAAATACTTGCCCTTACTTGTTGACGGCTTTGCCTTGGTTACAGAATCAATAATAGCTTTTGCGTTATCAAGCAGCTTCTGTGCATCAAAGGAGACCTTGCCAATCGGCACATGTACAACACCGGCTTTTTCGGTCTTGTATTCAACCTTTCCTGCCTTAATCTCTTTCACTGCTTTGGCAACATCAAAAGTGACGGTGCCGAGCTTCGGGTTCGGCATCAGGCCGCGAGGGCCAAGCACCTTGCCGAGCTTACCGACAACGCCCATTATGTCAGGGGTTGCAACAACCTTGTCAAAATCAAGCCATCCTTTGTTAATCTTCTCAACAAGATCATCGGCACCCACAAAATCAGCGCCAGCCTGCTTTGCCTCCAGTTCCTTTTCGCCCTTGGCAAAAACGAGAACCCTGAGAGTCTTCCCCGTGCCGTGAGGAAGCACAACCGTTCCCCTCACCATCTGATCAGACTTTCTCGGATCAACGCCGAGATTGAAGACAATGTCAACAGTCTCGTCGAACTTGACATACGTCAGTTCCTTTACCTTCTGTATCGCATTTTCAAGGGAATATTCCTTCCCCTTTTCGACTTTCTCAAGAGAAGCATTCATTTTCTTGCCCATAGAGACCTCCTTGCTATTCCACAACTTCAACGCCCATGCTCTTTGCTGTTCCCGCAATGATCCTCATTGCAGCATCCAGAGAGTAAGCGTTGAGATCAGGAAGCTTTGTTTGTGCGATTTCCTTGAGTTGTGCTGTCGTAAGCTTGCCGACCTTATCTTTATTCGGCGTGCTCGAACCTTTTACTACCCCTGCTGCCTTCTTGATGAGTTCAGATGCCGGCGGCGTCTTGGTAATGAACGTAAACGTTCTATCCTTATATATGGTCAGCACCACCGGGATTATGGTGTCTCCCATGGGTGCTGTTTGGGCATTGAATGCCTTGCAAAACTCCATAATATTGATGCCGTGCGGACCGAGAGCCGGACCTACCGGCGGAGCAGGAGTCGCCTTGCCTGCCACAATCTGAAGTTTAACCTGTCCTGTTACTTCTTTCTTAGCCATTGTCTATCCTCCTGCTGTTATGCAAAACACATTAATTACTGGTTCTTTTCGACCTGGAAGAAATTCAACTCCACCGGCGTCTGCCTCCCGAATATACTTACCATGACCGTAAGCCTTCCGTGGTCCATATCTACTGTTTCAACAAAGCCGTTGAAATTGCTGAAAGGTCCATCCACAATCCTGAGATTTTCACCCTTCTGGTATTGAGTCTTGATCTGGGAAACGGGACCACGCTCCACCTGCTGCATGATAAGTTCGACTTCCTCGATGGGGATCGGGACAGGGTTCTGGCCTCCGACAAAGCCGGTGACGCGCGGAGTGCCCTTAATCAGATGCCATGTTTCGTCATCAAGTTCCATCTCCACAAGGATGTAACCGGGATAAAATTTTCTATCGCTCTCTTTCTTCTTGCCTCCCCTGAGTTCGATCACTCTCTCGGTCGGAATAAGAATCTTACTGATCTTATCTTCCAAGCCCTTGGTCGCAACCTTCTCCTCAATGGAAATCTTCACTTTCTCCTCGAAGCCGGAATACGTGTGCACTACATACCAGTTCTTTGCCATATTCCTTACCTAAGGGCCAAGCCGACTACTTTAGCAAGGGCAAGGTCAACAACCCCAAGGAATACAGAGATGACCATCACTGTAATGATCACAACCCATGTTGACCCGATCAATTCTTCCCTGTTGGGATACACGACCTTCTTTGTCTCTACCTTCACTTCATTGAAAAACTGTTTTATCTTCTCAATCATGCATTCATCCTCGCTTTAGTTGGCAGGCCAGGAGGGATTCGAACCCCCAGCCCTCGGATTTGGAGTCCGATGCTCTAGCCGTTAGAGCTACTGGCCTGTACTCATCTACGCTTTTGTTTCTTTGTGAACAGTATGTTTCATGCAGCTCCTGCAGTATTTCTTCCGCTGAAGCTTATCCGTTGTGTTCTTCTTGTTCTTCATTGTCGAGTAGTTTTTATTTTTGCATTCAGTGCATTGAAATAGAAATATATCTCTCATGGTTTATACCATGACCTCGGTGACAACACCGGCACCAACCGTGCGGCCACCTTCCCTGATTGCAAACC
>CAYWRK010000040.1:0-18405 GCA_964461065.1 uncultured Nitrospiraceae bacterium
ACTTCCTCTTGATTGACCCCCTCAAACTGGAAAGTATGTTTATGCCTACCTGGATAATTAAAGAAAGAAATATTTGACTTTTTTTGTCATGTCTGGTAAAAAAGAACCGAACAGTTGACACTATATTATATGTAATAGCAGATTATTACAGCGTGGAGGGAAAAGATGTCTTGTAAGAGTATGATTTCTATCTTAATATTGCTCGTTTTTTCCTTTTCTGTAATAGCTCCGGTTTCAGCCCAGAGTATCGCCGTCCTTGGCGAGGTCAAGTCTAACGGAAAGGTCTTTATAGAATCAACAGGCGGTCAGTGGCTCTCTGCCCCGGCAGCCTATCCCCTCCTCCAGAATACAGGCATTAAGACCGAAGAGGGCAGCGCTGCTCTCTATTTCAAAGACGGATCACGCATAGACCTCTCCAGAAACTCTCTTGCTTTAGTTGATGGCAGCGGCAGCCAGTACATGATCCAGATGGCCAAAGGAATTCTGGCATTTAATCTTGCTTCTGGAGCATCCCTATCCGTGCAGACAGCATCAGCATCGGTCTCAGTAAACAAGAAGAACGCTCTTGTTCAGAAAGTCAGCATGGAGAAGTCAGGCCGTGTTCTTGGCGTCATCTCGTCAACAGACAAGGGTACTGAGGTTAGATGTATTTCAGGGCGTATTGCCATTGATGTTACACCGACAGAGACAAAACTGCTTTCGACCGGAGAGAGTATCTTCGTTGATGCAGAAGGCAAATACAAGGTCTTGCATACCCAGGTCCTTGCCACGGAAAAGTCTGACGAAGATCGCAAAAAGGGCGGGGCTTTCCTGACAGGCGGCGCATCCGGGGATAATATCACTGTTGCTGTTATCGGCACTCTTTTCGTAACCACTGCCGGAATCATATCCCTTGAGGTTTGGAAAGGCAGCGGCAAAGGGTTAGCAAGCCCTTCAGCACCCTAATTACTATATATCCTGTAAACAGCTTCTTGCGATTAATGAAAATCATAATTTCCAGAGTTACGTTCTTTTGTTTCCTTGCGGTCACATTCTTTATTGGATGCGGAGGAACGCCCCCAGTGAAGACATCTTCCTCTGCCGATATCATGGCCTCTTCTGTAAAATCGGACAAGTTGAACGAAGCCCTTATGATGTCTGCAGTAACCCAGCAGACCCCTCTGGAGGAGAGCTATCTTATCGGACCTGAAGACCTGCTCGATATCGAGGCATATAATGTCGAGGAACTGAAAAAGACGGTCAGGGTCAATTCCCAGGGCGACATAGCCCTGCCCCTTGTAGGCATTCTTAATATAAAAGGTCTCACCACTGCCGAGGCTGAAAAGCTTATTGCGAAAAGGCTCGACAAATACGTACAGGAGACTGTTGTAACGGTCTTCGTAAGGGAATACAAGAGCCAGCGGATATCGGTAATCGGTGCGGTCAAGAAGTCTCAGGTCTTTGCCATTACCGGCCAGCGCTATCTTCTTGATATGCTGTTGATGGCAGATGGCCTTGCAGGCGAGGCAGGCAGCGTCTGCTACGTCATCAGGCCTACACTCAGGACGAATCCCAATGGCAGAGCAGAGACCATCGTCATTGACCTTGATGAGCTAATCATGAGAGGCAATTTCAGCCTGAACATCCCAGTCTTTGCCGGAGATATCATCAACGTGCCAAAAGGCGGCATCTTCTTTGTTGACGGAGAGGTGAAAACTCCAGGCGTTTATACGATGAAGGGCAAGACAAGCCTTGTCCAGGCGATCACTATGGCTCAGGGCGTAGGACCAACGGCATCGACCGATGATATGCGGATCTTTCGAAATAATGGAAAAGGTGAGCGTGAGATCATCGTGGTCAACTACGACGACATTAAAAGCGGTGCACAGCCGGACATCATGATCGCTGAAAATGATATAATTATCGTTGCCACCAGCGGCGCAAAAGCCTTCTTTAGCAACTTCGTGAGAACGATCAGGGGAGCGGTCAGTTTCGGCGGCATGAGTATGGGATTCTAACAACTATGGCTGAAGACAGAATAAATTCTTCCCAGGAAGACAACAGAAACAGGGCGCTCGAAAAAATAAGCGAACACCCCCTGGTTCCCAGTTCCTATTACCCGTATGGTGAGGACGAGGTCCATCTCAGGGATTATCTCCAGATCATTCTCAGGAGGAAATGGATTGTCATAACATTCCTTCTGACCGTCTTTACGACTGTGACCATCGGCACCTTCATGATGAAGCCACAGTACAAATCAACGGTTACCATGAAGATCGACAAGGAAAATCCTAATATCCTCACCTTCAAGGATGTCTATGCCGTAGAAAGGCCTGAAGAGGACTACTACCAGACCCAGTTCAAGGTCCTCAAATCAAGAAATCTTGCCAAGCGCGTGATCAGACAGATGAAGCTTGACGCAAATCCTGAGTTTTCCGGTCAAAAGGCAGAGATTAAGGTTGCCTCATTTCTCAAGAAGCCTGACAGCCTGCTCAAGGAAGAAGGCATAGACTCATCCCTTGTGGATGGCTTTCTGAAAAGAGTAGAGGTCATACCCCAGCAGAAGTCGCGGCTCGTCAACGTAACCTTTACTTCCTACAACCCTGAGCTTGCAGCCAGGGTAACTGATTCCATTGCAAAGTCATTCATTGACCTTAACATCGAGTCAAAGTTTGAGGCAACTCAGCAGGCCCGCGAATGGCTCGAAAAACAGCTTGAAGCAATGAAGATCAAGGTCGAGCAGGCAGAAGAAAAACTGAACGAATATGCAGGAAAAAATGAGATCATCTTCCTTGAGACAAAGGTCGATGACAAGGACGGCAAAAGCGGGGGCAGCGAAAATATTGTCTCAAAAAAGCTCGGAGCTCTCTCAACCGAGATGATCACGGCAACGTCCGAGCGGATTCAGAAAGAAGCGATCTATAACGAAGTAAAGTCCGGGGAGGCTGAGTCGAGCCCCATCGTAATGAACAATGCTATGGTACAGGCTCTGCGCAAGGACCATGCTACCCTTGAGTCAGACTACAACCAAAACCTGAAGACCTACAAACCTGACTACCCCAAGATGGTAAAGCTCAAGGAACTGATGGATCAGGTTAAGAAACGGCTTGATACTGAGACCAAGCGGGTCGTATCAAGCATCAGGAAAGACTATGAGGCAGCAATCAAACGTGAGGCATATCTCAAGTCTGCCTTTAATAAGCAGAAGCAGGAGGCCCTTGACCTGAACAACAGGGCTGTCCAGTATCAGATCCTGAAGCGTGAAGCTGACACAAACAAGGAACTCTATCATGGCCTGCTCCAGCGACTGAAAGAGACCGGCATCTCGGCAAGCCTCACCTCAAGCAACATCCAGATTCTTGACCGCGCTGAAGTTCCGAAAGGGCCTTTCACGCCCAAGAAGGGAAGAAATATTCTGCTTGCTCTGATCATCGGGCTCTTCGGAGGCATCGGCCTTGCTTTTTTTGCCGAATATCTGGACAACACGATCAAGACCCCTGAGGATATAGAGAAAAAGATGTACATGCCTTCGCTCGGGCTTGTTCCTCTCTATGAGCCTGAAAAAATAGCATTAAAACCCGGCAGAGGAAAAAGCAAAGTTCCTGCAAAACAGACCAAGACCTCACCGGTTGAATACATAAGCCATTCTGACAGCAAAAGTCATCTCAGTGAGGCTTACTCATCCATTAGGACATTTCTGCTCTTCTCTACGGCAGGGAAACCGCCAAAAGTGATGATGGTCACCAGTGCGCGGAGGGAAGAAGGCAAAACAACAACAGCGATCAACACAGCCATCAGCCTTACCAAGTCAGACGCGAAAGTTATCATCCTTGACGCTGATATGCGGAGACCAAGACTCCACAAGGTCTTCAAGATAAGCAATACGTCCGGGCTCTCTTCCTTTCTTTCCGGTAACGAGGAGTTCGGCGACACCCTGATCAAGCATACAGACATCCCGAACCTTGATGTCATAACCTCAGGCCCTCTGCCGCCCAATCCGGCAGAGCTGCTCGGCTCGTACAGACTGCGTGAACTGATAGACGGTCTGTACCCGCTTTACAATTACATCATCTTTGATACGCCGCCGGTTCTCGGACTTGCTGACGCTGCCATAGCAAGCACACAGACAGACGGCGTTATTATGGTCGTTCGCTCAGGCCAGACACCGAAAGAGGCGGCAGTGCAGGCAAAGAAGATCCTCGAGAGCGTCAATGCAAAAATCCTGGGCGTTGTGCTGAATGCCATCAATGAGCCAAACATGAAGTACGGCTATTACTCCTACTACCAGTATTACTACCAGAATTATACGAGTGATGAAAAATAGCCTGTGCGGCCAGAGAGGAGCTGCCTCGGCAGTGCTCATCTCTGTTCTTGCGCTTATTCTTTTCATCGCAGCTCTTTTTTTTCTTGGCTCCAATGTGCTTAGCTGGTATTTTGTCAGGGAACAGAACGAAAAGGCCCTCCTTTCTGCAATCCGCTGGAATAACGGAAATGCATCCTATCACTATATGCTCGGGAAATACTACCAGGCGAGTCTGGACAGCCCTGACATGCCAAAAGCTATCGCTGCATATCGGGAATCACTCATGAGAAACCCCCTGCAGCCCGGTGTCTGGATCGATCTTTCAAAAGCGTATCAGATGAACGATCAGCCCGCAGAGGCAGAGCATGCGCTCGAGAGGGCCGTAAAGCTGAACCCCAACAATCCCCCGCTCCTCTGGGAAGCAGGAACATTCTGGCTCATGAACAACATGACAGAAAAAGCAGTGCACGTTATCAGGCAGTATCTTCTTCTTGAACCTGCCATGCAGTCAATGGTCTATGATCTCTGCTGGAAACTTAAACTCGAAAACAACTTTATTATCACAAACATAGTTCCGCAGTCATACCCCTATCAGTCGGGCTATCTGTCCTACCTGATAGCAACAAAGAAAGCTGCGGAATCAGCAGATGCATGGAAGACGCTAGACCAAAACAGCATTGAGAAGAAGGATTTCATCGCTTACACGAACTTCCTGATCGAACAGGGCCTTTACGCAGAGGCTGAAACGATCTGGAATGCAGTCACCGCAAAGATCGAGGGCATGCATGGACGCGAGCCAAACTCAATTCTCTGGAATCACGGATTTGAAAGTGAACCTCTTAACGGAGGGTTTGACTGGAGGATAACCGATGGCCAGGGGGTCAATGTCTTTATCGATGATTCGATCAAGATGACAGGCACCCGTTCCCTCGGCATTTCTTTCGACGGCAAGAATAACCCTGAGATCACGGTTGCACAACAGGTCGTGCCGATCACTCCCGGCGCACTGTATTCGCTCAGGACTTACATTAAAACAGACGGCATCACCACGAAGAACGGCATTTTTATTCAGGTGCAGGGGCAGCAATGCACAGGCCTTGAAGCGCGGACAGACAGCATTGTCGGAAGCGGCTACTGGAAAGAGGTGACCGTGAATTTCGAAGTTCCTGCATCCTGCAGTGCGGCAGTCGTAAAAATACGAAGAGAGAGGTCTCAAAAGCTTGACAACAAGATCGAGGGAACGGCATGGATAGACGGGATAATCCTGAAACCCCAGACAGCCGCGCAGACGAGCATTACCAAAAAGCATACGAAGTAATCTCCCTTTCGTACAAGGGGGATGAACCTGAACGCCTGTACCGCGAGGCGATTGCATGCTTTGACAGCCTCATTGAGATCTCCCATGGCAATGAAACGATCAGGGAATTTGCCCAGCGCCGCAGTATTGACATGAAATATCTTGTTGACGGTGCAAGTTTCGTCATCTCCAAGATGCACTTCAACCCTGAGAACAACTACTACATCACCCTCGGCCTGCCGCAGCATGCAACGCCGGATGAATTAAGCAGAAGATGGAAGAAGTTCATGCTGCTCTACCACCCGGACAAGCAGGTTGGCAATGAAGAATGGGTCTCAGAGCGGGCAAAGAAGGTCAATGAGGCCTATACTGCGCTCAAGGACGAGACAAAGCGGGCAGAATACGACCACAAACTGACAGAGCAGATGCTGACCCGGAAATTCCCCGACGGACCTTCCCACGGAACCACGTATCATCGCCGGCCGACAGGAACTTTCAGCAGGCGCAGGAGCAGCGAATCGTCACCCGGATGGAACAGCATCCGTCCGTACATGACAAAGATCCTGCTTGCCCTCTATATTTTCATTGCATTGATCGTCTTTGCATTCATATACATTCAGAACAAGTCCGCACACCTTGAAGCAGAGCTTGTGCCGGAACCGGCCAAAACAGGCAGCAGCGAAAGAGCTCAAACCCTCGCGGCTGTTGCCCCAAACACGACGGCAGTCGAACAGAACATGCCAAAGATCATTCCGGCCATTCCTGCTGAGCCTAATAAAGATCCTGTTCAGGTGCCGCAGGAGGCAAGAACTGCCCCAGCAGCAGCGACCCCTCTGCAGACAATAAAGAGCTGGTTTCAGCCGAACGAAAAAAAGCAGGCTCAGGTTCAGGCTAAGGCAGACAACACCACGTTGGCAGGGAAGAATGTAAACAGCGTTCAGGACAATACCAGCCTGCCGATCATAGCCCCTCTCAAGCCTTCTTACGGAGAGCAGATACGCAGAGAAGACCCTCCGCAGCAGCATGCCGAAGTTCAGAGAGCTTCGGCTGAACCGGCAAGACCGCCACAGGAACTGAAGCAGCCTGCAGTGGCACCAACCGTTGCCGAGCAGATCACCAAAGAAGAGGTTGAGGATTTTATGCAGAGATACATCCGAGCATACACAAAGGGCGATCTGAACACGTTCCTGTCGCTCTTCTCCCGCTCTGCTGTGGAGAACAACACTCTGACCTATAGCGAAATACGCACTGCGTATAAAGAGACCTTTGGCGAGAAGATCAATCATTACAAGATTCATAATATGGATATCAGGACCGACGGACAGACAGCAACCGTGTCCGGCGTCTATAATATCAACAGATACATATCTGCTGACGACCGCTGGGTAAGATACAGCGGAAAGATCGTATGGAAGCTTGTCAGGGAAGACGCTCAACTCAGGATCATCAGCACAAACTATGATAAATAATATCCTTGCAGCCATTATTGTTCTATCAGTGCTCCTCTTCGGAGCGGTTGAGGTCTGGTCAGCGTCCGCTGTAATGATCCTGGTATTTGCCACAGGCCTCATCTGGTCAATAAACAATGCTAATCTGAAAGGGGATCTCCCTGAAAATATTGGGAGACTGTTTCTCGCAGCCCTCATCTTCTGCGGATATATTGGTTTTCAGCTCATCCCTCTCCCTGCAGCAGTTGTCAGTTTCATCTCCCCTGTTACGGCGAGAACAAGAGACTTTTACAGCATTGCCGGCATGAAGTTCATGCCGCTCAGCTTTGACCCGTATCTCACCATCAATGAACTGCTCAAGGCAGCAGCTTTTTTTATGGTATTTTTCATCTCCTCAATCATGTTCAGGGACAGAGAAAAACTGACAAAGATGGTCATCATACTGACTGTCTTCGGCTTCTGCCTCGCAATCTTTGCGATCGTGCAGAAAGCAACCTGGAACGATAAGCTTTACTGGTTCAGGGAACTCACTGCCGGCGGCGAGCCATTCGGTCCTTTTGTGAACAGAAACCATTTTGCCGGCTTTATCGGCATGCTCGTACCCCTCGGGCTCGGATACACCCTGACCAGGGAAAACCGGGAAAAATTCATTTTCTACGGGTTTCTGACCGTCATCATGACCTTATCGCTCTTCTTTTCCCTGTCACGCGGCGGCATTGTCAGCTTCTTTGCAAGCATGGCGCTCTTCAGCATTCTTGTAGTGATCACCAGGGTACAGACAAGAAAGATATGGGCAGTCACCGCCTTCCTGATCGTAGTAGCTGCGTACCTTGTGTACCTTGGTGTTGACCCGGTCATAGACCGTTTTTATAAGACCGAGATCACCAAAGAGCAGCGTATTATTGTCTGGCAGTCGACCCTGACAGCGTTCAAAGACTTCTGGGTCACCGGAACTGGATTGGGCACATTTATCGATATGTTCCATCTCTATTCACCTGCCTCAGTGCAGAGCATCTATGACCATGCTCACAATGACTATCTCGAATATATGCTCGAGACCGGAGCGATCGGCATAGCACTGCTTTTCACCTTTGCAGGCCTTCTCCTCTATCCCTTTGCAAAAGCGGATTTCAAGGGGAAAAGAGGAATGATACGGATCGCGGTCATCTCATCGGTCTTTTCGATAATGATGCACAGTATCTTTGATTTCAATCTCCATATTCTCTCGAACATGCTGCTTTTCGCTGTGGTGCTCGGCATGCTCTCCTCCCTCTCCATTAGTTCGGAAGAAAAATATCACAGACGATGTGCTGCGGCAAAAAGCAAAGAGCATAGAGCTGAGAGCGCGGATGCCGGATCAATAACGCCCGACGAGATTGAAGATTGGGAAAAGGATCTAAAAAGCCAATAATGTATACGCGGTCTTTTGTTCTCAGCTCTCAGCTTTCAGTTCTCAGTCGTCAGTTGTCAGTTATTAGCCATAAGCTATCAACTATCAGCCTTTTGTCGTATACTCTCTTCACGATTCACGCTTTACGATTCACGCTTTACGGCCTTTTGTTAGCTCTTTGCCTCTGCGCTCTGCCCGTTCTTGCTTCTGCCGCAGACATTTCTTCAGGAGCAGGGACAGGCCTGAAAAAAGTGACCATCAGAACACAGCCAGGGCCAACTCGAGGCGCAGTCATAGGCAAAACCGAAGAGACCTTTCTGGTTGAAGTGGTTAGTGATGTGCAGGGCCTGAAAAAGGGCCTTTCTCAAAGGGAAGGCATGCAGGAAGGTCATGGCATGCTCTTCAGGCTTGACGTGGCACAGGAACATGCCTTCTGGATGAAAGGAATGAGGTTCCCTCTTGATATAATCTTCATTGGCCAGAATATGCAGATTACCGAAATCCTCGAAAATCTCCAGCCCTGTGAAGAGTGCCCTGTATATTTCCCGAAGACAAGGCCAGCATATGCCCTTGAGCTCAACGCAGGCACGGCCCGGAAGCACAACCTGTCCGTGAACGACATCATGGTGATCGAGAAATGACAAAGCATATACGTTTTCGCTTCTGTATTTTCTTTTTTTCACGATTTACGCCTCACGATTTACGATTTACGATTCACGATTTACGATTCACGCCTCACGCCTTACTCTTTACTCTTTACGCCTCACGATTTACGATTTACGATTTACGCCTCACAATTCACGATTCACGGTCTTTTGCATGATTGATATCCACTGCCATATACTGCCAGCCATTGATGACGGTTCTCCTGATATGGAGACGACCATGAAGATGCTTGAGATTGCAGCGCAGGACGGCATAGGCCATATTGTGGCAACTCCTCACTTCCGGCATGGGGAGAAACCTTCCTTTCAGGATATCCGCGCGAACCTTAAAAAGGTTCAGGACGAAGCAGTCAGACGAGGCAGCCCGGTCAAGCTATACAGCGGAGCAGATGTCAGGCTGACCTATGAACTGTTCGAGGCCCTCAGCAGAGAAGATATGCCTTCGATTAACGATTCACGGTATTTTCTGCTCGAACTGCCTGACCTCATTCCTCCGCATCTTGATGACTTCATCTTTGAATCAAAGATCAAAGGATACATCCCGATCATCACCCATCCTGAGCGCAACTACAGCCTGCTGTCAGCGTTTGAAAAAGCCGATGCGCTTAGAGAATCAGGCGCTCTGTTCCAGCTCACTGCCATGAGCATTACCGGCGACTTCGGCAAGAATATCAAGAAGTTCTCTCTGCACCTGCTCAAAGAGGGGTATGTCGATTTTGTGGCATCTGACGCTCACAGCACAAACAGGAGAACACCAGTGCTTTCCCGTGCATACAGCGAAGTAACAAATATCCTCAATGAAGACGAGGCAAAAAAGATGTTTGTTGAAAACCCGGAGGCTGTGATGGAAAACAGAGAATTATCGTGAGGCCGGGACATGCGCATTTAGATCGCTTCGTTTACGCCTTCACGCCTTCACGATTCACGATTCACGACTCACGATTCACGTGGCTGCGCTGAAATGAACTGGTACGCCATTTATACCAAGCCCCAGTGTGAAGAATCTGTGTCACTGATGCTGAAGAATGCAGGTCTTGATGTGCTCAGCCCGAAGATCCGCATCAAAAAATATATTCGCGGCAGGTATGAACATGTAATTGAATCCCTCTTCAAGAGCTACATCTTCGCCTGTTTCGACAACGACACGCACCACCATATGATCCGCTATACCCGCGGTGTCAAATACATCGTCGGCAAGGATCATCCGCTTGTTGTGCCGCAGGAGATCATTGATATCATGCGGGATCAGATGGAAGGTGATATGATCACACCAAAGCCGGAGAATCTCTCAAAAGGCGATCGGGTCGTGATCAGGGAAGGCCCCTTTGCAAGCTTCTACGGTATCTTTCAACATCCTGTGCCGGGCAGGGACAGAGTTGTCATCCTCCTCGAAGCCCTCAATTCGAGGCTTGAGGTAGAAGACGTATCAATCAGAAAGGCAGAGGCGTAGATGCTCACATGGACATACGTGTAAAATAGTCAATGCAAGCACACGACCAAAATAAGGAGTATTATGCCTAAGGTGTTAGTGACCGGCGCAGCCGGCTTTATCGGTTTTCATCTATCAAAAAGATTGCTCGAGCAGGGAGACGAGGTCGTCGGATTAGACATTCTGAACGACTACTATGATGTGAAGATCAAGCTCGCCCGACTGAAACAGGTCGCCATGGACCCAAACTTCAAGCCCGTGCGCATAGACCTTGCAGACAGAGATGCAATGAAGAGGCTTTTTGAGGAGGAGAAGTTCGATAAGGTAGTCAACCTTGCAGCACAGGCAGGTGTCCGGTACTCCCTGATCAATCCCTACTCATATGTAGACAGCAATCTCAGCGGCTTCCTGAACATACTTGAGGGATGCAGGCATAACAGCGTAAAACATCTCGTCTTTGCCTCATCGAGCTCTGTGTACGGTGCAAACATAAATATGCCTTTTTCTGTGCATGACAATGTGGATCATCCCGTCTCGCTCTACGCAGCAACAAAGAAGGCGAATGAACTGATGGCACATGCATATGCAAGTCTGTACAAGATGCCCTGCACCGGCCTGCGGTTCTTTACGGTATATGGGCCGTGGGGACGACCTGACATGGCCCTCTTCCTCTTCACCAAGGCGATCCTCGAAAACAGACCGATCGATGTCTTTAATTACGGGAAAATGCAGCGCGATTTCACCTATATCGACGATATTGTCGAGGGCGTTGTAAGGGTCATGGACAAGGTCCCTGCTCCGAATCCTGCCTGGTCAGGCGACAAGCCCGATTCTGCCACGAGCTATGCGCCATACAAGCTCTACAACATCGGCAACAACAACCCCGTGGAGCTTATGCATTACATCGAGGTTCTTGAGGCATGCCTCGGCAAGAAAGCTGAGAAGAACCTCCTGCCCATGCAGGCAGGCGACGTGCCGGCAACCTATGCGGATGTAGATGACCTGATCAATGATGTCGGCTTCAAGCCCTTCACCTCTATAGAAGAAGGGATCAGAAAATTTGTGGATTGGTATAGGGAATATTATAAGAAGCCGTAAAGCGTAAACCGTTAGGCGTGAACAGTAAAAGAATATCACCTGAAGCAGTAAAGAGTAAGGCGTGAAGGAGCACCAGAAGCCGTAAAGCGTTAGGCGTGAACAGTAAAAGAATATAACCTGAAGCAGTAAATCATAGGATGTGAGAAGCAATATGTTAGAAAAACCACATAAGAAATTAGACGTTTGGAAAAAATCTCTGGCATTGGTCAAACTGGTCTATGCTGCTACGAGATCATTCCCTCCAAATGAAGTATATGGCCTTACGAACCAGATCAGAAGGGCCGCCATCTCCATTCCATCAAATATAGCAGAAGGTGCAGCCAGGCAGACAAAAAAAGAATTTATCCAGTTTCTCCACATGGCCCAAGGTTCATTGAGTGAGCTTGATACACAGATCGATATCTCATTGGAACTCGAATACCTAAAAAGGACAGAGCTCAATGGTATGCAGATGCTCATGAGTGATATAGACAAGATGCTCACCGGCCTAATCAAGTCATTAAAGAAACGTAAGGTGTAGAATGTTCAAACGTTTTTTCTTTCTTTCCGCCTTACGCTTCACGCCTTACGTTTTACGCTTCACGGCCTCTTTACACCTTACGCTTCACGTTTTACGATTTACGGTAATATATGCCATACGTTAGAGTAAAAAAGAAGAGAGAGAAAAGCCTTGCACGGAAGCTGAAGCACTGGATCCGCGGAGGAGATACGGCAAAACCGTTCAGCTTTTATGTGTACGTGCTCGTAGCCTTCATCGTCGCCCTGCTCGTCGGCATGTACCTGATAAGAAAAGCTGAACGTGTTGAACCAGAACAGCCGGTTACCAGTTTGAAAAGTTTCCAGCGTCCCAGCTTTACGGCCTGATAGCTTCTCGCCCGAAACCTCTTTATTATCTATGACAAGAGCCCTTTTTGCTCTCGATGCTATGCTCTTTGCTTTTTGTTGCAATTCACTCTTCACGCCTTACGCTTTGCGATTCAAGGTCGTTATCGTTTTACGGTCTTTGCCGGCTTGACAGCTTGCATTGCATTGTATTAAATTGCATTACAAATACTGACTCAATAACCAGGGAGGCGTATTACCATGCAATCTCAACTTACGGTCAGGCTGCCAGAAAACCTTGAAAAGGAAATGGGCGTTATTTCCAAAAGACTTCACCTGAGGCGTTCCGACATCGTGCGGCTGGCCTTAGAAAGATTTCTTCAGGAATGCCGCAGTGAGGGAGGCGGACAGCCATATGATAGGGTAAAGGATCTGCTCGGGACGTATTCAAGCGGCATCCCGGATCTTGGAGAAGCCCACAGAGAACATCTGTTAAAGCGGATGAGACGGCATGCGTAGTGTCCTTCTGGACACGGGAGCGCTTGTCGCGCTCCTTGATAAAAGCGAAAAGAACCATGAACCCTGCCTGCGTTTCCTCAAGGAATTCAGGGGGCAGCTGGTTACAACCGAGCCGGTGCTTACGGAAGCTATCTATCTCTTAGGACCTTCTGTTAAAGCACAAAAAGCCTGCATAGAATTCATCCTGCGAGGTGGGGCAACTCTTGTTCCTCAATCACCGGCCAGCCTTGCCAGGGCATGTGATCTGATCGTAAAGTACGAAAACATACCAATGGACTTTGCTGATGCCACCCTTGTTGTTTTGGCTGAGGATACGGCAACTCTTGAAATATTCACCCTCGATAAGAGGGGATTTAATTCATACAGACTGAAAGGAAAGAAAGCCTTTGAACTCTGGCCGAAGTAGAAGCGTTCTCTGCTTTTTATTGCCTTTATACTATTCACGCATGACGACGTACAGTCGCTTCGCGATAACGGGCTCGATAACCAACCAACGTTATGCATCAAAAACCTAAACCACTAATTGTTATCCGTGGCATCTTATTGCAGCGGCTGCCATTGCTTCTCCTTGTCTTGGGCGTCGCCTCAGTAGGCCTCATCGCCACAACAGACCATATCAGCAGGAGCATGAGACAATCCTATCTCTACACCGACGCTCTTCATGAGTCAGAGATCGAACTCAGCAAAGCCCATCTCGCGCTGGAAGAAAACCTCAGGGGATTACAGGAGCAGGACATCTCCCTAGTCTGGCAGGGCATTGATCGGACAGAAGAGATGATCAATGCTGCTCTCAGCGGAGGTCAGACACTCCACGGCCATATGATCAAACCCCTGCCGGACAACAGCATCAGAAAGGATATGGAAGATCTCCGCGCTCTGATTATCAGGTTCAGGGAATTAGCACGAACTGTTGACAAGGACAGATCCCTGATAGAGCTAAAAAGGATGGACAGCGTTTACCATCAATTCCTTGAAAAGGCGTTTATCCTTGATGAACAGTTTGAGGAGCTCCAGGCAAAGGATGAGCAGCATTCGAAAAGACTGATACTTCTGATTCTCATTTTCTGGACCGGTATTATCACTATTGCAGTAATAGGGCTCTGGTATAGAGAGCTGTTAGGCAGGCGCATGCAGGCTGCTATCCTTGATGCAAAACACCAATGGGAACAGACCTTTGATGTTATTCCTGACCTGATCGCAATCATCGATAAAGACCACAGGATCGTGCGCGCCAACAGGGCAATGGCTGAGAAGATGGGCCTTGAGCCAAAAGATATCCTCGGAAAGAAATGTTACGAACTTTTTCATAAAACATCCGGCCCGATCGAATCCTGCCCTCATGCACAGCTACTGCATGATAAGCAGGAACATGCTGTGGAGATCTACGAAAAGGAATTTGATGCATACTATCTTGTGAGCGTCTCGGCCCTGTTCGACGACCAGGGCAGCCTTATCGGATCGGTCCATGTTGCCCGGGACATCACGGCACAGAAAAGGGATGCGGCAGACCTCCTGAACTACCGGGATAGTCTTGAAGAACTGGTGGATAAGCGCACGAGTGAACTTGCAAAAACAAACGAGATGCTCAGAATGGAGGTAATTGAGCATGAGCAGACTGATGAAGCCCTGCAGCTCAGTGAAAGCAAGTTTAGGCAGCTCTCCCAGGAATTCAATATACTTCTTGATGCGATACCTGACAGCCTGGTGCTCCTGTCACCTGATCTGAAGGTGCTCTGGGCGAACAAGAGCGCGCGCCGGACGCTCATACCCGCAGGGACGCAGCACTCTGAATATTGTTATACGCTATGGCATAATCAGCAGAGGCCGTGCGATGACTGTCCTGCTCTAAAAAGTTTTCGGTCAGGGAATCCGGAGGAGCATCAGGTAATTACCTCTGCCAACAGACTCTGGGCGGTTCGTTCCTATCCGATAAAAAACGAGCAGGGCGATGTTGAAAGCGTCATGGAATTAAGCACTGATATAACCGAAAAGAAGAGCATGCAGGCAGAGCAGATGAGATCAAACCATCTCGCATCGATCGGCGAACTTGCAGCGGGCGTTGCCCATGAGATCAACAACCCGATCAACGGCATCATCAACTATGCCCAGATCATTGCAAACAGCGCTTCCCCGGAGAACAGGGAATACGACATCGCAAAGAGGATCATCAAGGAAGGCGAGAGGATTTCGTTCATTGTGACCAGCCTGCTCTCTTTTGCGCGCGAGCGCAAAGAAGAAAAAATACCCATATCAGTCCAACAGGTGCTTGCTGATGCTCTTGCCCTGACTGAATCGCAACTGAAGAAAAGCGGCATTGACCTGAAACTGGACTTGGGTCAGAATGTCTCTCTTATAAAGGTCCATGCGCAGCAGATACAGCAGGTCTTCCTGAACATTATCAATAACGCCCGGCACGCCCTCCTCCAGAAATATCCTGGCCCGGATCCTGACAAGATTCTCCGGATAACAGCAAAAGATACGGTGATCGATGGGAAGCCCGTTGTTCAGATCATTTTCGAGGACCACGGCATCGGTATCCCGGCAGATAGTATCTACAAGGTGATGAACCCCTTTTATACGACCAAGCCGGTCGGCGTCGGCACAGGACTCGGCCTGAGCATAAGCCATGGTATTATTGTAGGCCACGGCGGCAGGCTTACGGTTGAGAGCAAAGAAAGCGAATATACCAGGATAATTGTCTCCCTGCCGGCGCATAGAGAAGTAAAGCAGGTTGTTTAGACAGATAGGCATTTAGTCTGTAGGTGTATAGGGAGATGGGCAATAATAAAATGAGAGAGACAATAAGAATGAGAGACCGAAAAGATGTTAGGCAAAGGCACATAGTCTGTAGGTGTATAGGTAGCGCAGTCCTAATAGACTACAGACTAAACAACCTGAGTCACTAATCTCATGAAAAAGAATATTCTGATCATTGACGACGAAGAAAGCCTGCGGTACACGTTCGAGACATTTCTGACAGAGGCAGGATACGAGGTTGCCACTGCAGAGACATTCGACAAGGCCCTTTTGCTCATCTCTGAAAAGAACTTTGATCTCATCTTTGCAGATATCCTTCTTGGTGACAAGACCGGGATCGACCTTCTGCGCGAGATAAAGACAAGAGACCTCACCTGCCAGGTCGTTATGGTAACAGGCTTTCCGAACTTTGAGACCGCCTCAGAGGCTCTGCGCCTTGGAGCCATTGATTACATCGCAAAACCGGTTACACAGAAGGCGTTGCTCCATGCTGCTGCCCAGGCGCTAAAGCACAAAGACCTTCTTGATGAAAACGAGCGTATCAGGACCAATCTTGAAGCTGTCTTCAGAAGCGTCCCCGCCGGCATTATCACGGTAGATGCTGACATGCGGATCATTGAGATGAATAACGCTGCCGAGACAATCTGCGGATATTCTCGCGACAAGGCGAAGAATCAGCAGATAGATATCCTGCCGAACGGCTGCCTGAAAAAATGTATTGAAGCGCTGGCAAAGACCATAAAGAATAAAGAGACCGTTGAGCTCTTTCGCATCGACTGTCAGCACAAGGGCAGGCAGAGACGTGTGGTCAATATAACTACCTCACCTCTGATCGGTCATCACAACGAATTTTCAGGTGCGGTCATGGTGCTGAGTGACGAAACCCGCATTGCAGACCTTGAGTCTGACATGGCAGAGCGCAGACATTTTCATAATATGATCGGCAAGAGCGAACAGATGCAGAATATCTACAGCCTTGTGGAGCAGGTTGCTGATTTCCCTACCACAGTGCTGATCAGAGGCGAGAGCGGCACGGGCAAGGAGCTTGTTGCCGAAGCACTCCACTACAGGGGCACACGAAGCGCAGAGTCCCTGGTCAAGGTCAACTGTGCGTCGCTTCCTGAAAATCTTCTTGAGAGTGAACTTTTCGGTCATGTAAAGGGTGCTTTTACCGGTGCGATCAGTGACAGGGTCGGAAGGTTCGAACTGGCTGACAAGGGAACGATCTTCCTCGACGAGATCGGAGACATGCCTCTCTCTGTGCAGATGCGGCTGCTCAGGGTTCTCCAGGAAAGGGAATTTGAACGGGTGGGGGCTTCAACGCCGATCAAGGTGGATGTCAGGGTAATCGCTGCCACAAACAATAACCTTGTCGAAAAAGTGCAGAAGGGTGAGTTCAGAGAAGACCTTTATTACCGGCTCAAGGTAATTGAAATTGCGATACCTGCTCTCAGGCAGAGGAAAGAGGACATCCCGCTTCTGGTCTCCCATTTCATCCAACGTTTCAGCAAGAAATTCAGCAAGAACATAAAGGACGCCACTGCTGAAGTAATAAACCTCTTCATGCAGCATAATTGGCCCGGCAATGTTCGCGAGCTTGAGCATGTTATTGAGCATGCCGGTATCCTCTGCAGGGATGGGATCATAACAGAGGCATGCCTGCCAAAGGATTTTGTTGGTAGTGGCAGTGGGATGCAGAAAAGCCTTGACCCGGCAGACGAAAAAGAAAAGATCATTCAGGCGCTGAAAACAGCCGGGGGCAACAAGGCAAAAGCGGCCCGCCTGTTGGGTATCAGCAGAAGGACCATATACCGCAGGATTGAGGACCTGGAGATCCCTGATACAGCACTCTGAGGGCATTACGCTTCACGATTAACTCCTCACGCTTAACAACCTCTAAAAAACTGGGGAGCAGCAAATGCAAACGAGTATATTCTACTTGATAACCGTAACTTCGCCCGATTCGGTTATTATCCTGTCCTTTGTCATAATTGCTACCTTATAGAAATTTGCAGTAGCTGTAATAATCCGGTCATGAATTTCTTTAACCGATCTCAGCTTCACAGCCTCGTCAAATATCTCGGCACCAAAGCCGACGATTTCGAAGCCCTGATCTTCCTTCAGCAGCTGATACATTTCCTTGAAATCAAACTGGACCTTATTCTTCTCAGCTATGTCCAGTGATTCCGCCAGAACAATCGTGGGGACCAGGACGCAACCACCCAGTTTGCGAGCTGCATCGATTTATTCCTTTAGCTTTTTATGAAGACGGCTACTGCCTATGAAATACCAGATAAGAACATGGGTATCAATTACATAAAGATGCCCGGGTTTCTGTCCGCTCATATATCGCCCAACTTCCTTAAAAGACTTTTTTTGCTTTCTTCGACCATAGCGTCTGTTATATCCCCGCCTTTTACGCTTCCAAAAAGAGAAGGCTTCATTTTCCTCTGTTTCTCTACAGCAGGCAGGCTGTGCAAGAGCACTCTTTTCAGTCTCGATAGTTCAAGCTCCAAATAATCTATCTGCTTCATCACTGCGCTCACACTATTATCAGTGTTCATTGCCGGTCACCCCCTTCATATTTCATTTATATACTATATCTTATGCAGAGAATCATGACAAAATGCTTTTTTTGCGGTCCTCCAGGTAGGCATAAACATACTTTCCAGTTTGAGGGGGTCAATCAAGAGGAAGT
>CAYWRK010000041.1:0-18192 GCA_964461065.1 uncultured Nitrospiraceae bacterium
TGTGGTCCAGATGGTCCTTGTGGTCCAGATGGTCCTTGTGGTCCAGATGGTCCTTGTGGTCCAGTCGGTCCTTGTGGACCTATTGCACCCTGTGGTCCCTGTGGTCCAGTCAGGCCCGTTGCTCCTATTGTCACCTCAAACACTGCATACAGACTGCTGTTTGCCGCCTGAACTATAAGCCGGTAACTTCCGTCATATATTCCTTGCGGCAATGTGGCGTTTATCTGCGTGTTTGTAAATGTTGTTACAACCAATGCAGTGCCACCAAGTGAAAGCTGCGGCACTGGACTTGTCACGACAACACCAGGCCCTGTGCTGGGGGGATTAACAATGAAGCCTTTGCCATAGACGATCATACTGTTTGTGGGTAAGTCCACATCCACAATATCCACATACGGCTGAGGCGTAACTGTGACTGCTCCAAACGCTACGGCAGACATAGAAAAGACAAATGCCAAAATACCCAGCACTGATGCTACTAAACGTACTGTCTTGTGGAGCCCCTTTTTCATTTACTCCCTCCTTTAGCCTAAGCCTGTATATATTGATAATAAATATAAAATACACCAAATTAATTTCCATTAAAAGGTATTTTTTACAAGGTGTAAGTAGCATCGTCAGGGCAGATAATTCTGCATAAGAAAAACGAATCAAAGACAGCGTATCTCACGGCTGTCGGTAACAATGATGATCACCTTCCTGTCGTGAGACTCTGTGGGCACGGAGTTAATCACCTGCTCTTCGTACGTCGGAGCGATCACAGGAACAGATTTCTGCAGTTCAGCAAGCAGCCGGTCGTAAAAACCGCCGCCATACCCTACTCTATTTCCGGTCTCATCAAACGCGGCGCCGGGAATGATGACGGCGTCAACATCGTTGATAGTTATCTTGCGGTCTTCAGTCAGAACAGATGGCTCAGGGATCTTCCTATATCCAGTGACAAGTTCATCAAGACTCTTGATCTCATAAAGCCCAAGGTCCTGGCCTTCAACTCTTGGAAGCACAACTCTTTTGCCCTCATTAAGCGCCCATTTTATCATGCCGAAGGTATCCACCTCTGACCTGAAAGAGGCGAAAAAAAAGATGGTCTTTGCCATCCTAAACTCATCGAGGTTAAACAGGCGCTCTTCGATTGCTCTGTCCTTGATCTGTTTTACCGCAGGTGGAATGCTGTCTCGTTTTGAGAGGATATTTTTTCTGAGGGAACCCTTATCCATTAATAGCGTCACAGCCAGAAGGACATGGCGGCTGTTCAGAAAAAGCGTTCGCTGCGATACTGCAAGGCATCGTAAGCTGCATTGTTAAGAGCAAGAGGATTCCGCCTTTATTTCACACCCGAAAGAGAACCGCATTGCAAAGGGAAATCTGATCGCCTTGAACGGTTTTGAGGAATAGCTGCTATGTCCCTTTCTAAGTGCTGCCTTATCAGCCATTCAATACTTTTTCGATTGCAGCCTTGATGCTCTTCACCTCTTCAACCGTCTGGGGCGCGAATTGAAAAGGAGAGCCACCCTTGATATCAGCCTCCATTATGGAATGACTGAAGCTGATATGTCCGGCGAGTTCCATATCACCGATACCTTTTTTCACAAAATTCAGATCTTCCTGGTTGCGTATCTTGTTGGCAACAACAAAGACGTTTTTTACGCCGAGGCCCTCGGCCATATCGCGCACAACGCCGGCTGTCTGGATACTGCGCTGTCCTGGCTCGATCACCACAACAAATGCGTCAACGGAATCTGCAGTGCCGCGCGTAAGGTGCTCTATACCTGCCTCCATATCAACGATCACCACTTCATCTCTTTCAACAACAAGATGTCTGAGCAGCCTGCGGAGAAGAACATTTTCAGGACAGTAACAGCCTGAGGAGGCGGCTTTTCCCTTGCCCATGATGAGCAGGGTGATACCGTCGATTTTATATCCAACGCCCTCAGGCAGATCATCAACTTTGGGGTTCAGTTTATAGATACCAGGACTGCCAGGCTTTGCCCCTGTACGCTCCTCGATCAGTTCGTTCATGTTTGCTATGGGAACGATCTTCTCCGCAGCCTCTTTGGAAACGCCAAGCGCAGATGCAAGGTTTGCGTCAGGATCTGCATCTACAGCGATCACCTTATGACCTTCTGCTGCAAAGAGATAGCTCAGAATGGAAGAAAGGGTTGTCTTGCCAACACCGCCCTTTCCAGTAACTGCGATCTTCATGCACTGATTCTATCATTACGGAAAAGCTGCTGTCAAAGCCATTTTTGTTTGATTTTTCAAAGAGTTATGAAGTATCATTACGGATGGAAACAAAGAAACTTATCGAAGAGTCCGAGCTGTATCTGATGCATACATACAACCGGTTTCCGCTTGCGCTGAAAAAAGGCCGGGGATTGAAAGTATGGGGCTGGGACGGCAAGGAGTATCTTGATTTTGTGGGAGGCATTGCTACAAATTGCCTCGGCCACTGCCATCCCAAGGTTGTTGTTGCCATCCAGAAACAGGCTCAGCGGCTCATTCATGTTTCAAATTTCTATCACATCGAACCACAGATACGGCTCGCAAAAATGCTTGTTGATTACTCCTTTGCTGATAAGGTTTTTTTCTGCAACTCAGGGGCTGAAGCTAACGAGGCAGCTATCAAGATCAGCAGGAGATATTTCAAGGAACATCTTGGTCAGAACAAGTTTGAGATCATTGCAACGTATAACTCCTTTCACGGGAGAACCATGGCAACGCTTACGGCAACCGGCCAGGATAAGTTCAAGGTCGGGTTTGATCCTCTTTTGCCGGGCATCAAACATGTGGCGTACAATGATATCGACGAACTGAAGAGTGCCATAACGAACGAGACCTGTGCTGTTCTGCTGGAACCTGTCCAAGGAGAAAGCGGCGTCCGGCTCCCTGATGCTGATTATTTCAAACAGGTGAGAAAGGTCTGCGATGATAATAATGTGCTTCTCATCCTTGATGAGGTTCAGACGGGTATCGGCAGAACAGGCAAACTCTTCGCTTATGAAAATTTTGGGATAACCCCTGATATTATGACGCTTGCAAAAGGCCTCGGCGGAGGCTTCCCGATCGGCGCAATGCTTGCGACTGACAAGGTAGCTGCTGCTTTCCAGCCCGGAACGCACGGCTCAACGTTTGGAGGAAATCCTCTGTCATGCACTGCTGCGATCACAACACTTGAAGTCCTGCTCGAAGATGGCTTCATCCTTGACCAGTGCCGGAGAATGGGAAAGTATTTCAAGAAGAAGCTTGAAGAACTGAAAAAGGACTTTCCTGAGATCATCTCTGAAGTACGGGGCATGGGTCTGCTCATCGGCATGGAACTGTTTAGGGACTGCGCGCCTATTGTTAAGGCATGCATTGACCGGGGCGTGCTGATTAACTGCACTGCAGGCAATGTGCTCCGGTTCATGCCGCCGCTCATCGTCATCGAAAAAGAGATCGACCACCTAATTGACGTGCTCGAACAGGTATTCGACACGCTTTCCTGAGGGAGAATCATGAAAAGAGATGTTCTGAAAATATCAGACCTGACAAAGTCTGAAATAGAAGCATTGCTGAACCGGGCCATCGCTCTCAAGGCCGGCAAAGACGCAAGCGCCTGCCCGCTGATCGGCAAGAATATCGGTCTCTTTTTTGAGAAGCCGTCAACGCGCACCCGGCTCTCCTTTGAGGCAGGCATATATCAGCTTGGCGGTAATGCTATCAGCATGACTCCGGACGAACTCCAGTTTGGCAGGGGTGAAACCATAGCAGATACCGGCAGGACCATATCACGGTATCTGAATGCATTCATGATGAGGACCTTTTCGCATGCCACGCTTGAGACCCTTGCGGCGAACAGCACCATACCAGTGATCAACGGCTTGAGTGACACGCATCATCCTTGCCAAACTTTGGCTGATGTGATGACCCTGCTCGAACAGAAGGGAAAACTTGAGGGCCTGAAGGTCGCGTTTATCGGAGACGGCAACAATGTCTGCAATTCCCTGATCGAAGCTGCTGCGATCCTGGGCTTTCATCTCACCATTGCCTGTCCCGAAGGCTTTGAGCCGCACAGTGAGATTCTCGAGAAGTCGAGGTCGCTGGCTAAAAGCGAGATCATCGTACTCAGGGCCCCCAGAGAGGCTGTCGGTATGGCAGATGCTGTGTACACGGATGTCTGGGTCAGCATGGGCCAGGAAAAAGAGGCAGAACATAAAAAGAATAAGTTCCGGGAATATCAGATAAATGCAAAGCTGCTCTTCTGCGCAAAAAAGGATGCTATCGTTCTTCACTGCCTGCCGGCACACCGCGGTGAGGAGATAACAGACGAGGTGATGGACGGGCCGCAGAGCGTTGTGTTCGATCAGGCAGAGAACCGCCTGCATACGCAGAAGGCTCTCCTAGAGATGCTGGTAAAAAAATAGGGTGCAAGGGTCTAGGGATTCAAGGCTTCAAGTGAAAAGAATAATAACAGTTCAAAACGCAAGAGGTAATGACTCTATTCTGTTATTAGCTTGCTCGCTTAGATTTGCCGTTCAATTAGTCCCCATGAACCCTTTCTGCTTTGGTCCCTCAAACCCCCGAACCCCTTACACCTTGGCCCCTGTTGTTCAGTATGGATAATACCCTCTCAGTCATTGCCCTTGGGGGCCTCGAAGAGATCGGTCTCAATATGACGGTCTTGGAATACGGCGATGATATGATCATCATAGATGCAGGCCTCATGTTCCCTACAGAAGACATGTTAGGCGTTGACTTCGTGATCCCGAATTTCACCTATGTGCTCGAGAACAGAAACAAGCTGAGAGGAATCTTTCTTACCCACGGCCATGAAGATCATGTCGGCGCCCTTCCCTTTCTGCTCAGGGAGATAAAGGTTCCTGTGTATGGAACACCTCTTACGATCGGGCTTGTCAGGAAAAAGATGGAAGAACACAAGCTCGATGTCGATCTCCAGACTGTCAACCCCCGCGACCTCATTCAGGCCGGCGTATTCACGCTCGAACCGATACGGGTGACCCACAGTATTGTTGATGGTGTGGCATACGGCATAAGAACACCCGCAGGCCTTGTGGTGCATACCGGCGACTTCAAGCTTGACCCGACCCCTGTTGATGGCAGACTCATGGACTTCCACAAATTTTCGGAGTATGGCGAAAATGGCACTCTGCTCCTCCTATCTGACAGTACCAATGCGGAACGCGGCGGATTCACCTTTTCTGAAAAAGAGGTGCGCAGGGCCTTTGAAGAGATCTTTTCGGATGCTAAGGGCAGGATCATTATTTCGACCTTCGCGTCCAATATACACAGAATACAGCAGGTGATCGATGTTGCGGTCATGTTCAACAGAAAGGTAATCCTTTCGGGCAGGAGCATGGTGGCGAATGCCCAGATAGCACTTGATCTGGGGTACCTCAGCATACCTGCCGAGACGTGGCTGAAACTCGAAGACCTGAAGAACCTCAATGACAACGAGGTCGTGATCGTGACCACCGGGAGCCAGGGTGAGCCGATGAGCGTGCTATCGCGGATTGCCACAGATGAACATAAGCAGATAAAGATCAAGGAAAACGATATCGTGATACTTTCTGCAAAGGTGATCCCGGGAAATGAGCGTGCAATCGGCAGGATCATTAACTACCTTTTCAGGCGCGGGGCAAATGTCATCTATGAAAAGGTCTCGGAGATCCATGTATCAGGTCATGCCTCGAAAGAGGAGTTAAAGCTGATGCTGAACCTGGTGAGGCCGAAGTATTTCATGCCTGTGCACGGCGAGTATCGGCACAAGTTCTATCATGCCCGGCTTGCAGAGAAGATCGGCATTCCAAAAGAAAATATCTTCAACCTCGAAAACGGCGATGTGCTCGAGGTCTCGGAGAACGAAACGCGGAAGGCAGGCAAGGTCGCCACCGGCCGCATCTTTGTTGACGGCAAAGGTGTGGGCGATGTTGAGGACATGGTGCTCAGAGACAGGCGAAGGCTGGCTCATGACGGTATCGTGATCGTCATCATCACCATTGAAAAGCTGACCGGCAGCATCGTCTCGGGTCCTGATATCATTTCGCGCGGATTTATCTTTGAAGATGCGTCGCAGGATGTACTCAATGATGTCAAGGAACTCGTTTATCTCACCCTCTCACAGATGACCCCTGAAATTATCTCTGACAAAGCCCTTGTCGAGGCAAAGGTTAGAAGTGTGCTGAAGAAATACCTCAGAAACACCATGGACCGTAAGCCCATGATCATGCCGCTAATCTTTGAAGTGTAGCTGCTCGGGATAGTTACCCACCAAATCTGGTATAATCAAAATCATGATAGAAGCCTTGATTTTAGGGATTGTGCAGGGGTTGACCGAGTTTCTGCCGGTGAGCAGCACTGCCCATCTGATCCTTTTTCCCTGGTTCTTTCACTGGACAGGAGAACTGGATTCTCTCACCTTTGACGTTGCGCTCCATGCAGGAACGCTGCTTGCACTTGTCATCTGCTTCTGGAAGGACTGGATCGAGCTCATCCTCAGAAAACAGAAACTTTTCATGCTGATCGTACTGGCATCAGTCCCGGCAGGCCTCGCGGGTATTCTGCTCGGCGACTACGTGGAGCATGCGCTCAGAAGCCCCTTTGTTATCGCAGTCTCACTTGTCGTCTTCGGCTTTGTCATGTTATTAGCAGAAAAAATGAGCAAGACACGGACCATTGACAGCATCAGCCTTACCGATGCACTCATGATCGGTCTTGCACAGGCTGTTGCCCTCATCCCCGGGGTCTCCCGTTCAGGCATAACCATATCAGCCGGACTTTTCAGAGGACTTGGGCGCGAGGCATCAGCGCGTTTCTCGTTCCTGCTTTCAACACCGATCATCGCAGGAGCAACGCTGCTTCATGCGCGGAAACTTCTCAAGACCAGCGCTGACCACAATCTGTCGCTTTTTCTGATCGGATTTATTGCTGCAGCGGTTTCAGGATACGCAGCCATTAAATTCCTCCTGAGTTTCCTAAAGAAACACCCTCTGAATGTCTTTGCCTATTACCGGTTCGGGCTTGCCGCTGTAATCATCACAGGGTTATGGCTAAGAAAATAGGCAGAATAAAGGAAGAACTGCTCGGGGTCATATCGATCCTGTTCAGTCTTTATGTCGGCTTGAGCCTCTTCAGCTATAGTAAGTGGGATGCATCATTTTTCACCTATACGAAAACTCCCACAAAGAATTACGGTGGACCCTTAGGAGCGGGTGTCGCGGACCTTCTCATGTCGTTTATCGGCTTTGCCGCCTATATTGTGCCTGTGGCTCTTGTGGTCTTCGGCGTCCGAAGGCTCATGAGCAAAGAAAAAAGAAAGGTTTATCTCATCGGAACGCTCCTGCTCAGCTTTTCTGTCTCACTCCTCTCATCGCTGTTGCTTAGGACCTTTAACGTCACAACAGAGAACAACCCTGGGGGCAGTGTCGGATTTGTGATCGCAGGCAAACTTGAGCATTATTTTTCGATGCTCGGCGCATATCTATTCTCCCTCTCTTGTTTCTTCTCATCGATCATCCTTCTGCTTCCTGTGGCAATCAGTCCTTCCCTTTTTGCACGGAAGATCAAAGAGGAGCCGAAGAAAAAACCGGAGAAGGGAATTCTGCAGGATGATATCCTGATAACAGAACCGGAAGATGATATGCAGCCTGAGATCATCGAGCAGCTGCATTCCATAGAACCGGATGAGGATCCAGAGCCTGAACCTAAGCCTATAACACGGACTGCGCCCAAGCCTTCCAGAACAAAGGACGGTTATATCCTGCCTACCTTTGAACTGCTTTCAGAATATGATACTTCTTCTGCGCGGCCATCCAACGAGGAACTGAAAACAAACAGAGAATTGATCAAGGCCAAGCTCGCAAACTTCGATGTTGAGGGAGAGATCACCCATGTTCAGCCCGGTCCGGTGATCACGCTTTACAAATTCGAACCCGCTCCTGGGGTCAAGATCAACAAGGTCGTCTCTCTTGCCGATGACCTGGCCTTAGCGCTGAAGGCCCAGAGCATCAGGATATCTCCGCTGGCAGGGGAAAACACGATAGGCATTGAAGTGCCGAACAAGAAGCGTGAGATCGTTTCCTTGCGGAGCATCATCGGATCTGACCGCTTTCAGAAGAGTTCATCCAAACTCACCCTTGCACTCGGCCGGGACATTGCTGGTGAAACAGTCATTGCAGACCTCACCAAGATGCCGCATCTTCTTGTTGCAGGCCAGACCGGTGCAGGCAAAAGCGTTTCAGTCAACTCCATGATCATGAGCATCCTTTTCAAGGCTTCACCGCGTGAGGTTAAGATGCTGATGATCGATCCCAAGCTGATTGAGCTTTCGATGTATGACGACATTCCGCATCTCATCTCGCCGGTAATCACCAACCCCAAGCAGGCCGCAGAGGCATTGAGAAAGATGGTCTTTGAGATGGAGCGGAGGTACAGGCTGCTTGCAGAAAAGGGTGCACGCAATATCGATGGCTACAACAAGGTTGCGACAGAAGAGGAACAGATGCCCTTTATCGTCATATTTATTGATGAGCTTGCTGACCTGATGTTCGCATCATCACGCGAGGTGGAAGATTCGATAACGCGGCTGGCGCAAATGGCACGGGCAGCTGGAATACATCTGATCATCGGCACACAGCGACCGTCAGTTGACGTTATCACCGGCATTATCAAGGCAAATCTGCCTTCGAGGATCTCTTTCAAGGTGACAACAAAGATCGACTCAAGGACCATCCTTGACACGATGGGCGCTGAACAGCTCCTGGACAAGGGCGACATGCTGCTGATGCTTTCGGGCCAGGGCATCAAGCGTGTGCATGGCGCACTGGTGACTGAGGACGAGATTCATCAGGTCACTGCATTTATAAAGCCTCAGGGCTCCCCTGACTATTCGATCTATGAGCAGATACCTGTTGAGTCGGCCTCTTCTTCTGAAGGCGATTCTGACGAACGGGATGATATGTATTACAAGGCCTGCGATTTTGCAGAGTCTGTCGGACAGGTATCGATTTCATCGATTCAGAGAAAGTTCAAGATCGGGTATAACAAGGCAGCGCGCATCATGGAACTGATGGGAGACGACGGTCTTGTCGGCCCGCCAAAAGGTGCAGGAAAGCCAAGAGATTTCCTCAGGAGGCCTCTGTGAACAAAATCATATATCTCTACAGCCGTTCTCTCATGCTCGTATTCGTAATCTTATCCTTAACCTCTGCCTTCTCTCACGCCGCAGGCACTGACGATGCTGTTAGCCGCATCCAGAAGGCATACGAAGGCATAAAGGACATGAAAGGCACGTTTGTTCAGAAGAATGTGATCAAAGATCTGAACAAGACAGACACATACAATGGCGAGTTTTTCATCAAGAGACCGCTCAAGATGAAATGGGCCTATAAGGGCAAAGCCAGCCAGGACCTGCTTATAAGCAATGATACAGTCGTGATATACAAAAAAGGCGATAACCAGGCTTACCGTTCAAAATTCAACAAGGAAACCTATGGCCAGTCGCCAGTTGTGCTATTGACCGGCATGGGAAACATCAAAGAAGAGTTCACGATTACGGGAACGGAAAAAGCTCTTACCTTGAAGCCAAAGAAGTCGATGGCAGGGATCGTATCGATCATCCTGCACCTGTCTGATACGGATTTTCCGATCAAGGGCTTCACGATCCAGGATGGCCGATCCAATGTAGTAGAGATCGAACTGAAAGATATCAAGATCAACACCAACATCAAGGATTCGCTCTTTGACCTGCACCTGCCTAAAGGGGTCAGCGTCTATGACCAGCCATCTTAGAGTCACGGACTAAGACTACACGGCTCTCCATGCTTATCCTCGGTATAGACACCTCATGTGATGACACCTCTGCTGCCGTAGTGCAAGACGGCAGGAAGATCATTTCTAATATCGTTTCGAGCCAGTCTGACATCCATACCAAATACGGCGGCATTGTTCCTGAACTTGCATCAAGAAGGCATATCGAGATGATTATGCCGGTCGTCGAAGAGGCCCTCAAACAGGCAGGCGTCACACTTTCGCACCTTTCTGCCCTGGCTGTCTGCCACGGCCCTGGCCTGATCGGTTCTCTCCTTGTAGGCTGCTCATTTGCTAAGGCGGTATGCTATGGCAAGAATATCCCTCTTGTCGGCGTCAATCATCTTGAAGGCCATCTGCTTTCACCTTTTCTTGAAGAACAGGCACCAGAGTTTCCATTCATCTCACTTGTCGTTTCCGGCGGCCATACCAGCCTTTACCTTGCAGAGGATTATGGCAGATATACCGTATTAGGAAAGACCCGGGATGACGCAGCAGGAGAGGCATATGACAAGGTCTCAAAGCTTCTCGGACTGAGCTATCCCGGTGGCCCGATCGTCGACAATCTTGCCAGACAAGGAGATCCGAAGGCTATTGCTTTTCCAAGGGCCTATCTCCCTGACACCCTTGATTTCAGTTTCAGCGGTCTAAAGACAGCAGTGCTCCAGCATGTGAGAAGACTGTCTCCTGACTCATCACCCATTACTGATCACTTTTTACTCTCCGATATTGCAGCTTCATTCCAGACAGCAGTTGTTGATGTGCTGGTCAGAAAGACTGAATGGGCAGTGGAGAAGACCGGTGTCCGCAAGGTTGCGCTTTCAGGCGGTGTCTCTGCAAACAGCGGTCTCAGGAAGAAGATGAAGGAGATGGGGGAGAAGAATAACATTGATGTATTTATACCGTCTGTTGCGCTCTGCACAGACAATGCTGCTATGATTGCAGCTGCAGGCTATCACCGTTTTCTGAAAAAAGAGTTAGCCAGCCTCGACCTCAATCCAACGGCTTATCTGACACTGTAGATCAGACATTATTTCGTTTCAGTCTAAAGAGAAAAGCAGCAGCTGTAACAAACATAACTATGCTGATGCCCTGTGAGGTCGAGATACCGGGCATCACAAAACCTCTTTCGATATCGCCTCTGAAGAGTTCAATCACGGCTCTGATGATTGCATAGTTCAGAACATACATCCAGAAGATCTGGCCATGGAAGGTCTTCTTCTTTCTGATAAGGAGAAGAAGGGCAAAGTTCATCAGTTCTGCCCCAGCTTCATAGAGCTGAGTGGGATGAAGAGGAACACCAAGAATCGCGAGTGAAGCAGGATTGCTGAAGGTGACCGCCCATGGAAGATCTGTGGGCTTGCCATAACAGCAGCCGGCGCAGAAACATCCAAGCCTTCCTAATGCATGGCCGACTGCGATAGATGGCGCCCACACGTCAATAGTCTGCCAGAGAGAGAGTCCCTGCTTCTTTGCATACCAGAGGACTGTCGGCAGCGCAAAGATAACACCTCCATAAAAGACAAGACCTCCCTCCCAAATCTTTATCATGTCAAAAGGATGACCTGAAAAATGAGGCCAGTTCGTCGCAATGAAAAAAACCCGTGCGCCGATGATACCGGAGAAGAGCGCATAGAAACCGATATCAGTGATCTTTTCCTTCGGCAAGTCTTCTCGCGCCGCCTGCCTCAGCGCAAGCCATAACCCAAGCAGAAAGGCCGAGGCGATCATGAATCCATAGGTATGGATCGTGAGGGAGCCTATTTTAATAAGAACCGGGAACATTATCTCTTCTGCCTGAGAATGCTGAGCGCCATGAATACCATACCGATCGAGAGAGCAGAATCCGCGACATTGAATGCAGGCCAGTGATGCCCTGCAACGAAGACATCGACAAAGTCAACAACGTATCCCAAAATCAGCCTGTCAATCAGATTGCCTGCAGCCCCTCCTGCAAGCAGTGCAAAGATACGGTGGTCTTCTTTATCCTTTACAATAACCCATGCCATGAAGATAAGAGCAGCAACAGAGATGCAGATGAAGAAGATGTTCCCGAAACTGCTGAACATGCCAAAGGCAGCGCCTCTATTCTGCACATTAACCAGATTCAGTATTGGCAGAAGCTCTATACTCTCGTATGCGTTGATATGAGTTCGCGCAAGATATTTTGTTATCTGGTCAAGGACAACAACGACTAATGCTATGATTGAGGAAAGTGTGATTCTTTTTTTCATTGCTTAAAGCACCTACTTCTGGCAAACAGCGTCGTAGCATCTGTTGCATACTTCAGGAATATCGCTGAAGGTGCCGACGCTTTCAGACCAATTCCAGCACCTCTGGCATTTGCTTCCTGCTGAGCGTTCCACCAGCACATGAAGTCCCTTGATCATGGTCCCCTCATGCGCTTCAGATATGACATCCTCGCTCAGGGTCACGGTAGAGACCAGAAAGAACATCGGCAGGAACGCTGAATATTGCTCAGCAAGCTGCCGATATTCAGCTGGAAGATAGAGACTTAATTTTGCCTCAAGAGAGTTGCCGATGAACTTTTCTGCCCTCTTGATCTCAAGCGCCTTGTTCACCTCATCGCGGAGGATGAGCAATCTTTTCCATCGCTCATCGAGCTCAGCATCAATGAACCTTTCATCGACCTCAGGGAATAATGCAAAAAATACAGAACCTGCTGACTGCTGATTGCTGACTGCTGTATTTTGTTTTACTATATATCCCCAGACCTCTTCTGCCGTAAAGGTCAGCACCGGCGCCATAAGCCGCGTCAGCACGGAAAGGACCTCTGCAAGAACCCACTGACTTGCACGCCTCTCAACAGCATCTGCCTTGGCTGTGTAGAGACGGTCTTTGAGGATGTCGAGATAGATCGAGCTCATGTCAACTACACAAAAGTTATGAATAGAGTGAAAGACCTCGTGGAATTCGTAATGCTCATACGCCTTCGTGACCTTTAAGATTAGACCCTGGAGCCTGCAGAGCGCCCAGCGATCGATCTCCTGCAGCTGATCTGAATAATCCTGATGATCAAAATCAAAGAGATTGCTCAGCAGGAACTTGCTGGTGTTTCTGATCTTCCGGTACGCCTCGGTAAGACGGTTCAGGATCTCCTTGGATATTCTGATATCATCGCGATAGTCCTCAGCAGATACCCAGATGCGCAGTATCTCGGCGCCGAAGTTCTTGATAATCTCCTGTGGAGCGATCACATTGCCCTGTGATTTTGACATCTTCTTGCCTGCTCCATCAACAACAAACCCATGGGTCAGCACGGTCCGATAAGGCGCTGTTCCGCGGGTACCGACTGATGCAAGGAGCGAACTCTGGAACCAGCCGCGGTGCTGGTCACTGCCTTCGAGATACAGATCAGCAGGCCAGCTGAGCCTGGGGTCATTCTCCATAACCGCAGCGTGGCTCACACCGGAATCGAACCAGACATCAAGAATGTCCATCTCTTTCCGAAACTCGGACGAGCTGCATTTTTTGCAGACATATCCTTCAGGAAGAAACTCTTTTGCCTCTTTTATGTACCAGACATCTGCGCCGTTCTTTTCAACCTGGCTCACAATATTGTCGAGCACAGCCTCATCCTTAACGAACTCGCCGCAGTCATTGCATTTTATGATCGTGATCGGAACACCCCAGCTCCGCTGGCGGGATATGCACCAGTCCGGTCTGGATGCGACCATGTTATAGATCCTGTCGCGGCCCCATGCAGGCACCCAGTTAACCCTGTCGATCTCTTCGAGGCACTTTTTTCGCATGTCCTCATGTTCAACGGAAATGAACCATTGCTCTGTTGCCCGGAAAATAACCGGTTTCTTACATCGCCAGCAATGGGGATAGGAATGCGTGATCTTCTCTTCTTTTATAAGCGTATTGCGGGATTTCAGGGTCTCGATGATCACGCTGTTTGCCTTGAAGACGAACTGGCCCTGAAGATCGCCGGCCAGCTTCGTGAATTTGCCGCCATCATCAACGGGCGCATAGATCTCAAGGCCGTATTTCAGACCGACCTCATAGTCATCCTCGCCATGGCCAGGTGCAATATGGACAATACCTGTGCCTTCTTCCAAAGAGACAAAATCGCCTAGCACACCCTTTGATCTTCTGTCGATAAAGGGATGCTGCACCTCTATGCCTTCAAGGTCTTTGCCAAGCTTCATAGCAAGAACAGTGCCGATGAGTCCTATCCTCTCCTTAAGCGCCTCAAGCCTGCCTTCAGCAATAATATAGACCTCGTCATTCTGCTCGACTGCTGCGTATTCGAGCTCAGGATGGAATGCAACCGCAAGGTTTGCCGGAAGGGTCCAGGGCGTTGTAGTCCAGATGAGAACGAAGACCTTCTTGCCTTTGAGATCAGGCGAGAAGACCGCTGTATTATCATCGTCAAGCATAAACTTCACAAAGACTGACGGAGATTCCTTGTCAGCGTATTCGACCTCAGCCTCTGCCAACGCAGTAACACAGGAGGGGCACCAGTGCACAGGTTTTTTTCTTTTGTGCACATACCCATTCTTCACAAACCGGTTGAACTCCCTGACGATCGAAGCCTCATACCCATAGGTCAGCGTGAGATAAGGCTGTGACCAGTCTCCGAACACACCTAACCGCTTGAACTCATCCCTCTGCAGACCGACGAACTTTTCTGCATATTCCCTGCAGAGTTGCCTTTTCTCAATGAGATTGACGCTGTTTTTCCTGTCGCCAAGGTTCTTGTCCACCTGAAGCTCGATCGGCAGACCATGGCAGTCCCATCCGGGGACATAGGGCGCTGAAAACCCCTTCATGGTCTTGTATTTGACAATAATGTCCTTCAGGATCTTGTTCAGTGCATGGCCCATATGAATATTGCCGTTTGCATACGGCGGCCCATCATGAAGAATATAGGGCTTACGACCCCTGCTCTGCTCCTGAATCTTTCCATAGATATTCTTTTCATCCCATGCCTTGAGCATCTCGGGTTCCCTCTGCGAGAGGTTCGCCTTCATGGGGAAATCCGTCTGCGGAAGATTAAGCGTGTCCTTAAAATCTTTTGTCATGGCCGGTTTTATTACCACCTTATCGTTATTATGAGGATCTGACTGATTTCGAGAATCCTGCGCAGCAAGCTGTTCTTCTGGTTCAGAGACTTCGACTGCAGCATGTTCCTGAGTCGCCTCTGCGGGCACTGTTATCTGTTTTTGGGGGTTAATGACCCAGATGCTGCCGAAATCCTTTTCCTGATAGACCCTTGCCATGCCAAGCCTGAGAAGCTCAAGGAGCGCAAGAAAGGTGACGATCAGCTGCACCCTGCTGGTCGTGTCAGCAAAGAGATCCTCAAACCGGATCGTGTCGACGTTCTCAAGCAGTTCAGCAATATGCATAATGCGGTCTTTGACCGTAAGCGTCTCCTTGGTGATGGTCCTGACCTCAGGCGGTGCATTATCCAGGATCTTTTTGAAGGCGCCAAGCAGGTCGAAGAGGTTAATATCAAAGAGATAGAGTTCCTGCTGTTCTTCAGATTTTTCTTCATCAAATTCGGTCTTCTCTCTTACGAAAAGCTTGAGCGCCTCATCTTCCTTTTCTTTGAGAATCGATGCTGCATCCTTATATCCCTGGTATTCGAGAAGCCTCTGGACAAGTTCAAGTCTCGGATCTTCCGTCTCCTCGAGAGGTGCCTCTTCGTCAGCAGGCAGCATCATCCTGGATTTGATATGGATAAGGGTCGCTGCCATAACAATGAACTCGCCTGCGATATCAAGGTCCAACTCCTTCATCATTTCGATGTAGTGAAGATACTGGCCGGTGATCAGGGATATGGGGATATCATAGATATCCACCTTATTCTCCCTGATCAGATGCAGGAGAAGGTCAAGAGGCCCTTCAAAAACAGGCAGTTTTACGCTATACAGGTCTTCCATAATCAGCAGATCACCTTGATACTGGTCATTTTGAGATTGTTATTGTAACAAATTGTGCTTGAAATTAGCCTCCATTTGATTTCATACGAAAAGCGTAGTATCCTTACAATATGAACCTTCTCAGGTTAGCCTCTTCCTGCCTCATGCTTCTGGCCACAACGGGTCTGCTGCACGCCGAGATATCGCAGTATTTTGACCGGGCAGGAAGAATTCTCCCTGCAGGAAGAAAATTAACTCTTCCGCAATCACAAAGGATGATAAAATATACTGTACCTGAGGGTATACAGCTTCGCTCTGATGTCCATTATGAGTTTTATCCTGTCTTTGGCAAGACTTTTGCCGAAATCGTAGGATCAACTGAAGAGAATAGTCCGCGCAATAACAAAACAAGAAAACGACAGTCCACAGCCTATGACTGGAGCCTTGGCTGGACCTATGATTATTCATTTAGTCTTGAACCGGATGATGAAAGCGAAAAAGTTCATTGCGATCTCACGGTTGTTAACCCTTTGCTGTCATACGATATCACCGTTACGCTGCCGGCCCTGACTGATGATTCTGCTCTTAACCCTATGGAAAAAGACCTCTGGAAGAACTATGTAGCAACGCTGCTTGAACGTTTACACGGCCGGGTAAAGATCATCAAGGACGATACAAAGGATGAAATAATCCGGCAGTTCAGCGAGATAGCCTATCTCTCTCTCAACGAAGACGAAGCGGCAAATGCTGATAGAATTGTTGAACGTTTTGTAAGGACAGAAACAGAACAGATAGGCAGCAACATCATCAGGCAGATTCAGCAGAAACTTGAGGTATATGACTCAGAACCAGTACAAGATAGCAACGCCAAACCGGCAAAGACGCTACCGAGAAGAAGAATTACGCGTTAATTGAAAGGCAAGTTCACCGCGGGATAGTTGTACGTGCTTAGTGGCCATCTAACAGGATTCAGACCAAACAACCTGCGGAGTCTCTTAGAGCATAACTCTTTTCACAAGAAGGGCATCACCCATTTTTTCACCCACCTCCCGCGATGCCTTGCCAATAGCAGCACTTATCGCTTCCATACTGGTGTCATTGAACCATCTTCCTTCCGGTGACCGGTAAAACCGCACAATCTCATTGAGTTCCTCATCAGTCACGCTGCGATAGGTAAAAGCAAGAGAACAGAGCAGGTCACGGGTAAGTTGCAGCCGCGGGACGCCTCTGATCTTGCCGACAAGAGTGTCAATCTCTTCAGAACTTATCTTGCTTCTGCCCTGCATCCTGACCTGCATACCCTTGAGCATCTCAAAAAGAGAGGCAGCGACGATATCCACGTTCAGCTCAGTCGAGCGGACTGCTCTTTCCATATGCCTGATGCTCTGTTTACGAGCATCAGGCATGCGATCATATTCTTCACGAAAAGCAGTGGATCTATCGATCATCTGAGGCATGCTGGCGGCAACTTCGAGACCAGCACTCTTTCTTCCCAAGGGTGTCTTCAGCCACTGAATTACAGATAATACATATTTCTTGTTGAACCGTGCACTGAACATGTCTACCACGGGGGGGTAGATCTTGTTAATTTTGAATGAATTCTTAAGAAATAGGAGGATTTCATCATTCTGTTTCCCTTCAATCATACCTGCGCGGAACTGCGGAACTGTGCTGCTCAGGATCTCGGCATAGTTCTCCATCTGCATCTTTGCACCGGACAGCTCAAGCGCTTCATGAATAAGACCCTGCTCCTCGCCTGAGAGTCCTGCGTGTGCAGCTACTTTATTCGATGAAAATTCGGGATCGATCAGATAAGCCTGTTCAAAACAATCATTTGAACGCTCAAAATTTCTAATCTCGTAATATGCATAGCCAAGCATGTAATAGACCGCAGGGTCGGGTTTCTGAAGAGCGTAGCTCTCGAGATATGGGATAGCGCGCTTATACTCCCTGTTCTTAAAATGCTTCATTGCCTTCTCGTAAGTCTCGTCATAGGCATATGTCGTTGATCCCATAGTGAGCAGCAGGACGCTACAGACAGCAATAATGTAATTCTTCATAACTCGCTCCTTGCTCCGGATTGTCTCAAGATTTATATTTTACCCGAAAGAGCGCAGTGAAATCACGGAGTAATGGTCTGGAATTACTGTTTTGAGCATATCTGAAAGATTAGCTCGGATCATAAAAAAAGGCGCGTCTTTTCAGACGCGCCTTCATTGCTCTTTGGATTAAGCCGTGACTGCGCAGGTCTCCAGTTCCTTGAGCCAGAGAAGCCTTGAGCTATTGACCATGGTCTTGTTTGTGTCCTGCATGAATATGACTGCGTCTACATCATGGCCCGTGTCTTTCTTGAAGGTGCTGAATACAATCTTTGTCTTTGCCTTTACAGCCTTCTTGACATCAGCATCTTTGATCGCTTTGAGGGGCGACCCCATAGCCTCAGCAACTGCCATGAAGATATCGCCATTCTGTTTGGCATCTCCTGCAGGCTCGCTCG
>CAYWRK010000042.1:0-16679 GCA_964461065.1 uncultured Nitrospiraceae bacterium
TGAGCTTGTCCTGGATCTCCTGCCGCATCTTTTCTGACCAGGGTTCAGCGCCGAAAAGGCCGTATTTGAGAGAGAGGGCGTTGATATCCATCCCCATCTCCTGGATCGTATCAGCGATCAGCAGTGCATAGCTCGGTGTGCAGACCAGTGCAGTGGTCTTGAAGTCCTGCATGATCTTGATCTGGCGGGCAGTGTTGCCGCTTGAGATCGGAATGACTGAAGCGCCGATCCGTTCTGCGCCATAGTGGAGGCCGAACCCGCCGGTGAAGAGACTGTATCCGAAGGCTATCTGGACAACGTCATCCTTTGTGACGCCGCCTGCAGTGAGCACGCGTGCAACGAGATTGGACCAGTTCTTGATGTCGTTCTTGGTATAGCCTACAACCGTTGACATGCCGGTCGTGCCTGAAGACGCATGGATCCTGACCACCTCCCTCAGCGGTACAGCGAAAAGACCGTACGGATAATTGTCGCGCAGATCGTTCTTAGTCGTGAATGGGAGTTTTCTCAGGTCATCAAGTGATCTGAACTCATCAGGATCAATATTGATCTCGTCAAATTTCTTTCGATAGAAGGGTACATTCATATATACCCTTGACAGGGTAGCCTGGAGCTGCTCAAGCTGGAGCTGCTTCAGCTCCTCGCGGTCCATGCATTCTCTTTCTGCTTCCCAGAACATAATTAAACCTCCATCAAGACAGGGTTCGAGGTATCAAGGGTTCAGGGGTTCTGGATATGAATACCGCCAGAATTCCCTAATGGTTAGTCCCATGCCTCTTGTTTTCGAGTGAACGGATGAGAGCCTTCAACATACGTTCAATAGTGCCGATGCCTGCAATAAGTTTTTCCTTCTCGCTATCAGGAAGATATCCGAGATCTTTTGACAGCAAGAGTTGTGTTTCAAGTTCACAAAGCGAACCATATGCATATACAAGAACTGGATATATTCTGGCAGACTTTTTCTGCCGTAGCCCTCTGCTATATTTGAAGGAATGGATAAGACAGCCCTTCGTATCTGCGATGTCAAACTATATTTTTCTTCTGCCGGAAATTTTTTTGTTGCCTGATAGGTGTCCAGACAGAAAGCATATGCCTTCTGCCATACATCTAAATCTTTATAATTTTTCAGCATAACCCTCTCAATGTTCTTTTCTCCTGTGTAAACCCCGACACCCTGAATCCTTGGCCCCTTGAACCCTATATTCTTGTCTCCGTATCCAGATCTCTTCCCAGATATGCCCTCTGTACATCACGGTTCGACAGCAGATCTTCAGCATTCTCCTCAAGGATGATCCTACCCGTTTCCAGAACATAGCCGCGGTCAGCAATGCCGAGTGCAGCCTTAGCGTTCTGCTCAACGAGCAATACGGTGTTGCCTTCATCCCGAAGCTTTCTGATGATCGAAAAAATATCTTTTACAATCAGCGGGGCAAGGCCCATGGAGGGCTCATCCATCATGATCAGCTTCGGTCTTGCCATCAATGCCCTGCCGATCGCAAGCATCTGCTGTTCTCCGCCGGAGAGTGTCCCGGCAAGCTGTGACTCCCGCTCTTTCAGTCTGGGGAAGAGCCCATAGATGCGCAAGAGGTCAGCATCGACCTCATTCTTTCTCCTGCGCTGATATTGAACATACCCGCCTAAAAGAAGATTTTCCCTGACCGTCATCGGCGCGAATACCTGCCTGCCCTCAGGAACAAGCGAACAGCCAAGAAACACGATCTTTTCAGGCGTGAGGCGCGCGATCTCCCGTTTTTCAAAGAGCATCTCACCTGACTGCGCTCTGATCAGGCCTGCTATGGTCTTGAGCAGGGTTGTTTTGCCTGCGCCGTTTGCCCCGATAATGGTGACGATCTCACCTGGACTAACGTGGATCGAGATATGCCGCAGGACCTTGAGGCGGTCGTATCCTGATTCGAGGTTCCTGATTCTAAGCATCATCTTCCCCGAGATAGACTCTGATAACTTCAGGGTTCTTCTGGATAGCGAGGGGTTTGTCGTCTGCAATCTTCTGGCCATAACTTAGAACAACGATCTCATCAGAGATGTTCATCACAAGAGACATGTCATGTTCCACCAGCAGTACTGTCACTCCGGTATCACGGATGCGGGAGATCAGCTTTGCCATTTCAGAGGTTTCTCTCATATTCAGACCTGCAGCAGGTTCGTCAAGGAGCAGGAGTTTCGGCTCGCAGGCAAGGGCCCGGGCGAGTTCAAGCATGCGCTGCTGTCCGTAAGCAAGGCTTGTTGCTTCAGTGTCAGCGAATTCTGCCAGGCCGAGGAAAGCCATGATCTCGAGAGCGCGTTCCCTGACCGCCTTCTCTTCTTTCCTTGTCCAGGGAAGATTAAGCATCCCGCTGACAAAGCCGGACCTGCTGTGGATATGCCTGCCGATCATGATGTTCTCGAGCGCACTCATATGGGTGAAGAGACGAATATGCTGAAAGGTCCTGGCCATGCCTTTTGCCGCAACCTGATAAGGCTGGAGACGCTGAATGGCAGAACCATTGAATTTTATTGTGCCGGAGTCAGATGTCAATACCCCTGAAAGAAGGTTAAAGAGGGTTGTCTTTCCTGCGCCGTTTGGTCCGATCAAGGCCTTGATAGTCCCTTCGTGCACTGAGAAACTGACATTGTCGACAGCCTGCAATCCGCCGAAACGTTTATTGAGATCCTGTACCTCAAGGAGACTCATGCCTGTTTGTCTCCTGCAACCTTTTTGCCTGACAGCAGTCTCCTCAGTCCCTGGAACACTTCTCTGCGGAGCAGTCCTTCAGGAGCGAAGAGCATGATCAGGATCAGTATGAATCCGAATATTGCATCATCGTATGAGCCGAAATAACCCCGCAGTGAAAGAAAGTTTAGAATGAATCCCATGGAAAGTGCTCCCCAAAGATTCGCCATGCCGCCTATGGCCACGATCGCGACATACCGTACCGATTTCATAATAGATGCCTCAGACGGGCCTATGCCGCCATTATAGTGAGTGAGAAACACGCCAGCCAGGGCAGCGAAGACAGCGCTGAGCACAAAGATATTCAGCTTGAATCTGGCGGTATTGATACCCATGGCATTGGCAGCATCCTCTGCGCTATGGATCGAGCGGAGTGCCCTGCCGACGCGTGAGTGGATAAGGTTCGTGAGCAGAAGCATGCCGAGTGCTACCAATCCCCAGGCAATGTAATAGTTCTGCACGCGCAGACCGGTCTTGCCGCTCACCTCAAGGCCGGGTAGTATCTTGAAGCCAGGGATATCCGAGAGTCCATCAGCAGCACCGAAGAATGAGGTGGCCAGAACAATCTTGTATACGATCGTGCCGAAGCCGAGCGTTGCCATGGCAAGATAATGGCCCTTCAGTTTCAGGATAGGCCCGCCGATGAGATAGGCGATCAGCATGGTGATTGCCACGGCAGCAATACAGGCCAACCAGGGATTGAAGACTATTGTGTCGCCTCCATACAGGTCCTGCAGACTGAGGAGCAGACCTGTTTTTGCAAGGAAGCTGACAATAGGTTTTTCTTTATATGCAGCGAGATTGTAAGTTGTAAGAAAGGCGGATACATAGCCGCCTATGGCAAAGAAGCCTGCATGGCCAAGCGATATCTGCCCTGCGTATCCGATCAGCATGCAGAGGCCTATAATCACAAGCGAATAATAGCCGGTCATTGTGAGCTGCGTCAGATACTGGGCCTTGTCTGTCAGTCCTGTCAAAACCTGCACAGTGATGATGGCAATAATGAAGATTATAATAGGCAAAAAACGTGACCGGAGCATCAATACTCCTTGAGCCGGGAGGCTTCGACGCTGCCGAAGATACCGCTCGGCCTGACGAAGAGGATCAGCAGAAGCACCGCTATGGAAACGACATCCTTAAACGCGGAAGGAAGAACCATAACACAGAGGGATTCGAGAATGCCAAGGATTAGACCAGCCCCGATGGCAGCAGTGCTGTTGCCGAGGCCGCCGAGTATGGCGACCGTGAAACCCTTAATGGCCAGCCCTGTGCCGCTGTCATACTGCACATACGTGATGGGAGAGACTACGCAGCCAGCAAGAGCCCCGATGCCTGCGCTCAGCACAAAGGAGAGGGTTACCATGTTCTTCGCATTAATGCCACAGAGCCTTGCTGCATCGCGGTTCGACGAACACGCCCGCATCTGCCTGCCGAGCAGAGTGTAGTTGAAAAAGAACGTCAGCAAAGCCACGATCACGGCTGCTATGCCGGTCACCCAGAGCACCTGAGGAGAGATATGCACATTGCCCAATGATATGACCGTAACCTCAGAGCCGGTGAAATAGGGGAGGGCCTTGACGCCTTCTCCCCATATATGAAGAGCAGCTTCGCGAATGAAGATCGATATGCCGATCGTGATAATGATCATGCGGAGCACTGAGGGGCTGACGAGCCAGCGGATGAATATTACCTCTATCAGTGCACCGATGATCATTGCCGCGAGAACTGCAGCAAGAATTGCTGCAGGCAGGGGCATAAAGGTATGGAGCGAAACAGCGATCATGCCGCCTAACATAACGAACTCGCCCTGTGCGAAATTGATGATGCCGGTTGCATTGTAAATGATGTTGAACCCGATCGCGACGATCGCGTAGATCGTCCCGTAGGTTATACCGGCAACGAGATATTGGGAGAGGAGTTCGATATTCATGCAGTAAGATCTGCAGGGGCGGTTTCCCGCCCCTGCGTCAGAAACCTATTTCTTTTTGGAATTGCCTTCCTTTTTCGCCGGTGTTGCAAGCAGCTCGAATTTGCCCTTCTTTACCGTAAGCATCTCAAATGCATTGATATCAAGGCCGTTATGATCCGTTGCGGAGAAGTTGAAAATGCCTGCAGTGCCGACCAGGCCCTTCATACCTTCGATCGCATTGCGCACAGCTTCCTTGTCTGCCTTGCCGGCCTTTTCAATGGCCTTGGTCAGGATCAGCATGGCGTCGTAAGCATGACCGCCAAAAGTGCTGGCCTCTTCCTTGAACTTTGACTCATAGTCTTTCTTGTATTTTGTCAGAATAGCCTTCTGGGGATGGTTCTTTGGAAGCACATCTGTAATGAGAAGCCTGCCCGCAGGGAATATAACGCCTTCAGCCGCTTCTCCTGCAGCCTTCACATACTCGATGTTGCCGAAACCATGGCTCTGGAAGATTGGGCCCTTGAATCCGATCTGGCGGGCGTTCTTGATCACGATCGCCTGCGCAGGCTCGATCGACCAGTTGATGATCGCCTCAGCTCCAGCAGCCTTGACCTTGGTAACTTCAGCCGTAAGATCAGTTGCAGCCTTGTCATACACTTCGTTGGCAACTACCTGTATGCCATGCTCAGCAGCCAGTTTCTCGAGCTGCTCCTTGCCTGCTTTGCCGAAGCCGGTGTTGGACGAAAGAACGCCGGCCTTGGCAAGCTTCATGGTTTTCATCTGCTCGAAGATCTTGATGACTGCATGCTTGTCCATCTGCGGTGTCTTGAAAACATACTTTGCAACGGGGTTGACGATCACTTCAGCTGCTGCGCATGAAATAAGGATCGCCTTGGCCTCTTCGGCCACGCTCTTGATCTTCATCGTCTCGCCGCTTGTGGATGGTCCGATGATAGCCAGCACCTTGTCTTCCTCTATCAGCTGCTTTGCAAACGAAAGTGCCTTTTCAGGGCTTGCTCCGGAGTCCTTGATGATCAACTCGACCTTCATGCCCTTGATGCCGCCCTTTTTGTTGATATCCTCAACGATCATTTCGAGGGTTTTTGCCTCAGGTGCTCCGAGAAATGATGCAGGGCCTGTTACTGCGAGGATTGCACCGATCTTGATTGTGTCCTTTGCAAGCGCCGGCGCTGCAAGGATCATACAGGTGAACAACAGAACTGCCAAAATCTTAATTGCTTTCATACTTTGTACCTCCCTTTACTGGATTATAATGATCAGATCGAATAGATCTCTTCGCCCTTCATGATCCTGATGCCTGACTTCTGTAATGCGTCGATCGCCTTTTCCAGTTCGTCGAAGCGGAAAATTATGACTGCATTTCCTGCAGACTTCTGCACAAAGGCATACATATATTCAACATTTATGCTGTTGTCCTTCATCACGTTCAGTATCTCTGCCAGACCTCCCGGCTTGTCTGCCACCTCGACGCCGATCACCTCGGTCTTGCCGACCGTGAAGCCCTTGTCCTTCAGAACCTGCTTTGCCTTTTCCGTGTCATTTACGATCAGACGCAGGATGCCGAAGTCTGTTGTGTCTGCAAGGGAGAGGGCGCGGATGTTGATCCCTGCTTCTGCAAGCACGGTTGCAACCTCTGCAAGCCTTCCTGACTTGTTTTCCAAAAATATGGATATCTGCTCTACTTTCATAATAACCTCCGGTTAATAAAGCTATCAGCTTTAAGCTTTCAGCAGTCAGCTAAGACATTCTGTAATAATATCTTTTACTGAGAGCTGAAGGCTGATCGCTGATTGCCTATTCTACAATTTCCTGTTATCTATCACCCGTTTTGCCTTGCCTTCAGACCGCTGGATGGTCTTAGGCTCAACGAGCTTAATCTTGCAGGAGACGCCAAGCAGGTCCTTGATCTCCCGCTCGATCCTTTTGCCCAATTTTTCGAGCACCTTTATCTCGTCAGAGAAGATGTTTTCACTTACCTCCACCTGCACTTCCATGATATCGAGCGATGCCTGGCGGTCAACGATTATCTGGTAATGGGGCTCAACGCCTTCGATGGACATCAGCACATGTTCGATCTGTGAAGGGAAAACATTTACGCCCCTTATGATCAGCATGTCGTCGGTCCTGCCGGTTATGCGCTGCATACGGTGGAAGGTCCTGCCGCAGGAGCAGGGTGCATCAATGATTCTCGATAGGTCTTTCGTGCGATAGCGGATGACCGGAAATGCCTCTTTCGTGAGTGTCGTGAATACCAGTTCGCCCAACTCTCCATGGGGCACAGGCTCGAATGTCTCGGGGTTGACGATCTCCGGGATGAAGTAGTCTTCAAAGACATGAAGGCCATGTTTCTCTTCAATACATTCCGATGCAACCCCTGGTCCCATTACCTCGCTCAGTCCGAAGATGTCTATAGCCTTGATATTCAGGCGTGCCTCGATCTCCTGCCGCATATTTTCAGACCAGGGCTCTGCGCCGAAGAGGCCGACACGAAGCTTAAGACTTTTGGGATCAACGTTCATCTCTTTCATGACATCAGCCAGATTCAGCGCGTATGAAGGTGTGCACATAAGCACGGTAGAGCCGAAGTCCTGCATCAGCATGATCTGGCGCTTGGAGTTTCCGCCCGAGATGGGGATGACTGCTGCGCCGAGGCGTTCTGCACCGTAATGTGCGCCGAGGCCTCCGGTGAAGAGGCCGTATCCATAGGCATTGTGAACAACATCGCCGGCATGTGCTCCGCCTGCAGACAGCGTTCTTGCCATGAGCTCTGCCCATGCATCAATATCATTTTTTGTATATCCGACAACAGTCGGCTTGCCGGTTGTTCCTGAGGATGCATGGATTCGTACGACCTTTTCAAAAGGAACCGCGAACAGGCCGAAAGGGTAGTTCAGGCGCAGATCTTCTTTTGTGGTGAACGGCAGTTTCCTGAGGTCAGCAAGGCTTTTTATGTCAGCAGGCTTGACCCCTGCCTCATCCATCTTTTTGCGATAATAGGGAACTGCGGTATAGACCCGCTCAACAAGATTCTTCAGCCGTTTCAACTGAAGGGCTTCTAATGCCTCACGTGGTAGTGTCTCGAATTCCTCATTCCAGATCATGCTATTTTCAATGCCTCCTGCTTGCCGGCCTGCCAGCTTGTCAGCTTGCAAGCTGTTTTCTAACTATTTCTTTGCCCTTCAAAAATGCGTCTGTATTCAGTTTTCTGATCTTTTCTGGTATCCGTTTTTCGATAGCCAGCATGAATGCCTTTTCGTCAAGGGGCATGAATGCCGAGAGAGCGCCCACCAATACCATATTGACTGCGCGGGTTTCGCCCATGGATTGAGCGATATCAAAGGCATTAACAGGGAAGACCGGAAGCCCTCGTTGTCCGAGCTGGTCGAGAATATCAGCAGGATACGTATCCATGCCGGTAGCAACCGGCGCAGGAAGGATCTTCTGCGTATTCACAATAACCTTGGTCTCCTTATTCATATAGGGAAGATAACGAAGCGCTTCGAGGATCTCAAATGAGACGACAATGTCTGCATTGCCCAGCTCAATGAGCGGTGAGTGTACTTTCTTGCCAAAGCGGATATGCGAGATGACTGAGCCGCCGCGCTGGGCCATGCCATGCACCTCGCTCTGTTTCACGTCAAATCCAGCGTTCATGCAGGCGGATGATATGATCTCACTCGCAAGCAGAATACCCTGACCGCCAACTCCGCAGAGAAAAAGGTTCATGACCTTATCCATTGTTCTCACCACTGCCCGGGCCTGGCACAACGATCGCCTTGAACTTGCAGAGCGGAGCGCACTGACCGCAGCCGTCGCACATAACCATGCTGATACGTGAATGACCCTTCTGGGTCTCTTTATAGCCTAACTGTTTTGCTTCTTCCGGCGTGAGCGGCACCCATTCGATGGCAGGGCAGCCGATCCTGAGGCATGACCTGCATCCGGTGCAGTTAGTTTCGATGACCGTGTGAATTCTTTTATCCTTACGTTTCTTCATCTCAGGCAGCAGGGCGCAGGGCGCCTTGGTGATGATGACAGAGGGCTCTGGCCGTTCTATCTCCTGTCTAAGGATCTTCTCTGCGTTCTCGTGCTCATGAGGATTGAGCGTTACAATATGTTTTACGCCGATTGCCCTGCAGAGCGCCTCGATGTCAATACCGCTGCTCTTATCTCCACTGAGCGTCACGCCTGTTGAAGGGTTCGGCTGGTGGCCGGTCATACCGGTCGTCCTGTTATCAAGGATAATAACGGTCGAAAATCCTCGATTATAAACAACATCGATCAGACCCGTAATGCCTGAATGCATAAATGTCGAATCCCCGATCACGGCAACGATCTTGCTCAGGCTGTCTTTGCCAAGAGCCTTTTCCATGCCAAAGGCAGTGCCGATGCTTGCGCCCATACAGATGCAGGAGTCCATGGACGAAAGCGGCTTGAGCGCAGCAAGCGTATAACAGCCGATATCGCCAGCCACAAATATCTTGAGTTTTGAAATTGCATGGAATATGCCCCTGTGCGGACAGCCTGCGCAGAGGTTCGGCGGTCTCATCGGGATCTGCACAGGCGCAAAAGAGGCACCCGCTGATTCTCCGGTAATGGAATTTCTTATGATCTGCGAATTCAGCTCTCCCATGGCAGGTATCAGTTCTTTGCCTTTGCAGGAGATGCCCATTGCTTTTACATGGTTTTCGATGAAGGGATCGAGCTCTTCCACGATGAAGAGTTCCTTTACCTGAGAAGCAAAATCTCTGATCATCCGGTCAGGGAAGGGATATGCCAGGCCGAGCTTCAGGACCGAAGACTGGGGGAAAGCCTCTTTTACATAGAGATAGGAGACGCCTGAGGTGATGAACCCCCGATTCTTATCTGCCCATTCAATGCGGTTTTCGGGGAACGTCTCTGCAAATTCCCTGAGGCTGGCCATCCGTTTTTCGAGCTCTACCCTGCGTTTGCGGGCATGTGCAGGAAGCATGACGAATTTCTCAGGCATCTTTTCTATGCCCAGTGTGGCTTTTGAACTCTCAGTCTCACCGATGATGATTATGCCCTTCACATGCGCGACCCTTGTTGTAGTTCTGAAAAGGACCGGAGTATCAAATTCCTCGCTTATCCTGTATGCGATCTTAAGAAAATCTTTTGCCTCTGCTGCATCTGAAGGTTCCAGCATCGGCACCTTGGCAGCGTAAGCATAATTTCGATTGTCCTGCTCGTTCTGGGAACTGTGCATCTCAGGGTCGTCAGCGGTCACGATCACCAGGCCGCCCTTGACGCCCGTATAGGCTGCGGTGAAGAGCGGGTCAGCAGCAACGTTCAGTCCAACATGCTTCATAGTTGCCAAAGCACGAGCTCCGGCAAAAGAGGCTCCCAGAGCCACTTCCAGCGCTACTTTCTCGTTCGGCGCCCATTCAGTATAAATGTTTTCATAGGTGCAGAGGTTCTCGAGTATTTCGGTAGAAGGCGTGCCAGGATATCCGGAGGCGACCGTCACCCCAGCCTCATAGGCTCCCTGGGCAATGGCTTCATTGCCGGAAAACAGAACTTTGTCTCCGATGTTCTTCTTATTTTTCATGAGGTTATCCTGCTGTAAAAGAGTTTTACATTATCATACGCCCGCATTATTTTCAATTGTTTGAGCGACTGCGATGCAGTGTAAGATTCAGTGTGATACACTGTAGCCATGTCATTAAGCTATAGGAGAATAATTATGAGACCTGCATCAGCATTAAAATCTGTCATAATGCATTTTGCTGTAGCAATTCCTTTGTTTGCAATGGCAGGCTGCGTTGTGCATTCAGTCAACCCTTTTTATGGAAAGGAGACCATAACTGACCTGCCCGGACTCTATGGCAAGTGGCTGCTTAAGGAGAGTAAAGTTGATGAAGGACTGAACAGAGAATGGGCCTTTTCTGCCGATAAAATAATGGTGCCGGATAAAAAGGGTGGGTTTTCTGCGTTATCTTCCCGGTTTTTCAAAATAGACGATATGCTTTTCCTTGATGCAATCGCTGATGCACCGCCTGACGGGCTCGGTTTCTGGTGGGTGCTGCATGTAGCACCGATGCATACGGTTTCTCGGGTTATTGCTGAGGAGAAGACTTTGAAAATCATTCCACTCAATGCCACATGGATGGAGGCAGCCGTGAAGAACAGAACAGTTCTGCTGCCTTCAATTTGGCATCAGGATCTGAATGCGTATCTTTTTACTGCTTCGTCAGCAGAATGGGTCGAATTCCTAAGGAAATATGGAAAGAATCAGAACGTATTTCTAGAGAAGGATGCTTTTGTCTTCAGGCGTCCCTGAGAAGAGACAGATTCAACAATAAGTGGATGTAAAGATTATAGTGAACTGAATGAAGGCTGCTATGCCATGAATATCATTCCATTTGGACAATATCTGCTCCGTGAACTGCCTGAAGCGCGGCATTACCTCCAGAAGGCGCTTGATATTCAGTCTTCGCTCATAGAAAAGGGTGAGCATCGGAATATTGGCGTAATCATGACTGAAAATGGCTGGATCAGCGAAAGGATTCTTCAGCGCTGCCTGTTGAGGCAGCGAGAGGACTGTTTGAGGGATATTGCACTGTTTGAGCCAATACCGGTCAGTTCGTTGCAGGCGATTGCCCGCCAATCACTCCACCTGGTGCTGCCGAAGGGTACAGTTATTTTCAGGCAGCATGACAAGGGCGACAGCTACTTCATTATCGTATTAGGCAGCGTTGAGCTTTCGCGGACCTGTGAGAGTGGGCGGGAGATCCCTACTGCCCGGCTTGGGCCAGGCGAAGGTTTTGGTGAACTCGCACTTTTGACCGGGGTTGACCGCACTGCAACGGCCGTGACCGAAGAACGAACAGTGCTGATTTCTGTGCCGAAGCCGGTTTTCGACTCCATGCTTGCTGCCAATCCTTCTGTTATGCAGGGCTTTATCCGGGTGCTTGCTGAACGCCTGATGAAAGGGTCCGATCAGATCGCTGATGCACAGGCTGTTGAGGAGGCGTACCGCGCTTTCATCTCCGAGCAGAACAGCAGGCATGAACCAAGAATCCTCGGTAGCACTGCGGCTATTCGTAAGGTTCTCGCAGAGATCGACAAGGCCGCAGGCGAAGAAGGGCACGTGGTGATCATCGGGGAGACAGGTACCGAACTCTGGGATGCTGCTGCGCTCGTCCATCGTACAGGCGGCAGTCTTTTCACCTGTGACGCAGCTGCCTCTGTCGGCTTTTCCGACCAAGGCTTTTCCGAAAAAGGGTTAAGCCTCGACATGACCCAGATAAGCGCACTTTTCGGAAGGTCAAAAGACTCGCTGTCTTCCCGCTCTGGCAGACGGATCGGCCTGCTGCAACTCGCAGACAAGGGCGCTGTTATCGTCGAGAATATCGATGCTCTTACCGCAACAGTTCAGGAGATGCTGGCAGATTATCTCTTGTCTGGAACGTTCTGCGCATTGGGGGATGCAACGCTGCTCAAAGCCAGGACCCGTTTAATTGCAACTACGCATACTGACATAGAGATGCTTGCAGCACAGGGAAAGTTCAGCCAGAGGCTTCTTGATCTTATCGGCACGACACGGATCATGCTTCCTCCGCTCAGAGCGAGAAAGAAGGATATCCGGGATACCGTTGAGCACTATATCCGCCGTTTCAACCGGCAGCTCGGCCTGATGATCGAAGGTTTTGATGAAGACGCGTACAAGGCGATCATGGCATATGACTGGCCCGGCAACCACGATGAACTTGCGAGTGCCATTCGCAGGGCAATGTCTATCTGTCAGGGCTGCACGCTCGCTGCCGAGCATATCTTTCTCAGCCCGCCGCCTGTCAGCGGCCAGATCGCCTTCGATCTTTTTGGCTATGACAAGGTCAAACATCTCTTTCTTAACAGGAAGTATCCTGTCGCGCTGCAATTTGCTGCCCTGCCCGGTATAGCCATGCTCATACTGCTCGGTTTTTTCGGCAGTCAGGACCCGGGCAGGAATATCGTTCTTGTCTCTACCTGGGCGTTTTGGGAGCCGGCTGTTGTAATTGGAAGTATTTTTCTGGCCCGCTCGTGGTGCAGTGTCTGTCCTATGGGTCCGATCGGATATCTCATCGGCCGATCGATCGGACTTAAGATCAAGGTCCCGCAGCTTATCCGCACGTATGGCATTTACATGACTGCTGTTGGAATCGCCGCTATATTCTGGGCAGAGTCTGTCTTTGATATGCCTCATTCACCGAGGGCAACAGCAATGCTGGTGCTTACGGTTGCACTTTCGGCGTTCATTGTGGGATATATTTTTGAGCGCCGAACCTGGTGCCGGTATCTTTGCCCGCTGGGCGGCCTGGTGGGCTTCCTATCGCGCTGCTCTGCTGTTGAGCTCAGGTCAAACTACAACATCTGCAACACAAACTGCGTGAAGCATGACTGCTATGTCGGCAACGAAAAAGGCGATGGCTGTCCGCTCTTTGAAGGCCCTTTTTCACTCCATTCAAATCAGAACTGTGTGCTCTGCGGCAACTGCGTAAAGATCTGTCCGAACAATTCGCCGGTATTCAATCTGCGCATCCCGGGGCAGGAGCTTTGGGCATCAACAAATCTTGAGATGAGCGGAGTGATCATCGGTTCAGCACTTATCGGAACGCAGATATTCAGAGGACTCGAAGAAGTCGGTCTGTTCCATGCTCTGCGGTCAGAGTCTCTGTGGTGGCTTTATGCAGCGCTCCTCATCGTCGGCATGACAGGCGGTGTGATTCTTTTTGCTGCAGCTGTTAGCAGGCGATATTTCCCTGTTCTGGAGAACTCGCAAAGGGCAGCAGCATATGGCATCTATTGCCTGATACCGCTCAGCGTAGCCTTTGAGGTGAATTTTCATCTGGCGAGGGTACTCACCATGGGAGGGACGCTCTTACAGGTTTTAGGCCGGCAGCTTGGAATAGAGGCCTCATTTCCATCCTTTGCTGCGTCATCTGTCACGATCAAGGTGCTGCAGATAGTGATCCTTCTGGCGGGTTCTGCTGTCAGCATGAAGATCACCGCCACCCTTGTCAGTTCTTCAAACGGCAACAGGGCTGTCAGAATACCGATCCTGTTTTTTGCTCTGTGCTACCTTATTCTTTTTCTAGCAGTTTAGATGAACAAGTAGCCCTTTTCATTGTTCGGATTTTGCTTGACGCAGTGGCTATTTGCCCATAAACTTAAGAAAAAACCGCATGCGATATAAAAAACAATGTTAGACCATGATAAAAAAAATAATTAATAAAATGGCATTAATACTACTCGGCATGGCACTACTAATCGATGCGGGTTTAATACTATATTATTTGACTCTCTCAATGGATAACATTGATGCACTCTGGCAGTTGCCGTTCTTGCTTTCCTATCCAGCTGCATTATTCGGCGTTGTTTCTTTCTTATTATATGTAACAGCCATAAAGCCAAGGAGACCTTTGCAGGTATGGTTGTCATTAGCCAGTCTTGCGTCTCCGTTGTTGTTACTCTATTTAACGCAAGGATATATTTTGATATGGTAAAAAGGTCTAACACCAGCATCCAGCCGACCGCGAATCAGCGTGGTGCGTTTTTCATTCAAGCCCTTGTGGCGCGCGTCGGCTGATGCATCTCGTTGGGTGAGTAATTGAAGGAAACGATGACTGATGCCTTGATACGAGTGACAATGATCGCCGGACTGACCATCGTGAGTCTCGCCGTACTCTATGGATTCAGCCGTTTACGATTGTCCTTCAAGAAGCGAGAAATGGAGCGCGCTCACCAGCTTTATGACGAGGGAGATTATTCCGGTGCCCTTCAATGCGCAGAAAACCTGAAAGCAACCGTCTTTCAACCGCTGGCATTCGACCTTATCGGAGATTGCTTCAACCGCCTCGGAAACGAAGAAAAGGCGATAGAGGCCTATAAAAAAGCGATTCAGATAGATTCCTCCATTACCACCTCACACCTCAGTCTCGGAGAAATAGCCCTCTTAAAATGCATGTACGATGAAGCAATTACCCATTTCACCGTCATCCTTAAGGTTGACCCGGAGATGGTCATAGCGCGGCTATATCTGGCAGCAGCTTACAAGCTTTCCGGAAACATGGCGATGTTCCAAAATGAGTTCTCAGCAATCCGCAAAGGAAAAGTGATTCCAGCAAATATTCTTCAGCTAAGAAATCTGAACAACCACTCTTTGCGGGGAATGCTGGAGGAAATTATTGCCGGAGGCTGTTCCGAAGGAAGTTCAAGCTGAACACCCAACAAGGCCCATGGACGCCGACCGCCCGAAAAGACTGTGCGGGCGGGTCATGGCCGAAACCGTTAGGCCACAAATAACAATATTGACAAAAGGCACACATTGTCGGAATTATAGAACATGATGGTTTTCCGATGGGACAATGACAAGAATGAATTTCTGAAGAGCAGCAGAGGCGTTTGTTTTGAACAAGTCGTTCTTCTGATGGAGCGGGAAGATATTCTGGAAACTGTTGAACACCCGAATCAAAATAAGTATCCGCGGCAAAAAATCGCGACAGTCATGATTGATGATTATGCATATCTCGTTCCTTATGTTCAGGAAAACGACGAGATCTTTTTGAAAACTATAATTCCCAGCAGAAAAGCTACAAATAAATATAGGAGGTCATCAAAATGAAAAAGACACTATTGGATGCAGAAGAAAAAGATATTCTTGATTCATATGAGCGCGGAGAATGGAAACCTGTCAGGAATCCAAAGGCGGAGATTGCTAAGCTAAGCGAATACGCAAAAAACACTCTTCAAAAAGACAAGAGGATAAATATTCGGATGTCTTCAAAAGATTTGGATCAGATTCAGGTGATTGCGGCACAAGAGGGGATTCCGTATCAAACACTAATATCCAGCATCATTCATAAATATGTGTCCGGATACCTGTTGGAGAAGAAGAGGGCTTAACGAATCAATCATGCGGACTCCGCTTCGGCTTCGCCGCTTATCTCAGTCGTTGGGCAGTTTCAAGCAGTTTTAATGCATTTCCCCTGAGAATTCGATCTTCCATTTCTTGCCCGAGTTCGAGTCCTTTTAGTCCTTCTATCGCCTTCCCCTGATCTGCCCATGGCGAGTCAGTGCCGAAGAGAATATGGTCCTGCGGATGGTTCATGATGATGCGGCGCGCTGTCTCTTTCGGCATGCAGTCGAGGGAGAACGAGATCTCCATATAGATCCTCTTCCCTGAAAGGTGTTTTTCTACCTCTTCCCAGTCTTCCCAGGCGCCGAGGTGCGTTGTTACCAGTTTCAGATCAGGGAAAGCTTCAAGCACACGCAGGATCTTCTCAGGATCACACTTTCTGGCACGGTCGAATGCCAGGTCAAAGCCCGTATGCATAACTACGATAAGGCCCTCGCGCTCAAGCTGCCGGTATATCGGGAGGAGACGTTCCTCGTCAATTGTGAAATCCTGATAATAGGGGTGAAACTTTACGCCCTTGAAGCTTTCGGCTCTTATCTGTTTCACCTGCTCAACAGCATCGGGAGACTCAGGATGCAGTGAGGGGAAGGGGATGATCCTCTCTGACATTATCTGCTTTGACCAATTCAGGATCGGATCGAACTGAGACGGTCTCGTTGCGATCGAACAGATTATGCTCTTTTCGATGCCGTTTTTGTCCATGGAAGAGATGAGCGATGATATCTTTCCATCCAGATAGGCGTTTACGTCGTATTTCTTCTGCCCTTCCTCGAGCAGAACCTGAACTGCCCGTTCAGCCAGAGCATCGGGAAATGCATGGGTATGGAAATCGATGATGCCTTTCATGCCGGTTAGTATAAGGCGAACGTGGAGCGGAAATCAAAATGAGGCGTTGTTTTCAGGAAACAGGGACACATCCCAATTTCTTAAATTGCGCGATATGTGTGGTAATAAATCAAGTATCTGCAAGGCATTTTAATACTCGAAGAGGCGAGATAGAGGGAGCTGCCTTTAATGACTTCAGGACACAACGTCCCTAACGAATTTTGGCACGTGGTAGGGACATACTTTCCAGCCTTAATGAGTTTTAAAGAGGCAGT
>CAYWRK010000043.1:0-16541 GCA_964461065.1 uncultured Nitrospiraceae bacterium
CTTCCTCTTGATTGACCCCCTCAAACTGGAAAGTATGTTTATGCCTACCTGGATGGGGGAAATATAAATAATTGACAGCAACGGGGATTGCTGATAGTATCGTCATAAATTCGCCGGATTTTTTTGAAGAAACCCGGCGTAACAAGGAGAACAAATGGTTACAAAGAAAGCTGTGAAAAAGGCTGTAAAGAAAGTTATTAAAAAGGTTGTGAAAGCAGAAGAAAAGATCGTTAAAAAGACCGTAAAGAAGGCAAAGGCAGTCGAGAAGAAGGTCGAGAAAAAAGTTTCTTCGGCAGTGAAGGCTCTCAAGAAGAAAATCAGTAAATAGGATAAAGCAGAACATATTCACCGGAGGACATCGCATGAATCTGAAGAAATTTATCACGGCTGTAGTTGTTCTTGCTGCTCTTTTCAGTGCAGTTCCTGTTATCGTTGCGGCAGAGGAGAAAACGGAATTTAATGCTTCGATTGGAATCAGGGAGAACCTGCTTGCGAATGTTGGAAAGCGGGTAGCGATCAGGGTCACGTCCGGTGATCCGATCGAAGGCACGATTGTTAAGGTAGGTGACCAATCTGTTCACCTTGCGAAGCTTTCGGGCAAGGATTTCTATGATGCCATTGTCCGGATTGACAGGATCGAGGCGATCTTCTTTAAAGCCCGGTAATATAGGTGTCTGAGAGACTGACTTCTATTACTCTTCCTCCATGTCACATTCTAACGGTTCGATAAAGGCGATCATGTATGCCCTTGGCGCTAACGGGGGCATTGCATTGGCAAAGGGTGCTGCTGCATGGCATACGGGATCCGGGGCTATGCTGGCAGAGGCTGTTCATTCCTTTGCCGACTGTGCCAATCAGATACTGCTCCTTGTCGGCCTGAAGCGCGCCAAACGGCCCTGTTCTGAACTGCATCCGCTTGGTTACGGCAAGGCGGTTTACTTCTGGTCTTTTATCGTTGCACTCATGCTCTTCAGCATGGGAGGTATCTTTTCCATCTACGAGGGCATTCATAAGATGTTCCATTCTGAAATGCCCCAGTCTCCCTGGATCGCTGTGGCTGTTCTCATTGTCTCGATCGGTCTTGAAATGGGATCGCTAAGGGGTGCACTTGTTGAGGTGCGGAAGGTTCAGGGCAAGCGGTCCTTTCTGCAGTGGTTCAGGACCAGCCGCCAAAGTGAATTGATAGTGGTTACAGGAGAGGATATTGCTGCACTGTTCGGCCTTGTTTTTGCGCTGGCTGCGATCCTTGCCACAATCATTACTGCGAATCCCCTTTTTGACGCAATCGGCACGATCTCAATCGGTGCGGTCCTTATTCTGGTTGCTGTTGCAGTCGGCATTGAGGTGAAGAGTCTCCTCATCGGCGAGAGCGCTGATCCTGAGATGGTTGCTGCGCTGCGGGAGTTTCTCTTGAAACGGCCTGAGGTTGGAGAGATATTCAGTCTTATTACTCTGCAGCTCGGTACAGACCTGATGGTCTCTGCAAAGGTGCAGATGAAGGAGATGGGGACTGCAGCAGATCTCATTGATGATATAAACAGAGTGGAGGCTGCACTTAGGGTCGATTTCCCACAGGTGCGGTGGATCTTCTTCGAGCCTGATGTGAAGGATTAGCCGGATCTTACCATACCAACAGCGCTGTCTTTACTCGCGAACTATTTAGAGATACACAATCTCGTCTGAAAGGTCAGTGAGTTTTTCGCCGCCACCATCTGTTACAGCAAATGTATTCTCTATGCCGACTGCTCCCCTTTCCGGAAACAGAAATTTCGGCTCTACCGCAATGGTCTGCCCAGCCAAGAGTGGTGCCTTGAATTTTGGTGCGAGAACAGGCAGTTCATCCAGCTCAAGGCCGACACCATGCCCGACAAATTTTGCCAGTTCACCGGGATGTCCCATGAAGTGTTTATCCAGCCCTGCATCAGCACCCATTTTTGCAGCTGCATAGAAAAGGTCTTCGCATATTGCATTGGGCTTGAGATTATCTTTAACCCATGACTGTATGGCAATAGATACGCTGAATGCGCGTTCAAGATCAGGCTCAAGTTTGCCGACGCAGAACAAACGGGTCATATCCACAATATAGCCGTTATAAAATCCGCCGTAATCAACGATGATCGGCACCCCTTCCTTGATCGTATCTGCTGAGGATCCATATGGCGCTGCTGTCCAAAAACCTCTGCCGGTAACAGGCCCATCAAAGCAGCCGCTTACCGCAGCATTTGCCCCACTGACCGCAATGCCGGTTATCTCCTGATTAAAGCCGCGGATACGGAAATAGCCTCCGATGCCCAGTTTCCGCAAGCAATATTCGAACTCTGCGGCAAGGTCGATCTCCCGCATGCCTGGCCTGAGGAATTCAGGGATGGTGCTGAAGGCCTGCGCAAGTAACTTGCCGCTTATGCGCATCTGATCAAGCTCCCATGCAGATTTCACTGAGCGCAGATCGCGATTGATACCGGAGATGTCCCGAAACTCATGGCTACCGAGCAGGGCATGATAATAATTAAAATGCTGCATCGGCAGAACGTCAAACGTGAGCCCTATGGTTTTAATATTTTGGCTAAAGACATCCGGCAGATCGCGGCTGGACGGAAAGGGACGAACGTCCCTGACAATACTTTCCTGAACAGCCCTGCTGAAGCTTTTCTTTACAAGCAGGACTGGATCTCCTGCAATCGGTACCCAGAGCGCGCTGTTCTGGCGTGTGCCGGTAAAATAGAATACATCGATGGCATAGTTAAAGAGTGCACCGTCAAGTCCGGCTGCAGCAAGTCTGCTTCGAAGATTTGCCAGCCTCAGTACGATTTCTGTTTCTGGTATTCTGATATCCATGGTTATCCTGTTTTTACCAAACCTACCTCTATCATGAGCTCAGGGGGAGTCCGTCTATGAAGCTCTGGAGTTCGACAGCTGAAAGAGCCTTGCCCGGATGTTTCATTTCAGGGCAACAGTGAACAATGATCTTTTCGAAAATATCCAGGCTACAGAGGCCTATGATATCCGGAGGAAGGGAATGCGGAGCATCCTCAATGAGCAGTATTTCGGAATACCACGCTTCCTGTGTCGGAGCCATTCCTGCGCAATCCTTGCCGCGGATCAATTTTGGCTGCGCTCCCTGTGACAGCGCCAGGCGGCTCACATTATGCTTGATAAGCTGCATTCCACGGATCACGGGATTGGAACTCAGGCCATGGCGACCTCGTGTAAGAGCTGAAAAACGTGTAATGTTGGCGCCAGAGCAATAGACCCATGCATTGGCTCCGCGCTCTGGTGTTGGACGGACAACAAAATAGAAATAGTCGTTTATATATTCGAATGCCTGCGGTGAGATCATTCTGTCTTGCCCTTGTCTATCAGGGCCTGAACCGGCTTCAGACCGTAAGGACTGCCCTGTTCAATGGCTGTAAGCACGGTGCCGCCGCCGGTGAAAAAATAGTAATTGGCATTATCCATAACCGAGAGATAGAGACCGGGGCAGAGGTCTTTGAATTCCTGCAGCGTATCTCCGCCGCCATACAGCTTCAGGGCTGAACTGTTCTTGTCTATGGTCTGATCTAGTGCCTGAGATCCGGCAGAGAAATGAGGAGTGAACCCCATGACAGCATTGACAAAGATCGTCTTCGCCGAAGCAATGATCGAAGATGCAACAGGGTCTTCAAAGGATGCTGGATCGATGTCCAGGACATAACCGTAGGAATTACCGGGTCTGAAGTCCTTTATCGAGATGGTCCGGTATCTGCCTTCTGTCCGTGCTTCGAGGATATCAGACTCGACAAGATGAGGCAGTTCCACGATCTTTTTACTGATCATATCTTTTTCGACCAGTTCTTTTGCCAGCACAATGTCCTCATCAAGAACACCCTTTATACTGATCCCATATTTTGCGCAGAGATAGGTGTTATAGATCACGCCGCCAAGGATAAGATGGTCAACTTTTTCATAGATGGCGTAGAGCGGCCTGATCTTTGTATCGTATTTCGAGCCTGCCACAACTGCAAGGAACGGCCTTTCAGGATGGAGCACCCTGTCAAGATTCAGGATCTCCTGCTGCATCAGGAAACCTGCATAGGAAGGAAGATAGCGGGTGATGTTGTACGTTGATGCGTGCGGCTGCCATGAGCCGAAGGCGTCGTTCACATAGATATCAGCAAGGCCGGCGAGCTGAAGGGCGAAACTGTCTGCGGCTGCCCCCTTTGACTCTTCGCCCTGGAACCAGCGCGTGTTCGGCAGATAAATGCCGCCGAGTTTTCTATCCTTCAGCTCCCTGATGGCAAGATTTATAGACGTATCGATCCCGGGAATCCCTTTCTCGGCGTCAGCAGGAATTCTGGGGACATGGATCTTTGTATGCAGCTTCTGCTCAAGATACTGGACAATAGGATCAACTGATTCCTCAGGTCTGCAGACGATAGCCCCTGTTTTCTTGTCCTTCGGTCTTCCGACATGGGTCATCATGATAGGTCTGCCGCCGCGCTCCACGATATGGAAGAGGGTGCCGATCGTCCTGTCGATCCTGAAGGGATCGCGTATCTCGTTGTTCTTTACCACATTATGATCGAAGCGGACCAGAACGATCTTTCCGTTCAGATCTGCCTCTTGTATTAGGGGAAGCCGGTGCTCTATCTGAGTATTGGTCATGATTACCTCGTGTTTTGTAATTTAGGTAAAAGCGTTCATGTTGATCTTCTTCAAAGTGTATTGCATGAAAAGACTTGTGTCAAACTCATCGCTGGTCACTGCCTGCCGGTTTTCTTCATAAGGCTCGCCTCTATCTGAGAGATAATGCCATGGAGCATCTGTGCATCACGCCCGGTGATACCGCTTCTGGCAATGAGGCGCTTGAGATCTATCATAATCTGTTCGTCATTATCCCGAATGCCTTTTGCTTTATACCCTGCTATTTTCATGAGCGTTCTGAGTCGCTCAAAAAGATTGCTGAACTCTTCGCTGCTGATGACTGAGGGCAAGGACGCAACTGAGTGATCACCAGAGGAGAGCTCGTACGCGATGAGGAGCACTGCCTGGGCCAGATTGAAAGAGGGATGTTCATGGGAAGCCGGAATCCTGATCATAAAGGAACAGGCTGTTGTTTCTTCATTGGTAAGGCCGCGGTCTTCCCTGCCGAAGAGCAGGGCGATGCGGTTATGTTGCGACAGACTTCTGATCCTTTCTGCTGCTTCGCGAACAGGATAGACCAGGCCGCGTTTCTTGCCAGGCCTTCGCGTCGTGCCGATGACTACGGATTTTCCGTTCAGGGCAGCTGTCAGTTCAGCATGGACCGTGGTGTGATCGAGAATATCTTCTGCTCCGTGAGCAAACCATCCGGCCTCCTCAGAAGGGAATTTCCCGGGCCTGACAAGTTCGAGTCGCGAAAAGCCGAGATTCTTCAGTGCGCGGGCAGAAGCACCGATATTTCCGCTCTCCATAGTCTCGATAAGCACAAAGGAGATGTTGTCTTTCCATCGCTCCATGAGGCTATTTCACCACGTTATGATGATGCCTTTTGGATCGTTTCCAAAAGATCCCATTTTTCATAAGCTGCCGCGATATCTTTCTCGAGCTGCTCAATGCGAGCTTTGGCTACAGGAAGCTTGTTTCCATCCTGTCGGTAAAAGTCAGGGTCAGCGAGTGACTCATACAGCGTATCACGCTCTGTTTCCAGAGATTCAATCCTGACCGGCAACTCCTCCAGATCTTTCTTCTCCTTGAACGTGAGTGTGCGCTGACGCTGGATCCTGGTCCGGGATTTTTCTATTCCCGCTGTCTTTTCCTGCTTTGCAGGCTGAGCAGCTGGTGCCTGTAATACAGGTTTGCGCTGGCGCAGCCAGTCATCGTAACCACCTACATATTCAGCGACATTTCCGGCGCCTTCAAAGACAATGGTGCTGGTCACAACATTATTAAGAAATTCGCGGTCATGGCTCACAATGAGCACAGTTCCCTCATACTCAACCAGCATCTCCTCAAGAAGATCAAGCGTGTCCATATCAAGGTCATTGGTCGGCTCGTCCATAACAAGGAGATTCGACGGCTTGGTAAAGAGCTTTGCTAAAAGGGCGCGGTTTCTTTCTCCGCCTGAAAGCACTTTAACGGGCGAACGGGCGCGCTCTGGCGGGAAAAGGAAATCTTCCAGATATCCAATGATATGACGCGAATTGCCGTTGACCGTCACATGTTCGAACCCATCCCCGACATTTTCGATGACTGACTTATTATCATCGAGCTGGGCACGATGCTGATCAAAATAAGCGATCTGAAGATTGGTTCCCATGCGCACTGAGCCGCGAAGAGGATCTAAGGAGCCAAGCAGGATCTTGAGCAGGGTGGTCTTGCCCGAACCGTTTGGACCTATGATGCCGATCTTGTCTCCCCGCATGATCGTTGTCGAAAAATCACGGATAATAGTCCTGCTCTCATAGGAATGGCTGATCTTTTTAGCTTCAATGACCTGTCTGCCTGACCGCTCTGCCTCGTTCAGTTTCATGCTGGCGCTGCCGATTAGTTCCCGCCTGGCAAGACGCTGCTTTCTCAGTTCCTTTAATGCCCTTACCCGTCCTTCGTTGCGTGTGCGGCGAGCCTTGATCCCCTGCCGAATCCAGGCTTCCTCCTGGCTGAGCTTCTTATCGAAGAGTGCACTGTGTGTTGCTTCAGCATCGAGCTCTGCCTGTCTTCTTGCCACATAGGTGTTGTAATCGCCGGGCCAGTCAGTCAGGCGGCCGCGGTCCAACTCGACGATACGCGTTGCCAGGGTCTGAAGAAATCTGCGGTCATGAGTTATGAAGAGTATGGAGCCGTTGAAGCCCAGAAGAAACTCCTCAAGCCAGCCGATCGATTCGATATCAAGATGGTTGGTCGGCTCGTCGAGAAGCAGCAAATCAGGTTCATTCACCAGCGCCTGCGCAAGAAGGACTTTTCTTTTATATCCTCCGGAAAGATCAGCCACTGATGCATCAGGGTCCAGGCCAAGACGCGTAAGAACTGTATCTACCCTCTGCTGCATTTGCCAGCCGTCTTTTGACTCTATCAGATGCTGTATGCGTTCGAGTTCAGCCATTAAGTCCTCGGTATTGCTGCCGTGGCTGAGGCTGCTGCTCACCCGGTGGTATTCTGAAAGCAGACAGGCCAGACTGCCGAGACCTTGAGAGACAACGTCGAATACGGTCCCTGAAAGATGCTGAGGAACTTCCTGGTCAAGTGAAGTTATCCGCACACCCTGCTCGTAAATGACCTCACCGCTATCTGGGATAATCTCATCATTGATGATCTTCATCAGCGTGGATTTTCCTGCACCGTTTCTTCCTACCAGGCAGACGCGTTCTCTGCGTTCTATCTGCAGGGTAACACCGTCTATCAATTCAGGGCCTCCGAACGCGACCCTCACATCCTGCAAACTAACTAATGCCACAATTCACCTCAAACATATGATTTGCGTGTATTATAACGGAACAAAGGCATTGTCTGGCGGCTGTTTTAATTTGGAACTGCTAATGTTGCTCTTGAAAGGAGCTTGTGTAATCTTATTTGTTTTGAATATCTCAGAAGGAAGATTGCTCTCTCCGGCACCCCTGATAATATTTGTTTGTGAGTCGCATTTTGTCCTTTACTTATAGAGAAGCGATGTGCTATTCTTCTTATAGAATTTTAGAAGTTTTTGCCGTTGATGAGACCACAAAGACTTTCCGACTTTGTGGCTTTTTTTATGTGCTGCAACCTTCTGAGATTTGAGTTTAAAAAAAGGAGGTACGAGCAATGGCTAATGGAACAGTAAAGTGGTTCAATGACTCAAAGGGTTTTGGCTTTATCACAAGCGAAGATGGCAGCGATGTTTTTGTGCATCACACTTCAATCCAGGGCAACGGATTTAAATCCCTTGCTGAGGGTGACTCAGTCAGCTTTGATACTGAAAAGGGACCGAAAGGCCCCAAGGCAGTTAATGTGACAAAGCTGTAAACTAACAACAAAAGCCCCTCTGCTTCGGCAGGGGGGATTTTTTTTTGGAGGAAACCCTTGAACCGACATGATTACGCAGCAAAGATGGAATTAAAAAAGCAGAATAACATTGCTGCTGGCTTGGTTTCAGAACGATTTCCCGCAGTCTCCGGCATGGTAATTCATATGACCTATTATCGGAAGGCCGCCATTCCTCTCCTTATGGTGCGCACGCTCAACATATTCCCTACCTCTTTTGCGTACTTCAAGATGGATTGCATGATCAAAGGCTGCAGCGGAGGCGGATTTGATCTGACTTCGGTTGTGGCTGGCATGGTCAAATCGAAGAAGAAGGAAGGGAAGGGGACCATTATCTGCAACGGGAAGGTAGATGTGCTTGAGCCAGATCATGCGAGTATCCAGTATCAGGCTGCAATCCGGTATAAAAAATCTCCGAAGGACAATTCTTAGGCCTACACGTTTACACTTGTCCTGTTGCCGATCCTTTTATAATTTCATTCTCATCATCCCTGCGAAAGCTCCTCCGAAGAAAGCGAGCAGCCAGGAGCTGTAAATTGAGATGCTGACGCGGTGGAAGACCAGATTGGCTGCTTCAGCCCGGTTTGTGCTTGATGCGATCAGGGCCAGCAGAAAATGGAATGCCATCCCGGCCAGGGAAGCGATCCCGGCTATACTGTGCCACATGGGCGGTTTGCCGTAAGCAACAGATATCAAATTCATTTGGTAGGTTCCTAAAAAGTCACAGATCAGGCCTGTACCGAAAATGATCAGGTGCTTGCGGTGAAGACCCTGTCGGCGTCCGCTGAAAACTGCCCACGTATAACATATCAGCGCCAGCATCATCCATATGACAGCTTGCATTAGCATGTGGATATTATCCATATTTTACCTGACGATAGGCATGAGGGTAGAACCACAGGCATTAAGGGAAGGGGAACCCGACTCTATTTGTAGTTGGTCTCGGTGCTGTTGTTGGCAACAGATATATCTGTGATGACTACTGCTTAAGCTGCCACTTGATCTGAAACTCTATCTCTTCCTCCGAAGCGCTGCGCTCATGTTCAATGTTGATAACAGCTGTTGATGGAATAACAACTCGTTCTCCTGCTACTTGTATCCTAAAACGCTGGCCTTTTTCTATACAGTCTGCCAATCTCCGCAGCTTTAAGGCAAACTGCTTTGCAGGATAATCTTTTTCAATATCTCGTTTTCGAGTCCCTGTTCGTAATGACACTTAATTCAAACCTCCGCGTACTATTGTTTTTAACGAAATGCGTCACCCGCGCGGGCAAGACCTTTTGTCAAAATCACACAGTATTATCCCGCGTCGGTGTGGACGCTGTTGTTACAGCTCTTCTCTTCATGGATATTGTGGTGGCTCTTTTTCGTCCATTTTATTTAACGTGGAAACTAGGAACCGAACTTTTGCCACGTCGCTATGTCCGAGTAGTTTTGCTGACTCCGACCAGAGCTTGGCTGCCTCATCCTTTAGTCCTATGTTTTCGGTCGCTTCAGCGAGCCTTGCGAGTTCAATTCCATAAGTCGTTTTTTCACTCTTCTCGGTACTGCCGTAAGACATCATTCGATCCAGACCGGGAGCAGAAAAAGGGAAAAATATAGTCCAAGCTGTTTTCATTCTCTTTATTGTCTCTAATTTGCCATAAGGTAAGATATTTACGGCATTATGTCTATAAGTAAACTCTGAGTACTTCTCTCCCCTGTAGCGCGCCTGAGCCGCTAGATAAATCTGCTCGCGAGAGTAATTAGCACGATAAAGCTCTACAAAAGTTTTGCTTGCACGCTCCGACAGATAGCCCATTCCGAGTACGCCGACTACAAGACCACTGATGAATATTGCGACAAACGTTATGTATTGTTTAATTTTGGGTTTCATTATAGCTGTAACAAGTTATTATCTAGTTACGGTACAGCATCTAATATTATATGGAAGCATATAGTATTAGATACAAGCATCTATTATTAGATGTCTGAGTTGTATATAGTATTAGATGCTTTTGCATCGGCTACCTGTTTGGCAATGCATCTGATACTATATGCTTTGCCAGAGCAGTTCCCTTGATATTCCCATATCTGATAAACCACAATTTCTCATCCGGATTCCATCTGCCTTTCGCCGCCTTCGCAGCCTCTATCAATCTCTTTTCAGCAAATCCGATCCGTATGGGCACGTGATCATCGTCAGCAAACTTCCGTGCCGGCGGCTGCCATGCTATTTTTTCAACAACAAGTTCTATGGTCTTGATTCTCGTACAACTTGCCTCATCATACCGATAGCGCACACAGACAAGGGCATCTCCATGCTGCGCAAGCAGTTTCTTCGTCCCATTTTGCCCCGGTTTCAGTTTTAGTCGTGAAATTAAATTACTCATACCGCATGCAGTCTGACAACAGGCATGGAATTGATTTTAAGGAAAATTGTGCAACGACAAAAATAGGCGAAAAATTGTGTGGAAGGATTTTGCTTCTGAAACTCCCCATTCATTTTGTCCCCTCCAAAAAGAAGTGAGGCTACTATATCAAGCAGGTTCTTTCTGCGTCAATACAAAAATCGGATTGTCTCGAGCTCTAATCTATTGCGTGGTCAACGGAACTTTTATAAACAAAATTATATTGACTATCTGCCAGAATTAAATAAACTAAGAACACTATGCTGCCTATTCCACAGGATGTCCTGGCACAATTTAACGCTATTCTCAGACAACGGAAGGTGCCTGAACGCGTCCATGCGGATTACAGAAAGTGGCTTCTGTATTATCTGGATTTCCGAAGCAAATATCATCCTCCCGATTCCAGATCGGAACAGGTGCGTTTGTTTGTCGAGAAATTGCAGAAGAAGAACCAGTCGCCCGAGCAACAGAAGCAGGCTGCCCATGCTCTTTCTCTCTTCTTTGAGATGCAAAAGCGGACGGACACTAACGCAATTCCCCCAGCACACGTTAATACTGAAGCAACTGTTAAGACAGCAAACCCCCACGCACCACTTTCTCAGCCAGAAACAGGTGCCTTAAGCAGGGAATCCTCCCAGCACCTGCCTAAGGTGAACGAGAAACCATTACTCGCTTTGCCATCGACTTTTGTTCCTTTTTCATCGGGCGGCAGCCGTTTTAATGAATGGCGATGTCTGGAGCCGTCCGGATCACCTGAATGGGACAAGCTCATCAACACTCTGTCGGCCGAGATCAAGATGCGGCACTATTCCCGAAAAACACTTAAGGCCTATGCAGACTGGAACCTAAAGTTTCAGGTATTTCTGCAGAATAAGCCGCCTGACGAATTGTCATCAGCGGATGTTAAGAAATATCTAACCTATCTTGCGGTAAATTGCAGGGTGGCTGCCTCAACCCAGAACCAGGCATTCAACGCATTGTTGTTTTTGTACCGGCATGTTCTTAATAAAGATTTTGGCGATCAGCGGGACGTGCCGCGCGCCAAGAAATCGAGCTTTATCCCCATTGTTCTTTCACGCCAGGAAATTGAGGCAGTCCTTCAGCATCTCGAACATCCCTATCGCCTTGTGGTCAATCTGCTCTACGGTTGCGGACTGCGGCTTTTTGAGTGCCTTAAATTGCGGGCAAAGGATTTCAATTTTGACGCTGGAATTCTTACTGCCCATGGAAAGGGCGGTAAAGACCGGACCGTGCCTATTCCGCAATCGATTATGCCGGAGTTGACGGCCCAGTTTGATGACATAAAGAAACTGCATGATAGCGACCTCGCAACAGGGTTTTCCGGTGTGTTCCTGGATGACCAACTCGAAAAGAAGTACCCCTCAGCCGGCAAGGAATTCACCTGGCAATGGTTTTTCCCTCAGAAGTCGCTGACCTCAATCCCGGCAAAGCAGGAACTGCGGCGTTATCACCTGCATGAGTCTCATGTTCAGGAGGCGATTTATGCGGCTGTGCGGAGAGCCAAGCTCACGAAGCGCGTCACGGCCCATACGTTTCGCCACTCTTTTGCCACGCACCTTCTGCAAGCCAATTACGATATCCGGACCATCCAGACACTCCTGGGCCACAGTGATGTCAGGACTACGATGATCTATACCCATTGTGTGCCGAGCAGGACCATCAAAGAGTCGAAGAGTCCTCTGGATTTTTAGGTTACTCTGACTTAGGCAGGCAGCAGTTTCAATACGAAAACTAATATCTGATCGATGTCACTTCAAAAATCATTGTTCCATTAGGTCTGACGACTGTCACTTCATCCCCTTCTGATCTGCGCATTAATGCTTTTGCCATGGGTGAATCTATGCTGATGAAATTCCTTTCAGCATCGGTCTCATCAGGTCCTACAATGCGGTATTGGTAAGCATTCCCGTCTGTATCCTCCAGTTCGACCCATGCGCTGAAATATATCTTTGATGTATCAGCCGGTTTTCTGTCCACAACGATCAGCTTTTCCAGTCTTTTCTTCAGAAAACGTATGCGGGAATCGATCTGACGCAACTGTCTCTTGCCGTAAATATATTCTGCATTCTCAGAACGGTCACCCATAGCAGCAGCTTCTGCAACTGCCTGGGTTACCTGCGGCCGCTTGGTTTTCCAGAGAAAGGACAGTTCATCATGGAGGCGCTTATGACCGTCAGGGGTTATGTAGGACGATGCAGTGCTACTATCCCTGGTGTTTTGCATAGAAGTCCATATTGAGCGTTATCATTTCCTGCTGGATCTTTCTGTAATCAATGCCAAATAACTGCTGAAGCTCAGCTGTGATATCAGAATACCGGTTGAAGACGTTGCCTATGGATGATGCTGTGTACTGATGTCTGAAGTCCTTGCAGTGATTCTGCGCATCGTCTGCGCAAAGATAAGGAGTGTTCTGCAATGCAGTGTCAATGCGTAGGGCTATTTCCCTTTTCAGCTCATCTGAATCCTGTCCTTCAGTCAGCTTTTTGAAGAGATGGCCCACTGGCAGATTCTCCAGATCAATGCAGGCATTGAAGTTAGCGCAGTTGGAGCAGCAGAACCTCAGTTCGTCTTTCATGGTCTCGATAAGGCAGGTTTCCATTACGCCTCTGAATGTATCGTCCTGGCCAGGATTCAGTACTTCCAGCATCTCTGCGGCAAAATCTACGCCGTCTCTGACAACAGCTGCCGGGGTTTCTTCCACCCTTTTAGCATTTGCCGAGCCTATGATGCCTGCCGAGAGAATGGTGAAGTGACGCAGTTCATCAGGAAAGAGAACAAGCTTTCTTCTGAACTCCCTGCGGTTGAGCTCCTGCAAAAGAGCGTAAGATGCATATATTTTCATATCGGTCATTGCTGCTGGAATTATATAGGAATTTGCCTCATCTTGGATACGTCCAGTATACTATAGAGCTTAGCAACGGTATTCCTGATACAAGAGGTATTACGACAGATGTACTCGGACGAAATAAAGAGAAGAAGAACCTTTGCCATCATCAGCCATCCTGATGCAGGGAAGACGACACTTACGGAAAAACTGCTCCTTTTTGGCGGTGCTATTCAGACGGCCGGAGCCGTAAAGTCGAATAAGATCAAGAAGAGCACAGCCTCTGACTTCATGGAGATCGAGAAGCAGCGGGGTATTTCTGTGGCCACCTCGGTGATGAACTTCGAGTACAACGGCAAGAAGATCAACCTTCTGGACACGCCCGGCCACAAAGACTTTGCAGAGGATGTGTATCGCACGCTTACTGCTGTTGACAGCGTTATCATTGTTGTCGATTGTGTAAAAGGCGTGGAAGAGCAGACCGAAAAGCTGATGGAAGTCTGCAGGATGAGAAAAACGCCGGTTATCGTCTTCATCAACAAACTCGATCGTGAGGGTCAACGGCCTTTTGAATTGCTGGATGAGATCGAGGAAAAGCTGCGTATCAAGGTGCGCCCTCTCAGTTGGCCCATAAGCATGGGCTCATCTTTTAAAGGGGTCTATAATATTTACAATAAGAGCCTCAATCTCTTTCGTCCCGGCGGAGCGTCCATTGCTGGAGATGTATTGGCAGTTGATACGATCTCTGACAGTCTGCTTGACGAGCGGATAGGTGAATATGCATTTCAGCTTCGGGAAGATATAGCGCTTATCGAAGGGGTCTATGAGCCTTTTGATCGGCAAAGGTATCTTGACGCTGATTTGGCCCCGGTTTTCTTCGGGAGTGCTGTTAATAATTTTGGGGTAAAGGAACTGCTTACCACGTTTACTACTATCGCTCCGGCGCCGCGGAGCAGGCTTGCCGATACCCGCGCAGTCCACCCTGATGAAAAGAGCTTCAGTGGATTTGTCTTTAAGATCCATGCAAACCTTGACCCCAGGCACAGGGACAGAATAGCGTTTCTGCGGATATGTTCGGGAAAGTTCGAGAGAAATAAATTCTTTCACCACGTGCGCCTGGGAAAGGACCTGAAGTTCAGGAGTCCGGCCAGCTTTATGGCGCAGGAGAAGAGCATCATCGAAGAGGCCTATCCTGGTGATGTAATCGGTCTTTATGATACCGGCAACTTCAAGATCGGCGATACGCTGACTGAGGGTGAAAAGATCATGTTCCAGGGGATCCCGAGCTTTTCTCCTGAAGTGTTCAAAGAGGTCATTAACACGGATCCCATGCGGTCCAAGCAGCTCGAGAAGGGCCTGCTTCAACTTACTGATGAAGGCGTGGCGCAGCTCTTCATCCAGCAGCAGGGAAAAAGGAGGATAGTCGGCACAGTCGGGGAACTGCAGTTCGATGTTATCCAATATCGCCTGCTGCATGAATACGGGGCTTCCTGTCGTTTCAGTCCGCTCAACTTTAACAAGGCATGCTGGATAACATCGCACGATGCAAAGAAGCTCGAAAAATTCTGCGAATATCGTTCATCAAAGCTCGGTACAGACAAATACGGCAATACGGTCTTTTTTTCAGAATCGGATTGGGAGCTGCAGCGGATACGGACTGATTACCCTGACATAGAATTTCATTTCAGTTCCGAGATAAATACCGGCGCTCCAGGTTTGAAGCAGGGCAGGGGCTGACCAGCGCCATACGTGCTGCCTGGCGTGGTCAGTTGCCGATTGCCTCTATGAAAGTATCAGCGGTTAGTAGTAGATCTCTGCGGACGATAGCTGCGTGCAGTTGAAGCTGGCTGGCGGGATTCAGAGCCCCTGTGTGCTGTTTTCGGACCTTCTGTTCTTCCTTCCCTTGACGGCTCAGTCCTTCCTGGTTTTTTTGTGTCTGCACCTCTGGTCTTCCATTTACGCTGAGGTTCGCGCGGAGGCCTTGCAAATTCGGAATCACGGGCAGGGGCCGGCGATTTGTAATCAAACCCTTCCTGCAGGCAGCGCTTCACTTTTTTCCCCAGGACGCGTTCAATACTGCGGACCGTCTCTTCGTCTTCTCGGGTGACAAAGGTGAAAGAATCGCCGGTCTTTGCAGCTCGGCCTGTGCGTCCGATCCTGTGTGTGTATGCGTCTGCAGTATCCGGCATATCGTAGTTTATTACATGGGAAATAGATGAAACATCGATCCCTCGTGCTGCGATGTCTGTTGCAACAAGGATCTGAAACTTACCGCTCCGGAAACCGTCCAGCGCTTCCTGGCGTTTGTTCTGGGAAAGGTTGCCCTGGAGCGATGTCGCGCGGTAACCGGTCCGCTCGAGCTGTTGACCTACGCGCTTCGCCCTGTGTTTTGTGCGTGTAAAGATAAGCACTGATTCAGTGTCTGTATGTTTCAACAGTTCAAGCAACAGCGCTGTCTTGAGGTGCTGATCTACCGGATAGAGTGCATGGCTGACCGTATTTGCCGGTGCAGCATGATCGACCTGGACCGTAACGGGCTTCTGCAGTATATCATGTGCCAGCCGGCGAATATCGTCAGGCATGGTTGCAGAGAAGAGCAGTGTCTGGCGCTTTGCGGGCACCTGCTTGATGATCTTTCTGATATCAGGCAGAAATCCCATATCGAACATGCGGTCTGCCTCGTCAAGCACAAGCACTTCTACCTGTGAAAGGTTGATCGTGCGCTGCTCGATATGATCAAGCAGACGGCCAGGACAGGCAACGACAATCTCTGCTCCGCGCCTGAGCTTCTCAACCTGGGGATTGAATCCGACACCGCCGTATATGGTCACACTCTTGATCCTGGTGTGATTGCCGAGGTTATTGATCGTTTCGTGTATCTGTTCAGCCAGTTCGCGGGTAGGTGCTACGATGAGGGCGCGAACGTGTCTGCGTTCTCCCTGCATCAGGCGATTGAGGATCGGCAGCACAAATGCTGCTGTTTTTCCTGTTCCGGTCTGGGCAAGGCCCATGACATCGCTGCCCTCAAGGACAGGCGGAATTGCCTGCACCTGTATTGGCGTCGGCGTGACATAGCCAGCAGCGGTAATACCGGCCGTGACTTGCTCGTGAAAATTGAATGCGTGAAATTTCATAAAACTCCTTTTTTTCTGCGGTCGAGGTAAAAAGCCAGGTTCATGCGAGGATTACAATGACGTAGTTTTCATCCGGGTACTGCAGTTAATTTAATGATTAAGAGTAACAGCTGATGACAGACCGTGTCAAGGAAAAGCGTAGGTCATGTCCAGGTAGGCATAAACATACTTTCCAGTTTGAGGGGGTCAATCAAGAGGAAG
>CAYWRK010000044.1:0-15794 GCA_964461065.1 uncultured Nitrospiraceae bacterium
TGCGCACTAAAAGCGATGAGAGAGATTGAGGAGTTCAAGAAAAGCCACAGTCAAGCCAAGTAATGTTATGAATATCCCATGATATTCGAGGTCTTTGACATTCTGCAGATTGTGTCACTTAGGATGTACCAGAGAGAAAAATGCCATGCGTCTCTAATACTAAAGGATAGAATTAACAGCACGGTATCAAGAGGTTAACTCCCCCACGTGATATACTATCTCCATGCGCAAGACCGTAAAAGTTGACAACCTGAAAATAGGCATGAATATAATACTTCCTGCGTCATGGTTCAGCCATCCGTTTCTGAAGAACCAATTTACCATATCGTCACAGGAAGAAATTCAAAAGATCATCGCCTCAGGCTTTAAGGAAGTTGAAGCAGACGTTAATCCCTCTGCAGAGGATAACCACAAGTCTGCGAAGGATCAGGCCCTGCCCCTGATACCACCGCAGTCATGGGAGCCCGGTAAACTGGTCCCTGATGCCCTTCGCGAGGCTATAGATGATAAGACCCTGTCTCCCGAAAAGAAAGCGACTGCCGTCTATCGTTCTTCCCTGATAATCATGGAACGGCTGCTTTCAGATCCGAAAGCCGAGAATATACGTGCTGCCAAGGAGGGAATTTCCCAGGTAGTTGATTTCATCATTTCTGACGATAGCACAGCGAGAAATCTATTAACTATCACATCATATGATTTCTATACCTATACGCATTCAGTCAATGTCGGAGTTCTGTCAGTTCTCCTCTCAAAGGAGTTTTTCAAAGATTCATATGCCCACGATATGCAGGAACTCGGTGCAGGTTTTTTTCTGCACGACATCGGAAAGGTGCGCATTGACCCTGCTATCCTTAATAAACCAGGAAGGCTTACCGATGAAGAAATGAAACAGATGAAGGCGCATCCCTATCAGGGTTATAAAATCCTACGTGAAGCAGATCAGCTTACCGAGGAGTGTAGAATTATCTGTATGCAGCATCATGAACGTGCAGACGGCACAGGATATCCGAATCAGCTTAAGGAGAGTGAAATCCACGTCTATGGCCGCATCTGCTGCATAGCTGATGTCTACGATGCATTAACGGCTAAGCGGCCATATAAACAGAGTCTAAACCCTTTTGAAGCTCTAAAGCTGATGAAAGAAAAGATGTTAAGTCATTTCCATAAAGACTTATTTGACAGATTCGTTCTTCTGTTCGGCTGAGGAACAGATAACGGCAGCTGTTGTTATTTTGAACAGCGCCACAACATACCTTATTTCCCGCTATTTCTCAGACGCACACGCACATTATCCTTTATCAATTCATCAGGATGGGTGATGACCTGCTCTTTGTCCTCCAGGCCGGAAACGATCTCTGCCACAAGGCCGTTTCTATGACCGACAACAACCTCCTTCAGACGCGCCCGGTTCTTATCAACCACAAAGACTGCCCAGCCCTCTCCCTTTCTGAAGAGCGCACTCGCAGGCACCTGCAGCACATCCTTGCCCTCCCATATCACAAAGCTCGCCTCCACGCGGTATCCGTCTCCAAGCCTTTTCCAGGCCTCAGGCACTGAGGTGATATCCGCTATGATCAGCACCCGCTGCTCCTCAACACCAAGGCTCGAGATCTTCGTGAACGCAGCAGGCTCAATGACCCGCACCAAACCAGAAAGCGGGTCGCCACCTCCCCATCGTTCAAACAGGACAGCCGCTCCAGGCTTTATCTTCACTGCGTCAGCAGAAAGCACCTCAGCCTTCACCTCGATCGTCTCAGGATCTCCGATATCGATCATCGGCTCTCCGCCTGCGATAACACCTTCACTCTCGTGATGGATTTTCAGTAATCTGCCGGCTGCAGGCGCTTTGACCATTACGACCCTTTCCCGGTCAACAGCTCCATCAGCTGCAGAGTGGCCTAACAAACTTCCCGCGCGCTCCAGCTCTGCCCGCGCAGCCCGAACTCTTGCCGCTGCTGAAAGACGTCCTGCCTCGGCCCTCTTTGCATCTGCTTCAACCTGTTCAAGAGTGTCCTTTGCAACATAGCCTGAGTCGAAGAGCCTTTTCTGCCGTTCAATGTTCTTCTTCGCATAATCTGCAGTTGCCTCAGCAGAACGTTCTTCTTCCCTTATCGCATAGAGCGTTGCCTGTGCTGCTGAAACAGCGGCAAGCGCCTCTGCCCTGCTCCTCGGGTCAAGGACTGAAGAACGGAGCGGTTCAAGCTCTGCCACAACCTGCCCTTTCTTTATTGCATCTCCCACCTGCAGCTCAATGCGCCGGAGAAATCCTGCAACAGGCGCAGACACCACAAAGCGGTCCTTTACCCGCGTTTTTCCTTCTTCGTCTATGGTCACCCTCATAGGCCCCTTTTTCACCTCTGCCATATCAACCTGAGCAGGCTTTGGCATAAAGCCGTACACAAGTGCGAGGATGACCGCAACTGATACGGTGATGATCAATATTCTTCTGCGTACTTCTGGCCGCATATTCACTCCTTTGTTTTGAGGACCGCAACAAGGTCCAGATGGTCGAGTCTGTGGCGAACGATCAGTCCTGACATGCAGGCAGAGACGATCACCACTGATGCTGCAAGTGCATACGTGCCTGCCTCAATAATAACCGGCACCCGGAACAGATCTGATTCTAATGCTTTTGCAACATAAGCGCAGATACCCCTGCCGATGATCGCACCGAGCGGGATCGATAAGAGAGTCAGCAGAGCGAGCTCGCCCAAAAAGATATAGGATATCTCTGCCCGAGTGTATCCAAGGACCCTGAGACTGGCCAGTTCATGGCTCCGCTCTGCAAGACTTATCCGCGCACTGTTATAAACAACGCCAAAGGCGATGGTGCCGGCGAGAATGCTTGCGATATACGTAAAGAAGAGCAGTGCCTCTGCCTGGGTCTCATAGAAATTTCGTATCTCGTCCGTCCTCACCGTAGTCCCGGCCACACGAGGCATTTGTACCAGCGTTCTATAGATATCAGATAGATAGTGAGAATCTGCAGACAGATAGGCGCCTGAGACTGAGGTGCCTTCACGCATGAGGCGGTTCAGCGCGCCCAATTCCATATACCCCATGAGGCCGATGTATTGCTTGACCAGGCCAGCGACAGGAACCTGCCTGATTGGCCGTTCTCCTTCAAGGATCTCGACCGTGATCATATCGCCGGGCTTGACCCCAAGAACGCCGCCCAGATAATCGGTCAACACAATGCCTTCCGAAGGGAGCTGGATCGGCTTCAGCGTTGTATCGAGAAGATGCTGAAGACTGCCCCCGGGCTCTACGCCCCTTATGGATGTGCGGTACGAACGGTGTTCGAACCGAAGACGCACAGGCACAGTTCGAAAGACCTCCACATGCTCCACGCCCCTGAGGCCCTTCAGATCATACAATGCCCTGTGCGATGTCGGCTCACTGAACGTCACGGCCATATCTTCCTTCTGCGACTGCCTGAACTGAACATCCACCATAAAATCAATGGCGTCCTTTGAAAACGTGCCGGCTATCATGATAGCACAGGCCAGCGATATGCCTATGATGGTTAGCAGCGATTTGACAGGCTTGCGCTCGATATTGCGGAAGACAATACGCGTCGGCTGGGAAAGCAGTGCTCCGAGGCCAATATGCTCGACTATGGTTCTGCGGTATTTTGCCGGGGGTTCAGGCCTCATTGCCTCGGCAGGGGGCAGGAGAACCGCTTTTCTGAGAGCGAACAGGGTCCCTCCAAATGCAGAAAGAGCAGTTATGCCGGCAGCTGTCAGTATAACCGACAACCTCAGTTCATACATCAGAAAAGGGAAGCGATAAAATTCCATGTAAATATTGGCGAGGCCCTGTCCGAGCCTGATACCTGCAATTAGGCCGGCTGCAATGCCGATCAGCACGATAAGCATCACGAATTTCAGATAATGGATGCCGACAGCCATATTGTTATATCCAAAGGCCTTGAGCGCTGCGATCTGCTCGCGTTGGGTACTGATCGTCCTGCTGATAACCACGTTCAGAAGAAATGCCGAGACCGCGATGAAGATGGATGGGAATATCTGCGCACTCCGCTGGAGCTGTTTGAACTCCTCGGTCAGGAACCTGTTGGAGAGCTGATCCTTGCGGCTATACGAGCCAAGCCCCCCATAAGGATCAAGGATCTCGTCAAGCCTTGCCATGACCTCCTCGGCGCGTGCGCCGGGCTGGAGCGTGAGGACTGCATCGTTAAACGCTCCCTTCATGTTATACGCAGTACCAAGGGGAGACCGTGCCATCCAGAGTATGGCATACCTTTTATAATCAGGGCTGATCGCGCCGGGTCTTGTCTGCAGAACAAATTCGGGTGAGAGGGCAAGGCCGGTTATGACAAGGGTCTTCCACCTGCCGTTAATAACCGCGCCGAACCTGTCTCCTGGTGAAAAACGGTGAGCCTCGGCAAACGCTTCGCTCACGATCACCTCGTTGTCCCTTGAAGGGTCGACCATCCTGCCCTTTCTTATATAAAGCCTGTTCAGAAGCGGCGCACCGATGTCAGGTATCGAGACGAGTCTGGCTGTAACAGGCTCAGGAAAACCCTTGATGTCGAGCTTCACGTCAGCGACGACCCGCGTTTCGACGCGGTCAACACCGGGTATATCGCTGATGCGCTGCTTGACGTTTTCTGGAGCCCGCTTCAGGGACGCAAAGACTCCGGCAAAGCCATAGTCCTTATAGAACGTGTCCCGCGTTATGTTCAGCGAATGCATAGTGCCGATAAGCATCACAAAAGTAGCAACGCCGCTGCCTATGACCAGGGCAATCGCAAGAACCTGGCCCTTCATCTTCCAAAGGTCACGCCTGAGCTTATGGTCGAGGGCTTTCATGTTATATACCGTAGTCGGCAATTAAATACCTTAATTCCGTCATTCCGGCTTGACCGGAATCTTTCATTGTTTTCGATGCGATGCGCCGCCCGAGCCCCGATACCCAGACATAGGGCACAAGCAAGCGAGGATGACGGCTTGCGATATTTTGATTGCCAGTTTAATAGCATTTTTAGAGTCATGCCATCACCAGTGCAGCTCGCCAGGCCGCTTTTTTGTCACATTCATCCTGATCTCGGTGATCAGACCATTGCTGAGATGGATCACCCGGTCTGCCATATCTGCAATATCAACATTGTGGGTGATGATGACGGTTGCTGTTCCGAGCTCCCTGTTCACCTGCTCAAGTGCTTCGAGCACGACCACTCCTGTCTCCGAATCCAGAGCGCCTGTCGGTTCGTCGCAGAGCAGTACCTCAGGATTTTTTGATATTGCCCGCGCTATGGCAATGCGCTGCTGCTCGCCCCCTGAAAGCTGGGAGGGGAAGTGGTCAAGCCTGTCGCTGAGATTGACAATGGCAAGTGCGTCCTCAGGCTTCATGGGGTCTTTTGCTATCTCTGTGACAACAGCCACATTCTCCCGTGCAGTGAGGCTCGGGATGAGGTTGTAGAACTGGAAGACGAACCCGACATGAAACCTGCGGTATTCGGTCAGCTCCTTTTCGGTTGCCCGTGTAAGGTCCCGGTCCCGGTACGTGACCTGCCCTGCGGTTGCAGTATCAAGTCCGCCCAAGATGTTCAGAAGCGTGGATTTGCCGCTGCCTGAGGGCCCAAGGAGCACAACCAACTCTCCAGCGTAGAGATCGAGGTCAACGCCTCTCAGCGCATGGACCTTGACCGCTCCCATCTCATAGACTTTTGTGAGAGCTCTGGTCTTGAATACGGTCTCGGGCCTCGTCTGCTGTAGTGTATTCATCTGTTCTGTCTCCTTTACCAGTATACCGCAGAAGACCGGTCTTCACCATGGGAGAGGTGCTGATGCTCACGGTCCAGATGATCATTTAATCTGCCCTATTGATCTAAAGGTTTTCTACTCTGCAATCATAATGTTGTGATATATTTATGCCAGAAATGAGACAGACTGGAAGTTCGTAAAGTAATCGTTCGCTATAATAACAGACCAAACAGCAGGAGGAACACACGATGATCCCGGAGAAACTGCAGGAAATCATGAAGAAGGACGGAGTTGTTGCTATCGCCACCCTGGGACCTGATGGACCCCACATGGTCAATACGTGGAATAGCTACCTCAGAATATCGCCAGATGGCCGGCTGTTTATCCCCGCAGGTTACATGCACAAAACAGAGGCCAACATTGCCCACAATCCGAATCTCTTGATTACATTGGGGAGCAGTAAGGTTGAGGGTCTGCATGGAGCTGGTGCCGGTTTCTTGATCAAGGGAAAGGGAATGTTCGTGATGATCGGCCCTGATTTTGATTTCATGAAAGAAAAGTTTAGTTGGCTGCGTGCCACCTTGGCCGTTACTATCGAATCAGCCACTCAAACTTGGTGAAACACACTTTCGGGGAGAATGATAGAATGGTCGCTATGAAGACCGCAAAATCTCAGATACTTCCTCCTACCAACAAATATGCTATAAAAAGAGTAAGAGCGGTTAGGCAGGAGACCATCACAGCCACTGTTTATTACCCTTGTAAATCATCGCTCTTAATTCTTCCCAAGCGCAGGGGGCTATGCTATCATTTTGCATATGAGGCCAAAAAGCCGTATTGCTATACTAATTGTTAGCCGAAGATAAGATGAAAGCCGCAATATTCGGCCTATGTCTCTTTGCAGCGGGTGTTGTTATACTCAGCTCTGGAATAAGCAGTCTGATGATGGACAACCAAGCTAAGTCATGGGCGACCACAGAGGGAACAATCATTTCCAGCAAGTGCGTTGATTATTCCGATTGGGATAACGGCTCATCATATTTCACGCATATAGATTATCGTTACACCGTGGCAGGAAAGAGTTACAAAGGAGATCGTATCGCCTTCGGTTACTCAGGTAGTTGGTGGCGAAGGCCCAATCAGAAGATAGCAGACAGGCTGTCATCTGCCAAGACAGTGATGGTGCGATATGACCCCGATAAGCCCTCAATGGCAGTTCTGTCCTATGGATTGAACGGTTCCATGGTCAGAACGCTGTTTATCGGGATCTGGCTCCTACTGGTGTCGGCAGTTGTCTCCCTACGCTCTGTTCGTTCTTGGCATACTGCCGGCATGTTCGCTCTGTTTTGGGGCCGAAACAGTTTCAAGGTCATTGCGCGGGGAGTTGGTGGCATCGTGCTTCTTGTGGTGACCGGGTTAGTCATTGGATTACTTCTGAGCTTAATGATTGACCTCGGCATTCTAAGCACTCTGGTGACGAGTTGATTTCATGACAAGCGAGCATTATTCTTCATAAGATCAACGGAACTCACTATGTATGTGAGGACAGCAAGACATTACTTCCGGCGTGTTTGGTGGTTGGATCTCCCGAACTGAGCGGAGAATGAAACTCAAAGTGAAACAGTGCTTCTCGTAGTTGTAACCTCCTAATCGCGTTTAATTATAGTTGGCCAAGAGAAAAAGGCCATTCAGCTTTCGGAGTGAATGTTACAGTGGACGACATGATGCTGAGGAGTAATCTTGCTTCCTGGACTCAACGCGTAACGCAATCACATGCCGATGCGCCTTTCACCTCATAATATTCATCCAGAAAATAAACAACCCACGCTTTTTATGCAATAAAATGAGGCTGCAAAAGCACCCTGACAAGACTGTGATGGGCAGAACTGAGAAAGGTTTGATTTCCTTGGGTATCACTTCAGCCCTGAGGGGCTTTCTTTGGCAGAAAAGACTATTGAGAATTTTCTATCACATGCAGTCCGGCTTTATGTGTAAGAGCAGAAGGGGCCTTTCGGCCCCTCTCTGTATGGAATATATGTGAGACGGTGGTGTAGTTGGGCGCGTGCTGGATTCAATCATCACCTTAATGTGCTGTATCCAATTACAATGCCCGAATCAGTATATAACTGCGCCTAACTATTTACTGCTGAAGACAGTAAAGACTAAAACTCGAGTTGCACAGCCAGGTAAAATACATCGACCATGAGTTATCCCAACCCAAAGCCTTCCCCCCTGTACCAGTTCCGCTCGTCACTGTCCAATCATTACACGTTTGCCCGGGATCATTCACAGTTCCAAGAGGCGTTGTGGATGTCCACACCAGTAGCTCATTCCCGAAATTATTGGGGGGAATGTTCCCCTGCTCGTCGTGGGATATGGGTCTCTGTATGAGCCCACTCGCGAGCTCATCCCATGAATTGGCTACCACAACCCCATCCCTACGTACGTAAGGCACTGTCGAATGTGTTAATCGACTTTCTGCACTGGTAGCCGAATCCGAAAGCCAGGCTTTATACCTGCCAGGAAGACCCGCATTATCTGCCAATGTTTGGCACTTAGCATCAGCGCCTGCCAAGCCGCCTAGATTACCATTATAATTAGCACTACTGACAAAAATAATCCTTTCACAAAACGAAGGTCCAACAACACCTTCATCTCTATAAATCTTGCAGAGTGCTGCCTTGGTTGCCAGACCTGTATCGCCTTTCGGCCCCGTTGCACCAGTCGGTCCTTGTGGTCCAGTCGGTCCTTGTGGTCCAGATGGTCCCTGTGGTCCAGATGGTCCTTGTGGACCTATTGCACCCTGTGGTCCCTGTGGACCAGTCAGGCCCGTTGCTCCGATTGTCACCTCAAACACTGCATACAGACTGCTGTTTGCCGCCTGAACTATAAGCCGGTAACTTCCGTCATATATTCCTTGCGGCAATGTGGCGTTTATCTGCGTGTTTGTAAATGTTGTTACAACCAATGCAGTGCCACCAAGTGAAAGCTGCGGCACTGGACTTGTCACGACAACACCAGGCCCTGTGCTGGGGGGATTAACAATGAAGCCTTTGCCATAGACGATCATACTGTTTGTGGGTAAGTCCACATCCACAATATCCACATACGGCTGAGGCGTAACTGTGACTGCTCCAAACGCTACGGCAGACATAGAAAAGACAAATGCCAAAATACCCAGCACTGATGCTACTAAACGTACTGTCTTGTGGAGCCCCTTTTTCATTTACTCCCTCCTTTAGCCTAAGCCTGTATATATTGATAATAAATATAAAATACACCAAATTAATTTCCATTAAAAGGTATTTTTTACAAGGTGAATTACGCAAAGTTGCAGATTCTTGAAATGTGTTGAATGGTAGGTGCTGAGAAAATGGCCATGCAGCCTTCGGGGCGAATGTTTGAATTATCGGCATGGAGGGTCAGCGGTTCTCAGTGCCTTTCTGCACTCAACGCCGAAGTGTCTGTTTAAATATTGAGGAGTACAACTGGTAATTGACTTCCACCGGCGTAGCGAGTCTTTACCGCGTGTCTGAGTGCAAAAACGGGTTAGTTTCACCGCCTTCTAATGAGCTCAACCAGATACTCCTGACGCGGCAGATTTGACAACTCAAAAGAAACTGCATGATCGCAAGTACATGCGGTAATAGCTGCCCCGGGCTCTACTCGCCAAGTCCAGTGCAATTCGAGCTTGCTCCCGATCGCTTTATAGTTCATATCGGATATCCTGCTCCCACCGCAATAGTCGTTGTCCACAACCTGCACGATCAGTTTTTCTCCCGACCAAGAGACTCCCGCGAGAGCAGTGTGGTTAGTTGGTCCCCCCGTATTCTTCCCGCAACTCCATCGCGCCGTTATTTTTGGTGTAGTGATAACGTTCGGTGAATAGCATGAAATAAGCGGCAGGACTGTTAACGCAGCTGTTATGGATAAAGCATGAATAATTCTACGCTCCATTTTTTAGAGACATTGTTTATTATGTCGCATACGTTTTTTTCTTAAGTTTATGGGCAAATAGCGACTGCGTCAAGCAAAAACTAAAATCGACTTCTTGTGACTTATTCCTTATAATCGATATATCTCACGTTCAGACAGTAGCGTTTAGTTGTAGGTGGCGTTCAGAAAAAAGCCATGCAGCCTTCGGGGCGAATGTTTGAATTATCGGCATGGAGGGTGAGCGGTTCTCAGTGCCGTATAAGCGTCATTCTGCTGCGACAGTTGCAGAATGACGCTTATACGAAACAGTAATGACAAATTCGCAATTTCAGCCGAGAAAACGTAAGTTTTGATATTATAACTGCATCTTTAGATAATATATCTATTCTGCCTATATGCTATAATTCTCAAATTAAAAATTACACATCATAGTTCTTTTACTCCCATCGGAATTTAATAAATATTGTGAGGTGATAATGAATATAGGTAAGGACGTTCCTCATGAAAACTTATTGCCTCGAATCAACAGTGAATTAAAAACATTTCTTGATCACTCCTTAAATACAGATTCATTCTGGGAGAAATGGACTGCCATAGACTTCGGCTTTAAGAGAGTTACCTGCTGGGAAATAAAGAAGTGCGATAAGGTAGAGTGTCCTTCTTATCGAGATGCAGATTGCAGATGTTGGCTGAGGGCTGGAACTCTCTGCGGTGGCGAAGTTCAAGGGGATTTCGCCAAGAAATACAGAAGTTGCTTTGACTGTGATGTTTTCAAGACTGTTGAATCTGACCCGGTCAGATCTCTTTACGAAAACATAAACATTATTATTCATAACCTGAGACAGCGAGATGAAAAGATTATCGAGACCGCGATTAAAGACAAGCTCACCGGTGCATACAATAGAACATATTTTCATGAGTACATACAAAAGCTCGCTGCTCATTCAAGTCGCTATGGAGAACCCCTTTCTTTTATAATGATCGACTTGGACGGCTTCAAGCAGTTGAATGATAATTTTGGCCACGCTGCTGGGGATGCTGTTCTTGTCGAGACTGCCAAGCTGATCATCAGTTGCATCCGCAGTGTAGATTCTCTTTTTCGATATGGCGGTGATGAGTTTTTGATAGTGCTTCCACATACTGACTGCGAAAGAGCTGAGGCTATAAAGCTTCGTCTTACTGACGCCACAGAACTTTGGAATGAAAAGAGCAAAGGTTATGGTGACTTCAGACTGTCACTCAGTGTTGGATGTCATACTATGGAAACAGGCGGAGATATTCTGACAAGCATTAAGAAAGCAGACAGCCTGATGTACATAGAAAAAAGAATGAAAAAGCAGTAAACGCATCGGATAAGATGCTCTGGCATGACAGGTAACAGCATGGGGCACAGATAAGGAGTCAAATAGAAAATGAGCTCGAACAGTATTGAAGAGGTAATAGCATTACTCATTGCATTTGGCGGCGGCAAGGGTGGTGAACCGGGAAATGTAGCAGTCCGGTTTCTTCTGCCGACATTTTTCTGGGCCGGTCTTGCCTTTGTGTCTTTTCGGCAATGGAAGAAGATCAATGAAAAGCGGGATCAGTATATAGGAATCGCTTCTCTCATGGGCATAGGAAGAGAACTTCTTATGTTTATATCGGAATATGGGAGTTTCAGAGGGTTAGTAGACTTCAAACTGCTCTATGGATTATATCCTCCAATGGAGCATGCTGCGACAATGCTTACCTATATTTTTACCGGCGCAGCTTTTATCAATTATTGCACCGGCTTGCAGCGCTTTGCCCGGCGATTCTTTGCCGCTGGGATAACGGCAACCTTGATACTGTATGCCATCTCCGCGTTTCAATGGCCATTATTCCTGAAAGCCCATGCCCGAGTTTCATTTGCCTTCTTCTGGGGAGATATGGCTTTCAGAATATCCGCGTCTTTGATGTTGGGCCTCGTTCTGACTGCATTGATTCAGGAACATATTCGCGGCAGAAGAGTTCAGAAGACATTAATGATAGGCTTCTTTTGCTGGTTTCTGGATGAATTTCTGATGATCATGAATATTGCTACTCTCGAACAGTATGTCGGCATATATGCACCGATCAGGCATAACCTCCATATATGGGCTATCCCCATTTTTCTGGGTGTCTACTGGAATGAACTTGCGCATTCTTTGATCATGGCCTTAGGTGAGGCGCAACAGGAAAAGTTAAAAGCTGAAGCGATTATTGCAGGTATTGGTGACGGCGTAACAATACAGGATAGGAACTTCAAGATCTTATACCAGAACCTGGCACATAAAGAGTTTAGCGGTGACCATACCGGCAAATATTGTTATAAAGCTTATGCAAAAAGAGAGACACTATGTGATGATTGTCCCCTTGAATTCTCCTTTCAGGATGGGAGCATTCACAGGACGGAAAGAGTTTCTCATACCCGGCAAGGAATTCGGTATTTTGAAGTCACAGTCTCGCCGCTCAAAGATCCCTCAGGACAGATTATTGCGGGGATTGAGCTGGTCAGAGACGTGACTGAGCGCACAAATGCTGCAGCAGCGTTGAAAAAAAGCAAAGCTTTCAGTCGGCGTATTCTCGATACCGTTGAAGAGGGTTTTGTCGTTATTGACCGGGAATACAAAATAGTCTCTGCAAACAGGGCTTATCTTGATCAGGCAAATCTTCCTCCTGAAGAAGTCGTCGGGAAATACTGCTACTCAGTTTCCCACCATTCTGACAGGCCGTGTTATGAAAGAGGCGAAGATTGCGCATTAAAAAATACCTTTGAAACGGGCAACTCTGCCTCAACGGAGCACACACATATTGACAGCGATGGCAGGGAGATCTCTGTCGAGATTACCTCATACCCCTTAAAGGATGACACGGGGAGAGTCATTTCCGCAATTGAGGTCATCAAAAACATAACGGAAAAGAGGAAGCTTGAAGACCAACTTCGTCATGCTCAAAAGATGGAGGCTGTTGGCCATCTTGCCGGCGGTATCGCGCATGATTTCAATAATATTCTGTCGGCAATCATCGGATTCGGTACTCTTATGAAGATGAAGATGGCTGATGATGACCCGCAAAAAAACAGGTTAATGCATATTCTTGATTCTGCGGATCGGGCTACCAACCTCACGCAGAGTCTTCTTGCCTTCAGCCGAAAGCAGGTGCTCAATCCTCAGCCGGTTGATTTGAATAACATTATCGCGGGCATCGAGAAACTTGTCAGACGGCTTATTGGAGAAGAGATTGAACTGTGCATCAGCCTTGCCGAGAGGGATTTGATAGTCAAGGCTGATAGTGGCCAGATCGGTCAGATTCTTATGAACCTTGCTACGAATGCCCGGGATGCCATTACTGAACGAGGATCTCTGACAATTTGCTCGGAACTTATTTTTCTGGATAGCAATTTCATAAGTCAGTACGGGACTGGCCGATCGGGGACGTATGCCCTCCTTTCGGTTGAGGATACAGGATCAGGGATGGATATTAAAACGAGAGAGAATATCTTTGAACCGTTTTTCACAACAAAGGAAGTTGGAAAGGGCACGGGACTTGGGCTTTCAGTGGTTTACGGTATTGTGAAGCAGCATAACGGATTCATTACATGCGACAGTGAGCCTGGCAAGGGAACAATTTTCAAGGTATACCTCCCTGTAATCGAACAGGCGCTGGAAACACTGAAACCTGAAATGGCCCTGCCCGTTAGAGGAGGAAATGAGACAATTCTCCTTGCAGAGGATGATGCTACTCTAAGAACGTTCATGAAGGAACTCCTCAATCAGTATGGATATTCGGTAATCGAGACAGCAGATGGAAACGACGCTGTCAGTAAATTTATGAAGGACCCTGAAAAAGTTCATCTCCTCATTCTTGATGTTATGATGCCTAACAAAAACGGAAAAGAAGCGTATGAAGAGATGCGGAAGTTTCGGCCTGAGATAAAGGCACTTTTTACCAGCGGATATGCTGCTGATATTATTCACAAAAAAGGGATTCTTGACGAAGGACTACACTTTATTTCTAAGCCGGCCTCGCCGGCAGTGCTGATGGAAAAAGTAAGAAGTGTGCTCAATGAAGACAAAACGTAGCATCGCTGAGCCTTCCTCCTGATATTCAACACATTTCATAACCTGCCCGTGGCGTTTAGTTGTAGGTGGCGTTCAGAAAAAAGCTATGCAGCCTTCGGGGCGAATGATAGAATTAGCGGCATGGAGGGCAAGATTTCTCTCTTACTTCCTGAAGTCTTGCCTGTAAAACCCTTACCAAATGCTGCACATTTCTTTTGGTAATCGATGCTGCAGAGAAATTTGCTGGATTATATGAACTCCGCCTTTGAGCCTTATTGCCAATGAGGCAAAAGCAGATTACTTTGCCCCCACCCATCTGCAGCGTCAGGTAATGCGCTCACCGATTAACGACTATCATCCCGGTCAGGAACAGGAAGTCGCCGTGTACTGCCTGATACCATGGCAGCCGGGATCGGCTGGGTAAATTCAACATTATGTTCGTAGGGTTTATGATAAACCAAGAAGTTGGCCGAATCAGACCAATTCACCTTTACTTTAATATCACCGGGAGACATCGGCAGGTTTGTCCTGCTGATGTCAACGGAAACATCTTTTATTTCACCGGCAACACCAAGTTCAGCCGCATGAGCCGTAACAAAATTCTTAACTTCTCTTAATCTGTCCTGATTTCGTTTTTCATACTTCTCTCCGGCAGTGAAATAAAATGACTCGGTGACACACGTATTCTGCTTAACAAAATTGATGGTGTCAAGCTCCATTTTGGTGAAGCGAAAGTGGGGTCCAAATGCCTGAATACCGATGAAAATAGATAGCCCTGCAATAATTATAAAGATAAGAAATGCCTTCATGATATACCCCCTTATTATTGGTTAACCGTTGTCAATATACCAAAGAGAAAAACAATTTTCAAACAAGAGAGATCTGAATATCAAGAGATGTATTCTAATCGCATAGCAGAGTTCCACGCTTGTCAGTAGGTATCTGCGGCAATATTTTGCTTCTATTTTTGATGTTCCTGATAATCAACACATTTCACTGCCTACCAGAAGCGTTGAATGGTAGGTGCTGTTCAGAAAATGCCTATGTGTCCTTCGGGGTGAATGATAGAATGGTTCTCATGATAAGGCAGAAATCTCACTGTCTTCCTGGAGTCAACGCCTTACGCAATCACATGATGATGCGTCTTTCACCCTAATGCTCATCTATATCAAAGATGATTAGCCCTTTACCTGTAGAATTGGTGAGTAAAAGCAGAAGGGGAGCCTTACGGCTCCTCCTATTGCACAAAAATGATAGAGTATTTTTTAGCATAGGGAACTTCATTCCCCGCCACTATTTCAACTTGACGAGATTCTGAACATAGGGCAAATGATCGTTTGTGTTACCCCATGCTACTGCTGTACACAATAGATTCTGGCCAGTGCAGAACAACTCAGTTCGGCCGGAACTACGCTACGCTCATTGGGTGTCACAACCAAGTTCGGAACTAATGTCCAGTGATTGTCAAAATTGCTTGAATCGCCATAATTCCCTGTTTGTGCTGAATCCGCTGATCCCCAATTCTGACATGTTGCAACTGAATACCACATCGGGATTGTAGGAGGCAGTGAGCTCAGGGCATATCCCTGCTCCATAGTGTGTGTCCATACATTGGAAACAATGTTCGGCACCTTATACTCATCAACATTTATTGGAGCTGAAAGCGCTCCACCCATTGTTAAATCATGCCAGTTATCGGCAACAGTAATACCATCAGGACGAATATAGGGTGTAACAGATTGGGATAACCTATCTCTTGCACTCGTGTTCAAATCAGAGAGCCATGCCTTGTATGTGCCAGGAAGATTCGCAGCTGTTGCCAGAGCCTGACACTTAGCATCAGCACCTGCCAAGCCACCCAAATTCCCCGTATAACTTGCGCTGGATACAAAGATTATCTTATCGCAGAACAAAGGCGGAGTTACTCCGGTTTGCACATATAAATTACAGAGGCTGCTCGTTATTGCCGAAAGGTCTTGAGCAGGGCCTGTGTCGCCTTTAGGCCCCTGTGGTCCAGATGGTCCTTGTGGTCCAGATGGTCCTTGTGGTCCAGATGGTCCTTGTGGTCCAG
>CAYWRK010000045.1:0-15399 GCA_964461065.1 uncultured Nitrospiraceae bacterium
AAGATAGCACAAATAAAGACGTTTTTCATGAAACCCTGTTTTGTGACGCAGGCCCAAGAGCTTTCCCAAGGTTGACAAGATCCCTTTTGGAGATTAAGATACTATCTTCGTGCCGAAGTGGCGGAATTGGCAGACGCGCCAGATTCAGGTTCTGGTGGTGGAAACGCTGTAGGGGTTCGAGTCCCCTCTTCGGCACCAATTATTTTCTTCAAATCAATTGGTTGTTTTTTGTAAGTCACACTACTATCCTTTACAAGCCATCACCCAAAAAGCAGTTCCCTTTCTCCCTCTCTATGCCATCTCTTCTGCAACAATCTATCTGCCAACATCCGCGTTCAGACCTGAGTGCCTATGCAATAATCTATCAATGACGTATAATCAAAAAAGAGAGCAATATTCTTCAAAGAGAGCGTGAAACATGAAAAAACTGTTGCACATTATTGCCACACCAAGGGGAGAAGATTCAAGGACTTTGCGCGTAACAGAAGCCTTTCTCGAATCATTTCAGGAAACTCAGCCTGACTGGGTCATAGAAGAATTGAACCTGACAGCAGAAGAGCTTCCCTCCCTAACTGCCAAAAGGGTAGATGGCAAATATCTGCTCCTGAGCGGCAAAGATCTGTATGGCGGATTAAAAGAGGCGTGGCAGGAGATCTTGCTGTATATTGAGCAGTTCCTCTCTGCTGATGCCTATCTCATCAGCACACCCATGTGGAACTTCAGTATTCCCTATGTCCTCAAACACTATATTGATATTATTGTGCAGCCGAAGTATCTGTTCCAATATACCACAACCGGCATAGAGGGTCTTGCGCTGAACAAAAAAATGGTCGTAATAAACAGCTGCGGAGGCGAATACCATTCTCCTGATATGCAGTCGTTTGATTTTCTGGAACCTTATCTGCGCATGATATTCGGCTTTGTCGGTATTTCAGACATACAATTTGTGACTGCCGAGCCAATGGATATGGGCATGGAAGTTCGGGATCAGAGGATAAATGAAGCCCGGGAAGCCGCAAGAGAAGTTGCTTTGCGGTTTTAGGTCGCAGATCCAGATGAACAATGAAGGATAACTGATGCCCAGAGATATCCCCATCGGCAATGGTAACGTTCTGATCGCCTTTGATAAGGCTTACCAGCTGCGCGAGTTTTATTATCCCCACGTAGGCGAAGAGAACCATACCAAGGGGGAACCCTTTCGGCTCGGCATCTGGGCAGACGGCAAATTCAGCTGGGTACCTCATGGCTGGCAGATCAGGATGGATTATCTTGATGATTCGCTGGCCACGAACGTGGAGCTTATCAACGAAGCGTTACGGTTGCGTATTACTGCCCTTGATCTGGTCGATTTTCACGAGGATATATACTTCAAAAAACTGGTTGTGGAAAACCGCTCAGACGAGGATAGAGAGATTCGCTTATTCCTGTCACACGATTTTCATATCTACAATAATGAATTCGGCAATACTGCTGCGTATCGGCCTGAGGCAGGCGGCATTCATCACTATAAGGGCGAACGTCATTTCCTGATTAATGTCTTTGCAAACAAGAAATATGGCATTGATCATTTTGCCACTGGCAACAAGGAATTTAACAATAACGTGGGGACCTGGAAAGATGCTGAAGACGGTCTGCTCAGCGGCAATCCTATTGCACAGGGTTCTGTGGATTCGGTCATTGCGATCCATCTGCGGCTGAAGGCAGGCGAACAGGAAACTATCTATTACTGGATATGCGTTGGCAAAAACTGGAATGAGGTGAGCAGCCTCAACAGCCAGATTACCAAGAGGAAGCCCGAGACCTTCATAAAACGCACCGTAGATTATTGGAAACACTGGGCAAACAAGGAAGATCTGTATGACAGCCCTTTACCGGAGAATATTACACGACTTTACCAGAGGAGCCTTCTGATCTGCCGCAGCCAGACAAACAACTGCGGCAGTATAATTGCGGCCAATGACTCTGATGTCATCCAATTTAACCGCGATACCTATAGTTATCTGTGGCCGCGCGACGCAGCGCTGGTTGCTTATTCGCTCGATCTGGCAGGCTATTTCGAACTATCCAGGAATTTCTTTGCCTTCGCTGCAAAGATTATTGAGAAGAACGGTTATTTTCTTCACAAGTATACGCCATCCGGATCCCTTGCAAGTTCCTGGCATCCCTGGCTGAAGGATAAGAAACCTCAGCTGCCCATCCAGGAAGACGAGACTGCGCTGGTGATCTGGTCGCTCTGGAATCACTATAAGATGTATAGAGACATTGAATTCATCAAACCTCTCTATAAGCCTCTTATTAAGAATGCAGCTGATTTCATGATGAATTACCGGGACACAAAAACCGGACTTCCGCTTCCGAGTTATGACCTGTGGGAAGAGAGGCAGGGCATACTCACCTTTACTGTTTCTGCAGTATACGGCGGGCTCTTGGCTGCCGCCAATTTCACCGAGGCATTTGGCGAGACTGATCTGGCGCTGGAATATCGCGAAGGAGCAGGCCGCATGCGTCAGTCAATGGACAGATATCTCTATCTCGAAAAAGAAGAACGGTTTGCCAGAATGATAAATTTCCGGAAAGACGGCTCCATTGATGTTGACGCAACTGTGGATGCCAGCCTTTATGGGATATTTGCCTTTGGTGCATATGCACCTGATGATGAAAGGGTCAAGAATACGATGGGCCAGGTTTACGATACTTTGTGGTGCAGAACAGATGTGGGCGGATTGGCGCGGTATGAAGACGATCAATACTATCGCGTCAATAATGAGGTGCCAGGAAATCCATGGTTTGTGACAACGCTCTGGATTGCCCAGTATTACATCGCCTCGGCAAAGACTCGGGATGATCTGCAAAAGGCGTTAGAGATTCTGCACTGGGTAGAGCAGCATGCCTTGACAAGCGGTGTGCTCGCAGAGCAGGTTAACCCGAACACCAACGAGCCCCTTTCTGTTTCTCCTTTAACCTGGAGCCATGGTACATACATAGCCGCAGTCCGGGAATATCTCAATAAATACAAGGTAATTGCATGACACAACCGGGATGTTCATCGGTATCCCTGTTTGTGCGCATGATTATCATAACGCTGATAGTCATACCTGTGGTAGGATGCAGATATATGGAAAAACAGACAGACTCGCCTCTGCTGACTGTTGAGCACGTTGACCTGCAGCGATATGTTGGCGTGTGGCATGAGATTGCGCGCTATCCGAACAGATTTCAGGAGAACTGCATTGGAAGCAGAGCAACCTATGGACTGAGAGATGACGGCGCAATATCTGTAATCAATGAGTGTTATGACAGCTCATCTGGAGGCAAGCTTAGGACTGTTAAAGGTAAGGCAAAGATCGTTGACACTGCGTCCAATGCAAAGCTCAAAGTCTCCTTTTTCTGGCCTTTTTCAGGAGACTACTGGGTCATAGATCTCGGCAAAGAATATGAATATGCGGTAATAGGTCATCCCAAGAGAAAATATCTATGGATTTTGAGCCGCTCAATTACCTTAGATGAATCAGTGTATGAGGGCATCCTCGCGCGATTGAAAGACAAACAATACGATATTACGAAACTAATTAAAACGCCTCAAAAATAGGAGATAGCGCATGAAACTGAAAGAATACTTCGAGAACGTTCGTGGCACCGGAGTCTTGGCAACGGCTGATGCCGGCGGCAAGGTTGATGCCGCAATCTACTCCATCCCTCATGTAGAAGATGACAGTGCTGTTGCCTTTGTTATGCGGGAGCACCTGACCCATCATAATCTGCAGTCAAATCCCCATGCCACATTTCTTTTCATTGAGCAGGGTCCAGGGCATAAAGGTCTGAGGCTCTTTCTGAAGAAGACTAAGGAAGAGACCGACTCAGCACTCATATCCTCGATGACCAGACGCCATCTTACTCCTGAAGAGGACCTTCAGAAAGGGCCAAAGTTCCTGGTCTCTTTTTCTGTTGAGAAAATCCTTCCTCTTATCGGAAGCGGAGAAATAAACATAACCTGTTAAGGATGGGGTGAATATATGGAAAACATGGATCTCCTGAGAAAAATCTCCTTTCTGAAGGACCTTACGACCGGCGAACTGATCAAGATCAACATCATTACCGAAAATGTATTGTTCGCTGAGGGTGAGGAGATCATGCAGGAAGGCGCGCCCTGCGATGCCATTTATATCGTAAAGTCCGGCAGTGTAAGAATCATGAAAGGCGGCGCCCATCTCGAAACTGTTGCGGCAGGAGAACCTCTCGGCGAGATCGCTTTCATCGACAAGGGGTCGCGCTCTGCCACCCTTGTCGCAGGAGCAGATACCGAGTTGATCAGGCTTGCATCAGACAAGTTCCAACAGGTTCTGGCCCATGACAAGGAACTTGCAAATAAGATCTACCTATCGATCATCAGGACCCTCTGCAGGCGACTTCGCGACGCATCGCAGGCCCTTAAGATCATCCCAGACTATGTCATGGAGTCATACAAGAACTTCGAGAATATCTAACTGTCCTATTGGCAGGGTCTTTCAGGATGTCAGGGCGTGACAGTGTATTGGAGCGGTTTTTTTGCCAATAGTCTACTTGACTGTCATTCCGGCTTGTCCGGAATCCTTTTTTAACCCTCTATCAGAAAGATTCCGGACAAGACATAATGTATTAAACCTGTCCCTCCTTAAGGACGTGGGTTAAGCTTAAGGTAAGCAAAAAACCAACGGCTCAGAGCCACATTAAGGAGGACAGGTTATGAAAAAGCATACCAAATATGTAGGGATGGATGTGCACAAGATGGAAATATCAGTAGGCACGGCGGCTGAGGATAGAGGCGAGGTTTGCTATTATGGGGCCATCGAGAACACGGCCTCAGCATATCTGAAACTTGCCAAGAAACTCAGCAAAGGCGAGGAAGTATTGTTCTGTTACGAGGCTGGACCATGCGGATATGAACTTTACCGGCACTTGACGAAGGCCGGGTATGACTGCGTAGTAATCGTACCGTCTCTGATACCGAAGAAGGCAGGGGACAGAGTAAAGACGGATCGTCGGGACGCCGTGAGTCTTGCCCGGCTGCTTAGGGCTGGAGAACTGACTCCCATGTGGGTGCCGGATAAAGAGCAGGAATCGATGAGAGACCTGACCAGGGCAAGAGAAGACATGAAAATGATCGAGAGAGAGAGCCGTCAGAGGTTGGGCGGCTTTCTGTTGAGACACGGCAAGATTTATCCCGGTCGGAGCAAATGGACAAAAACCTATTTTAGATGGCTTGAAGGTATACGTTTTGAGACAGCCACCCAGCAGATTGTATTGCAAGAGTATATTGATGTGGTTAAAGCGGCACAGCAAAGAGTAGCAGCAATGGAACTGGAAATGAGAAAAGCCTTGGAGACCTGGACAATGCAGCCTGTGGTTGAAGGCCTTATGGCATTACGAGGGATAAATTTTGTAACTGCAATGACGATCATTGCTGAACTGGGCGATCTTAGTCGATTTGAATCCCCAAGACAACTGATGTCGCATCTGGGAGTGGTGCCCTCAGAGTATTCCAGCGGAGATTGGCAAAAGCGCGGTGGGATTACAAAGACCGGCAATACTCATGTCAGGCGCGTGCTGATAGAAGCATCGTGGAGTTATCGTTTGCCAGCACGCAAGACTGCCCATTTGAGGCAAAAGGCTGATAAAGCCAGCAAGGTTGTCCAGGAAATCGCATGGAAGGCACAGAAGAGACTCTGCAGCCGATACTGGTATCTAATCAATAAAGGAAAACTCCCTGTCAAGAGTTGTACAGCAGTGGCCCGGGAATTAGTTGGCTTTATCTGGGCCATTGCCAACGAAGTTATGGGGAAAGGTGCCATGACCGCACCAGCAAAAGGATAAAACAAACAGATGTCGCAAAAAATAATAAAGGAAATTGTCTTGCGGGGCTGCGAAAGTGAGGTAGGGTTTCTCCGCCCCTCCAGACAATAAATTTACTATCATTTGGCGTGTATTTCGGCCAGGGTTCAAAGAACAGGTATGGAGAATCCTCGATTCCGGCTTGAGGCTCCTGTAACAAGGATGACCCTCGACACAAGACGGAGGCAGCTCCACGACGAAGACAAGTCATGCGGTACCCAACCCGCGTATATCAGAGTGATCTACCGTCGTCTAAGTTCTTGTGCCCTGACCAGAATCCACGGCCTTAACAGAAAAACTAAGAGTGCTGACCCACTTGACAGGTTTAATACATATCAGCCGGAATGACACATAAAACAGAATAGCCTATTAGATAATGCCCTAAACCCTCTGCGATCTGCTACAGGCCAATTAACCCAGGATCTTCAGGGAATAGCAGCACATATGGTTGTCAAGGATCTTGTCCACAAGCTCCTTTGGCACGCCGCTTTCTGCAAGCCATTTTTCCGCGAAACCTTTTTTGCCTGAACCAGCCTTGCAGCCCAGCTGCGTGATCCTTATCTTCTTTCCGCCTATAGTGATCTTCTCAGCAAAGGCACTCCGCATCGGCTGATGTACTGAGCAGAAGGGGCTTACGCCTGCGCCCTCGCCAACCCGGAACTGGTCAGTGATATTGCTCGGTTTGTTGAATTCAGCGGTGAAATCAGCAAACCCGTCTGGCAGTTTTTCGAAGACTTGGGTGTAGTTCTTTATGGACGGACCAAAAGGGCAGTACTGGAGGCCAAAGACAAAATTGCCTGCATGGGTAGCCTTGCCTTCGATCATGGTGATCGGATTAGTTGCGTTCTCAATTGCCGCGAGATAGTCGTCAAAGGTCGGGTAGTCAACCTCTGAGATCCGCTCTGCAGTCTTGATAGCATTTCTGATAAGTGTGCCCTTTGCGCTTGCAGCGCCGCTCAGGGTTATCATGATCTTGATCATGTCAAGGAAACTGACATGCGCGATATCGAGTATTTTTCCATCTTCAGCCATGGCGTACCCCCTTGCCTTAAATTGCCGCTGCGACAGCAAGCTCGCCGCAGTGCTTCTTCAGTTTCAGTCTGATCATGCCAAGGTTCGCGTCCTTATCCGCAATGATGACGAGAAACGCATCATCGCCGACTGGTGAGAGCATCACAGGTCCCTTTTCGAATTCGATCATACTGATCGTCATTGAACCCTTGCCAAGCTGTTTTCCCATGGACTCTGATGCGCCGAATCCGCTTGATGCGATCGCGCCGATCATCTCAGTGTCGATTCCGGTGCGTGCAATACTGTCCAACAAAAAACCGTCCCGCGCAACAAGACAGACTGCGTCCACGCTCTGGATCTTTGCAAGTTCGTTCAGTATCTCCTTTGTTGTTGCCATCTTATCCTCCTTTGTAATTGCTTCCTGTGTCTGTTTTGTCTGAGCAGTTTCTTCTTCGTTTATCTCTTTGAGGAACGTGCCGAAATCTACTGAATCAGGCCCGACCTCCTTTGCTTCAGTATGGATCGAGGGCTGCGCCTCTGCAGCCTTCATCTTTTCATCCCTGAGCCGGTAACCTTCCATCAAAATGTAGGTCAGGGGCGACTGTATGTTCCGGGTCTTTCTTCTGCAGATGCTTTCTATCTCTATCTCAGGATCATCCCAGCATACCATGTCGAGCGCAGCCTTCTCATGCTCGTCAATGCCGTTGTCAGCCTCTATGAGCACTCCCTCCTGGAAATAAAAGAATCCCTTTCTCCCGTGGGAACCTATTTTGAGCGTGCAGGTCTTCCTCTCCATCTCAACGAGCTGCAGGAAGGCCGGAAGCGTAATGCCTTGGATATATCCTTTTGAGACCGCATTCAGTTCCGCAAAGATATGATCCACAAACTCCTGAAAATCGATCGGCTTCTCAAGGATAGTGAATGCTCCGAGGCTCTTCAGCCTGGACTTAATCTCAGGTGTGCAGTATGCGCTCATCATGATAACCGGGATATTGGGATGCGTTTTGCTCATATGCGCAAGCAGGCCAAAACCGTCCATCTCCGGCATCTTCAGGTCAGAGACCACGAGGTCAACCTTGGTTGAACCGAGCACATCTACAGCCGCCTTGCCATTCTGGGCAGTAAGGGTATTGAAATCAGCTGCATATGCATCGAGGCCCTGAAGCAGACTCAGGAGAAATGACTTCTCGTCATCAACAATCAGCACATTTTTCATTTTGCCGTTTTTCCCATAGCACTTTTTTTGTTGCAATGGTCATGCCATGGAAAAAGGTAATTGGTAGCCGTGACGGTGAGGATTATAAAAGACGATATATTAAAGAGTTACGTGTTGTGGGGGCTTTTTCTGTGGTTTTAATCGGGGGTATTCAGCTTATGCAGTCTGACTGATTCATTTTGACCTATGCAGTCCGATGCAATACCGGCCAGCAGAGAATTAGTCAGATGTATTGATTGATGCAAGCATAGAAGCTATTAACGTGCTCTCGCCTGTTTTCTTGAGAGCCCAGCAAACGTAAAAGAGGGAGATGGTGCCGAAGGCGGGACTCGAACCCGCATGGATTTCTCCACACGCCCCTCAAACGTGCGTGTCTACCAGTTCCACCACTTCGGCAAGTAAAGAAGAATATACACCATCCGGTGCTCAGTTTTCAAGAGAATGGAGTTTGAGCCTGCCTACGATGATATCTCCGACTGTTTTTGTCATGAGCTGAAGACGTTTACTTTTTTCAGTGAGCGGAGAAAGTTCTCTACTAAAATGGGATTAAAGTCCTTACCTGAGGAGTCATTCATAAGACCGACGATGACAGGGACATCGAGCGCTTTCCGGTAAGGGCGGTCTGTCCTGAGGGCATCGAAGAAGTCTGATATGGCAACAATCTGGCTTATGATATGCTGTGTCCTGCCTTTTCTCTTGGTATCCGGATATCCCTTGCCGTTGAACTTCATGTGGTGCTCATAGGCGGCAATAAGGGCGTATTTGGGTATGTCAGGGAGCGTGGCAAGATACATTGCTCCATAGACAGGGTGCTTCTTCATCTGAACCCATTCCTCATCATTCAGCTTTGCCTCTTTTTCGAGCACCTCTGTGGGAACAAACATCTTGCCAATATCATGGAGAAGTCCTGCCATGCCAATATCATGGAGAAGGTCGTGTTTAACCCCAAGGGACTCTGCCTGGAAAATCGAGAGCACAGCCACATTGGTATTATGCGCATATGTATATTCGCTGTGTGATTTTATAGGGCTTACAACCTTCAGGACATTTGCCTCCTGCTTAAGGGTTGTGATGAAACTGACCACCACATCTTCAAGTCCTACCATATCGAGCCGTTTAAACCGGGAAACACCATGATAGACGCCTTTCACTTTCTCGATATTCTCTTTCATCACAGCCCCAATATCACCACTTCCGCCACCTCCAAGCTTCACCTCGATAATGCCTGACGTAATATGAGGATAATCACCGCTGATCTTATTAAGAAGAGCGAACTCAGATATGAAGTCCTTCAGCTCTTCGGCGGTTACGCCCTGCGAGATAACTATTCTGTCTATTCCTTTTCTCTTGAGTTTTTTTATAAAACCGCTCACATGCATATTTCTGGTGGAAAGTGACTGTTCATTGGCCACTATTCTGTCACCGAAAAGCGCAATACTGAACTTCTCCTCGAAAAAGAGAGGGGTCAGGGCAGCTACAGCCTTTTCGGAAAGGTGTATGACGGCAGGATGTTCTTTTGAGTAAAGAGAGCAGTTCGACATCGCTATCATGATATTTGATATAAATGAAATGATCTTGTCAGTCATTGATCATCATCCCCTGCTATTCCCCGTATGCAACGCGATGAGGAGCTTCTCACTCATTGTATGGATTTCTTCATTTCTCGACCCAAGCCCCAGATCTATCAATCTTCTGACAGACTCCACGGGATAGTTTTCAAGAGATTTGTATATCTCCACCTTCAACCCCTCCAGATAGCTTCGGAAAAAGATGGCCCTTGTATGACAGATTTTTTCGAGTGTTTCCACTGCCCTCACATCACCTATCTCACCGAGAGTCCTGACAATATCGGTCTTATAATAGGCCTCAGTTCCAAAGAGATCACGCTTCTCCAGAAACTTTATAAGATCGGGCACAGTTTCTTTCACCCGGTATATGCCGGCAAGACGTATAGCAGCGGTACGGACGTCCTGATCCTCGTTCTGAAGCCATGCACGTAACTGGGGGATGGCATCCAGCGTCTTGAAATGCAGGAGTGTGCGCAAGGCCTCTGTGCGAACACTAATATGATCATGCTTCAAGAATTTACGGACATTTTCAATCTCATGAATTCCGTGGCAGTCACGGATGATACAGATCATGTTTCTCAGGACAAACCAGCGACTGTCTGCAAGCCTCTTGACCGCCACGGGAAGCACATCACTACCGATTGCCTCGAGCATGGAAATCAGGAACTTTCTCATGATTGCATCTTTCTCTTCTTCCAGCACGTCAAACAGGGGGACGAGAATCGTCCGCCGCAGTGCCTTGGCAAGCCTGAAAGCCCCGTCTCGATCCCTTCGGCCCCAGAGCCTGAAGGCCTCAACAAGTTTTGCGATGAACTCCTCAGAGTGAAAGAAATAGTCCACAATGCTGGATGCTTCGTTTTTAAATCTGCCGCTGAGCATGTGCGTAACAAGCGTGTTGTATGTATCCAGGATCTCCTCAAAACGGCCGGTTTCAATAAAAACATTCATAAATTCGGACAGCTTGGTAATAAGCGTCAGGTAGTCTTCCGGCTTCAGATAGTCCTCATGCAGAAGCTCAAGCATGATCTCGAGAGCTTCTTTGTCAATCGCCTCTTCCTCGCATTCCTTCCTGAAGCGGATGAACCTGTCATTGTCCTCAGCCTTAACCCCGAGCATGCGCTCAAGCTCTCTCTGGTATTCCTTCCCCACATAGGCATGGAAATTATCCTCACCAAAGAGCTTGAACACTTCATCACCAAGCTCAATATCATGGAGGACAGCGGTATCGTTATAGAAAAAATCAAAGTGCCCCATATCCCCCTGCTTGATGGAGGAGAGCTTATCGATCAGATTTTTCAGGGTTGTCGGAATGATCGATGAATTCTCGGTCAAAAGCTCAGCGATCTTTTCAAAACCCTCAGCGGTCATACCGTTGATGATTGTCTCAACATCCCCGATATCTTCAGTAAGCCGGGAGCCAGCCCGTGAGAGAAACTGCCGCTTGATCTCAGGTTTTAGTCTGTCTATAAAAGCGAAGAACTTATTGAAGGCTTCCCTGCTGATCTTTGAATCACCCTTTTTCTTGATGTACGCAGTGATCACGCTGTCGTATGACGCATGATCTGCCCTCTCCGGCAAGGCGGCATTGACCATGTCTGCTACCGTTTCCGGGGGTATAGAAAGGATATCCGGCATGCCATCTCCCTCCCCCAGTTTACCCTCAAGAAGGCCATACACATAATCCTCCCAGACATCGCCGCAGGCTGTACCGGACCTCTGGGCGCCTTCAACATAACAGAAATTCTCGAAGTCAATAGGGCTGAGTCTTATATGAGAGATCTCCTTGTCTGCAAGCTCAGCAAGGTCCTTGCCTATGGGCGTATCCTGCGCTGAAATGATTTCATGGAGCCTCGTAAGATCTCTCTGGCTCAGACCCATGGAAAACGTAATTGCAGCAATGCCCTTTGTATGCAGGGTCTGGGCAAACTCCCTGAAGACCGGATTTCTGCGGTCAAGGGTAAATTCATCAACAATAAGAGCGTCCTTGGCAATGCCAAGGGTTATCTCGGCCCTTATCTCAAAAAGCTTCTGCAGATGCTCGAAAGCTCTTTCGATGGAGGTCCGGACAATGGGGTGCTCAGGAGGGTACAAACCGACACTGCGACGCGATATGTTCAGCTCTATAACAGCGTCTGAAAGCAGTTTTGCATCAAGGGGAAGTTTTTCCTGTTTATCTTCTGGCATAGTCTCTCTGATATATCATTACGCATCCAAGAACAAACTGATTATAGCATGCTATTTCACGATATCAACACACTGCTCTTTATATGCAGAGGGCCTTTACCTGTTGTCATTGGTGATGATACAATCCTCCCACACTATGACCCATAGAAGCATCAAAGAATGGCCTGAAGACGAAAGACCTCGTGAGCGGCTGCTCAGGCATGGATCTGCAAGCATGTCAGATGCTCAGCTGATCGCCATCATCCTTCGCACCGGAGCTGGCGGCAAAAGTGCCCTTGATCTTGCCATGGAACTGATCACGGCCTTTACATCCCTCAGAGGATTGGAACAGGCATCTCTCCAGGAAATAACATCGGCAGTCAAGGGAATAGGTAAGGCAAAGGCCGCGCAGATCAAGGCCGCAGCTGAGATCGGCAGGAGAATATTCCGCGAAGCCGTTTCCCGGGACCAGCCATTTTCAACAGGCAAGGACGTCCATGCATTCTGTTATCCCAGAGTGCAGGGACTCAAGAAGGAGGTATTCTTCTGTCTGATGCTTGATGCAAAGAACAGGCTGATCAATGAAACAGAAATAGAGATATCAGCCGGGACCCTGACTTCGTCGCTCATTCATCCCCGCGAAGCGTTCAGAGATTCGATCAAAGCAGCAGCTGCATCGGTCATCTTTGTCCATAACCATCCGAGCGGCGATCCCTCTCCAAGCCGCGAGGATATCCTCATCACAGAGAGGCTTGCCAGCGCCGGTGACATTGTAGGAATTAAGGTTCTGGACCACATCATTGTCGCTGAAAACGGCTATACCAGCATGCTCGAAAAAGGCTATTTGAAGACGGGATAAAGTATAATAGTCAGCATTCAGTTGTCAGAATATTTCCTTGGCTGTCAAAGCGCATAACCTTTATATGTTGTCTTCTAATTTAGGGATTCTGAATTCTCGGATGGGGGTTTAATTATGAAAGTACTGGTAATAGGCAGCGGGGGAAGAGAACATGCGATCTGCTGGAAGCTTTCCCATAACAGGTCCGTTGACAAGATCTACTGCTGTCCCGGCAATGCCGGTATTGCGCAGATCGCGGAATGCATTTCTGTCAATCAAAACGATTTTCATGCTCTTCTTGATTTCGTGAAGTATGAATGGATAGACCTCACGATCGTGGGACCGGAAGACCCGCTCTCCAGAGGCATTGTGGATATTTTCGAAAAAGAGGGCCGGAAGATTCTGGGCCCCACAAAGGCAGCTGCGCAGCTCGAATCAAGCAAGGTCTTCTGTAAGGATCTTTTGAAATCCCATGGCATACCGACAGCTGAATACAAAGCCTTTACATCCTATATTCATGCAGAAGAGCATGTGCGGTTCAAGGGTGCTCCCATCGTTATAAAAGCTGACGGCCTTGCTGCAGGCAAAGGCGTTTTTATTGCCTCTACGGTGGAGGAAGCGCTTGACGCACTCAAGGTGATCATGAAGGACAAGGCTTTTGGGGAAGCAGGAGAGCGAGTGATCATCGAAGAATGCCTGAAGGGCGAAGAAGCGTCTTATATGGCATTCACAGACGGCAAAACCATTGTGCCGATGGTCAGCTCTCAGGACCATAAGAGGATATTTGACCATGATAAGGGCCTGAACACCGGCGGCATGGGAGCGTACAGCCCTGCTCCGGTCATAACACCAGAAATTGAAAAGATCGTTATGACGAAGATTCTTGAGCCTACAATCAGGGCACTCCGCTCAGAAGGCATCACCTATAAGGGAATACTCTATGCAGGGCTGATGATCCACAATGGCATGCCCTCTGTGCTTGAATACAATTGCAGACTTGGCGATCCGGAAACGCAGCCTGTGCTTTCGCGACTCAAGACCGATTTTATGGAGATCGCCATGGCTATAGCTGAAGAGCGCCTCGCTGATATTGAGATCGAGTGGACACCTGATCCGGCAGTCTGTGTTGTGCTCTCATCAGGGGGATATCCGGGCAATTATCGCAAAGGCGATGTTATCACCGGCATTGATGAAGCAAATATGCTCGAGGGTGTCCAGGTCTTCCACGCCGGCACTGCCTTTAACGAGGACAAGATCGTCACCTCAGGCGGGAGGGTCCTTGGCGTAACAGCAACCGGCCAGGATATTGCAGCTGCAAAAGCGCGGGCGTATGAGGCTGTTCAGAAGATCCATTTCGATGGTATGCATTTTCGCAAAGATATTGCCGACAGGGCATTGAAAAGACCGTGATCCGTGAATCGTGATTCGTAATGAGTAGACAGCCTCTATCGATTATTTTCTCCTCATCACGCATTACTGATCACTCATCACTATTTCAAGGAGGATACAGCATGAAACCAAAAGTCCTGATCATTATGGGAAGCGACTCCGATCTGCCTGTTATGGAAGAGGCTGTGAAAGTCCTCGCTGATTTCGATATACCCTGCTTTATGACGGTTGCCTCTGCGCACAGGACTCCTCAGAGGACAGTCAGCATCATTAGAGATGCTGAAAAAAAAGGGGTTGAAGTTATCATCGGCGCAGCAGGCATGGCAGCACACCTGCCTGGAGTGATCGCATCCCACACTGTGCTGCCCGTGATCGGCGTTCCGCTCGATGCATCTTCCCTCAACGGATTGGATGCCCTTCTCAGCATTGTGCAGATGCCTCCCGGCATACCTGTGGCAACCGTCTCGATCGGTAAGGCAGGTGCAAAAAACGCCGCTATCCTTGCTGCACAGATCATTGCCAGAAAAGATCCTCAGATGACGAAAAAACTGCTTGATCATCGAAAGAAGATGGCAAAAGAAGTTGAGGAAAAAGCACGAAAGGTAGAAAAAAGAAAATAATGAAGACCTTCATGGACTGCCTGCCCTGTTTTCTGAGGCAGACGGTCATCGCCTTAACGCAGTATGGATGCAATGAGAAGACCCAGCAGGCAGTCTTTTGGGACGTGCTTGCGATCATGCAGGATACGGATATGAGCAAGCCTCCTGCGTATACCACAACACTGATCCACCGGGCGATACGCAAGGGTATTGCAGGAGATCCTTTCGAGAAGATCAAAAGGGAATACAACGATATCGCTCTCGCCCTTTACCCAAGACTGAGGGAGCAGGTTAAAAACAGCGCAGATCCCGTCAGGACAGCATCACGGCTTGCCATAGCAGGCAACATAATAGACTTCGGCATATTCACAAGCATTGATATCGAAAAATCAATTGATCAGTCCCTGAGGTCTGAGATAGCAGTAGATGACTATGATGCCTTTATGGAGGACCTTTCTTCTAACCAAGAGATTCTTTATCTGCTGGATAATGCAGGTGAGATTGTTTTTGACAGGTTGCTGATCGAGGAACTCAGGCTTAAGGGCAAGCAGGTCAAGGCGGTGGTAAAGGGTTCGGTAGTGCTGAATGACGTTACTATAAAAGATGCGGTCCAGGTTGGTCTTGATACCGTATGTGAGGTCATTGACAACGGCTCTGACGCGATCGGCACAATACTCCCCTGGACATCATCCGAATTTCAAAAGGAATTTGGGAATGCAGAGCTTATTATCAGCAAAGGACAGGGAA
>CAYWRK010000046.1:0-10188 GCA_964461065.1 uncultured Nitrospiraceae bacterium
TTTCTTCGATCATCATAGACGGGTACAATCTCATCGGCACTCAGCACCGGGACCTCCAGAAAGAGCGGGATGCGGTTATCTGTCAACTTATTGCATACAGAAAACTGAAAGCTCATGACATCACCATCGTGTTTGACGGCTGGAAAGCAGGGAGTCCCCACCAGGAGCGGACGGTTATTGGAGGCGTCATTGTTATATACTCACGCCTGGGAGACAAGGCAGACAAGGTGATCAAGAATATGATAAATCAGGACCGTAAAGAATGGATCGTGATCACCTCTGACAGGGAGATCATGGACCATGCCTGGAAAAACAGTTCAGTGCCAGTTCCTTCGGATAAGTTCCTGAGCAGGCTGGAGCAGGCCATACTTCATAATCTCCCCTTACCCCTGCTTAAAGCACCTACTTCTGGTACTGGTAAGGAGGGGATTAAAATTTCAGGCCGTGATACTTATGACAATAACGAACTACCGGATGATGAAGAGGATGAGGTTGTCCTTCATAAAGGCAGCTCAAGACAGCTTTCAAAAAAAGAAAAAGCTCTGATGCGCGTATTAAGGAAACTATGACCCTGAAATATCTTGCGGAGCTCAGACCTGCTGATGTCCTGAATTTTCTCTCACTGACCGCGCTGACGATCATCTCCGTCATATTCAGCCGCAAGATCGACCATGCACCGGTTCTTATCCTTCTTTACTCCGGGATGTTCCTTGTTCAGGCGCTCCTGCTCCTGTTCAGGGACAGAGGCCGGTTCATGCACTGGGTCTATCATCTGGTTTTTCCGACCATATCGATCCTCGCTATCTTCGAAAGTCTGGAATATATCGTGCATGCGATCAATCCCCGGGACATCGATCCGCTCCTGATAAAGATGGATTTTTTTCTCTTTGGTGGACATCCGACCGTCATGCTGGAGAGGATCATGCAGCCTTTGCTTACTGACGCGCTCCAGCTTGCCTATTCAAGTTACTATCTTCTGCCATTCACCATCGGCATCGTGCTCCTCGTGCAAGAACGTGAAGCAGAGTTCGATTATGCCCTTTTCATGATCATGTTCTGCTTCTATCTTTCCTACGCCGGGTATCTGCTCTTCCCTGCGATCGGGCCGCGCTTCACAATGATGCATCTGCAGACTACTGACCTCCAGGGCTTTGTCCTGACCGCACCGATCCAGGAACTGCTGAACCACCTTGAAGGCATCAAACGTGATGCCTTTCCGAGCGGTCATACCGGTATCGCCCTTACTGTCCTTTCTCTTGCCTTCAAATTTGAGAAGAAGCTCTTCTGGATATTTCTCCCCTTTGTTTCAGCGCTTATCTTTTCTACGGTTTACCTCAGGTATCATTATGTGGTAGATGTATTGGCAGGGATTATCCTGACTGCCCTGACCCTGTTTTTGGGAGGCGCCTATTATGGATACTGGCAAGAAAGAATTCGTCCTGATCGTTGAGGACGAAAAAAAGATCTCTGATATTGTTAAGGCTTATCTTGAGAAAGAAGGTTTCAGGGTACGGGTTGCTGAAAACGGATCTGCTGCGCTCAAACTGCTGAAGGAAAATCCCGATCTTATCATTCTGGATCTCATGCTTCCCGATATGGCCGGGGAGGAACTCTGCTCCACAATCAGGCAGTCTTCTGAGGTCCCGATCATCATGTTGACTGCAAAAAGCAGTGAGGAAGACAGAGTTAGCGGCCTCGGTCTCGGTGCAGACGATTATGTAGTAAAACCCTTCAGTCCAAAAGAGCTTGTTGCGCGCGTAAAAGCACATCTGAGGCGGTCGGGCAGGACAAAGAAACATCATCTGCGTTACAACAAGGGCAGGCTTACGATTGATCTGGACCGCCACGAGGTTATGCTGGATGGCAAGTCCTTGCAGCTTACACTCACTGAGTTCAAGATCCTCACCTCCCTTGCCGAAAACCACGGCAGGATACTCTCACGCAATCAGATCGTGAATATTGTCCAGGGATTTGATTTTGAAGGGTACGACAGAACCATCGACGCACATGTGAAGAATCTGCGCCATAAAGTGGAAATAGACTCAAAGTCGCCTGAATTCATACAGACCGTGTATGGCGTTGGGTATAAATTCATCGGAATACCTGATGAGGAATAAGCTTTTCCTCTCGTTTCTTGCTGTTGTCCTTCTTGCGCTCATCTCCGGGCTGATCTACGAGCGTCTTATCACAAGGGATTTTGAAGAATATGTGAGCGGCACCCGTGAGGACAGGCTTTACTGGATTATGGCAGCGGTTGAAGGCAGTCATGCTGACGGCCGCTGGGATCACGCAGCGCTGCATGAGGCCCTGCACTGGGCCATAATGTTAGGGTTCGATGTAATCGTAGAAGATTCGGAAAACCACGAGGTGATGAGCTCAGCCGCTGCCATTACCATGCTCACTCCCTCTATGAAGAAGAGGATGCTTGCGATCACTGATCTGAGTTCTGCAAAAGGAGACTATGAATCCTATCCCCTTTATCAGGAAGGAAGAGAGATCGGCGCCATGCAGGTTAGGCAGTTGAACAGGCCCGGCATTGAAGAAAAAGAAGCTATCTTCAAGAAGAGAGGAAGCTATTTCCTTATTGTAGCCTTTGCTATTGCAGGCGGGGGGGCAGTGCTTCTTTCCCTTTTTTTCAGTCTCTTCTTTTCGCGGCCTATGAAAAAAATGAAAGTGGCGGTAGAAGCCCTTGCAGGAAGTGATTTTAGCGTGCGCGTCCCGGTGTATTCCGGAGATGAACTCGGCCAGTTAAGCCGCAGTTTTAATTACATGGCAGAGGCGCTGGAGCGTGAAGAGGCCCTGCGCAGACATCTGACATCCAACATTGCCCATGAGCTTCGCACGCCGCTTGCAGTCATGAAGGCGACTATAGAGGCAATGAACGACAACATAATCATTGATAAGGCACAAGGACTTGAGAATATCCGGACAGAAACCGAAAATCTGATACGGCTTGTGCAGGGTATTGAGGATGTAACCAAGGCTGAGGCAAGCTTCTTTACAAAAAAGAACGTTATTCAGTTTCCCCTTAAGGAATTTCTCTTGCGGATTCGGGATAGGATGCTCCCGCTTGCCGCAGAAAAGGGGCTGGGAATAGAGTTGTCAGACAGAAAGGAACTGCACGTATATTCTGATCCTGAAAAGCTGGAGAAGATCATTCAGAACATTCTCTCCAATGCGCTCAAATATACGGATAATGGCTCTGTAAGCATTGATTTTGGCAAAGACAGCAAGGGTTTCTTCATGGAGATCTCTGACACAGGCAAGGGAATCAGCCAGGACAGGCTGAAAGATATTTTCAAGAGATTCTACCGGGGTGAGGAGTCAAATGGTATTGGCCTCGGTCTTGCCATTGTTAAGGAACTGGTAGCTGCCATGGCAGGCACAATAGAGGTAAAGACAGCAGAAGGAAAGGGCTCCGCGTTCAGAATTTGGCTGCCTGAGGCGACAGGCCGTAAAGAGTAAAGCGTAAAACATGAGGTGTAGAAAAACAACATATGACAGGCAGGCGGCCGACGAATCGTGAAGGGTGTGGCGTATGAGAACAATATATGGCATGCAGACTGTCTGCCACCTGACAGTTCACGCCTGACGCTTTACGGCATTCATCATGAAAATTCCCTATAAAAAAACAAAGAACGGCATCACAATCGAGGTGAAGGTTGAGCCAAGGTCGTCTCAAAAAGGCATTGCCGGCTTGATGGAAAACAATGTCCTGAAAGTAAAACTTACCTCGCCGCCCGTTGAAGGAGCTGCGAACGAACAGTTGATCGAGGTAATCGCAGGGGAACTTAAGGTGAAAAGATCACAGGTCAGGGTCATCAGAGGGCAGTCGTCAAAGAGAAAAGTGATCGAGATTAGCGGAATTGAGGAGATCTCTTGAGGCCAGCCTTCATAATTTCTTCATTACTGAGGCATAGGATAGAACATAAGAAATAATGAAAACTCTACATTTTATCAGAAGATCAGCGCTGACAGTCTCCGTACTGCTCTCTGCAGTCTCTCTCTCTTTTGGCGGCGAAGGACCAGTAACCCCCTATGGAGCATACTGCAAAGACTGCGCAGTATACGGTTCATGCAGGGAGTCGATCCCCATTAGAGAGTCCATGCAATCGCTCAGGAAATACTATGAGGAGCGGGGATATCGTCTCGGTAATGTTGCACATAAGGGCAGATTCATCGAGGCTGAGGTGCTGCAGAACAGCAAACAGGTAGACAAAGTATTGTTCGACCGAAAAACCGGCAGACTGCGGTCTATGTATTAAATGTCATGTTCACACATTGGCTCAGTATATAAATTCAAAATAACTATTTTGCGGCGCATTTCAATTTTTGCTCGCCAGTCTATCAGGTTCGCTGCGCTTGGCTTTGACACTGAGCCGCCATCAGCATATAATGAGAATAAGTGACTCACTGATAGTCACCGCGACTTAATTTTCTTATAATGAGGTGGACAATGAAGAAAATCATCCTGTCAAGTTTGGCTTTCGTATTAATTCTTTTTCTTTCATCATCATATGCCGGTTGGGATCCGCGGGATAGGCAGGAAGAAGAGCGGGCTGTGAAAGATACTATCAGTCGCCTCCTGTCGATTGATCCGAGTCTGCAAATATATTTTGATCAAGCGTATGCATACGCCGTACTGCCGACCGTTGGCAAAGGCGCCTTTATTGGAGGCGTAGGGTATGGGAGAGGATGGTTCTTTGAAAACGGGAAGCCGATAGGAAAGGTGAGTATTACCCAGTTAAGTGCCGGTGCTCAGATTGGTGGGCAGGCTTATCGGGAGATCGTATTTTTTCGTGACAAAGACCGCGCTGATGACTTCAAAAACGGCCGTTTTGAGGTTGGCGCTCAACTATCAGCGATCATAGTAACCGAAGGCGTAGGCAAGGCGGGAACCTACACGGACGGGGTGGCTGTCTTTATCCTCCCGACCGCTGGATTCATGGCCGAGGCAAGCATAAGCGGCCAGCGGTTTGGTTTTGAACCTTTCTGATCGTAATAGGACAACAGAGTCAACCGCAAGAAAAAATAACTTAAGCATGCAGAAACTTGGGCGGGATAAATAACCATGAATGGACTCCCGGTTTTACGCTCAGGACTATTTAAGCGTGGGAGCATCATATACTGCCTTTCTGTCGCACTTCTCTCGTCCCTTCTCATTTCCGGGTGTGCACATTATCCTCATAATCAACCCCTTAAGGAATATAACCCGGCTGCCGGTTACCGGGCGAAAAGCATGAGAGTGCCTGGAAAATCCGATGACATGCTCATTTTTCTAACCTTATCAGGGGGTGGAACCAGGGCTGCCGCTTTATCATACGGCGTTCTGGAAGTGCTGGCCAATACAGTCATAGTCACGGAAGGAAAAGAGCGAAGGATCCTGGATGAAGTAGACACCATTTCGAGCGTTTCAGGCGGTAGCTTCACAGCCGGTTATTATGGCCTCTTTGGCGATCGCATCTTCCAGGACTTTGAAAGCAGATTCCTGAAAAAGAATATTCAGGGAGAGATAGTAGCAAAGGTCTTTAACCCGGTTAATGTGTTTCGTCTTCTTTCTCCCTATTTCGACCGCAGCGATTTGGCTGCCGAGTATTATGACAGATATCTCTTCGATGGCGGGACTATTGGAGATATCGCAGCCCGGAAAGGGCCTATGATCATTATTAATGCGACTGACATGACATACGGTGTGAGGATCGGATTTACCCAGGACATGTTCGATATGATCTGCTCAGACCTCACGAGTTTTCCTGTGGGACGGGCTGTAGCAGCATCTTCCGCAGTGCCCGTTATCCTGAGCCCCTTAACCGTTCGGAATTATGCCGGTAGTTGTAATTACTCGATACCGCAACCTATCGAGCAGGTCCTCAAAGAAAATGATGTAGAAGATCGGAGGTTTCACCTCTTCAATAACATAAAGCCATATCTCGATGCTGAAAGAAAACCTTATCTCCATCTTATAGATGGCGGCGTTGCGGACAACCTTGGCCTCAGGGCAATTGTAGACAGGATAATCTTCAGGGGGGATTTCTGGAAAACAATCAAAAATACTCATCATGAGAATGTCCACAAAGTCGTCTTCATTGTGGTTAATGCCGAAACTCAGCCTGATTCAAAATTAGACGGAATGGAGAGTCCTCCTGCACTTGCAGCAATGCTCGAATCCTATTCGACTATTGCTATAGAGCGGTACAACGTAGAGACAGTGGCTCTTCTGAAGGAGAACCTGAAGGAATGGGCTGAACAGGTCAGGACTCAGCGTTGCATGGGGCAAACATTGTCAAAAGATCCTGGCTCATGCGGAGATATACAGTTCTATATGGTAGAGGTCAAGTTTGATGCTCTGAAAGACGAGGTAGAACGCTGGTATTTTAAGAGACTATCTACTTCTTTTGCCCTTCCATCCGAGGATATAGACAATCTCAGGGCAGCAGCCGGCAGAATACTTGCCGAGTCCAAGGAGTTCCAGCGATTGCTGCACGACTTGAGGCAATGAGTTCAGCCGCAAAAAAAACAAAAGGGATTTCAAGGTTTGTAACGCCTTGAAATCCCTCGTTATAATGGTGAACCGTGCAAGATTCGAACTTGCGACCCGCTGATTAAGAGTCAGCTGCTCTACCAACTGAGCTAACGGTCCATGAAAAACAATATCAGCGATTTATACTCTGCAATCAGTGAAACGATATATTAATCAAAACAAATATCAGAGTCAATCAAAACTTCCTGCTTTTAATAAAAACAAACCTCTACTTTGCGACTGATAAAAATAATTGGCGCGCCTGAGAGGATTCGAACCTCCGGCCCTCAGCTCCGGAGGCTGATGCTCTATCCACTGAGCTACAGGCGCATAAAGAAACTGATATTAGTATTTCTAATCCCGCAACATTTCCGGGCGATGGTTAATGGGGTGAGTGAGGGGGCTCGAACCCCCGACCACCAGGGCCACAACCTGGTGCTCTAACCAACTGAGCTACACCCACCATAGAAAAACTCTTTACCAGCAAGCAGTGATTGTTTACTAGTATAAACGAAAAAACCGGGAAAATCATAGCATCTCTGCCGCTCTGCACTAATCAGTTGCCGCTGCGCAATACGTTTTCAGAAAAGATGGTACGCCTGACAGGATTCGAACCTGTGGCCTACTGCTTAGAAGGCAGTTGCTCTATCCAACTGAGCTACAGGCGCATACTTAACTGATTGTTTTAACTCAATTTGTTGAGTTGGTTACTTGGATACATTGGACAGAAACGGGTTCATTTCTGATTTTTCCCCCACCAAAATCCCCCACCAAAATCCAATAACCATGTAATAACCCATTAATAACCATCAATAATACCACACGGAGGTAATTTAAGTGAACTACCAGGCAATTTTACAGGCAGTAGATACAACAAAGGCTTTGAAACTTATCAACATCGAGGAAACCCGTCAGGGAGCCTACATTAAATACCCGTGCCATAAGTGCGGCAAGCAGGCGGTCATCAAGGCTTACGGGGAAAAGAAAAATCTTTGGTATTGCCCGGACTGCAAAAAGTCCGGCCATGTTATTTCATTGGTTATGGACATCAACAATTGCGACTGGGATACGGCCAAGAAGACATTGGAGGAAAAGGCATGCTTCACCGCCGACAAGCTAACCAAGGAACTCGCGCTCAACTATGAACTGGAGTATGACAAGACATTAAAGCTCATGGGCATATCCCCGGAAATCTGCGCGACGCTGGGGGTAGGAAAGCCCAAGGGTAAAACCATGCTGTCAGGAACCATCTCCTTTACTGTCACGGATGACATGAAGAAGATAGCCTACTACGGACTAAGGCTAAAGGATGGAAAACACATTTTCCATAATTCCTTTAATCCAGAACTCTATCTCCTCTACTATGACCGCATAGAGCCAGAAAAGGAGATCTATTTTACAACCGACATGTTCCACTGTCTCAAACTCTGGGATTCCGGATACCAGGCAGTCTGCAACTTCGGATTGCCCTATCTGTCTCAGGAGCACTTCAAGCTCATGAATAAGTTCCAGAAGATTTCTTTTTACCTTAAAGATCAGGAGAAAGAAATCGCTTCCCAGGCCCTGAAATATCTTCAGATCTATTTCAGGATACTGCGAGAGACAAGCTCACCTGACTCATCACAAGAAAAATAGCACCTATCACTTACCCCCTCGTCTTCAAAGAAGCAAGGGGGTCTTTTTTTAAAGACTCAATGCGAACCAGCCACCAAACTCGCATCCTTATTAAACCATAATAATAATTCTCACCCTATGTCAGAAATCACATTTATTGCAAAAACAAATTTCCGCAACAGAGAAAAGATCTTTGGCATCAAAAGAGATGATCGCAGACGCCATATGTATATTATTGGAAAAACAGGAATGGGCAAAACGAATCTTCTTGAACACCTTGCCATTCAGGACATCAGAAACGGTCATGGGATAGCATTTATTGATCCGCACGGCGATTCTGCTGAGAAGCTATTGAAGGCCGTACCATCAGATCGAATCAACGATGTCATTTATTTTAATCCGTCAGATCAGGACTTCCCTATAGCTTTCAATGTCATGCACGATATCAATCCTTCCACACGTCACTTGACCACTTCAGGTCTCGTAGGAGTGTTCAAGAAGATTTGGGCAGACAGCTGGGGGCCACGGCTGGAGCATATCCTTAGAAACGCAATACTTACACTCATTGAATATCCGAACTCAACACTGCTGGGCGTCTTAAGAATTCTTGTTGACGACGGATACAGAAAATTGGTCACAAGCAAAATTGACGATCAAATAGTGCGCAATTTTTGGAGTAAAGAATTTGCAGGTTATTCGGAAAAGTTTCGAAGCGAAGCCGTAGCACCTATTCAAAACAAGGTGGGACAATTCCTTTCGAGCTCTTTAATGAGAAATATCCTCGGGCAGAGCAAGTCTTCATTCGATCTCCGTGAGGTGATGGACAATAAGAAGATCCTGATCGTGAATTTAAGCAAAGGCAAGATTGGTGAGGATAATTCAGCCCTTTTAGGCGCAATGCTCATTACCAAGATACAGCTTGCAGCAATGGCCAGAGCAGATATTCCCGAACAGAGGAGAAAGGACTTCTATCTCTATGTCGATGAATTCCAGAACTTTGCCACAGAATCGTTTGCCAATATTTTAAGTGAAGCAAGAAAATACCGACTAAACCTTATTTTGGCAAACCAATACATTGAACAGATAGACGATAAAGTGCGGAACGCTATCTTTGGGAACTGCGGAACATTGATTTCATTCAGGGTAGGAGCAAAAGACGCTGCCATCATAGAAGAGGAACTGGGACACACGTTCAAGATGGACCATTTCTGTAACCTGCCTCAATATCATATTTACCTTAGACTCATGATAGACGGCGTTGCGGGGGATGCCTTTTCAGCTAGCACCTTACCGCCTGAAGACCTCTCAGATTCCGAAATGAATGCTGATAAAATTGTGCGCGTATCAAGAGAAAGATATGCTACAAGAAAAAACATAGTAGAAGATAAAATAGGCAAATGGAGCGCTTAAAAATTATTGGTGGCAAGTTTTCTGCATTTTTCTATAACTTCAGACTTTATGACACCTGTTTTGTGTAGCTCAACATAACGTATAAGCGTCATTCTGCAGCGAAGTTGCTGAATGATGGTGATTTTCTCATAACTCGCCATATCGTTCACCATTTTGTTCAGGAAACTGACTTCCTTGTCATTTAATTCTAGCGTAATAATCATAGTGGGTTACCTCATGTGTTGTTTCCAATAGATTGACATCCTGCGAGGGTGTTGCCATACCCTTCTCCAAAAGCTGCCCCAGCGCAGCGTGTTATAATAACGGCAACAGGAGATAAGGAGATAATACAATGCCAAATGGTGGTCCAGATTGTTGCGGTAACTGTTCACATAATAAAGCAGTTCAGGAAATGGGACAGTATCCTGAGCATAAAGACCTGTTCAGGAAACTGTCTCACTGCACATTAAGGGATGTGAAAATAACAAACCCCTTTTGGACGTACTGTCTGAACTTTGACTATGGAAAACATCCAGAATCCCGTGATATATACGACAAACCAAATGGATTGGTGACTGTAAGCGGGCTCTACGAAGGGTACGTTCGCATAGGGCCTGCGTCATAGAATGGGGTATTAGGCGGCCCGGTTTTCCCAGAAGTCTTCA
>CAYWRK010000047.1:0-9276 GCA_964461065.1 uncultured Nitrospiraceae bacterium
TAACTCTAAATTTGACACGGGGGTAAAGAGAAATGGAAATGGCAGAACTTCAGGATAAGATTTTCGCCTTCTGTGAAGCTGCAAAAGGCAAGAAGAAGCTTAAGGAAAAAGATATTCTTGTCGGCGTGAGCGCTGAACTCAGCCTTGAAAAAGATGAGGTCAAGAAGGCGTTGAGAGAGATGATCAATGTCGGCAGACTTATGTATTCCTATGGCGGCGGCGCAAGCTCAGTCGAAATCCCGAGTGAAGATTACCTCAGGGAAAAAGGAATGATTCCTTAATATCCAGTTCAATTATATGATTTACCAAGAGGGACTGCATGTCCCTCTTTTTTTGCCCACCTGATATTGCTGTTTTACTGTTCAGTCTCAATGCTCTTATCCCTTGTTCCAAAAGTTAAGACGCTCAGTTATGAACGAGATAACTTTCTGGTGCTGATCTGCCCCACGATCCTGAATGATTAACTTTTCTCCAAAAGCAACGTGTATTTTTTTGCTGATATCAATAGGGCCAAAATCCTTAATTCTTTTTCCGATGCCCCACGCGTCAGTCTTGAGCGCAATCGGCACTACCGGCACATTTGCTTTTAGAGCCAGCTTGATACCGAGGGAGTTGAATTCCTCCGATTTGAAGGCGAAAGACCTTGTGCTTTGGGGGAAGATCACAATGGACTGGCCGTTCCTGAGTTTCTCTGTTCCTCCTTCCAGCACCGCCCTGAGATCTTCCCGGGCATTTGTCCTGCCGACCAGAATTGGATCTCTGGAACGCATGATCGCGCCAAAAACCGGCATCTTCACGAGGTTTTCTTTTACCACAAAAGTTACAGGTTTCAGGGGTTGAATGATGGAGGGTAGAACTAGTGTCTCAAGCGTACTCATATGATTACTGATAAAGACTGCAGGGCCATCAAAGTTTTTCAGATGCTCTAATCCGGAGATCTCTATAAAGGCCCCGATATTTTCAAGGGCATGGATGACCTCAAAACTGCTTTCAGCCCATTTTTCTGCAGGATACTTGCCCTTTAGGGCCTTGCGGCTATTCTTCCATATGATCCAGAAGACCTGAAAGTAGAACGTTATCTTTGGCCTGAGAAAAATCTTTGAAAAAATGCTCCGGGGTCTATCTGGGTCTGTTCTGTAGCTATTTTGTCCCGCGGGAATCACTGCTTCTGCAAAACCCACTTCTGTATTTCTTCGACCATTGCTTCGACGGTTGCTTCTTTTGGGATGATATGAACCTCGAGTCCGGCTCTTTCGATTGCTTTGGCAGTAACAGGACCTATGGCTGCAATCGCAACAGTCTTAAGCAGTTCATCTGCATCTTCTCCCATAATCTCTCTGAAGTTTGTGAAGGTTGCCGCGCTTGTGAAGGTCGCGATGGTTATTCGTCCCTCTTTCAGAAAGCGCTTTAGTCTCTTGCCGTGATAGTCTGGTTTGATTGCCCTGTACGTGACAGGCACATCAATAATGCCGCCCAGTTCGCGAACCTTCTCAGGGAATACTTCCCGCGCTACCTCAGCTCGTGGAAGCAGGAACTTTATCCCCCGAAGAGGAGTAGCGCTGGGTGTTTGGCCCTCAGAGGTTATCTTTCCCTGATCAATTCCCCCTGCTCCCTGTTGGCGTATGAATGCGTCAATCAATCCTTCTGCCCGAAACTCATCAGGAACAAGGTCGACCCTAATGCCGAACTGATTAACAGCAGTCTCGGTCTTGGTCCCTATCGCGCAGATTTTCAAACCCTTTAGCTCGCGGACGTCAACACCTTTTTCGAAGAGGCGAGAAAAGAAATATTTCACGCCATTTGCACTGGTGAAGATTAGCCAGTCGTATGTGTCAACATGATCGATTGTGCTGTCGAGGTCCTTCCAGGAAGCAGGCGGAACAATTTCTATGGTGGCGAACTCAAGAACTTCAGCTCCAAGTTCCTCAAGCGACTCAAAGCCCCTGGAGCGTTCCCGGGTGACCAGTATCCGCTGTCCGAACATCGGTTTCTTTTCATACCAGTTCAATTCGGACCTCAGCTTCACAACATCGCCAATGACCGTAACCGCAGGTGGCTTGATATCCTTTTCCTTTACAAGGGCGGCAATGTCTCTTAATGTGCTTACAAGGGTCTTCTGGTCAGGTCTGGTGCCCCATCGAATGACAGCAACAGGTGTGTCAGGTGAACGGCCATGTTCAATCAGTTTCTTTGTCATCTCATCAATATTCTTTACCGCCATTAGAAAGACAAGCGTTCCGACACCTGTGGCAAGCTTGGCCCAGTTAATGGCAGATTCATCTTTTGTTGTGTCTTCATATCCGGGGATAACAGCAAAAGATGAAGAGTAGAGTCTGTGTGTGAGTGGAATGCCCGCATAGGCTGGCGCAGCAACGGAAGAACTTACCCCTGGGACTACCTCAAACGGAATCCCAGCTTTAGCCAGCTCCTGTGCCTCCTCGCCACCACGGCCGAAGACAAATGGATCTCCTCCTTTCAGTCTGCAGACAACCTTTCCTTCGCTTGCCTTTTCAACTATAGCGAGGTTTATCTCGTCCTGTGTCATCGTGTGATGACCCCCGCGCTTTCCAGCATATATAAGTTCAGCCTTACGGTTGATATAGTTCAGTATCTGCGCATTGAGATGAAAGTCATATATGACAACCTCAGCTTTCTGTAGGCAGTGAAGGCCTTTTACGGTGAGGAGCCCGATATCACCAGGGCCAGCACCAACGAGGAATACTATGCCACTTTTCTTTTCCATAAGGCATCTATTTTAGCACAAGATGTATGTGCAAGGCTTTTGTCTACAGTATTAGACTATGATTTGTTAATCTGATAAGATTAGAAAAAATTAGCCTGTGATACAGCCGAGGAGGTTGCACATGTTTAGATGGGGCAAAAAGAATAGAGGAATACGAGAAGAGCAGGAAAGAATATTCGTATCATGGAAGCGTTATCTATTGCTGCACAACCTGTTAAGTTTTGCCTTGTTGATAGGTGGTTGTGCCGCTGGCCAGTCACAACAGCCTGCGCCAGCTCAGCCTGCTGTGAAAGAATTTGAATCATCGATAATGTGTCGTGGGTGTCACGGTAATATTGTCGATCAACACGAAGAGTCGATGCATGCAATGTCTTTTTCCAACCCGGTCTTCCAAGCTCAGTATTTCCGGGAACTGCTCCCGCAGTTGCCCCAGCATCAGGGCCTGAAAAAGGATGCAGACAAATGCATTGCTTGTCATGATCCTATTGCGTTTATAAAAAATAAGGGATACATTACGAGCCCGCAACAAACGACTCAAAACCTCTCGGGCATTGTTTGTGACTTCTGCCATCGAATTAGTGCTTATAAAGGGGAGCGGCCTGAAGGCGGCAACTTTATAGCGACGCCGGGTGAAAGCAAATTCGGCCCTTTTAAGCATGCATCGGACAGGCATCATGCGTATCATGAACTGCAGACGAAGAGCGAGTTTTGCGGTATCTGTCATAATGACGTGAACCATGAGGGGTTGGAAATCAAATCGACCTTTACGGAATGGAAGGAAAGTGCCTATGCCAGGAAGAAAATCCACTGTCAAGACTGCCATATGAACCTTCAGGGCTTCTTGACTGACAATAAGCCTGTGTTTGATTCCGGGCAGGCGGCATCAATGACCTTGGGGCCTAACTATAAGCGGAATAAACTGTATACGCATAAGTTCCCTGGTGCACATGCCAAGACGCAGACAGCTGATGCTCTCATGATTGGATTAAGCGTTGACAAAACTGAGGCATCCCCTGGGGAAGATGTTGCTCTGAATGTTCATATCTTTAACAAGAAGGTTGGGCACTCCATGCCTTCTGGCAGTGCTGATCTTAGGATGCTGTGGGTGGAGGTTGTAGCAAATGTAGATGGCAAAATGATTGCTATACCGGCATCGCCCGGGAAGGATGCGTATGATGTTGCCGGCGGCGGACTTTTTGATAAGGAGATTATTGCCGGGGATGTTCCTGAGGGAAGCCGCATGTATCGCTCTATCTATCTTGATAAGGACGGGAAGCAGACCCTCTCTTCTTATAATGCGGCTCGGATCGCATATGATAACCGCTTGAAAGCAGAAGAGCTTCGAAAGGAGAGGTATCAGTTTAGGATGCCGAAGAACGCCACGGGGACGGTGACTATTATGGCCCGGATCAATTATCTCAGATACCCCGGTTCCTTTGCACGTTCTCTGGGCATTGAGAAGACTGAACCGGTGGAGTTGGCTTCTGCAAAAAAAGAGATCAGAGTCCGATGAGTGTGTTTGGCTGCTCTTGGGCTCCTTGACCATAAGAGCTAAATTCTGTATGTGCTGTTATTGAAGCAAACGGTTTATTGAAAAAGAGTTGATCAATGCGATATAATGCCGCAGATTTTTTATGGGGAGGTAATATGGCACTTCAAAAGATGAACATGCGAAGCGAAGAAAGATTTCCCTATCTCAGAACAATAAAGTATATCTGCATTCCTGACGCAGAAGAAGACTTCAAAGGCGTAACTATAGACATCAGCAAAGCAGGGATGAGCCTCTATATCTTTAGTCCCTGCTGCATCCGTGAAGGACTGCATGTAAGAGTCAAAGATGATCTGCCTCTTGCTTCAACGACGGGAGTTGTTCGTTGGGTAAGACAGGTTGATCGTGATCTTTACCGGGCAGGCCTGCAGTTCCACTAAGCCAGCTCCGGCTGCTTTCAACTTTCCATTTCATTTTGCTATTATTCCCCATCGCTTATAACGATTACTCTTTTGTAACCTAAGGAGATACCGATGTCGGATATAAAGAAGATGTACAAAACCATCATGGATGATGATTTTTCTGACGAAATGGAAATCAGGTTTGGGAGTCAGACTCTTGTATACAGAAAAAGGGCATGGAAGATACCCGACGAAAAGACAGGAGAGCTTGTCGAAAAAGGGCTGCGCTATGGCGAGAATCCTGATCAGCAGGCCGCGCTCTATGAGCTGGTAAATGGTAATTTGGTTCTGGGCGATTGCAGATTCATAGAGCCGGGTAATGGGCTGGTGAGCAGCATTTCAGAAGCCGATATGTTGCAGGCAGGCAAGCATCCTGGCAAGACAAACCTCACTGATCTCGACAATGCCTTGAATATCCTCAAGCACCTCTCTGACAGGCCTGCTGCTGCTATCATGAAGCATAATAATCCGTGTGGTGTTGCGTATGGAGATACTGTTGCAGATGCTTATGATAAAGCGAATATGGCTGATAGGATTGCGGCATTCGGCGGATGCCTCGTTGTTAACCAGTCCTTGGACAAGATGACCGCAGAATTGGTCCGCAATAATTATCTTGAAGTTGTCGCTGCCCCTGATTTCGAGAATGGCGCTTTTGAGATCATTGCTAAAAGGAAAAATCTTAGGATCGTGAAGATACATAAAATACATGAACTTGAAAAATATCGCTCTTTTCGTTTTGTGGACTTTAAATCATTAATAGACGGCGGAATAATTGTTCAGCAGTCCCCGGTCAGCAGGATAAGGACAAAGGATGATTTCCTTTTGGCAAAGACCGCATACAAAGGGAAAGAATACATTATCGAAAGGCAACCGACAGAGAAAGACTATGATGATATGCTGTTTGGCTGGAATGTTGAGCAGGGTATTACGTCAAACTCGGTCATTTACGTGAAAGATGGCGTGACCGTCGGAATAGGGACAGGAGAACAGGACCGTGTTGGCGTTGCAGAGATAGCTATTTTCAAGGCCTACACAAAATATGCTGATAGCCTCTGCTACAAGAAATATGGAATCCCTTACAAAACGTTTGAATTGGAGGCTTCTCTGGGCAAGAGGGATATTGCTGCGCTGCGGGAGATTGATGAGCTTACCAATAAAGAGAAGGGCGGCCTTATAGGGTCAACCATGGTGTCAGATGCTTTCTTTCCTTTTAGGGACGGTGTGGATGCCGGCATAAAAGAGGGTATTGCCGCGATCGTTCAGCCCGGTGGCTCTGACAGGGATTATGAGTCTATTGAGGCCTGCAATCAGGCTGATCCAAGGGTGACCATGGTTTTCACCGGGCAAAGGGCTTTCAGGCACTAACGTTGGTGATGTTGAAAAATATGTACACTTTTCTCTCTCACAATGCTATACTCCCTTTTCCCGTTGGTGGGTTCTGTTAAAGTCGCAGTATAAATACTGCTCACAAAAAGCTTGACATTAATTAGTTGCTCTGGTAATATTGCAAGGTTTCCCAGAGTGTAGAGGATTGTTCACTTTTTATTTTTTTGGAGGGAATGTGCCTACAATAGCACAGTTAGTACGGCAGGGACGCAAGACCCTGATAAAGAAAACGAAATGCCCGGCATTGAAGTCATGCCCTCAGAAGAGGGGCGTCTGTACCAGAGTCTATACAACAACGCCCAAGAAGCCGAACTCGGCATTGAGAAAGGTTGCCAGGGTACGGTTGACCAATGCCATGGAAGTGACAGCCTATATCCCGGGCGTTGGGCATAATCTTCAGGAGCACTCGATTGTCATGATCAGGGGAGGAAGAGTGAAGGACCTTCCCGGTGTCCGGTATCATATTATCAGAGGTACTCTTGATTCCCAGGGAGTCAATGACAGGAAGCGCAGCAGATCTAAATACGGAACCAAGAAGCCTAAATAAACGGAGTAATGTAAATGCCGAGAAGAAGAGTTGCCGAAAAAAGAGAGATACTGCCAGACCCGAAATATAACAGTAAGGTCGTGAGCAAATTTGTCGCTATTATCATGGAAAGCGGAAGAAAAGCTACGGCAGAGAACATCTGTTATGGCGCCTTCGATATTATCTTGGAAAAGACAGGGAACGATCCGCTCAAGGTTTTCAAGGCTGCGCTTGAGAACGTGAAGCCCCTTCTTGAGGTTAAGGCAAGAAGAGTGGGCGGTGCCACCTATCAGGTGCCGGTCGAAATCAGACCGCAGAGAAGGATGGCTCTTGCGTTCAGATGGCTCATTAATTATTCAAGAGGCCGTGGCGAGAAGACTATGCGGGAGAGGTTGGCTGGTGAGTTGCTTGATGCATTTAACAATACCGGTGCTTCTATTAAGAAGAAGGAAGACACCCATAAAATGGCAGATGCTAATAAGGCGTTTGCGCATTATAGATGGTAAAGAGAGTAAGGGAGAAATATCTTGTCACGCGGTCCTTTAGAAACAACACGCAATATCGGAATTATGGCACACATCGATGCCGGGAAAACTACGACTACCGAAAGGATACTCTATTATACCGGTGTAACTTACAAAATCGGTGAGGTTCATGAAGGTACCGCAGTTATGGACTGGATGGTGCAGGAGCAGGAGAGAGGCATTACCATCACGTCAGCAGCAACAACCTGTACATGGCGTGACCACAGAATCAATATCATCGATACCCCAGGTCATGTAGATTTTACGATAGAAGTTGAACGCTCTCTTAGGGTTCTCGACGGTGCCGTTGCCGTATTTGACTCTGTTTCTGGTGTAGAGCCTCAGTCAGAGACAGTCTGGCGCCAGGCAAACAAATATAATGTTCCCAGACTTGCCTTTATGAATAAAATGGACAGGATGGGTGCAGATTTCTATATGTGTGTTAACAGTATGGTTGACAGGCTCGGCGCTAACCCTGTGCCTATTCAGATACCAATCGGAGCAGAGGATCAATTTAGGGGTCCTATCGATCTTATTTCAATGAAGGCCTATTTTTATGATGATGAAACGCTCGGCGCAAAATATGTCGAGGGTGAGATCCCTGCCGATTATCTTGACCAGGCCAAAGAATATCGGGAAAAGATGATCGAAGCGATTTCTGATGTCGACGAAAAAGTCATGGACAAGTTTCTTAACGGTCAGGACGTGACTGCTGATGAGATTCGTGCAGCCCTAAGAAAGGGTACTATTGAGATGAAACTGACTCCGGTCATTTGTGGAACAGCATTTAAGAATAAGGGAGTTCAGCATCTCCTTGATTCCATTGTCGACTACCTGCCTTCACCTTACGATATTCCGCCTGTGATTGGCATATCGCCGGATGATAATTCAGAGCAGGTTAGAAAGCCTGGGCCAAAGGAGCCTTTTTCTGCCTTTGCCTTCAAGATTATGACTGATCCCTTTGTTGGTCAACTTACATTCCTTAGGGTTTACTCCGGAACTTTGAATGCCGGATCTTATATTTATAATTCCACAAAAGGCACAAAAGAGCGCGTTGGAAGACTCCTCAAAATGCATGCTAACAAGAGAGAGGATATTAAGGAGGTTTCTGCCGGCGATATCGCTGCAGCCGTAGGCCTTAAGACTACTCTTACGGGAGATACACTTTGCGATGAGAAGATGCCGGTAATCCTTGAAGCCATGGAGTTTCCGGATCCGGTTATTTCCGTTGCAATCGAGCCAAAAACAAAGCCAGACCAGGAGAAGTTGTCCCAGTCTCTTGCGAAGCTTGCCCAGGAGGATCCTTCGTTCAGAGTTTCAGTTAATGAGGAGACTGGTCAGACGCTTATTGCGGGTATGGGTGAGCTCCATCTTGAAATCATTGTTGACAGGCTCACGCGCGAGTTTAAGGTGGGGGCGAATGTCGGTAAGCCGCAGGTTGCCTATAGGGAAACGATTCGTACGGCTGCAAAAGCTGAAGGAAAGTTTGTCAGGCAGAGCGGTGGTCGTGGGCAGTATGGCCATGTCTATCTTGAGATTATGCCGCTTGAGCCTGGTAAAGGTTTTGAGTTTGTGACTAAGGTCGTTGGCGGAACAGTGCCTCGTGAATACTGGAATGCTGTTGAAAAAGGTGTCAAGGAGGCTGCTGATGGCGGTGTACTTGCGGGATATCCCTTTGTTGATTTCAGGGTAACGCTCACTGATGGCTCATACCATGAGGTCGATTCTTCTGAAATGGCGTTTAAGATAGCAGGGTCTATGGGTTTTAAAGAATGCGCTAAGAAAGCGAAGCCAATTATTTTGGAGCCCATTATGAATGTTGAAGTTGTCACCCCGGAAGATTATATGGGCGATGTTATTGGTGACCTTAATTCCCGGAGAGGCAAGATACAGAACATGGAACAAAGAGGTAAGGCACAGGTAATCAAGTCGCAGGTTCCTCTTTCCGAGATGTTCGGATACGCAACAGACCTGCGCTCGCGGACGCAGGGAAGAGCAACATATACAATGCAGTTCGCGAACTATGACGAGGTGCCGAAAGGCATTGCAGAAGGTATTATAGCTAAAGTTAAAGGCGAATAGTAGCAATCAGTTATACAGTAATCAGTGGAAAGGTTCAGCCCAGTCTATTCTGAAAACCATCTGCT
>CAYWRK010000048.1:0-6918 GCA_964461065.1 uncultured Nitrospiraceae bacterium
TGCAGTTATGCGAAGATTTGAGGCCGAATTCAGGTCTAATAGATGAAAAGTCGGGGATTCTTGTAGGCATGGCAGCGGCTGCATAGTTTTTGGGCCCTGGCTTCACCTACCACCCAAGTATGCGCCTTATGACAGTCAAGGCAGTCAAGCCCTTTCTTCATATGCAGTCCATGCTGTCCAACTGTTGACTCATTGCTGTGGCATTCTGTTGTACACAGAGCCAGAGTCGGAATGATTTTTCCATGGGGTTTATGACACTGATGGCAGAGAATACTGGACATCGGCCCCCTGACAGAGACTGACGGATGGCATTTATTACATCTGTCTTTTGGTATCATTGATGCGGTCTTTTCAGAGTATGAGTGGCACTTGAGGCAGGAGAATGCCTCCATCCCTATGCCGTGAACGCCTTTGTCCTTATGACATCCCATGCAGGCGCTCTCATTGGGCTTGAAATCATGCAGGGTGCCTTTATGACAGACTTTGCATTCAATGCTCTGCATGAAGACATGTTTTGCGTGGCCATAGGATTTCTTCAGACTCATAGATCCCTGGGCAGCATTATCCATGTGGCACTTTTTGCACTCCCCCCAGGGTTTTTCTCTTCCGTGTGATTGAGAAAAAGACTGCCCATTCTGTTTCATAACAAATGCAACAAGCAGTTGATTCTGTTCAATCATGCTGACATGGTGGCATTGCTGGCAAATAATATCCCTGTGCTTCCCCTTCTGCCACTCCTTATACGCCTCCTTCATATGGTGGCAAGAAACACAGAAATTAGGATCTTCCTGGCGATATTCGTAATAGCGATAAGCCAGAACAATTGCGAGAATCGCTATGATAAGAAAAGCTGCGAGAACAAAGCCTTTGATATGATCAGCAAAGCCTGCAATTTTTTTCTCCCACTTCATTGAGAATACCGCTTTGAATGAACAGAAGCATCTCTGTCTTGCATCAGAAAAACCCCCCGATATGCTGTTTTGGCATGCACCGATTATATCCGATGATTTTTAGAGAAGCAATACTAATGTGAAGACCCCTGAAACTGACTCATTACAGTCCTTAAGAAGGTGCCCTTACTGCCTGCGCCTCCTGCACAAGCCAATTCTTTTCTGTCTCTCTTCCCCTGTGGTAAAATAATCAACATATGCATCAGATTGAAGAGACCATGCGTTTATCCGTCCAATCGTTCCAGCATGATGTCCGGGACCGCTATTCATGACAGAGCCTGTTTATAAAATCATCTTGAGCGGCGAGACAGTCCCTGGTCATGAACTCGGAGAGACAAAGAGAAAGCTTTCAGCAATATTCAAGCTCTCGGCAGATGTCGTTGATCGCTACTTTGTGGGCCGCCCAATCGTTGTCAAAAGCAACACTGATCTGAAGACTGCAGAAAAGTATAAAGCCATTTTTGAGAAGGCAGGTGCTGTCTGCTCTATAAAACAGGTTCAGCAGAAAGAAACCGGCAAAACTTTGAATTCTGCCGCAGAGCCTGCAGCAGCATCATCTCTACCAACGCAGGCATCACTGGGGCCTGAACTTCCCTTACAGTCGACACCTGCATCTATTACAGATGTCGAAAGACCCCAAGAGAAACCATTTGGGCCGGTGGTAATTACCGCTCAGCAAAAGGCAGTATCTCTTCAATACGCTCCTCTTCCCTGCAGGGCACTAAGCAGTGCTGAGGGCGGACTGAATTTCAACCGTTACGGCAATGAAAGCGTGTTCTTCTCTGACATTCTTCTGATTTCCGTGTACAACATACCCTCAGGTATTAAGCCTAAGATAAGGGTCATGGTCTTCATAAGAACACAGAAGAAGCCTCTTGCTGTAGACGCCGATGCAATTGATTTTAAGGGTATTCTCGGAAGACAGGAGAGCGACCTATATGAAGCGCTGAGACAACTCATTGCAGAACTTGTCAAAGCCTGTCCATCATTAATTGTTGACTACAACACATCCGTTTTTCTCCAGGGAAGCGGTCCGGAGATGGTAAGACGCGATGAAACCTTTTGGGCATCTGCACTCGGGGCTGCTCTTGATGACAAGGGCCTCTTCGTAATTGCCGCTGCAAACCTGAAGAAGCCGCCCAAAACGGTAGCTGCCATTGAAGCCGAATCCGGCACCGCGCAGGACCAGAAGGAAGCACCTCTATTGAGCAATGAAGAATATGTCGATCTCTTTGTCGGGCCGCATGCCGATAAATATATGGATAGTTTCAGTAAGTTCGGCATCAATGGGCCAACTTCTTTTGTGCCAACCTGGCACTGGCCTGCATTTTTTGTTCCCTTCTTCTGGCTGCTTTACCGAAAACTGTACCTGCATGCCATTGGAATACTGGTACTGAGCTTTATTCCCGGCATCAATATCCTGACCTGCTTTGCAATGGGATTGACTGCATACTTTATCTATTTCAGGCATGCACAGAGCTCTATCGATGCGATAAAGCGGGCAAAGACTTCGTCAGAGATCGGATATGCCATAACAAGTGAAGGCGGAGTAAAACCCGCTGCCGTATATGTCGGCATCGGCGCCATATTCTGCATAAGCATAATCATTTCTATTTCACTCGTGGTATCTGCTGTCAGAAAGAAACAGGAACAGGCAGCAGAACAGATGAATATGCCCATGGTAATGCCCCTATTACCGGGCCAGAACCTGCCACCCGGATTTCCGCAGAGCCCTGAACAGGCGATGCAGATGTCTTATGACAACATGGCTATGGCTGAACTGAAAAATGCCTGCACAGCGGCACTGGTGTATTTGAACGAAGAAAACGATGGGCAGGTAACCATGGAAAAGCTGGAGCGCTTCGGGTACCGCCGGCGGCCTGAAGTGCAGATATCGATCATCAACTCTCTGCCGGACACTCTGCGGATGAGCGCCCGCCACAATCTGGGATCAAAGATGATCTACGCAGACCGGGACTGCAGGATTAACTGACGTCTAAGAGCTAAGCAGCCTTTCTGCCTCGCCCGACCAAACCCTGTAGCCCTCGTCGCTTACATGTATGCCGTCATCCATCAAAAATGCGGCTACCGGTCTGCCCTCTGCATCAAGAAACCGTGAATGGACATCAAGATACAGGACCTTTTCATCAGCAGCCATCTGCTTCAGGCTCGCATTCATATGCTGTATATCCTCGTTTTCTATGTAGAGGAAAAGAACAGGGAGAAGACTCTGCACAATGACCTTTGCCGAGGGATAGGCCAGTCGAATCTCCCGCACGATCTTTCGATAGATATCAGCTATTCCCCCTCCCCCCATTGCCATGCTATTGATGCCTGACATGATGAAGACCATCTGCGGGTCAGTCACCTTCCTGAAAATACCCTTGAGGCGGAAATAAAGCCCATCAACCGTCTCCCCTGCAATACCAAGGTTGTACACCTCGTAATCAGGGAACCGCTCTGCCCAGTCGAAATACTCGATCAATGAGTCCCCGAGAAACAGGAGCCTTTTACGCTTTTTCATCGATACTACATCCTCTTTTCATGGTATATTCATTGTAACATGGACAATGAAAAGACAAAGCTCAAGCAGATCGTGGTCAAGAGTTATTCTGACGTTGCAAAGGGCAATCTCTCCTTCCTCGCTCCTTCAAGCTGCTGCTCACCGGACTCTGACACGGTGAGCCTTCTCGAGGCGGGCAGGAGGCTGGGATATACCGATGAAGAACTGAAAATCGGCCTTGGCGAGGCAAACCTCGGGCTGGGCTGCGGCAACCCGCAGGGGATCGCTGACCTCAAAGAGGGCGAAACAGTCCTTGATTTGGGAAGCGGCGCAGGCTTTGATGCAATACTCTGCTCCATGAAAGTCGGCATGACCGGCCGTGTGATCGGTGTTGACATGACGCCGGACATGGTTGCAAAAGCTACTGAAAATGCCAATAACCTTGGGGCTGATAACGTAGAATTCAGACATAGTGAGATCGAACATTTACCGCTTGAAGACAACTCCGTGGACGTGATCATCTCGAACTGTGTCATCAACCTGTCTCCGGACAAACAGGCTGTTTTTAGTGAGGCATTCAGAGTTCTTAAGCCAGGCGGAAGAATTGCCATTTCCGACATCCTCAAGAGAGCTGAATTCAGCAAAGAGATCCTTGACCACGAGCACGCTTACAGCGGCTGAATAACCGGATCGGTTCCCGTGGAGGAACTGAAGACGATACTCAATAAATCTGGGTTCACTGATATCTGCCTCGTTGATAAACAGAACAGCGACGAGATAATCAGGAGCTGGAAGTTTGGTGAAGGCGTCGAAAAGATGGTTATTTCAGCGTATATCAAGGCAACAAAACCGCTTAGTTAGACAGATCTTCCCATCTCTTTTTCTGAACGCCGGCAGCCTCGAGTATCTTGCCTGCCGCTATCGCCGTATCCTCAATATGTTTGTCAACGGGGTGGCCAAAATGCTCCTGGTCAAAGATCGGGATATGAACAGTAACATCAGGTCTCATCTTTCGTTCATGCGCATAGCTTATGGTCGTGGAATCTTCAATAGTTGCTTCGCACATATGCAGAGGATCACAGGTGTTTGACAATGCTTCGGCGATATTTCGCACATCCCTCAATATTTTGTGAAATTCCGGATCATCTAGGGAAGGCTTTTTATCTGCCGAGGGAAACGTGCCATATATATTGACCTGATAGCCGATCTGGAGCAGTTGTCCCTGCTTTGTGGTGTTATAGTACGGCTCAATATCATAGCAAATCTTTCGCTGACGAATCGTTTCTGCGAGATCTGCCTCAGAGGTGAAAATGCCGGCTATGTTGAGCTTTGCATCCATGATGCAGCTCCCTCAGACTGCGGTCTTTCTCTTCTTCCCGTAGTGGTGCACAAGAAAGTCGTGGGTTTCGTTAATCTCACTCATTGATTTCATCAGTGCTGAATAAAGAGGATTCAGCTTGAGATAAGGCCTCAGGGTCTTTGCCATGGAAGCCAGATTGGCCTGGCAGTCATCGACCATACTCACCGTGCGTTCTTCAAGACTCTGTCCATAAATATAGAAGATCTCGATAAATACATCCGAAATAAGCCAAAACTCATTCAAGACCGTCTGTGAAACTGCTTCTCCCTGGGAAACCTTCTTCTTTCTAAGCCGCCTCAGAAATTCCACCAGCTCTGCCTGTATGTTCTTGAGTTGCTTAATGATCGTCACCAGTTCAGCAGGTTTCCTCTTCAGGATATTCTTATAAACAAGGTTTTTTGAGATCTTCCGCCAATGCTTAGCATGGCCTTTTTTCCATTCGGCCATATTCGTCCAGAGTGTGACAACAGCGGGGTCAAAATCTTCCCTCTTCGCAAAATGACTATATACCTCATACGTAAGCTCGTCGAGCCTCTTGCCCATTTCTATAATTTCATGAATTTCATTCATATATCAATTCACCTGCAATGACCGGTTTTAGGGGGTTTAGACACATAATAAGATTAACACATTCCCGGCCAAAACATAAGAACTATTTTCAGCAGATCTTTCTTTGCAGAAAGAGACCAGAATAATCTAAAATCATGTTACCTAAAAATAGCTATTATTCAGCGAGTTACACACACTTCATAGCAATGAAAAACCAAAGAATCGGAATCCCCAGAGGCCTGCTGTACTACAGCTATGCTGAGTCCTGGAAGCTCTTCTTCCGTGAACTCGGATGCGAGGTTATAACATCACCTGAAACACATGCCGACATCCTCAAGGAGGGTATCAGGCATGCAATTGGGGATTTCTGCCTGCCGGTTAAAACCTTTCTGGGACATGTTGCTGCCCTCAAAGACAGCGTTGACCTTCTTTTTATTCCGCGGTATGTAAGCGTTGAGAAGGAAAGTTTCATGTGTCCAAAGATGATCGGCCTACCCGACGTTGTCAGGGCATGCTTTACGAACTTGCCCGGTGTTATGGACCCCATGTTCCATGTTAAGCAATTTGGCGATCAGGCGATACACGAGTTCACGAGGCCCATTGCAAAGGCAATTTCTCTGTCCCATCCTGACGTATATACAATATTCAAGAAGATGATGAACGCAGGAAATGAGATCCCATGGCAACAGCACAGACAGTCAGAGCGTCTGCTTTCCGATGTTCCGTCATCCCAAGGGAAGATGAACATCGGTATTGTCGGCAGGCCCTATCTCCTTTTCGACCGGCATCTCTCGAAAAACCTTTTTAAATACATAAGAGACCTCGATGCAAATCCTCTATTCATAAAGCCTGATGAATCTGATATCCGTGAGGCTATGGCTGTGATTCCCAAGTGGGTGTACTGGGACATGGGCAAGGAAGCGGTGACTTCTGCTCAACTTTTCTTCAAGGATGACCGTATTGACGGCGTTATCAATGTCTGCAGTTCTACCTGCGGGCCTGACTCATTCACGGGCGACCTGATCAGGAAAAGACTCAATCAGAGGAACAAGCCATATATGGCACTCAGTATTGATGAACATGCATCAGACGTTGGCATTCAGACCCGGGTCGAGGCGTTCATAGATATGATTGCAAAGGTGACAGTATGAAGCTCACTGTCCCGCATATGGGCCTTCTTTCTGTTGCATATACGCGGGTGCTGCGGCAGCACGGTGTGGACATGCAGCCTCCGCCAAAAGCAACGATCAAGACCTTAAACCTCGGCGTTAAATATTCGCCGGAGTTCGCCTGCTTGCCTTTCAAGATCAACCTCGGCAACATGATGGAGGCCCTGGATAACGGAGCAGATGCCATCCTCATGCCAGGCGGATACGGTCCCTGCCGGTTCGGATATTACGGCATCATACAGGAACAGATTCTGAGGGAACAGGGTTACAAATTCACCATGTCCACCACAGATAACCCTGACAGGCTGTCTGATATGATCGACACGATCCGCGACATCAGCCAGATCAAGAATAAATTTGACGGATACAGCGTTTTCTTCCTGATCC
>CAYWRK010000049.1:0-6135 GCA_964461065.1 uncultured Nitrospiraceae bacterium
TCACGCCTCACGATTCACGCCTCACGATTCACGCCTCACGATTCACGCCTCACGATTCACGGTCGTTCGCTACTGGAAATCAGGGGAGTTCTCTCCGGACCTGCTCCGCAAAGGCTGGATGCCGCCTCATCCGACATTCTTTGTAAAGCGTAAGGTGTATGAAGCGTTAGGTGTGTTTGATACAAGCTTCAAAATAGCCGCTGACTATGAACTGATGATGCGTTTTTTAGGCAGGCACGGCATCTCGACCTGCTATATCCCTGAGGTGCTGATAAAAATGCGCATCGGCGGCACAAGCAACCGCTCCATCTCCAATATCCTCCGCAAATCCTCCGAAGACCTGCGCATCATGCGTATGCATAATCTCGGTGGCCTGCCAACCCTCCTCCGCAAAAATTTCTCAAAAATTCCCCAATTCTTTAGAGGCCGTTAAGCGCAAGTCGTAAAACGTGAGTCGTAATTCGTAAAGAGTAGAATCCGCCTCCTTCGCGACCCCCGCCGCCTCTGGCGCAGAAACTTCATATCCAACCCCTCCTTCCTCCTCCGTATCCTCCGCCAAAAACTAACCCCCTAAGCCCGAATCCTTGCACCCCGGAGGTGCAGGGATTATAATGACAATGTTTGAAAAAACCGGACCTAATAACCGCTCGCTCAATAGCAGAAAAGAGGGCTCATTGATACATGATAGTTTGTAGCAGTAAAGCGTTCGTGGTATAGTTCTTATATGGACATAAACCCAACTACAGAGCGGATATAGTCAGCGGTGAAAACTCCGCGCATATATGCCGATACATCCGTAATCGGCGGCTGCTTGGATTCCGAGTTTTCAAATGAATCATCACAATTTATCGAGCTTGTGCGAAAAGGCAGATGCATACTCCTGCTCAGCGAGATCGTGTTGGCCGAGTTTGATGGGGCGCCGCCGGAAGTTCAACAAATTCTTTTATCTCTGCCGGAAGATGCGATGGAGCGGGTAGAGCTGACCTATGATGTTCTTGAACTGCGCAACCATTATATGGAGGCGAAGATCCTCGGTCCTGAGTGGATAGATGACGCAACACACGTTGCTGCTGCAACCGTGGCGAGGGCGGATGCAATAGTATCCTGGAACTTTAAACACATAGTGCGCCTGGACAAGATGAAGGCATATAACCAAATTAATCTTCTGAACGGGTATGGGATATTAACGATTATCTCACCGAAGGAGGTATTGATAGATGAAGACTGACAAGAAATTCAAGTGTGTAGATTTTAAACATCAAGCGCAGGGGGAGATTTATAAAGAAATAATGAATCTCGGCCCAGGAGGAGAAATCAATTACTTCCGTCGCAAAGTTGAAGCGGGCGTTTTTCATGATTTATGGGAAAGACTTCATGGGGCGCCGGTCACTGTCGGCGAGCATGACAAAGCAGTGAAACATTAAAACCTGTAGAGGACATCTTGGGGTCATTAGAACCCATCCCAAAAATGCCTATGTGACACATAAAAGACATTATTCATAAGAAGGGTTGTCATTCCGGCTTGCCTGTGCCCGATGTTTGGGTATCCGGAATCTTTCGGGAAAAGAATGATGTTGCCTGCCTATCTGACTGGTTCCTTAGTATCGCCTCCCAGACCTATCCCGACATCGAACATATCATCATCGACGGAGGCTCGATCCCTGCTCCGCAAATCGTCTGAAGATCTCCGCATTATGCGCATGCATGACCTGGGCGGCCTGCCAACCCTTCTTCGCAAGAATCTCTCAAAAATCCCCCAGTTTTTTAAAGGCCGTAAAGCGCCCGCCACAGGCGGATGAAGGGACAAACCGCTGAGGATTAATAATCTCAACCTCCCCATCCTGCAGTTTTGAATCTCTGTAAATTCGAAGATCGACCTTCTTTGCTCGCCCTTAACCTGTGAGAAAAACTGTAAGGGAATGGTAAAATAGGAAAAGAGACCAGGAGGTTAACATGAAGACGATATCGGCGGTTGATACCCTTGCCCTTTCCATTCCTGAGAGGATTCAACTGGTGGAGGACATTTGGGACACAATAGCTATTCAGGCTGATGCCATTGAATTGAGCGCAGCGGAAAAGAGAATAGTCGATGAGCGGGTGGCTGCGTTTCATAAGAATCCGGCTGCTGGTTCCCCGTGGGAAGAGGTGTTTAAAAGAATCCGTAGCCGATGAACTATCCCGTCATTATTAGGCCGGAGGCGGAAGTTGATCTGGCAGAAACTTTTTCGTGGTATGAGGATAAGCGGCAGGGGTTAGGTTTCGATTTTCTTTTGCAGGTAGAAGCAGGATTGAAGGTTCTTGAAAGAACGCCCGTAATTCACCCGAAGGGTTATAGAGGGACAAGAAAGCATTTTATCAGGCGATTTCCCTATAAGATCATTTATCTCGTTGAGCAAGAAACTGTTATTATCATCGCTGTTCTCCACACGAGGAGAGCTCCAGAATTGGTCAAGAAAAGGCTAAGGACCTCAGCTCAATAATTCGCGCAAACTTTTGCAGATGCGGTTTGAGATGAATCCCAGAGAAATAATTATTTTCCCGGACAGCTCATTCGTAAATCCACTGAAGATCTCCGCATCATGCGCATGCATAACCTCGGCGGACTGCCAACCCTAATTATGGCAATCATACTTTACAATTAATTAATATTATTGTAAAGTATAATATGATTATGGAAAAATTAAAGGAAATTATCCATTTTTATAATCCCTGGTGGCTTACCAAAGAGGTCCCAGCAGAGCTGCTGCCTGATTATGAGCGTCCAGTCCTGAGCGATATCTTGTCATATCTCGACCTGAACAGGGTAATTGTTCTCAAGGGTCCGAGAAGAACGGGGAAGACAACCCTTCTTTATCAGATTGCTGCAGATCTTCTCAAAAAAGGTGTAAATCCGGAGAATATTCTTTTCCTTTCTCTGGACACTATTGCAGGGCTGGATCAGCTGGACAACATTGTTAATGCTTATCAGCAGCTCACCCGGAGAGTTCTACATCCTGCAATAAGGTCCTATTTTCTTCTGGATGAAGTCCAGTTTCTCAAAGACTGGCCTCAGTTGGTCAAAAAATACTTTGACAGGAAGCTGGGCATAACGTTTATTGTTTCAGGCTCGGCTGCATCACTGATCCGAAAAGGTTCGGAATCCCTTGCGGGCAGGACCGTCGAAGAGACAATCCTTCCCTTCACCTTTTTTGAATATCTGGCATATCATGAGAGAGACAGCCGGCTGCAGGGTCTTATCGCCGGAATGCGCAATACGTGGTCCTTTCGCGCATTGCCGGCCAAGGATGACCTTGTCCCTTATGTTACGACCATACAAATTCGCTTCAATGATTATCTGTCACAGGGAGGCTTCCCCCATCTCCTTCAGACAAGAGAAAAGACGATGCGGCAGAGACTGCTAAAGGAAGACGTTATAGAAAAAGCGATCTACCGCGATCTTGTTGAACTCTATCAGATAAAGAAGCCTGCGGCACTGGAGAATCTTTTTCTGTATCTCTGTGAGCACTCATCGGAACTGCTGAATATCTCGAACATTGCGCCCTCGCTCGGGCTTTCCCGGGAATATACGGAAAGGTATCTACATTACCTGGAGGCGGCCTATCTTGTTTTCAGATATGGCAAATATGCGAAGTCTGTTGAAGAACAGGTGCGCAGCATGGAGAAGTGTTATGTTACCGACCCCGGCCTCCTGCAGCTTGCTTTTCGTCCTGATGCCGGCAAGGCCGTTGAAAGCATATGCGCCCGCCACCTTATGGCCAGAAAGGTGTTTTACTGGAGAGACGACCGCCATGAGGTTGACCTTGTTCTGGATGAAGAAGAAGGGGTAATGCCAATAGAAGTAAAATACCAGTCGAATATTGGGGCTTCAGATGTAAAGGGGCTGGTGAAATTTCTCCATATGTTTAAGGAGAAGTGCGGAATTATGGTCACCAAAGACCTTTTTGAAGAGAGGGCCATGCAGGGGATGACAATCCGACATATCCCTGCCTGGCTCTTTTTGCTGATGGCAGACAAATAAAGGGCTCCCAGAATCCCTGCACCTCGGCTAATCCACATTCTCTTGAAATTGCACGCAAAGATGCCGACTTTGACAGACGCGACCCTCGCCGCCTCTGGCGCCGCAACTTCATCTCCAACCCCTCCTTCCTCCTCCGTGTCATCTTTTCAAAAATCGTAGGTCGTGAATCGTAAAGCGTGAGTCGTTATGCACCCGCCACAGGCGGGTCCCTTCTCCGCTTCTCCTTGGCGAACTATCCTGTGAGCGGACCGAGCCGCAGGGGCTGAAAAGACATGAATCGTGAAGTGGAAAGAGCATAGAGCTAAGAGCAGAGAAAGCTCGGAGTTAATGGCATAGGAGCATAGGCTAAGAGAAAAAGACCGTGAATGGTAAATCGTGATTTAAGGAGTGAAGAGCAGAGAGCAATAACGGCAGTGATGAGTAATGAGTGAACGGATAAAAGCAGAGAGCAGAAAGCAGAGAACTGAGGGCCGGTTTACGATTGCTTTTCGATCCTGAGGCCTTCAATTTTTTCGAAATCGCGGACGTTTGCTGTCACGATTGAATAGTCCAGAGAGATCGCTGTTGCTGCAATGATGAGATCGTGCGCGCCAACAGTGAGGCCCTTTTTTGCCAATGCTGCCCAGAGTCGTGCATATGTGCGTGCGACGGATGTGTCAAAAGGCAGGACAGGAAACAGTTCAATCACTTTTTCAACAAAGGCCTGTCTTAAGATCTTTCTGGTTTCTGTATCGGCACGCTCAACACCATGAAGAAGTTCTGCCACTGAAATGACGCTTATCCCAAAGGGTTCTTCTTCACGCCCCAGAATTAGCGAATCTACAACCTGCTGGTTTCGCTCAAGTGAGATGATCTCGCTCGTGTCAAATATTACTCCCATGAGCTGTTTTCCGGCAAGGCAGGCTGGTCTTGGGAAATGCTGTTGATATCTCGGGCAAACTGCGAATTGTCCTCACCAAGGCGTGGAAGGTTCTTTATGATCAGCCGGAGATCGCTCAATGTCCGAAGACTGACAGTCGCTTCAACAGGAACGATTGCCGCAGTGGGCTTGCCACCTCTCATCACGGTAAACGAATCCCTTTTGTATTTTACAGAGTTAAGTATCTCTGAGAACTCGCGTGCAGCGTCTGTTGCATTAATTGTCTTCATCATAATAATCACCTCATATTATCTGATAATCAGATTATATGATAATATGAGACAAGTTGCAAGATATCAAGTTCTGAACGCTTGGCGGGCAGATTTCAGTCTGGGTTGTTCATTTTTGACATCAGATATTCAAGTTGCTGTATCTGATCCTGCCTCAGTTCTGAAAGTATGTATTCATGATAATAAGATCGTCGAGAGATGGGATTTTCACCTCAAAAGAGCCGTCATCATCCCTCTTAAGGAGAGATCTTGAATAGGCTTCGTCAAAAGAAAGTCTGATATTCTTCTTTGCATTTGCAAATTCCTGAACAAAGAAAAAATCGACTTTGGCAAATTCTCCGTCAGAAAAGGTTTCTTGTGGCCTGTTATCCCCGGCACGATAAGAGCCTGAAAGGCCGCAGGAGGCCGTGAGTTCATATACTTGTGAGCGCTGTTCAGGCTTTACCCAAAAATCGTAATCAGCTGAGCCTATCGGAATATCATGCATGGCGGCAGCGATAGAGCCTATGAGCAGATAAGAAAGGCCGGCTTCATTGAGTTTGGTGATAAAAGAGAGCGGATCAAACGATTCATCTATTTGCTGTGAGCGCAAATCTTATTCTTATTATCGTCTTCCTGGGGAATTGTCTGCAGATTTTTTAGATATCTAACCTGACGCTTGAATTTTTCTAATGCACGAATCTTCTGAGATGGACTCAGTTTTGAGAACCACGCGATATTTTCTGCGATTGCTGTTTTTCTGTCTTTCAAGTCCATGGCCAATTTTACCACGCTGATATCTAAATAATAGATCGTGAATCGTGATTCGCGGTGAGTGAGCCGAGTGGAGAGTGAGTCGCCGGTGCAACTGAGGCGTATGAGAGGTAGGGCGCAGAGCTGAGAAAGCTCGTGGTTCATGGCAGAGGACCGCAAAAAAAGGCACGTGGTAGGGACATACTTTCCAGCCTTAATGAGTTTTAAAGAGGCAG
>CAYWRK010000050.1:0-4837 GCA_964461065.1 uncultured Nitrospiraceae bacterium
CTGATAGAACGTATGAAGACCCATGACCTTACCGGAATGCCGGCTACCGGCTCAGCCACATTGAACCAGACCGGTGAGGGGGCTTTTTGCAGCCTTGTCAGGGGGTATCAGGACGTGGTCACGATGATGGACTCTGATATTAAAGTGATCCAGAATTCACTTATAGAGACCTCCAATATTCTCGGCTCTGTGCTTGGTCTGATCGGAGACCTCGGTGGTTCAACACAGGGGCAGACAACCGAGTTGACCATGGTCACCAGGGCTGTTGAAGAAAATACCGGCACGGTCAACTCGATAGCTGAAATCGGTATGCGCTCGCGGGACAATGTTAACAGCATTGTCAGCGATATAGAGGAGAATGCGCAGCAGATCTCCCTCTTGTCCGAGTCTATCGGCAAGATCCAGGAAAGTACCGTACAGATAACTGATATCATTACCGTAATCAAGGAGATAGCAGAGCAGACCAACCTTCTGGCCCTCAATGCAGCTATTGAGGCAGCCCGAGCCGGCGAACAGGGGCGAGGCTTTGCTGTTGTTGCCGACGAGGTGAGAAAACTTGCCGAAAAAGTGGCAAAAGCCACCCAGGCTGTTGTCGGCCTGATAAAAGCAACCGAAGATCGAGTAGCCACTGGCGTGCAGGTGGTAAAAAGTATCGTAGTTTCAAACGGCAAAGTCCAGAGCCAGGCGCTCCAGATACAGGAAGGCATTGATAACCTTTCCTCGGCAGTTCAGGAGCAGAGCGCATCCATGGGTGAGCTAAATTCTTCGGTACAGAGAATCTCGACTGATTCTGAACATATCACCCTTTCAACCGCAGAACTTACAGAAACAATTTTGAAGATGGTCGATTCCCTGGACCAGGCTTCCAATGTTGTGAATGCTTACAAATCTTAGCGTTGGCCCAACAGGGATTCTAATTCGAGAAGATGAGGAGATAACGAATGGCTGATAAACCGAAACTGAGTATGTACTGGGCTGCATCCTGCGGCGGCTGCGAAATAGCCCTCGTCAACCTCAACGAGAAGATCCTTGACGTGGATGCTGCCTTTGATTTCATGTTCTGTCCCTGTCTGTTAGACACCAAGAAAAAGGATATCGAGGCGTTGCCGGACAAAGCCATAGCGATCACACTTTTTAATGGGGCCATCCGGACTGCTGAGAATGAGGAGATGGCGCATCTCCTGAGAAAGAAATCTCAGATCCTGATCGCATTTGGCTCATGTTCTTCTGAGGGCTGCATACCCGGGCTTGCAAATCTTCACAGCAGGGATGACCTGATGAAGGCTGTCTATCTCGATAACCCCACCATTGATAACCCTGGGAAGATCATTCCTCAGCCTGAGACAAAGGTTGCAGAAGGCACTCTTCACATACCAGTTTTCTTCGACAAGGTGAGGACGTTGTCACAGGTGACTGATGTTGACTTCTTCATTCCTGGGTGTCCGCCTGAACCGCGCCAGATATGGAATGTAGTAAGTGCAGTTGTTGCAGGTGCGCCGCTGCCGCCTAAAGGCAGTGTTATCGGAGCCGGAAAGTCTGCTGTCTGTGATGAATGCGACAAAAAGAAAGAAGATAAAAAAATATCAAAACTGTTCAGGACTTATGAGATCATCCCTGAAAAAGAGCCCTGTCTGCTTGAGCAGGGGCTTTTATGTATGGGCATTGCCACACGCGATGGCTGCGGTGCGCTCTGTCCGAAGGTGAATATGCCCTGCACCGGGTGCTATGGTCCTCCGGAAGGTGTGCTCGATCAGGGAGCTAAAATGGTCGCAGCGCTCGGTTCGATCATCGATATCGGCGATACAAAAGGCTTGGCAGAAGACGAGATCTACCGGAGAATCGATGAGGTCCTCGGTTCAATCCCTGATTATGCCGGCATGTTCTATAAATACAGCCTGCCGGGATCAATACTGAAAGGGAGGATTGCATGAAGAACATAAGCATTGATCCAATAACCCGTCTTGAGGGGCACGGTAAGATCGAGATATTTCTGAATGAAGAAGGGGATGTTGCCAATACCTATTTTCAGGTTCCTGAACTCAGGGGGTTCGAGAGATTCTGCGTAGGCCGGCTGGCTGAAGATATGCCCGTGATCACCAACAGGATCTGTGGCGTCTGTCCTGAGGCCCACCATATGGCCTCGGTCAAGGCCTTAGATATGCTTTTTGGTGTTGAACCGCCACCTGCAGCAAAGAAGCTGCGGGAACTTCTCTATATGGCCTTTTATGTAACTGATCATACAACACACTTCTATGCATTAGGCGGCCCTGATTTCATAATTGGCCCTGATGCGCCACCTTCCGAGCGAAATATACTCGGCGTCATCAAAAAGGTTGGACTCGACATCGGCAAGCAGGTGATAGACTGCAGGGCACGTAATCATCATGTGATCGAAATGCTCGGAGGACGTGGCGTCCATCTTGCCGGAGGGCTTCCGGGAGGATGGAGTAAATCTGTTTCAGAAGATGAGCGCAAACAGATCGAGGAGATCGCAAAGAAAAATATCGATTTTGCCTTATTTTCACTTAAGATCTTCGATGATATTGTTCTGAAAAATAAGCAATATCTCGACCTCGTCACCTCTGACGTGTACCTGCATAAGACCTATTACATGGGTACGGTCGACGATAAGAACCGGGTCAACTTCTATGATGGCATGATCCGAATTGTGGACCCTGAAGGAAAAGAATTCGCGAAGTACCCGTCTTCTGACTATATGAAGCACATAGCAGAAAGGGTCGAGCCCTGGACATACCTGAAATTTCCATATCTGAAGAACATTGGGTGGAAAGGGCTCGTGGACGGCATGGACAGCGGTGTTTACATTGCCACGCCGCTATCACGGCTGAATGTCTCTGACTCCATGGCAACACCTCTGGCCCAGGAGCATTTCGAGCGTATGTTCGGGACCTTTGGTTCAAAGAAAGTCGATGGCAGATATCAGCCGATCCATCATCGTCTTGCAACCCACTGGGCACGGCTGATCGAGCTGCTCTATGCAGCAGAGCATATGCTGGAGCTTGCACAGGATCCCGAGATAACATCGCCGCATGTCAGAAATATCCCTCAGCAGATAGTCGGGGTCGGCATCGGGTCAGTTGAAGCGCCGCGCGGCACACTTACGCATCATTATGTCAGTGATGAGCGTGGCGTACTCACGAGCGTTAACCTGGTCGTCGGGACAACGAACAACTATGCGCCGATGAGTATGTCGATCAAGCGGGCAGCTGAAAAGCTTATTTCCAGGGGCAAAATAGTTGAAGAAGGCATGCTGAACAAGATAGAGATGGCCTTCCGGCTTTACGATCCCTGCCTTTCGTGCGCAACACATTTCCTGCCGGGGCAGATGCCTATGAAGGTGATCATCAGGAACAGCAGCAGCGAAGTCATCAGAACGCTTCAGAGGGATTAATTGCGCGTATGAAAACAGTGGTTATAGGCCTTGGCAATCCAATCCTCACTGATGATAGCGTCGGGATTAAGGTCTCACGGGCTATCAGAGAACATCTTGGTCAACACGGCGAAGATGATAGGGCAGATGACACCATAGATGTCAAGGAGATCTATGCCGGAGGAATACGGCTTATGGATGCAATGACCGGCTATGACCAGGCGTGCATTGTTGATGCCATGATGACTGGCAGATTCCAGCCGGGCGAGGTGACTGAGTTTGATCTGGATGAGCTCTGCGGCACAAGGAATATTGTGTGTACACATGACACAAATCTTTCGACGGCGCTGGAACTCGGCAGAATGCTTAATATTCATCTGCCCTCGACGATAAAAATATGGGGCATAGAGGCCTTCGATGTCACATCCTTTGGCGAGCAATTGACGGACGAGATCGAACGTGCCGTGCCTGTTGCGGTCAACGCAATACTGAGCGAACTCAACTTCACTACTCAAAGGGAGAGATCATGAAGACAGGCGTATATTTCTGCAAGTGCGGAACAAACATATCGGACAAAATTGATTCTGACAAGGTCAGAGACAACCTGTTAGATCATTACCCCGGCATTCATTTCAAGATCGTAGATTTTATGTGCTCGGAGGAGGGTAAAGAGGTAATAGAAAAGGATCTTATTGAAAACAGCGTGGAGCGGGTTGTGGTCTCAGCATGTTCTCCGAGAGACCATGAGACAACCTTTATGCGGGTGCTCTCCAGTGCCAATATCAATCCTTATCTCATGCAGATGGTGAATGTCCGGGAGCAGATAGCATGGGTCACTCAGAATGTGGACATGGCCACGGAAAAAGCCGGCCGCGCTATACGGTCAGCAGTGAGCCGCGTGCAGCTTCACGATCCTCTTCAGAAGAAAGAAATTGATATCTGTCCTGACGTGCTTGTCATTGGCGCCGGGCCAGCCGGACTGAAAACTGCGCTGAGCATTGCCGGCTCCGGCAGGAGGGTTGTGCTGGTCGAGAAATCGCCGGTTATCGGCGGTATGCCAGTCAGATTTGAGGAGCTATTCCCTCATATGGAATGCGGCCCCTGCATGCTCGAACCTTTAATGGCTGAAATACTGCACGGCGATTACGCTGAAAATATCGAACTGCTCACCATGGCCGAGGTGACAGAGGTTATCGGCTCTTATGGAAACTTTGTTGCCAAAATTAAGCATAAAGCACGCTTTGTTGATACATATACCTGTATCGGCTGCGCAGAGTGCATTGAGCCCTGTCCGGTCAGCGCAAAGAACACGTTTAACTGCAGTTTAAGCGAGCGTAAGGCGATCTCTTTTCCGTTTGCCGGAGCTCTGCCAAATGCACCCTTTATCGATGAAAAGCTCTGTATCCGTTTCCAGGGAGGGCAGTGCAATAAATGCCAGGAGGCCTG
>CAYWRK010000051.1:0-4311 GCA_964461065.1 uncultured Nitrospiraceae bacterium
TTCCTTGGCCTGATATTCGTGGATCTTCATTCAACCGCCTCTATACCTGAATTTTTCCGTGATCAGCAAGACAAGAAATGAGCCGTATTGCGTATTAAACGCGAATATCTCTATTTTACTTCTTCATCAATTTGTTTGTATAGATGAAAATCCTAATAAAGGCAGGCAAGAAATTATATTTATAAGGTTGATTGATCTGATATTAAAAAATGAAACGATCGAGGCTATTCAATCTGGCGGGCAAGGCCGGACAGAACGGTTCCCGGGCCGATTTCCACAAATGTGTCAGCACCCTGCGCGCGCAGGCTCTTGATAGTCTCAACCCACCGGACACTACTGTAGATCTGCTTAACCAAATTCGCTGCGATCGAAGCATCCGTGTATGGCTGAGCACTGCAGTTGGCAATGCAGGGGATCTTCAGCCCCCTGAAACTGAATCCAGCCAGAAATGTCTCAAACTCGTCTGCTGCTGGCTTCATATAACGACTATGAAATGCTCCGCTGACAGGGAGGATGACCGCCCGCTTGGCTCCCTTTTCCTTCATCTGCGGCGCAAATGCCTCGATATCTGCCTTGGGACCGGAAATAACAATCTGGCTAGGGGAATTGAAATTGGCAACATCAATACTGTCTGCGCCAAGTTCGGCCAGGGCAGTGGCAACAGCATCACCCTTCATGCCGAGTATGGCTGCCATGCCGCCGCCGGTTGCCGCGTTCATGAGCGCGCCACGCTTCTGGACCAGTCTGAGGCCAGTGCCAAAATCAAAGGCGCCTGCCGCATAGAGGGCAGCATACTCACCAAGGCTGTGGCCGATCACAAAATCCGGCCTGATCCTCTCATCCTCAACCCTGGCCAGATAGCTCAGGATGTCGACGATGTAAAGTGCAGGCTGCGTGTAGTCAGTCTGTTTGAGTTTATCGTCAGGATTCAGAAGACAGAGGTCCTTGATCGAGTACCCGAGGATCGCATCCGCCTCAGCGACCTTATCAGGGTAACGATCAAAAAGATCAGCGCCCATACCAACGGTCTGGGAACCCTGACCGGGAAACATGAATACCGTAGTCATAATGTATTACCCTTTTAATTCCTTGATTTTCTTTGTGAGCATCGGGAGGATCTCATTCGCATCGCCGACAATACCGAACGTCGCCACATTGAATATCGGAGCATCGGGGTTCTTATTGATCGCTATGATCACATCCGATGACTGCATGCCGACCAGGTGCTGAACTGCGCCTGAAATGCCGCAGGCAATGTACAGCTTCGGGCTTACGGTCTTACCGGTCTGTCCCACCTGATGACGATACGGTATCCAGCCTTCGTCAACAGCGGCCCGTGATGCTGCCACTGACGCACCTAATACATCTGCAAGATCATGCAGAAGCTGGAAGCCTTTTTCATTGCCCATGCCCCTGCCGCCTGCAACGATAATATTGGCATCCTGAAGATTGATCGCAAGTTCGGAAACTTCCTTCACCGTCTCGACCACCTTTGTACGGGATGCTATGCCCTTTGCACTAACCTTTATCACCTCGCCGCTGCGTGCTTCATCATACGTTCCCCTCTTCATCACGCGGGGCCGTACAGTCGCCATCTGCGGACGGGCATGGGGGCAGAAGATCGTTGCCATGATATTGCCGCCGAACGCAGGTCTTACCTGAAGAAGGTTCTTTGTCTCAGCGTCGATCTCAAGAGAGGTGCAGTCAGCGGTGAGCCCTGCCCTCAGTTTAGCGGCAACCCTCGGGAAGAAAGATCTGCCAATCGGCGTAGCGCCTGTCAGCACGATCTCGGGCTTCTGCTCGGTGATCAGTTTTGAAAGAAGCGCTGCATACGGCTCGTCATTAAAGGCCTGAAAACCGGGTTCGTCACAATGGAAAACTTTATCTGCTCCCCAGCGGACCAGTTCCTTTGCATCATGATCTGTACCTCCGAAAAGCACAGCACTCACCTCAGTGCCAAGCTTTTCGGCAAGTCCTCTGCCTGCGCCAAGAAGTTCAAGCGATACGCCTGCGATCTTGCCTTCACGCTGCTCTGCAAAGACCCAGACGCCCCTGCCCTGCGCAGTCTCCTTTGTATCTGATGCCTCTTTGACCTCTGATATGGCCCCCTCGGGACATACGCTCATGCAGGCCCTGCAGAGCTGACACATCTCGGTAATCTCTGCCTTGCCGTCCTTTATAATAATGGCATCATATGGACATGATGAAACACATGCCTCGCATCCAGTGCATAAATCCCTGTTAACTTTTATATACATTTCAGTCCCACCAGTTCCTTTACCAGAGTATCTATTTTTTCGTCAGATGTGCCTTCGAGCATGGTCCTGTCGGTCTTTGACTCAGGCGCAAAGATGTTCTTCACCTGCGTCGGCGAGCCGTTCAGGCCAAGGTTCTTCTCGTCAGCTCCCAGATCAGCAGCAGACATCTTCCTGATCTCAGTCTTCTTTGCAGCCATCTTGCCTTTCAGCGACGGCAGCCTCGGTACATTCAGTTCCTTCACCACGGTCAGAAGCACAGGCAGCGATGATTCGACAACATCGTACCCGTCATCCATCAACCGCTGCACAATTATCTTGTCAGCAGCAACATCAACAATCTTGCGGATATAGGAGATATGAGGCATATCCATGAACTCAGCCATTTCCGGGCCGACCTGTGCCGTGTCTCCGTCAATTGCCTGTTTGCCGCAGAGGATCACGTCAGCGCCGATCTGCTCGACAGCCTTTGAAAGGGTATAGGCAGTGGCCCAGGTGTCTGATCCTGCAAACGCCCTGTCCGTCAGAAGCACTGCATCGTCAGCTCCCATGGCAATAGCCTCGCGAAGCGCGGTTTCTGCCTGCGGCGGCCCCATGGTAAGGACTGTGACCTTGCCGCCTGCTGTCTCCCTGATCTGAAGGCCGGCCTCAAGGGCATGCATGTCATAGGGATTGATGATCGTCGGAACACCGTCCCTGATCAGTGTGTTCGTCTCCGGGTTGATCCTGACCTCTGCACTGTCAGGCACCTGCTTAATGCATACAACTATCCTCATATGATTTATCCTTTCGATTTACGCAGAAATAGCGATGAGATACATCTATTTTTATGTGCTGAATTTTATCACAGCAGGTTTTTCAGCGTCAACGAAGAAGGGTAAAATTACTGCAGGATTTTGTTCTGTCCTTGTTATCAGCCTACTTCGGAAAACTGAGCGGGCCGCTCAGGGTTTTAAGAAAAGCCTCAATTTTCACAAGCTCTGAATTGGTAAGTCCGTCGTGTTCAAGCTCGTGGCTTGAGCTTCTGCGATAAAAGCTCAGGACTTCCGCAAGGGTCTTTAGCTGGCCGGCATGCATATAGGGCGGCCGCTCTGCAACATTCCGCAAGGTAGGGGTCTTGAATGCACCGACGTATTTTGCCCTGTTCGTGTCGATAAATCTGAGCTCTAAACATTCCTCAGGTTTGGCATCGCTGTATTTTCCCAGGCAGTTGAATTCATCCCCAAGGACCTTGCCTATGCCTTCAGCCCTTCCCTTGTCCTTGGTAGAAAGTTCGATATTGTGGAAACTGCTGTTGGTGAAGAGCGGGCCCATGTGGCAGCTCGTGCATTTTGCCTTGCCGATGAAAAGCCTCAGACCATCAACAGCATTCCTGTTCATAAGCTTGTCTGCAGCTACAAGATCGTTCTTCACGACAGCATCAATATAGTTATCAAAAGGTGCCGGCTCAGGCAGTATCCGGCTCACAAACGCAGCTATTGCCTTGCCGATGTTCGCATAGATCCTGTTCACGCTCTCCCTGTCCTCAGGTTTCATAGCGTTCCATGCTTTCAGAGCAACAGGATTGCCTGTGCCGGGACTTGCCTTTGGAGGGCAGCTCTTATGGTCTATCTTTGGCAGCTTTCCGAAGATCTCTTCATACTCCTTCATATATTTGTCTGTGATGAGATGCGCGCACATTGATCGGGTAAAGCCATGCTCCACAGAGCTTTCGATAGGCCCAATTGCCTGTGACCAGAGACTGTCCTTCCTGCCGTCCCAGAAGAACCATGCATTATAAGCAGAGCCAATCAGGGGCATTGTCCTCCTCGTGGTCGTACCCATGCCTTTGGCAAGAGGAAGTTTGTCAGTGAAAGCAATCTCAGGAATATGACATGTTCCGCAGGAGACCTTGCCGTTAGCACTGAACTTTTTATCAAAGAAGAGTTTTTTGCCGAGTGCTACTGCGCGGGTATCGTAAACATACTTATTGGAAGGGTCTTTCGGAAGCGTTGCAAGAGAGGAAAGTGAAAGGGAGCGGAGAAGTCTGATCTCTTCTCCGCTCCATGCATGTATC
>CAYWRK010000052.1:0-2446 GCA_964461065.1 uncultured Nitrospiraceae bacterium
AGCATCTGCAGAAGTAAAGGAGACATCAGAGGCAGTTGCCAAAACGAATTAAGACAACAAACAGACGATAATCGTATATATTACACAAGCAAAGAGGAGACCGGTTGTCTCCTCTTTGCTTGTCTGCATAACATAAGCTAAAAACTGTAATTAATATTTCCAAACTGCACATCCCACCGATGTATTCTTGCCTTTGTCTCAGGTTAATGCTATCCTGTTTTAGAATTTTGGAGGGGTTTTTCATTCATGCTCTCAAAGGTACTTTCCGCAAGCATAATCGGCATTGAGGCTTTTCCTGTAGAGGTAGAGGTCGATATCTCTTCGCGGGGTCTTCCTCACTTCTCGATGGTAGGGCTGCCGGATGCTGCTGTAAAGGAGAGCAGGGACAGGGTGAGGGCTGCGCTCAAGAATATAGGCTTCAATTTCCCGCTCAAACAGATCACCGTAAATCTCGCACCAGCAGACCTGAAAAAAGAAGGTTCTTCCTTTGATCTTCCGATCGCCATCGGCATTATAACCGCTGAAGGCTTGATCGAACCTGAAGCGATCAACGGATATGTCTTTACTGGCGAGCTTTCTCTTGACGGCAGAATCAAACCAGTCCGCGGCTCTCTGTCAATGGCACTGAAGGTCCGGGATCTCGGGCTGAAAGGGCTTATCATTCCTGAGGAGAATGCGCCTGAGGCAGCGGTTGTCTCCGGGGTTCAGGTTATCGGCGTTAAGAGCCTTCCTGATCTGATTGCATTTCTGCGGCATGAGAAAAGCCTTTTGCCCTATGCAGTTGACATCACCACCAATATGCAAGAGTTTTCGACTTATGAAGAGGATTTTTCAGAGGTGAAAGGCCAGGAGCATGCAAAGCGTGCGCTTGAGGTTGCAGCAGCCGGCGGTCATAATGTGCTTCTTATCGGTCCGCCTGGCTCAGGCAAGACCATGCTTGCGAAACGCCTGCCGACGATTCTCCCTCAGATGACTTTTGATGAAGCCCTCGAAACAACGCGCATACACAGCGTTGCCGGGCTGCTCAGGGATGGCCAGCCGCTTCTGGCAACGCGGCCATACCGGGCGCCTCACCATACCATATCCGATGTAGCGCTGATCGGCGGCGGCCAGGTTCCAAAGCCGGGCGAGGTCAGCCTTGCACATCATGGCGTGCTATTCCTCGATGAAACGCCCGAGTTTAAGAGAAACGCTCTTGAAGTCCTGAGGCAGCCGATCGAAAACGGTGAGGTCACTGTATCCCGCTCCCTGGCCTCCATAACCTATCCTGCTGCTTTCATGCTGGTAAGCGCAATGAATCCCTGCCCCTGCGGGTACCTCAGCGATCCGAAACATGTTTGCACCTGTGCTCCAGGTCAGATCCAGCGTTACCGTCGCAAAATGTCAGGTCCTCTGCTTGACCGGATCGACATACATGTTGAGGTGCCGGCTGTGCCGTACAAGGAACTGGCAACGGATTTCGTAGGAGAATCTTCTGAGAAGATCAGGGACCGGGTCGTTCTGACACGAAACCTTCAACTCAATCGTTTCAAAAGCGACAAGATCTACAGCAATGGCCAGATGAAGACCCGCCATATCAAGAAATACTGCAAGCTCGGCACTGATGCCGTGAATCTTCTCGAAACAGCAATGCAGAAGCTTGGCTTGTCTGCACGGGCCTATTCACGGATACTGAAGCTTTCCCGCACTATTGCTGACATGGAACAGGCTGAATCCATATCAGCAAGCCACATCTCCGAAGCAATCCAGTATCGGTCCCTTGATCGAGGTCTGTTCTGATTTTCGGACACTGATAAGATCGCACTGCTGCCCTTTGCAATTAAAGAAAATACCTCTTTCGGCCGATAAATAAATGCGGATATTACTTCAGGACGATTCTTGCTAAGATACGGCCTGCAATCTTTTTATATGCAATAGTATTAAAAATACCTGCAATCCTCATAAAGGAGCATTATGGGTTCACGGTCAATATCACATGGCAGCAGGCTGCACTTTATTGTTTTAGCATTGCTTCTTATTGCTGCTGTTTTTATTCCTGTGCTGACTGCCTGGCATTTCATGGAATCAGATCTGTTGAACCTGAATCCTGTTTCAGGGCCTGAAACGAAAAAACCCTCTATTGTTGATCTCCGGAAAAACTTCAGTTCATCAAGAAATATCTCTCTCCTTGTTGCCCTTATTGTCTGTAGTGCTTCTGTTGTAGGTATTGGGTTTTATATCAGAAAAGTATTTGTTCGACCGGCAAAAGATATCGACGAGATGGCAGATATGCTGAAGCGCTGGGAGTTCTCTTCTATGAATACACAAAACAACGGAACCCTACAAGGGCCGGTTTTTGACAAGATCAAGGAGGCATTTCCCTGTATCAATAATCTTGACAACACAAGATCGCTGATAGAACGTATGAAGACCCATGACCTTACCGGAATGCCGGCTACCGGCTCAG
>CAYWRK010000053.1:0-2176 GCA_964461065.1 uncultured Nitrospiraceae bacterium
TTGTAGAAATCACAGGTCTCGCAGTTCTTGTATTTCTGGGCAAAGGTCCCCTGTACTTCGCCTTTACAGAGAGTCCCTGCTACAACCCAGCAGCTCCGTCCGGCATTCTTGCCGCCGTGAGATTCATTGAGCCTTATTTCTACAGTAACAGGACAGATTCCCAAGTCCTTTTCATGCGTGCCGCCAGGTTCACGACCGCACTGTTTTACCTCCCAGCAGTTAAGCTTCTTCATTGTTGCCTCCCTGATGCAGTTCTTAATTGTTAAGCGCTTTTTCTCTGTTTATAGGGTACTATAACAAATTACAGAACCGCCGGGAAAATATTATAATGAACAGTATGCTTGGAAAAGGATAACGACATGCGACACATCGTCCTCGGCACTGCTGGACATATAGACCATGGGAAAAGCTCACTCGTAAAAGCCCTCACTGGCATTGACCCTGACAGGCTGAAAGAAGAGAAAGATCGGGGCATAACCATTGATATCGGGTTTGCTGATCTCGCCTATCCAGAGGAAGAGCTCACGGTCGGGATCGTTGACGTACCCGGTCATGAGAAACTGATCAGCAACATGCTTGCAGGCGCAGGCGGTATAGACATTGTTCTGATGGTGATTGCTGCAGACGAGGGCATCATGCCTCAGAGCCGCGAGCATCTTGCCATATGCGATCTACTGAAGATCAAGGCAGGCCTGATCGTAATAACCAAGGCAGATCTTGTCGAAAAAGAATGGCTTGGCCTCGTAGCTGACGAAATAAAGGATTTTGTAAAAGGCACCTTTCTTGAACAGGCTGCCATCATTCCTGTTTCTTCCAAGACAGGTGAAAACCTTGATTCCCTTAAGCGGTCAATAAAAGACCTTGCACTTACTATCCGCCCTAAAACATCAGAGGGGATATTCAGGCTGCCGATAGACAGAGTCTTCACGCTCAAGGGATTCGGCACGGTTATTACAGGCACCGCAGTATCCGGCATGATAGCTGTTGATGCGCCTATCGAGATCCTTCCCGCTGGCATAACAACTAAAATAAGAGGTCTGCACAGTCATGGCAGGGCCATTCAAAAGGCATATGCCGGCCAGAGGATTGCGATAAATCTTCAGGGGGTCGAAAAGGATGATCTCCAGAGGGGAGACGCTGCTGTTGCTCCTTCGAGTTTTGTCCCGACCAGGACACTGGATCTTTTTCTTGAGCTGCTCAAAAATGTGCCTGCACTAAAAAACAGAAGCCTTGTGCATTTCTATGCCGGCACTGCTGAAACCGTCGCTCGCGTCATCCTCTATGAGAAAGAAGAACTCAAGGCAGGAGAAAGCTGTTTCTGCCAATTCAGGCTGCAGACTCCTGTTGTCGCCATGTCAGGAGACCGGTATATCATCAGAAGATTCTCTCCTCTCGAAACACTCGGCGGCGGGGAAGTACTTGACCCGTCACCAGTCAGGAGAAAAAGAAAGGACGGCATTCAGGACCTGTCAATATTGCATGCAGGAAAGCTCGACCAGAAACTTGCGCTGAAGATCGAAAAGGCTGGACCCGCAGGAATCTCGGCTCATACCATTTATGGCTGGATCAGTGCTGACCTTTCTGCCATTCGAAACGCCATCAATGGACTTGTGCAGTCAGGCCTGATCATAAAACACGAGGAGATCCTCATTCATAAACATGCTTTTGATCTCCTGAACAATCGGGTGAGCAGTCTGCTCGCGACATTCCATAAAGAACATCCCCTCAAGCCGGGCATGCCCAAAGAAGAGGTAAGAACGATTCTGAATAGTGACCCCCGGCTCTTTAATTATCTCCTGACATCGCTCAAAGATGTGACCGTTGACAAGGACCTGCTCAGACTGAAGACGTTTAAAGTTGCGCTGTCCGGCGTTGCCGAAGCACATAAGACAAAGATCGTTGATCTACTCACGCGTGGAGAATTTCAGCCGCCCTTAAAGACAGAGATGGCAGAAGCCCTGAAAATGGACCATAAACAGATCACCGACATTCTGAATATCCTGGCAAAAGAGCGTTCTGTTGTCAGAGTCAACGAATCGATCTACCTGTCTGCTATTGCATATGACAAGATGATAAGTTTATTAAAGTCCTTCTATTCAAAAAAACCTGAGCTTACAGTTGCGGAATTCCGCGATCTTCTCAACACCTCCCGCAAATTCGCCCTTCCCTTTCTCGA
>CAYWRK010000054.1:0-2126 GCA_964461065.1 uncultured Nitrospiraceae bacterium
TCAAGCTTCTTCTCAAAAACACCGACCAGTTCAGTGTTCGCATCAGCCCGCAGGAGTGATATGAGCGCGCTTCCGCCTATTCCGCCCCCTGCTATCGCGATCTTAAGCATAGCTGTAATTTCCCTTTGCCATAACCCGCATCATGCGGATGAAAATGCCTGTCAGTTCAGGGTCCCATTGGCCCGAGAGCCTCTCTTTCTCCATGACTGAAATGACATCAGTCATAGACCTTTGACCGCGATAAGGCCGGATTGAGACCATTGCATCAAAAGCATCGAGGATCGAAAGTATCCTTGCCATGAGCGGAATCGTCTGGCCATTAAGATTATCAGGAAATCCTGCGCCGTCCCAGCGTTCATGATGGTGCCTGATACCGGGCAGTATTTCGCGCAGGGACTTCAGAGGTTTGCAGATATCTTCACCGAGTGTCGGATGCTTCCTGATCTCTTCAGCCTCTTCGCTTGTCAGGCCGGAAGGTTTCTTGAGGATTGCCTCGCTCAGCGCCATCTTGCCGATGTCATGAAGAACGCCTGCCTTCTTGAGGACCACTTGATCCCTTGCCGGAAAACCGAGGAAAGCTCCAAACTCTGAGGCAAGGTCGCCGACCCTGGTTGAATGGCCCTTAGTGTAATGATCCCTGGCCTCCAGGGTGAGGACAAGGCTGAAGATGATATTTTCTGAATGGTCAAGCTGCTCATGCAGTTCCTTTAACTTGAGCAGCGAGCGTATCTTGGCTATGAGTTCCTGGGTATCAAAGGGCTTGGTGATAAAGTCGTCAGCTCCTGCTTCAATGCCGGTAATCCTGTTTTTCTTGTCATTGAGGGCTGTTACGAGAACAACAGGAATGAATTCTTTTTCAGAGAAATGCTTGAGCCTTCTGCAGAGCTCAAAACCATTCATGCCGGGCATCATGACATCGAGCACCGCAATGTCTATGCGCTCCTTTGTGTATAAGGCAAGAGCAGCATCAGCATTGAGAGCAGAATGCACCTGAAGGCCTGCCTTTTCAAAAACAGCCTCCATCAGTTCCAGATTTGGTTGAACATCATCTACAACCAGAACTGAAGGTCTCCTCTCTTCTCTTAAGCGGCTGAAGGGGGATTGCATACGGAAATTAAACCACTGACCGCGAGAAAAGTCAATATTATTCTTTAAGTTTAAGACCTTATAACGATAACTTCACTTTCTTCTTAAAGAAATTGGTCTTGAAAAAAAATACGGCTGTCTTGTGGTAACAGGGCGGAGTTGCTATGATGTAACTCATGAAGAGCTTTAGAAAAGAGCTTTTGTTCGATATTGCAACGCGCAGGGCTTTTATCAATATAACCAAAAAGGTTGAGGAATGCCTGAGAGATAGCGGTATCAGAGAAGGGCTTGTGCTGGTTAATGCCATGCATATTACCGCATCTGTATTTATTAACGATGATGAGTCAGGGCTGCATCATGACTTTGACCAGTGGCTCGAAAAACTTGCACCCCACGAGCCTGTCTCCCAATATCGTCACAACTCAGGAGAGGACAATGCCGACGGCCATCTGAAGCGACAGATCATGGGTCGGGAGGTTGTTGTCGCGATCACAGATGGTAAACTCGACTTCGGCCCGTGGGAGCAGATATTCTACGGAGAATTCGACGGCAGAAGAAAAAAACGCGTATTGGTTAAAATAATCGGCGAGTAATGGCCATGGAGGACTATAAGCTATGATGAAAACAATCGCGATAACGATGGGAGACCCAGCGGGCATAGGGCCTGAGGTCATTGTCAATGCCCTGCGGAATCCTGAGATTCAGACAATCTGCCACCCGATCGTGATTGGCGATCAATCTGTTATGAAAGAGGCGCTTCAGGTCTGCAATGCTTCTCTGAATTTTGTTCCTGTGCGTTTTCCTTCTGATACATTTCCTTCTCCGGGGACCGTAAGGATCATTGACACCGGAGAATTGAAAAATTTCCAGAAAGGCGGCCCCTCTGCAGAGGGTGGCAGGGCCTGTGCCAGTTATATAAAGAAGGCGATCGAACTTGCAAGGGACAAACAGATTGATGCAATAGTGACCGGACCTATATCAAAAGAGGCCCTGAAACTGGCAGGTCAGAAATGGCATGGTCATACCGAGATGCTCGCAGA